>JBALXQ010000011.1:0-119226 GCA_036960565.1 Bermanella sp.
GGCCAGCAAGTCTCAATAAGATACATTCAATGTTCCAACTGGCCATTGCCCTTATAATTCGTCGCATTAAAATATGACAAACTATAAAAATAACAATACATACTCTCCGTAAAATTCAGAGCCTGCTGTATGCCTAGTGATAATTTAACGGTATCAAATCTGTACCTAAACATGGTGGCCGGTTACCTTCACAGCCAACAATTGGATATTTCTTTTCCTGATATCACTCTTAATGAATCGGCCTGTGTATCCACACGCCTACCTCTGCAAACCTTACTTAATTTCATTGAGCATATAATTGATAAAACCGGTAATAAAGCCATAGGGCTAGACATTGGATGCCGAGTTCATTTATCTGATTACGGTATCATGGGTCATGCGGCTATGAGCGCGGCCAGTTTAAAAGAGGGCGTTGAATTAATGTGTAAATACAAACACCTTTTAAACGAAAGTTTTCAACCGGTGATGTTAGCCGAAGAGGAAAATAGCATCATTCAACTAAACACTCACTTTAATCATCAAAAATTAATCCCGTTAGTTGAGTTGGAATTTGCATCCGCTCTACGCTTAGGAAAAATTGTAAGTGGCCCCATTAATTGTCATAAAGTTATGGCAAAAGAAATACGTTTTGCCCACGCACCACAAACCCATGAAAAAAAGTATTTGAAACTATTTAAATGCCCTGTGAAATTTAATCAGGATAAGAATGAAATTATTGTTGATACCCAGGTATTAAATACGTCAGTGTATTCACCAGATCCTAGTTTATACAATATGGTGATGCGCAGAATGGAAGAGCTTAGTGCTAATATGCCTTCTCACTCGCCTTTACACGTGAGAATTTTTAATCATGTATTTGCAGTCATGATGAACTCCACCATTGCCGTTATGCCCAACGCTGAAGATACCGCCCGCCATTTCAATATGAGCTTAAGCACTCTTAAAAAGCATTTAAAACAAGACAATACCAATTACACGCTCATTTGTGATGAGGTACGTAAAAAGATCACTATTAATTTGATAGGCCAACGAGAACTTAAATTAAAAGCCATATATCACCAGCTAGGGTTTTCCAGCGCCAGCACCTTTAATCGTGCCTTTAGACGCTGGATGAACATGTCCCCTTCCCAATATAAAGCCAGCTTGAACAAGTTATAAAGCTGCCGCTAGCCCTTTAAGGCGTAATTACGAGCATAAGTTTTATCTAGAGATTGAATTCGGATCAATTCTGAACCTGAAAAATACTGCTGACGTAAATCGTTAAGAATTTGTTGCTGCTCTTGTTTTGAGTAACTATTAGAGTTTAACGCAGGGGCAGCTTCATTCCGGTACGCCTCAACACGCTCATTCCATTTAGCTCTGGCTAAATCCAACTCATGTAAATTAGCAGCGCCTTCCTCTCCATAACTTTCAATTCGCAATGCCTGAACATCCTCTATAGTGCCACCATTTTCTCGTATACTAGCTTCTTGTTTTTGAACCGTAGAAATTAATGTGGCTTGTTTTTCTTGCGCTAACATCCATTGTGGAGAGTTATCTTCAAGGCTATTTAATAGCGATAGTTTTTCTTCTTTACTTAATGAGTTATTCGATTTAATCGCCACACGTTCCAACATCACCTCATCATATTCATCTTCTTTTTTATAAAAGGCATTAATGGCCACGTCAGATAAAAATAGGCCACGGGATTCTCGAGCGACACTCTTCATTTCCTTTACTGTGGCTATTTGGTAACTCCCTTGTGGGTAACGTGCCATAAAGTCATTTTTTATTTCACCAATATAATTTCTATACTGAATATAACCTTCCAGTATTTCAGTGGCTTGGTTTAGCGCAGAAAAGTTAAGCTGACCTTGCAAGTTATGGCGAATACGAGCGATACAATCTTCAAGTGTATCTTCACCCATGGCCGACAAATAAAATTCAAAAAGATTTCTCACCTTCATGTTAACAATCAGATCACCATTTTTATCCACATCTAAACTGGAAGGAGGCGGGCTATCTTTTAAGGAAGCAGGTAAAGAGGCTAAAAATAATTTTTCTTCTTGGGTTTTTGGCTCTTTTGAATGGACCCACTTATTAATGACACTTTTTGAAATTGTTTTTTCTTTATTAGCCGCATCATCATTTAATTTTTCGCCAACAACCAATTGATTATTTTCAATGACCTCTTCACTTGATAACCAGGCGTTCGCACAAAATAAAATTGCGATAAAACTAATAAAACAAGCACCTATTTTAATCATGAAACTCTCACAATAGAAAAGGACCAACAACCATAGCGGCTGGCCCTTTTAATACTAAATTTTCGCTAGATTATAGCCCTGCATTTTTTAGGCGTCGTGCATGCTCAACATATAAAGGTACCGGACTGGTGGTCCATAACCCTAACAATCCAAACATACCGTTAATTTCATCTGCATGGTTTTGAGTGTAATCATCACGAATAACCTTACCCATATGAGTAGAACAGCGAGCCACTAGGCCATCGTTTTCTTCGGAATGCATTAACGAAGTAATGGCCATGAAAGCATCTGCCGGATCTAATACATTTGAATTCCACAAAGCAGAGTAAGTTGCACCCCATGAGTAATAGCTAACACCGTTCACACTGTGATCACCATCATTGACTGAGTAGTCTTTTACATAACGAGGCCACCACCATGAACCCACATTGGTAGAAGGTACAGTACGACAGCTGCCTTCACGAACCGCTTGTGGATACAAAGCATTAAAGTCAGCAGCACCTTGAGTATTAATAGATTCAAGAGAACCCATGGCATCTACACTTTGGCTGCTATCGCCGCTGATAATCGCCATAAAGGTGCCAATGGCATTGCCCAAGGCTAAAGCAGGGCCTTCCAATGGAGAGTCTTTAATCACGTCAGCCACAGGAGAACCAAAGTGAGGCGTCGCAATGGAGGTCACTGAAGCCACTAGGTCAGGACGTACAGCTGCTACATAACGAGACGTTGTACCACCTTGAGAGTGCCCCACTAGGTTCACCTTAGTCGCGCTCGTTGTGGCAATTAAATCCTCAACATATGCCAGTAAGACTTCACCACGCTCTTCATTGGATTCCCAACCAGGAACTTGAGGCGTATAAGGCGTGGCCCCAACGGCCGTTAACGCACTTTTAACGCCATAAAAGTAATCTGCAAGCACACTGTCAAAACCTGAATGACCGTGCACCAATACAATCGGATGCTCGGTTTGCCCTGAGGTATCTGCCTGAGAGCTAAGTGGACCAGTTAATAGCCCAAGACTCACAGCAAAAACTGCGCTGAGTTTTTTATAGTTCACGTTTATTCCTATTATTTTTTTTATTTTGGGGAAAGTGACAAAAGGTTGCCTAAAACCAATCCATGGCCTAAACAACGAAAACCCTTACCAGTATCCAAACAGGCATATCACCCATAAGGCTACTTTAACGACTTAGTCTGCCTAGCCAAGCATGCTTTAATAGGAATAGCTCAAAGGTAAACAATGATATCCCCACGGATAAGGATCGTAGGAAGTGGACTTTAAATCGAGAGTAAATGGAGAGTAAAACGATGGAAATCGGACGCTTGGACGATCTTGTTAGGGACCGCCCAGCTATATCAAGAGTATATTTTAAAACAGTTTTTTAAATTTATTTTCGAGCTTATCTTTAAGCTTTGCTTTCTTCTTATCGGCTTTGGCTTTCGCATCTGCTTTTAGTTGGTCTTCATAACTACTCACCTCAGCTTTAGCCATTTTTCCCATTGCCTTAGAAGTATCTCCAAGGCCACCTTCAGTGGCATTAAGCTCTCTTAGTTGATCCTCATAGTCTCCACTATAAGAAAGTAACTTATCGGCAAGCTTCTGCTTAAGTTGCTTCTCTAATTCACTCTGTTTCTGTTTTAAACGCTTGTTAAATGCCCTACTAAGTTTGTTATCGAGGTCACTTTGAATGGATAGGTTTGGAGAAGCTAATTCCCCTTGCGCTTTACCCGAAACAACAAAAGTATCAATATGGGTAAGCGCTGCCACCATTTCTTTGGCAAGAACAGTTCGGTCTTTAGAACTAAATTCAGCCTTGCTAAATTGACCCTGGCCATGAGCGTTCATATCAGAACCCTTAAAAATCACATCGGCCTGAACATTTAAATTACTCTGATTCAGTTCTAAGCCAGCAAGCCCTAAATTTAACCCCTGCAGCTGCCATTGCTGGATATTTAAATCAAACGTATCTTTGCCTTGACCATTTCTATGATCCAAAACGCCGTTTAAGGTTAAAGCTTTAAGATTATGCATATTGCGCCCGTCGGCTTTTAAGGTGGTTGCCTTATTAATAACATCTTGCTGATGGGTAATATCTTTAACCACTACGGCAACCTCACCTAACGGTAACTTGGCGCTAAAAGACAAATTTTTCAGCCAGAAGTCAGGTAAAGGGCGATCTGTTGGAAAATGAATAAAGCTTCCCGTAAGACGTTTATCTTGTTGCGCTTGTACTAATTCAGCCTCTTCATCACTGGCCAATAAAGGGGACAACTTCTCATAATACTTAAGCCCGGTTTTCGCATAGCCACCGGCATCATCACCAAATAAAAGGGCCGTTAAATTACTGGTGCCGTTGGCATCAAGTGTATATTTTCCTTTTATATTTTTATAATCCTCTCCTGGCGCTTTTTTAAGTAACGGCCATTGCGAACCAAGATCTTTCTTAGCACTTTTAATGGCGGCTTGAGCGCGCTTAATGGCTTTTTGATCTATTTTGAATTGAACCTTAATCTTATCTAAAGCTTTTTTTCGGGCCTTAAAATCTTCAACCGATTTTAACTTACCTGCCATTACTAGATCCAAATTGTTTTGATATTCCTTCATGGCTGAAGTATTTGGAACCAAGGCAATGGATTCATTCAATTCTTTTTTATGCTCAGCTAAAGAGAGTTTGAATTTTTCACCACGAGTAATAGTAACAAGTGGCTCTCTTGCAAGAATTTCATCGGCGCTGGGAATAGCCTCTGACGAAGGACCTGATGACTTGTCTTGAACACTGTCAGCTTTATTGTTGGATACAGATGTTTGATTGGCTGCCGAGGACTCGACTACTTCTGGATTTATATCTTCATCATTACCTTCTAATGCGCCAGAAATTTTCCTAATTGAGCCAAATTCAACACCCTCAAGTGACATATCCTGAATAATAGATTTTCCCAACAGCAATGGGAATAGTGATAAATCGGCTACCGCGTTCTCAAAGCTCACAAGATTACTCATAGGTGCAGATTTATCCGCTACCTCAACGCCGCTTATAGACAAAACCAGAGGATTAAATCCAAGATTTACCTCGGCCACATCTATTTTGGCTCCTACAGCATCGCTACCAAATTTTTCAATACTGAATTTTATGATAGGGGCCGCAGCAAACATCCAAAAAATGGCCAGTATTGCAATTAGTACTGTAAAACCTATTAGGCCAGACCAACGAATCCATTTAGTCATATTAAGCTCCTAATTTTTCATACAGTTTATAAAACTTACTGGCTTTAATGAGTTTGCTAATTTTTAATGTTTCAAACCATTTCATGAAACGATCACGATAAACATTAATAAGCAGAGTTAATATTAAAAATAGCGGTATAAATAAAATACTCGAAATGGTTAAACTTCCCAGCAAAAGAGTGTGATTGAATTTAGTAGCTCGCCAAAAGTCACTTTGATATAGACCTACCCAGAAGTCTTGAAGCTCTGGCAGATTTAACAACGTTTGACCAAGGCTAATAGATAAGGGGTCTATACCGAATGCAACCAAACTGAATAATGCACAACCTAAAAAGAAAGCACTTAAATTAACGCGTATGATAAAAACTAAAAATAATACAATAAAATTATGCAGGCTTAAAAACGGTGTTAAACCAATAAAAAGTGCAAATGCAAAACCCAAAGCCACCTGCCCTGGAGATGCATCACTATTGAGTACCTTAAAGAGATTGGCCAGCATTCCCAGCATATTGTTTATCCTTAACGAGTTAATATTGCGGTGATAATAATGTTGATTGAAGCAGAAAGAAAGAACAGGCCAATATAGGCCTGAATTAGTGATGAAACCTTGTTTTAATAATCACAATGATTTTAAAAAAGCTTGGATATCCTTATACACTGGGTTTAAAAAACGACCAAATATGGATAGCGCTCCCACTAGATGCCTATGATTGGTCGCTTTATAAGGAATGTAGCGACTTACCACCTTTAAGTGCGTTAAGCGCTTATTAAAACGTTCACTATGATAATGCCCCACAGTGACATCTTTTTCTCCATGAATAAGCAATGTTGGCGGCATATTTTTGTGAGCAAGATTAATGGGATTGGCATCGTGACCATTGTGCGTATGCCCTAGATCTATTTGTTGCTCGCTAACATCTTCCAGATTAACACCATCAAATTTACCCATCACCAGTTCATCATCTAGCGGAAGATCGTACGGGCCTGCAAGACCCACCAAGGCTTTTAGTTCAATATCTGCATGAGCATTTTGCAAGTATTCAGGACTACTGGTTAACATAGCAGCGGTGTGAGCTCCAGCACTGTGTCCAATTAATACAATTGGCAGCGAACCATTAATCTGGATACCTAGTTGGCTTAATTGCATAGGCAAACTCGCAATGGCTGCCGCTACATCATCAATAAAGTGGGGAAACTGAACTTGAGGGTAAAGGCGATAGTTTGGAATAGCAGTGATATAGCCCATTTCACTTAAAGCATAACCCGCAAAAAGATAATCATTTTTGTGCCCCGTATCCCAGGAACCACCATGAACAAACACTAAAATAGGTTTGTCTTCGTCTAGATCATTTGGAACGTACATATCCAGTGTATGCCGTTCATCCCATGAGTAAGGCAAATCAACAATACGCTTACTATGACTGCGCGGTGCCATATAATTCATAAGCCATAAAGGTCTAACCAGTACGATGGCTAAAAACGTAAAAATAACACTGCATAAAACAATTGAAATCAGCACGCTAGCTCCACATCTGGTTGATCAAATCAATGAGCTTAAGGATTTTTATATTGCTGAGTTGACGGTAATCGAAATAGGGGCAAACAATTAGATTTCTACGAGGGAAAATAGCAAAGTCACGATCTAATACAATCAATTCCGAGCCTTCCACTCTTTCAAAGCCTAGCTGTGCAGAGTAATTTTTACCCATAATGATGTTAATATTGGCTTTAGTATTCGTTTTAAGAATTGGTTTATCTACGCCATTAAATGTAGGACGTGAAAATAACAACGCAGCTTGACTGCTGCCTTGCAGTAAATGATGATCACGGAACTGCTGCCAGCTAGCAATATCACTAGGTAAATCGTCCCTAGAAACTAAAAGACCATGTAAAAGTTTTGCATAAACATTAAATATTTTACGCCAATGGTTACCGGTTTCTTGCCCGATAACCGATATGTCTCCGGCTATCATGGGTTCAAGTTGATTTAATGATTCATATACTGGTAAGGGCGGGCGATTGGCGATAAATACTCGAATCCCACCATTTGTCACTAATTGCCCTAATCCTACATCATTCATTATATACTTCTGAATTAAGCTTAATAGATAGATTATTACGTCAAAGCCGCTAATATCTCAACTGCAGCTAGCCTCACAGAATACTTTTTCGAATGTCAGACCTCAATGATTAAACAACAGCTTATTAAAGATATCCTTAGAATCCTTCAAAAGGAGATGCAGGGTGCCATCAGCGCTGCGCAACAGGCCCATGATGGAGCAACTCATGAACAGAGTAAGGCTGAAACCCAATATGACACGCTGGGATTGGAACACGCGTATTTAGCCCAAGGGCAGAGTCGCCGTATCAATGAGCTAGTCCATGCCATCAGTCTTTTAGAGAACTGGAAAGTTGAATCGTTTACTCAAGATGATGAAATTTACCTTGGAGCACTGGTGACTCTATTAAATACTCATTCAAAACAGTTTTTGCATATATTCATTGCCCCCAGTGGAGGTGGTGTCAATATTGAATTAAACAAGGTTAATTATCAGGTTATTACAGCACAAACCCCATTAGGGCAGTCTCTCATTGGATTAACTGTGGGTGAAACTGTTTTGTTAAACAATGGCCAACCATTAGAGATTACCCAATTAATATGAATTTTTACATTTATAATCGGCTATAAAAAAAGCCCTATTGTTATATCAACAATAGGGCTTTTTTATTTTCAATAACTAATATGCGGTTATAATTTCACAACATCAGGAATACTTTTACTCACATACGATCCTGGTGCTGCTTCAATAGCTTTTACTTTACCGCTACCAGGGATTCTTTTAGCGACTTTTACCCCTGCACTTTTATTCACCCAGCTCTTCCAATCAAGCCACCATGAACCATCCTGCTTTTCTGCTCCTTTAAACCAATCGTCTGATTTCTCGGGTAACTCACTGTTTGTCCAATACCCATATTTATTCGCACTTGGTGGATTCACTACACCTGCAATATGGCCTGATCCTCCCAGTACATATTTCACATCACCCTTAAATAGCTTGGCCCCTAAATATGTACTGGTCCATTTAGCAATATGATCTTGCGCAGTAGATAAAAAGTAAGATGGTGTATCTACCTCAGTTAAATCTATTTTAATACCATCAAGTTCAATTCCGTTTTTCTCTTTTAATAAATTATTTAAATACATGTTTCTTAAATAAAAACTATGCATTTTAGCTGGTAAGTTTGTGCCATCAGTATTCCAGTATAATAAATCAAAGGCAGCCGGGCGCTCCCCTTTCAGATAATTATTAACTACGAATGACCAGAACAAATCATTTTCACGTAACAAATTAAAACTAAAAGCCATCATTCTGCCATCATAATAACCTAGCGTATTCATTTGTTTTTCAAGACCAGAGATAGCTGTTTCATTAATGAAAATCCCAATTTCACCTGGATCTTTAAAATCGATTAAAGTAGCAAGGTAGGTCGCTGATTTAATTCGGTTATCTTGTTTTTTCTTCATATAAGACAGAGTCGCAGCCAACAGTGTCCCACCAACACAATAACCAATTGCATTAACTTCTTTTTCACCCGTAGCTTTTTCAATTACATCAAGGGCCGCCAAAGGGCCTTCTTTCATGTAATTTTCAAATCCTTTATCTTTTAGTTTAGGCCCTGGGTTAACCCAAGAAATGCAAAAGACAGTATGCCCTTGATCTAGCATCCATTTCAGGTATGAATTATCTTCACGTAGATCAAGAATGTAATATTTATTGATAAAAGGGGGGATAACTAGAATAGGTCTTTTAAAAACCTTTTCTGTCGTTGGATTAAATTGTATTAACTGCATTAAATCATTTTGGAATATAACCTGCCCTGGTGTAGTAGCCACATTACGCCCTACCTTAAAGGCAGCGGAATCAGACATAGAGATATTTAAACCTCCAAAACTTCCCTTTAGATCATCGGAAAATTGTTCCATTCCATTTATTAAATTACTTCCTCCAGTCTCTAGTGTTTTTCGAATAACTTCTGGGTTGGTTCCTGCGAAATTACTTGGAGATAATGCACTGGTATATTGGCGAACAAAAAAATCAACCTTATTTTTGGTGTTATCACTTAAACCGTCAACCCCATCAACAACACTCTTTATAGATTTAGACTGGAGTAAATAGAACTGTTTAATATAATCAAACACAATATTTTCAGACCATTCTTCATCTTTAAAACGACGATCTGATTTATCTGGTTCTATAACAGTTTTGCTCTCTTGACCGGAAAATTTCAGGGCTGTCTGCTGCCATAGATCAACTTGTTGCTTCATAAGCCCAACCTGGGCCTGCATTAACGAAGCAGGATTCTCTATTAGTTTTTGCGAAAATTCCTGAATAGCCTCGCTAAAATCTGTTAATACCGAAGCCGATGGATCATCTTCAGATGTAGTTTTAGAAGATATTTGATTCATTAGTTGAGAAAACTGGTCTGAGGCTTTCGCAACCATATCGTACATATCCGGCACGGCGTCATTCATATTAAGACTTTCCACTGTCATGATTTTAATCTCGATTAAAGCAATATAATTAGGGGGAGGAAGAACAGAAAAATAGAGTAATGAATGCTAAATGAGTAAAAATAAAGCCACCTATAAAGGTGGCCATACGACTAATTAGGCCGTTTTACCTGTTTTCTTCTCAGATGCCTTAGCAGCTGTTGGACGAGACTCTTCCCATATTGCTTCGATTTTTCCTTTAAAATCAGTAGCCATCTCAGAAATAGATTTGGCATCTTCCATGATTTTTTTATTCATAGTTGCAGCCACTTCAGCCTGTGCTGAAGAAAAGCTACGTAGAGATTCGGCATCTTTAACATCAGCGGCGTTTTTCATTTGACCAAGGCTTAGGTCAGCGTAAGACTTAATTGTCTTCAATTGAAACTCAGTCATTTTTTCCATGTTATCTACCAATAGCGAATTAAATTTTGCTAAAGGAGCAGAAAAACTTTTTGCTTGTTCAGTAAACGCATTCATAATATTTTCTTGCATAATATCTCTCCATGAGATTTTTGTGATACAGGATTCGCCATAGGCATGTATAAGCCCCGAAACTATAGACCATTTTTTAATTTTCATGCCACTTATGATCCAAGCTAACCATCAAAATAATGAGATAGCATTAGGCCTAATGAAAATTAGTAATAGCACTGTCACATCAGTTATAAGTAACCTTTATAAAACCAGCTCTGTTATAATTTTTTGATATTTACGCACTATTATCGTTCACCGTCCCACCCATCATAGCCACAAACATTTTCTTCATCGACTCAACTGAATTCATGCCATTACTCATAAAAGGTTGAAATAAAGTAAAAGGGTCATAGCCCTCTTCACCTGTTTGCATTTTCTCAATAATGGTTTCCATCATTTCTTTTTGAAAAACCTGAACATCAGGTAATCCCATTACCTTGCGAAACTCTTCCGGGGTCATGTCAAATTCAACATTAATTTTCATGATTTATTATTAGTCCTTTAGCGTTCAGTGAATTTATCAGTCTAAATAGGTGAGGAACGATGGCCCATCACAATAATGAATATTAATAGCCTAGGTTATATCACCTAGACTATTTAAGAAAATTTAAGTAGGGAGAAAATTGAAGTGACTTAGATAGGTGTATTTCTGTTAAGACTTGTTAAAATTTGTTAAAACTTGTTAAAACTTATTAAGACAGTCAATATTTATCCTATAGAAATTTCTGGTAGGCACGGCCTTTCTACTTTAATTTTTTCAGTAGGAGCAATCACGACAGCCTCTCCTGAGGCAACTACTTTATCATTCTGATTTTTAACCTCACACAAAAAAGTTACAGTTTTCTTTTTGTCATTTTTGTCCTTTACAATCAATATAACTTCTAAAGTATCACCTAGCTTTACCGGACGATGAAACTCTATGGATTGGCTAAGATAAATTGTGCCAGGCCCTGGCATCACCGTTGCAAGTGTTGCCGATACCAAGGAAGCCGACCACATACCATGAGCAATACGCTCTTTAAAAATACTATTGGCGGCAAATTCCTTATCTAGATGCACAGGATTCACATCACCTGATGCTGCAGAAAAGAGTATAAGCTCTTTTTCAGTCATAGATTTTTTATAGTGGCACTTGTCCGCTATCTGTATTTCATCAAATACTTTATTTTCTAATACACTCATAATTTCACCATTAGGCAGGGTAATTTTAATGGCCCGCAACCTACAGTGGAAAAAAACTTAAATCCAACATATTTCTAATAATGGATAAAAAATAAGAATAAGGTTTATTAAACTTAGGTTTATTAAAAATAATAAGAGATTATTACTATCGGTATAAACTTAAGATAATTTAAACATGTAGATGAATGGCGCCTAATTCTGCTTATTATTTACCTATCTTGTAACTAACTTAAGCCATATTATAGTGTTTACAAAAACAACAATAATAATGAGAAAATATGATGACTACCGCTAAATACGACATTATCATTTTTGGAGCAACTAGCTTTGTAGGCCAAATTTTAGTGGGATATATGATGCAAGAATATGGAGCAAATTCCGAACTTAAATGGGCTATCGCAGGCCGCAGTCACGAAAAATTAAGCGACGTTAAAGTTAAGTATAATGCCCAAGAAATAGACCAAATTTTGGCTGATGCTTCCAACGAAGCTGAGCTTACCGATATGGTAAATCAAACGAGAGTTATCGTTTCCACAGTTGGTCCATATGCATTGTATGGTGAGCCCCTGGTTAAAGTATGTGTTGAAACGGGAACTGACTATTGCGATTTAACCGGTGAAATCCAGTGGTATAAGCGCATGGTAGATCGCTATGAAAAAACAGCACAAAAAACAGGGGCTCGAATTGTCCACTGTAGTGGCTTCGATTCAATTCCCTCCGATTTAGGAGTGCTCTTTTTACAAAATAAAGCCCAGGAAATTTTTGGTGAGACCTGCCAGAAGGTAAAAATGCGCGTGGCCAATCTTAAAGGCGGTGCCAGTGGCGGCACGATTGCCAGCATGGTGAACATTGCTAAAGAAGCTGCCAAGGACTCCAATCTAAGAAAAGAGCTAAAAAACCCATACAGCATATGCCCCGACAATCATGGATTTATATCTCGGCAAGACAATATAAGCACAGCGGAATTTGATGAAGAGTTTGATTGCTGGGTCGGCCCTTTTGTAATGGGGATAGTAAATACGCGTGTGGTACACCGAACCAATGCACTACTAAATAATGGCTACCATTCAAACTTTGCTTATGACGAAGCCATGATGATGGGCAAAGGCCCAAAAGGTAAAAGTCGAGCTAGAAACATGGCATGGGGACTTAACATTTTCATGCTACTGGCAGCCATCAAACCTAGCCGTTGGCTTTTAGAACGCTTTATTTTACTTAAACCGGGTCAGGGACCTACTGAAGAAGAACAACTTAAGGGTTACTTCAAAATGCAGTTTATTGGCATTACCGATAATGGTAATAAAATCAAAACACAGGTTACCGGAGATAGGGATCCTGGTTACGGGTCCACCGCCAAAATGTTAGCTCAAGCAGCCGTGCGCTTATCTCAAGTTACCAAGTCAGATAAAACAGGGGGATTTTGGACACCCGCAAGTATCTATGGGGAACCCCTTATACACAAGCTGATTGAACATAGCGGCTTAAGCTTTGAGGTACTGGATAGCGAGTAGACTAATAGAAAAGAAACTTCCTTGGAGAAGCGCTTAGCTTTTCCGAGGTCAGGCTATAATCCACCATACCATTGAGAATTGCTCCAGCATTCTCAAGATACCGACCATCCCTGTCATACCCTAAAATATTGCTCCTGCAATTCTAGGATACAGGCCATCCCTAGCCATACCATTGAGAATTGCTCCTGCATTCTCAAGATACTGGCTATCCCTGTCATACCATTGAGAATTGCTCCAGCATTCTCAAGATACAGGCCGTCCCTAGCCATAAAAGGTGAGATACTTTATCCTGTTTGCTCTATTGACCACGAACTAGTATCCATGAGCCATCTCATACACAAACGTATCGAAGACAATCTTAAAGAAATACTTCCTTTTGCTCAAAAAGCCGACGAAATATTACTGTCCCTAAAAGAGGAAAACAAAGGCCGCTTCAGTGCCATTTTTCCCAAGCACAGCCTTTTCAACGTTCAGGCAACACTTTTTCTACCGTATCTCGAAGAAGTAAACGCCGATTTAGAAAAGCTACCGCAACCTCAGGACACGGCATTCGAAACTTTGCTCACTGATTTATTAAGAAAAATTGAATTACTGCATCAAGTTTTGGCCAGCTTTCATGAAATTCAAGATGATGAGTAAAACCGAGCCGCTGATCTAATTAGCCATCATTAAGGCTCATAATACGGGATAGTATATTTCACCCCAGTTCTCCTCTGGGGTTTGCAGCATTATTTGAATAAACACGGGTAACAAAGCCCCTAACAATTGCGCGCCATCCTCAACCTGAGCACGGTTAACCTGACTCTGATAAGTCGCCCCACCGTGCAACAGCTGATTACGTAATACAAACAATCGATCTAGAACTATGCTTAACAATTCAGGCACCTGCTTACGGCTCAAGCTGTTTAACGCTGCCACACTAGATTGATCAAATAACCCCCTCCATGATTCATCCAGTTTATTTAATCGCTTAGCAGCCCAGAAGCTATGAAATACATACGGATTTTTTATTAAGGCCTTTACCGGTCCTGAGTAGGTTTGCCACAAACTGGCATAAATTTCTTGTTTTACATCATGAGTCACTAATTTTCTTATAAAGCACTGAAATGCCTCTCGCTCTGCAAGACTTTCACTACCACCTTCATCCACTGCAAAGCAGGCATTAAAACTTATCCACAAACTGATGAGTTGAAGGTCAATATTACTTTCCTGCTCGCAAGCGCAGGCCAGCCAACTTATGGAACGATGTAATCGGGTTGCATGGGTATCGTTAAGAGAGGGTCTTTGTTTTTTTAATTGTTGCTTGAGGGATTGCACATGACTTTCAAGAGAGTTATTCATTTCAAGGCATTTATTTCGTTATTATTTTAATGCCAATTTAATCAAGATAACCAAGACTGTAAATAGCATGAAGAATAATTTCAATTAATCATGCTATTACGCAGGTATTAGCTTAATTTAGTGTTGGTGACCGCCAACGCCATGAACATGACCATGAGTCAATTCTTCGGCTGTGGCTTCCCGTACTGTTTCAATGCTGACATCAAAAGTTAATGTGTGGCCTGCCAATGGGTGATTGGTATCAACATCCACATTGAATTTACCTACTTTTACAATGGTCACGTCTCGCATGCCCTTTTCAGTATTAACCTTAGCTGCCATGCCCACACGTAAATTCTTTTTATCGGCCAAATGTTTTATGGGTATACGCTGCTTAGACTCTTCATTACGCTCACCATAAGCTTTCTCTGGAGACAAGGTTACCTGAAACTGATCCCCTTCTTTTTTATCGGTAAATTCTGCTTCTAACGCAGGTAAAATATTACCGTGACCATGCAGGTAGGTCATAGGGTGTGAATCCTTGCTGGACTCAAATACCTTTCCGTCTTGGTCGTTTAGTGTGTAATGAAAATACACTACGCTATCTTTTTGAATTTGCATGCTGACCTCTATATGCATTTACGACTAGTGTCGATAGATTTAACTATTATACCACTTTGAAAGCAGATGAATTATCGATTTACCAAGGCAAAGATTCACCATTACTGTGCCAAAAGCCACCTGTGGTATCCAGAGTAAGCTCCTCAATACGCTTGGCAATGCCTGAAGCTGCCTGCTGGGCAGTGATATCGCCGTTAAAGGCCACCATTCGTGTTTGCACAAAACCTGGGTGTATCATAGCAACAGCAACACCTTTACCCTTTAAATCAATGGCTAAAGATTTCCCCATGGCATTTAGCGCAGCCTTGCTGGCTCGATAACCGTAATATGCACCTGAACTATTATCCTCAACACTGCCCATGCGGCTGGTAATATTTGCGATCTTACTGCCCTCTTTTAGAAACGGTATCATGGCATGACTCACCTTAAGAGGAGCAATGGCATTCACTTCAAACTGAGCACGAATAGTGTCGAAGTTCATATCGTCAAGAGTCTCATTATGGAATACCCCTGCGTTGTTAATTAACACATCTATCTGAGCATCTTCTCCCAGAGTCATATTTAAAACCTGTACGACATTGTCAATAGCATCGTCATGGGTAAGGTCAACACCACTAATCACCTGGTCGGCTACGTCTTCTACTTCTTCGCTACTTTCACGGCAAACCGCTACTACTTCATACCCCAAATCGACGTATAAACGGCATAACTCTAAACCAATGCCTCTATTGGCACCCGTGATCAAGGCTACTTTACTCATAATTTCCTCTTTATTATTCGCAGAACATAAATATTAGTGACATTATCGAAGTAATTGTCCTGTTTATAAAGAGAATTATGCTAAAGCCCATTAGTCAGCCCTGCCTGCGTAATCAGAACCCTATTTATCAAAAACTAAAACTGCATTTTAAGAACCCTGGATTGGTTCTTGAGTTAGCCTGCGGTACTGCTCAGCATGCAGTCTACTTTTCTCAGCGCCTGCCTCACCTATATTGGCAACCCAGCGATATTGCAGAAGCCATTAAGAGCAGTAAAATGTGGATTAGCGAGGCAGCCCTAAGCAATTTGAAGCCAGCATTAGAGCTGGACGCGACAAAGGAGCATTGGCCAGCTGGAGAATATAATTATATTTATTGTGCAAACCTCATTCACTTTGTTAGCGCACACAGTGTAGAAAGCATTTTTGCCGGTATTAGTCATCACCTCGAACAAGGTGGGGTAGCTGCCATTTATGGACCATTTAATATTCACGGGTTTACCAGTGAGGGTAATAAGAATCTTGATGCCTGGCTTAAGTCAGATATTAATCCCACTGCTGGTATTAGAGAATTAGAAGAGATAAAGATCATGGCAGAACGCCATAATTTACGGTTAGATAAAAATGAAACCATGCCGGCTAACAATCATTTATTGATTTTTAAACGGTTATAAAAGTGTTTATTTTTTCATGTTAAATTCAGCCTCGTCCGTGAGGCTTTGTCCATATCTCAGAAGCTACACCGCATCCCTGAGCTCCCCCTCTCATTTTGGGTTAACTGCCCCCAAATTCATCCATGATAGAAACTTCCTTTTTGCAAAAACTGCAACACTCTTCCCTGGTAAATCCCCAAGCTTCCTGGCTTCAGGAATTTGCTTTTTATCCCTTTGCTTAATTAGTTTAACGGCGAGTTTTTTCTAAACTTTAGCCATTTTTTTATCTTGTATCACAATATAATTTATCATTCTTTAATTATCACTTAAGTACTGCCTTTTCTTCCAGCCATTTAAAATCCATGGTCTGCATCCACTGTAGAGTCTCTTCTGTTTTTACAGTGGGCTTATATTCGGCCGTCACATACCCATGATAATGACTGTATTTAATATCATCAAAAATAGTTTTGAAATTTAAATTCCCACTACCAGGCTCGCCTCTACCAGGAACATCCGCAAACTGAATATGTCCAATTAAGTGGCCATAGTGTTGAATTGCTTCATCCACATGCCCATCCATTAACTGCATATGATAAATATCAAACTGCATTTTTAAATTATCGTGATCAACCTGAGTAATAACATCGAGCATTTGCGCAGTACTGTGAATTAAGAAGTGCGGCATATCCTTGGTATTAATGGCTTCAAATGTCACCAAAATATTATGCTTACCAAAGGCGGCTGCTGCTTTGTGAAGATTGTGAACAAGCACGCTGTAATAGGTTTCTTCTTTATTCGAATCCATACAACGTCCGGGTAAAACATTCACCAGTTTTACATCCAGTGCTTTGGCGTATTTGTAACAAAGCTTTAAAGCCTTACCAAACTCTTCTTCTTCACCTGGTACACATGCCAACCCTTCACCACCGACCATTAAATCGCCGGCTGGCACATTAATCAAACACACTTCTACATTGGCCGCTTTTTTAGCAGCGACTAAATCTTCAATTTTTTCATGATATGGAAACTGTATTTCTACCGTTTTAAATCCGGCCGTTGCCGCCGCCTGAAAGCGCTCAAGTAAGGGGACTTCTGTGAACATTAACGATAAGTTAGCCGCCAATCTCATTAGGATTCCTCGTTTGACTTTTCTGACTCATAAAGGGTTATCAATGTTGCAGGGTCTTTATCATTATAGCCACGACTACTGTGTTGGCGCATTAATTCAGCCCCTAGAGCCGCCATAGGAATTGCGCTGCCAACTTCTTTGGATAACGCTTTAGCCATATCCAAATCTTTTAGCAGGGTTTTCACATACCATTTAATCTCATCAAAATCTTGTGAGGCCATACGCGAGCCAGTAATTTGCAAAGGAATACTATCGGCAAACCCACCTTTTAAAGCACTAGGAATCCTAGTTGCATCAACGCCCGCACGCTTGGCCATGGCCATAACCTCTGCCATCACCAGCACATTGCAACTCACCAACATTTGATTGCATATTTTTGTAGTTTGCCCAGTGCCAGTCGGTCCCATATGAGTGACCGCTTGTGACAAGGGTTCAAGCAACGGTCGAATACGATTCAACACAGGTTCATTGCCTCCAGCCATAATGGCAAGAGAACCCGCTTCAGCGCCAGCTACGCCACCAGAGACAGGGCTATCAATCCAATGTACGCCTTCAGCCTCCACCTGCTTGGCAAGGGTGATTGTCGCATCTGGGCTTATTGAACTAAAATCCACAATACACTGCCCTGATTTTAAAAAGGGCATAATAAGTTCGATAATTTGCTCAACACTCTGAGTGTTGGAAACACACATCATGATCACGTCTACTTGGGAAACCAGACCTTCCAAAGAACCAGCCTGCTTCGCTCCCAAGTCCTTTAATGGCACACACTTATCCTGATTTCGATTCCATACTGTTAAATCAAAGTTTGCTTTTAACAGTTGCTTACACATGGGTAAGCCCATGAGCCCAATTCCAATAAACCCAACTCTAGTCATATGTTGCCACCTTTTTTAATTACCCATTTTCACCTATTTAATTGCAGCCGCCTACCTCAATTTTAATCAAAGAAAGTTCGCCAATAATGCCAGTCTGTCCTAAGCTAAAAAACAAGAATATAAAGGACTATGTGCATGAATTTATCAGCCTTGTTTGAGCAAACTCAAAACCTTCCAAATATTCCTAAAATTGTGCAAGAGCTCATTGAGACCTTTAATCAAGAAGATTTTGATATGGACGAAATTGCCAATAAAATTAGTCTAGACCCAGTCCTAACTGCGAAAGTACTGCGCTTAGCTAACAGTGCCCATTATGGCGTCTCGCGCTCGGTGGCCAGCACAGCAGATGCATCTGTATTACTGGGTTTCTCAACACTTCGAACTCTAGTATTAGCCTCAGGAATTACCGGTGCAATGCAAGCCCCTGAAGGCTTTAATCGTGAAGAGTTTTGGCGAGATAATTTTGCTATTGCTGCCATTGCAAAATGGATGGCAAGCTACTGTAAATTCAATGGAGAGACCGCCTTTACATGCGGTATGCTGCACAGTATTGGTGAGCTATTGATTCGCTTACTCCTGCCTGCTGAAACCAAAAAAATTCAAGCTGCAGTAGATGCTGGAGGAAAACCTGCTGAAGTACAACTTGCCATGCTTGGGTATAACTATGCAGATGTTGGTGCTGAATTAGCGCAACGCTGGAAATTTCCTAAAGAAATTGTTGAGGGGATTCGTCAACATGCTAACCCACTAGAGTCTTCTGACGGAAACACTCTGGCCGGTCTTGTGAATTTGGCTGTTTATATTAACAACAGTCAAAAAAATAAAATGTCAGACAAGGAAATTTTACAAAATTTTCCCATTGAAGTAGCTGTAAGCATTGAAATGAAAACGGAAAAAGCCTTAGAAGATTTAGAACAACTAAAAGGAATAGAATCAGGAATGGATAGTTTATTAGAGGCATCCTAAAGATTAATTAGGACGTCGTAATTCATTCAATTAAAAAGGGCAACGTGCCCTTTTAACGCATTACCTAGCCGGCTTTATAATCACCCACCTTGCTAATATCATAAGAGCCAAGATCAGTAGTGGTATGGCCAATAAATTCGTTACATTCCAACCATAGTTAAATACCAGCCAACCGGCTACCAAAGACATGAAAGCTTGTGTCGAAAATACAATCACTTCGTTAATTGCCTGAACACTAAAACTTTCCTGGGAACTGTAGTTTTGAGCAAGCAAGGTAGTACCGCCAATAAACAAAAAATTCCAACCCAAGCCAAGAAATACTAATGCAAACCAGTATCCCCAATAACCTTGATCAAGTATTGCTATGGAAATAGCCACTGTCATCGCGATGATTCCCAAAAGTAGAACACCGGCAACAGATAGAAATCTAAATAATAAAGGCGTAATGAGTGAGGGTAAAAACATGGCCATAATATGGCTTTGTATAACTGTTTTAGTCTCTTCTAAAGGAAAATTCAATATCTCACTCATACTGACAGGCGTTGCTGTCATAATTAAACTCATGACGCCATAAGCCACAGAGGCACAAATAATTGCGGTAAGAATGCCAGGAGACGATAGCAATTCCTTTGTGGAGCGGCCTGACTTCTTATCTGTTGAATGGTTTACGTTTGCAAAAGGGATATAACACAAAAAAACCAACAATATGCTGTGGCTTATTGCCAATAAAACAAATGCACCACTGAATTCATGCTCTAATAAATCTTGCCCAATCATTACTAATTCAGGCCCTACCCAGGCAGCAAACAAGCCCCCTAATAAAACCACACTGGCAGTGGTAGCCGCTTTCTCAGGTTTAACCCACTCTAAAGCTGCGAACCTAAACTGCTGAACAAACGCCAAATGCATTCCCAGTAACATAATGCTAAAACACAGCCCCCAGAAATTAGCGTTACGCACACTGTAAAAAGCTAAAATAGATCCCAGCAAGGCCAATAACGTGGCATATACAAAGCCATTACGGCGCCCTATTTTTTGCATAATAAAAGCGGCAGGCATACTGGCACAGGCACTCCCGATGACCAAAGAGGCGATAGGTAAAGTTGCCATACCAGCAGTAGGCGCCAAAGTTAAACCTAAAAATCCACCCACAAAAATAACCATAGGCGCAGTAATCATTCCCAGTGTTTGCGCAAGCGTAATCAATAACACAGGAATGGGAATATTTAGCACAGGGGTATCCTTATTTTAAATCCAGTTAGAAACTGATCTAGATTACAATTCCTAGGCAGTATGCCGATTTTTCTTACCAGTGTAACTGGGTAGTGCTTGAGCTTTATTACTGAGAGACTCTTTTAGCATATACCATGGGGCGGGACTAATATTGGTACTGATGAAGCTTTTTTATTAGATAAAAATACGCGCATAGCGTCCTTACCGGTTAGACGCCACCAATTAAACATTCATATTTCAGCTATTTTCGACAAGCTATTTTTACATCCGCTAATAATTCACGTTTTCTTTGGCGCATGTAATTACTTTGCTCTGCACGATAACCTTTTTTCATTGATTGCCGCAATGCTGAAAGCCGCCGCTGGGCCTTTAGACAAGAACCGCTAGGATATTTTGGTAAAGCTGTAGTTTGGTAATTATTGGAAGAAGAAACTTTACGCTTAACCTGTTGCTTAAAACCCCTTACAGCGCTTTGTTCTCTACGATGAGACTCGGCACTGCCAATACTGGTTCCCTTAGTATTAACATTGATAGCTATTGAATTTTCTTGATAATTAATTTGATCCGTAAAATGAGTAACCCCTTTTTCATCAACCCATTTATATACTGCTGGTTTATCAATTTGTGCAGAAGCCTTAATAATAGGCGGTGCAATATTATGAGTGGCAATTGGGACTGAAAAAAAACAAATTAAAGGCACAAGCCAACTTAGTTTCATCACTGAATTCCTTGTGATTAGTTTTAAACGTAAATACTTTATATTGAGCAATAAAAAAGCCGAAGCATAACTTCGGCTTTTTCAACAACAGACAAAACACTTAAAGGCTTAAGGTTTTCTCGCCACGGGCAATACCCGAAACGCCAGTACGGACTGTTTCTAAAATACAATTAGGACCAATGGCTTCAATAAATGCTTCCAGCTTATCTGTGGTACCGGTTAATTGAATAGTATAAACACTAGCGGTTACATCCACAATTTGGCCACGGAAAATATCCGCGGTACGTTTAATTTCAGCACGTTGAGCACCCGATGCCTTCACCTTAATTAACATAAGCTCACGTTCAAGATGTGTGCCTTCTGTTAAATCCACCAGCTTAACGACTTCAATTAACTTATTTAACTGCTTCGTAATCTGTTCAATCTCACGATCAGTACCTGAGGTAGTGATTGTCATACGGGACAAGGTTGAATCTTCAGTCGGAGCGACTGTTAACGTTTCAATGTTATATGAACGCTGCGCGAAAAGTCCCACTACGCGGGCCAAGGCACCTGGCTCATTTTCTAAAAGAATAGAAATTATGTGTCTCATTAGGTGCGCTCCGTTTTACTTAACCACATGTCGCGCATAGCACCTGTGGGAACCTGCATTGGATAAACGTGCTCATCTGGATCTACAGCTACATTTACAAACACCAAACGGTCTTTATATTTACCAAAGCAATCATCCAACACACCCTGAAGCTGATCTTTAGTGTCTACCTGCAAACCCACATGTCCATAAGCTTCGGCCAATTTAGCCCAGTCAGGAAGCGATTCCATATAAGAGCTAGAGTGACGACCTTCATAATTCATGTCTTGCCACTGACGCACCATGCCAAGATAACCATTATTCAGGCAGAATATTTTAACCGGAATACCGTACTGCAAACAGGTAGACATTTCCTGAATGTTCATTTGAATTGAACCTTCACCGGTTACACAAACCACCATTTCATCTGGGTAGTTCATCTTAACACCCATGGCTGCTGGAAAACCAAAGCCCATGGTGCCAAGACCACCGGAGTTGATCCAACGATTTGGTTCATCAAATTTATAATACTGTGCGGCAAACATCTGATGCTGACCTACGTCAGAACAAATGTAGGCATTACCCTTAGTGGCTTCCCATAAACCTTCGATGGCTTCTTGAGGCTTTAACAAACCATTATCATTTTTGTCGTAATGGCCAGCATGGCGCTTGCGCCATTCTTCAATTTGTTCCCACCACGAAGCAATGGCATCGACATCAGGGGTTTCTTTCATTTCTTTAATGATGTCTAAAATTTCATCAAGAACACTATCCACTGGGCCCACAATGGGAATATCGATATCAACGGTTTTAGAAATCGAAGACGGGTCAATATCAATATGAATAATTTTGGCATCTGGGCAAAACTTGTCGGTAGCATTGGTTACGCGGTCGTCAAAGCGTGCGCCTATAGCTAAAATAACATCAGCATGATGCATAGCCATATTCGCTTCGTAAGATCCGTGCATGCCCAGCATGCCTAGGTTTTGGCGATCTGTACCCGGATATGCACCCAAGCCCATTAGGGTTTGGGTAATTGGGTAGTTTAATCCCTTAACTAGAGAGCGTAGACGTTCATGAGACTTACCCAAAATAACGCCACCACCGGAATAAATCATGGGGCGCTTAGCAGCCAATAACACTTCAACCGCTTTACGAATTTGACCCGTGTGACCTTTTTGTGGCGGAGAATAAGAACGAATCTTAACCTTCTTGGGATAAGAGTATTCATGACGATCATTTGGAATGGTCATGTCTTTAGGAATATCAATTACCACAGGGCCAGGTCGACCAGAGGTAGAAATATAAAATGCCTTTTTGATTACCTCAGGAATCTCACTGGGGTGCTTAATGCTGAAGCTGTGCTTCACCACTGGACGGGACAGACCCATCATGTCGGTTTCTTGGAAGGCATCACCACCAATCAAATGGCTTGGCACCTGACCTGTGATCACTATCATAGGGATAGAGTCTGAGAAAGCCGTGGCAATACCCGTGATAGTGTTGGTAGCACCAGGGCCAGAAGTTACTAATACGACTCCTGGTTTTCCTGATGCACGAGCATAGCCATCGGCCATGTGTGTTGCTGCTTGTTCATGACGAACCAAGACGTGCTTGACCGCGCTTTGCTGATAAAACGCATCATAGACGTGTAAAAGACTACCACCTGGGTAACCGTAAACGTATTCAACTCCTTCTTCATGAAGCGAGCGAACTAGCATTTCTCCGCCGGAAAGTAATTCCACCGTTGTTTCCTCTCATCCACATGCTCACCCAATGTGAGCTGGAAAATCTCTGCAATAGAATGGCTGACGTTTAATAATATCCGTCAAAACTACCGCGCCATTTTGGCTTTTTGCCACTTGTCAGGGGTGATGAAAAACGGGTAGTGATTCATCAAATTCAGCTGCATCTTAGGCAACTAAATGAAATTAGTTGAAGCAAGGTCATCGCTTCTTCAAGGCCACAAAATTCGCTCTTCGGGTTGGCCGATTAGGAGCTTAAATTTTGGGTTGGTAATTTTGACATCCATACCGCTTAAGTCAAGGGATAGCCCTTGTTTTGCTTGACATTTAACAGTATCAACGAATTATACTTTGCTTTTGCACCGTTTTAGTTACAGTTAGCCTAGAAATGCATACTTACATGACAATTGAATCGAAATTATGAAACTAATCCCCCTACTGTTCTTAATGGTATTTACCATTTCATCCCATGCTGGCCAAGCCTATAAAACGGTGGATGAAAACGGAAATATCACCTTTTCCCAGTTCCCTCCGAGCGACAATAATGACACTGAAACCATTAATGTTAAAACTCAAAAAAGTAGCAGTGCCAGCCAGTCCAAAAAAGCACTGGAGAGCTCCCGCCAGAAGTTATTGGAAAGTAGTGTAGATCGCACAGCTGAGAAAAAAGAAGAAAATGAAAAAGCTGAGCGTATGGCTGAAAACTGTGAAAAAGCCAACCAGAAGCTACGAGACATTCAAAACAATGGTCGTATTTACAAGACACTTAAGGATGGAGAGCGTCACTGGTATGACGAAAAAGAACGTCAGCAACTAATTAACGAAGCAAAAGATCAGGTTAAACAATACTGTAAATAGTAAAACGTGCGGGCCACACCCGCATTATTTAGCACCACTTTATTCTTGTAGCCAAATACAAGTGGCCATACGCCCTGTTATCCCATCACGGCGATAACTAAAAAAGTGCTCGTCATCGGTAAATGTGCACTTATCTCCACCGTATATTTTTTGAGCGCCTGCGCTATTAAGGCGTAACCTTGCCAACGAATAAAGGTCGGCATGCCACTTATCTTCGCCTTCAACCTCTAGTTTTTTAAAGCAACTAGGGGCATCCGGATTCTTCTGACAGAAAGCCTCATAGACAGGTAACCCAACTTCAAAAGCATTTGGGCCAATGGCAGGCCCTAACCAAATTAAAATGGCCTCGTTTTTACATTCAAAACGCTCTAGGGTTTTCTCTAATATACCAGCAGCCAACCCACGCCAACCGGCATGGATAGCCGCTACTTGCGTCCCTGACTCATTGCAAAATAAGACAGGCAAGCAATCGGCAGTCATGACGGCACAGACCTTATTCAGTTCCTTTGTATAAGATCCGTCGGCCTCAGGCTGACTTTGTGCCTGAAGCTCATTCACGACAACTGTGCCATGAACTTGCTGTAACCATAAAGGAGGACTAGGCAAATGATTCCCTAGACGTCTGCGGTTCTGCGCTACATGCAGCTCATTATCAGCTACATGTCCTCCCAGGTTGAACGATTCGTAAGAACCCAAGCTCACCCCACCCAAACGCGTGGTTTGCAACGCCCTCACGTTAGCAGGGGCCGGCCAGTTGGGCTCAATGAGTAAAGGTGCTATTAACGTAGACATCACAGACCTTAGTAGTCAGTGTCTTCTGCAATTTTGGCGTCATACCGAAGCTCTTCTAATAAAGCCTCGAAGTCATCCGGTAAAGGCACTTCCCATTCGACTATCTCATTGGTAGCCGGATGGTAAAGCTCAATATGCTTGGCATGCAGGGCCTGGCGAGGGAATTTCCTCAGCACATCGCGCAATTCATGAGTCACCCCTTTAGGTAAGCGAACACGGCCACCATATGTGCCATCGCCCACTAAAGGATGCTGAATATGCGCCATATGCACACGTATTTGGTGAGTACGACCCGTTTCCAGTTTCACACGAATGTGGGTATGACTTGGGAATTTCTCTAATATACGGTAATGAGTGATGGCGTCCTTACCGGTGGGATGCACCGCCATTTTGGTTCGGTCCTTATCGTGGCGCGCAATAGCTTCATTGATGGTGCCTCCACCCGTAAGGATCCCCTGAGTCACAGCTTCGTATTCACGGCCCATTTCACGACTTTGCAATTGTTCAACAATGTGACTCTGCGCTTGCAGGGTTTTAGCTACTACCATTAAACCAGTTGTGTCTTTATCCAATCGATGCACAATTCCGGCTCGAGGGATATTTTGTAAATCAGGGCAATGATGCAATAAGCCATTCAATAAAGTGCCGGTATAATTACCCGCTGCTGGGTGCACCACCAACCCCATAGGCTTATTAACAACAATAATATGGTCATCTTCATATACGATAGGAATGTCCATTTCTTCGGGTAGCCACTCACCCTCTGGTTGCAGAGTGACATCCAAACTCATAAGCTCACCACCGATAAGCTTTTCTCTGGGTGCACGCTCCTGACCATCCACCCGTAATTGGCCGTCTATAATCCAGGTTTTAAGCCTGGAGCGACTGAAATCGGGGAACAATATGGCCGCAATTTGGTCGAATCGCTTGTTACCAAGCTCGTTTGGGATTTTAATAGTTTGTTGAATTTGATCAGACATCTTGGTGCCAGCCGCGCCCTATGGTTAAATTGCAGTCTTAAACGACAATTAATGCATTAATAATAAAGATTATATCAGATAGAACTATGCGAATTATTATCATATTACTGACCAGCCTCATATTGGCGGCCTGCTCCAGCGATGGCAAACGTCCAAACGCCGAATTACCCGAAAAAGAAATATATGAAAAGGCCATTCAGGCCCTAGAAGATGAAAACTATTTCATGGCCATGGAAACCCTGCAAAAACTGGAAAGTCGCTATCCATTTGGCAATTACAGTGAACAAGCACAGCTAGAATTAATATTTGCACAATACCAGGCTCAGGAGCTGGAAGGTTCGCGAGCCAGTGCTGAACGTTTCATTCGCCTTCACCCTGAACATGAAAATGTTGATTATGCATACTATTTAAAAGCTCTCACCACCTATGAGCTGGGTCTAAGCTTGGTAGAGCGCTATTTTGCCGATGAACAAGCACAGCGAGATGCGCAACCAGCTCAAGATTCTTTTCAGGAGCTAGGTGAGTTAATTCGCAAGTTCCCTAATAGTGATTATTCCACCGATGCTCGTCAGCGTATGATTTATTTGCGAGACCGCCTGGCACTGCACGAAGTGCATATAGCCCATTACTATCTTAAACGTCATGCCTATTTAGCTGCCGCCAACAGGGGTAAAAACATAGTTGAAAACTACCAGGGCACAACCCACGTAGGTGATGGCCTAGCACTAATGGTAGAAGGTTACGAATTACTGGAACAACAAGACCTGGCCGACAAGAGCTTAATTGTATTAAAGGAAAACTTTCCCAATCATTCGCAATTAGAAGATGGAAAGTTTGTTCACAGCGGCTGGGCTCAAAAAGACCATAAAAGCATTTGGAATGTAGTGACCTTTGGCTTAATCAATTAATTCCCGCCTTAAAGTTAGCTTATTAAATACACAAAAAAGCCCGATATAATCGGGCTTTTTTGCATGTACTCAATTATTATTTTAGATCCCTGAACGCCAACCATGGGTAATAGGATAGCGACGGTCACGACCAAATCCACGCTGAGTTAAACGCACTCCTACTGGTGCCTGGCGGCGCTTGTATTCATTCACATCCACCAGCCACAAGACTCGCTTCACCACTTCACTTTCAAAGCCTTTATTTATAATGCTCTGTGCGCTGCAGTCTTCTTCTATGTATAAACGCAGAATCTCATCGAGAATGTCGTAGGAAGGCAAAGAATCTTCATCCACCTGATCAGGGGCCAATTCAGCAGAAGGAGGACGACTAATTACACGAGGGGGAATAACTTCTCCTAGCGTATTGCGATATCGAGACAGTTCAAATACCAGAGTCTTAAAGACATCTTTAAGCACCCCGTAACCACCTGCCATATCCCCATAAAGCGTGGCATAGCCCACCGCCATTTCACTCTTATTACCGGTTGTTAAGACCATGTAGCCTTTTTTGTTACTCATAGCCATGAGCATCACTCCACGGCAACGGCTCTGTAAGTTTTCTTCTGTGGTATCCACCTTTGTGCCCGCAAACTCGTCACTTAAAGTATGCATGAAGGCATCGTACATTGGCTCAATAGGCAAAACTTTATAAGGAACATCGAGTCGATTGGCTTGATCTTCAGCATCATGCAGGCTCATTTGAGAGGTATATTTAAATGGCATCATGACTGCCTCAACCCGATCTTTACCTAGAGCATCTACGGCTATCGCAACGGTCAGGCCAGAATCTATTCCGCCAGACAAACCCAGCAATACACCCTTAAAGCCATTTTTATTGACGTAGTCCCGTACTCCTAACACCAAAGCCTGATAAATACTTTCAAGGTATGGTCGCTCTGGGGCAAGACTGCCATTAATCTCAACACATTGATTATCTGAAAATTTAAAATCAACCTGACTCAGTTCAGTTTGGTAAGTTTTAATACTGGCTTTAAGCTGCCCTTGAGCATCTACCACCATCGATCCACCATCAAACACCAGCTCATCTTGCCCGCCTACCTGGTTGACATACACAATAGGCATATCCCCTTCCAAAGCGCGCTCTTTCAATAACTCCTGACGATGTAAAGGTTTATCTATGTGAAAAGGAGAGGCGTTTAAATTAAGCATCCATTTTGCGCCAGAGGCTCGGGCAGCAGACAAAGTACCTGGATGCCAAATGTCCTCACATACACTCAAGGCAGTGGGAATACCCTTAATATTAACTAAGGCATCATCAGCATTACTTAACGGGCCGGCTGAAAAATAACGCTTCTCATCAAATACTTGGTAGTTAGGCAAATTTTGCTTAGCGTATTCTTTAAGGCACTGACCCTCATAAAAAACACCGGCCATATTGTAAAGCTTGCCCTCAATTGTCTTGGGGTAACCCAACACAATATAAATACGTAAGGCTGCATTAATTATGGCATCAATCGCTTCGGTTACGCGCAAATCAAGGCTTGGGCGCAATAGTAAATCTTCTGGTGGGTAACCGGTGAGCGTAAGCTCAGGAAACAAAATAACTTCGCTCCCCTGATTTAGGGCTTTTTCACTGGCCTCCAACACCTGCTTAGTATTGCCAGATATATCTCCTACCAGGAGGTTTAATTGTGCTAAACAGACTTTAAGATTTTGTTCCGACACCGCTGCAACCTAGATTTTAACTACTAATGAGCGGTATTTTGCGAGAATTGGGCGATTGGAGCAATCATTTTCACATCTAATACCACGGTTAGCCCCAGCGACACTTTTATATCGGCAATAACTACAACCCAATATAAGGCGCTATTTTCACCGTTGATAAATAAATATAATTTAATCAGACCCTTGGCTTTAGATTGTATATTTAGGTATAAGATAGCCCCTTGGGCTTTGGTGCCACCAGTACAGAAACGGAATGAATAATGATAAAAAGAAGTTTGGAGTATTATTTATACATGAGTTTGAGCGTTTGATAATATGAATACAGCATCAGAGCGTCACCCTCTTCTACATTTATACAGCTACTTCACACTCATACTCGCTGTTTTGTTTCTTGGGTTTTACTTCTTAGAAGACCAATTACATTGGTGGCAATCCAGCTCTCCTAAGCTACTGCCTATCGTTTTATCCGGCTACTTAGCCCTAGCCATTAGTAATGTCATTCGCAGCCATGCACAAGTTTACGATAAAAGTGACATGCTTTTACCTAGCTTACTTGCTGAAATATTACTGCTTGGCTTGCTACTGCTGTTTTTAGCACCAAAACAGCAAGACATCAGTATATTCATGCTCATCAGCATTGGGCTGGGAAATCTAATCCTCAATAAGCGCCTAGGCTACTTTATAGCGGCCATGGCTACATTAATGGTGCTCAGTGCATCCTATATAAACCCCCGTAATCAAATATCCGATCAGCTGTTATCTGGCAGCTTCATTAGTATTTTATTTTTCATCGAATCTTTTATTATTCAGGCACTTAAGACACGCTTAACCGAAGCACAAAGCCATGTGGTAAAAACTCAGAACCAACTTCACAGCGTGGCTCGTATTAGTGACTTAATTATTGAGCGCATGCTCACCGGGGTTTGCGTAGTCAATAATACAGGGAAAATATTACGAATTAATCGAGCGGCAATCGAACGTATTGGCACTCTCCCTAAAAATGAACCTAAGCAAGATCTAGGACTAATTCCCGCCCAACTGTTTGAACGCTTACAATATTGGCATGAAAATCATCTGCAAAATGACGAAGCTATTGAGTTACCTCTTGCCGATGGCACCACTCAATCCATCATCATTTCATTTGCCGAGATAGACAATATATCGACCCTGGTATTTGTCGAAGATAAAAGCACCATCGCCCGGCGCGCCCAGCAATTTAAACTGGCATCTCTAGCGAGAATGGCGGCTAGCATTGCCCATGAAATTCGCAATCCTTTAAATGCCATTAGCCATGCCTCTCAACTATTACAAGAAAGCGAAGAGCTTAACGAAGAAGATAAAAGGCTTTGTGACATTATCATTAACCATGGCACTCGCATGGATAAAATAATCAAGAATGTATTACAAATTAGCCGCCGTAGCACATCTGAAGCGCAATGGATTCAATTAAATCAATGGATTGAAAAATTCATTGTTGATTTCAAACTTCAACATGATGTGCCCATCGAATTTAATGGAATTGATTTAAACATCCGCTTCGACCCCAGTCAGTTACATCAGGTATTGTGGAATTTATGTAGCAATGCAATTCGTCACGGCAAAGCAGACAAAGACAACCCCATCGCCATTCGTTTAGAAAAGCTTAATCAGAGACCATTCTTAGCCATTGAAGATAATGGTCATGGCATCCCAAAACAGGAAATAAATTTTTTATATGAGCCCTTTCATACCACCTCAGCGCAGGGAACTGGATTAGGATTGTACCTGGTTAAAGAGCTATGTGAAGCCAACCACGCTGAAATTCGTTATCAAAGCAAAATAGATAAAGGCGCCTGCTTTGAAATTTTATTTGCTCGTGATTACGCAAATACCAAATAATAAAAGGAAACATTGTGAATAAAATTTTAGTCGTAGACGATGAACCTGATATTTTAGAATTGCTATCAATGACAATTCAACGCATGAAATTCACTCCCATTACCGCTACCAACTTACAAGAAGCTAAAGCACTGTTAGACGAACATAAATTCCAATTATGCCTAACCGATATGCGCTTACCCGATGGCTCCGGCCTCGAGCTAATCTCTCACATTCAAAGCCACTACAAAGAAATGCCAGTGGTCATGATTACAGCCTATGGCAGCATAGATATGGCCATTGAAGCCATGAAAACAGGTGCATTTGACTTTTTATCAAAGCCCGTTGAATTGGATAAACTCCGAAGTATCATCAAAAATGCAATGAGCCTAGGCAAGCAAGAAAGTAACTCAAATGAAGTCAAAAGCATTCCAGGCATCATTGGCAATTCTGAATCCATTGAGCAGTTAAACAATCAAATCTTTAAAGTGGCTCGCAGTCATGCCCCGGTATTCATTCATGGCGAGTCCGGCACAGGTAAGGAGTTAGTGGCTCGAGCCATTCACCAGCTAGGGCATAGGCGAGAACAAGCATTTATTGCCGTCAACTGTGGCGCTATACCATCTGATTTAATGGAAAGTGAATTTTTTGGCCATAAAAAAGGCGCATTCACCGGCGCCAGTGGCAGCAAAGAAGGTTTTTTTCAGGCTGCTAACGGTGGCACACTCTTTTTAGATGAGGTTGCTGACTTACCTTTAGCGATGCAGGTTAAATTATTAAGAGCTATTCAAGAGAATATGGTACGCCCCGTGGGCAGTGAGAATGAAGTGCCAGTGGATGTGCGTATTCTTTCTGCCAGTCACAAAGATTTGCAAATGGAAGTAGAAGATAAAAATTTCCGAGAAGATTTATTTTACCGCCTAGATGTCATTAACTTGCAGGTACCACCACTAAGGGAACGCACCGGTGACGTTCCATTATTAAGTGAACATATTCTACAGCAATTGGCAAAATCTCTTGATTTGCCTAAATCAACATTAAGTCGCAATGCTCAAGTGCATTTACAGCAATACCACTTCCCGGGAAATGTGCGCGAGCTAGAAAATATATTGCAACGGGCCGTGACGCTTATTGATCACGATCCAATAGAAATAGCCGACCTTAACCTCAAGAAGCTGCAGCCCGTTAAAAGTTCCTCCGAAAGAGCTCACATGCTGGCACCCGGTGAAAAACTGGAAGAGTATCTGGAAGACATTGAAAGAGAAATACTCACTCAAGCCCTAGAAGATTGCCGCTGGAATAAAACAGCAGCCGCAGAACAACTTGGGATGAGCTTTCGTTCTATGAGATATCGCTTGAAAAAGCTGTCCATTGACTAGATAGTACTTGAGCCTCTAATTAAATGAATATTAGCGGCTCAACACCTACCAAATACAATTTGGCCTACACAAAATCAGAGCTAATTAAAAGTCCATATCTGGCCAAAAGACCGACAGAACACAGTGACCCCTCTTGACTAACTAAATCCCCCTTATTCGTTAATTTAATTGATATATTGGGACAATTTGTGCATTTTAAGTCAAATAATTGGTGTGGTCGGTCAAAAATAAAAAGTGTTAAAAGATTAAGGTAGCAATAATGAAATTTTTACGTAAGGAAAGATCGTGAGCCTTCAAAGCAGTTACAACAAAGAAGAATTGGTCAAAGCCGCTCACGGTGAGCTTTTTGAACACAATTCAGTCATCCGCTTACCTCGTAATGAAATGCTGATGCTGGATCGAGTTACCCATATCTCTAATGAGGGTGGTAATTACGGCAAAGGTGAAATCATCGCCGAGTTAGACATCAATCCAGATCTTTGGTTTTTTGATTGCCATTTTCAAAGTGACCCAGTAATGCCTGGATGCCTAGGTCTAGATGCCCTATGGCAAATGGTAGGTTTCTGGCTTGGCTGGGGCGGTCGCCAAGGACGTGGTCGTGCACTGGGTGCCGGCGCGATTAAATTTGTAGGCGAAGTACTGCCTACCAATAAAAAAGTTCGTTACCACATTCATATTCGTCGCGTGATTGAACGCGGTACCGCCATGGCTATTGCTGATGGCGTTATGTACGTTGATGACAAAGAGATATACACAGGTAAAGACCTACGTGTTGGCCTGTTTATTGGAGATGAAAAATGAAACGCGTCGTAGTAACTGGCATGGGCATAGTATCCAGCCTAGGTTGTAACAAAGAAGATGTTGCCGAGTCTTTAAAGCAACAGAAAGCAGGTATTGGATTCAACGAAACCTTTAAAGAATTAGGCTTTCGCTCCCATGTTTCTGGCATCGTTGATATTGATGTAAAAGAACATATTGACCGTAAATTACTGCGCTTCATGGGTGAAGGCGCTGCTTTTAGCTACATAGCTATGAAAGAAGCGATAGTCGATTCAGGCTTATCTGAAGACCAAGTATCAAATGTTGATACTGGTCTTATCATGGGCGCTGGCGGTGCTTCTTCTGAGAACATAGTAGAAAGTATCGACCTTTTACGTGAGAAAGGTATTCGCAAGGTTGGCCCATACCGAGTGCCTCGTACGATGGGTAGCTCAATTGTTGCCTCTTTAGCCACTGCCTACAAAATTAAAGGCATTAACTATGGCGTAACGTCAGCCTGCTCTACCAGCGCACATAGCATTGGTGTAGCTTGCGAGCAGATTCAAATGGGCAAGCAAAAAGTCATGTTTGCTGGCGGTGGCGATGAAAGCCATTGGTCATTTGCCATGATGTTTGATGCCATGGGCGCCTTATCTTCGAAGTATAACGACCGCCCTGAAAACGCCTCTCGTACCTATGATGAAAACCGCGATGGCTTTGTTATTTCCTCTGGAGCGGGTTGCCTAGTACTGGAAGAGCTTGAGCACGCACTAGAACGCGGCGCCACTATTTACGGCGAATTGGAAGGCTATGCTGCCACATCAGATGGTGCCGATATGGTTGCTCCTTCTGGCGAAGGTGCAGAGCGTTGTATGAAGCTGGCTATGAAAACCTGCACTGGTCCAATTGATTACATCAACACCCACGGTACTAGCACCCCAGTTGGCGACGTAGTGGAACTTGGCGCTATTAAAAACGTATTTGGCAACGAAATGCCGTTAATTGGTTCAACTAAACCACTTTCAGGCCACAGCCTAGGTGGTGCCGGTGTTCATGAAGCAATATTCAGCTTGTTAATGATGCGCGATAATTTCATTACAGGCTCTGCGAACATTGAGAACCTAGATCCAAGAGCAGAAGGCTTCCCTATAGTAAGGGAAAACATCGAAAAAGACGTTCAGCGTGTCATGAGCAATAGCTTTGGCTTTGGCGGCACCAATGCCAGCTTAATATTTGCGCGCTATAACCAAGCTTAACAGCTTATTAAACAGCTCTATTTCAAGTTATAAATAGAGTGAGATCTAACCCGATTATCCTATTGGGTTTTAGAAAGTCCGCGATTACAATCTTTAGCACTGCATATACAAGGAGGTATACCAGTGCGAGGATTTACACTCATAGAGCTAATTGTGACCACTGCAATTCTGGCTATCATACTATCTGCTGGGGTGCCAGGCTTTAAAAGCATCATGGATAACTATAAAGCTAGAATCAGCCTTTCTACATTACGTCAAACCCTGCAAAAAACACGTACCATTGCACTCAAGACAGCTCAACCTGCACTTGTCTGCCCACTGGTAAATAAACGCTGCACAGATGATTGGTCTCTCCCCTTATCTATTTTTAACGACTTGAATAACAACTTTACCCTAGATGACGGTGAACAACTTCACATACAAGTCAGCAACGGTGTTAACTATGGCTATTGGCAGAAAAAAAAGGCCAACCAGAAATACATAAAGTTCAGCCCGCTGGGGCATGCCTACGGTTCTGCCACCACTTTTTTATATTGCCCTAATTCAAAAAATGAAAAAGTTGCAAAGCAACTGGTGATAAATTTTCAAGGGCGCATCCGTACCGATAGCTATCTAAACGGTAATGGAACACCGTTCCCAAATGTCGACCCTCTAAATTGCGAGTAAAGGCAATTCTATTGGGACTGTGCACCAGCTCACAGTCACAATAGATATTCACCTATTAGCCCTTGAAACCCCACCGTTAGTCCGTTTTCATTAGAGCCTATAGTCCTCTCAGGCTTAAATAGAACTTATGAAAAAACAATATGGCTTTACACTCATTGAACTCATGGCAACGACAGCAATCTTCGCGATCATTGTCAGTGTTGCTGTGCCTAGTTTTAGGGACATGTTTGAAAAACAAAATATTCCAGGCGTAGCCAGGCAATTTGAAAACAGCATTAAACTAGCCCGTACAGAAGCCATTAATCGTAATACTACAATAGATATTAGACCCACCAGTGGCACCACTGACTGGTCTCAAGGTTGGTACCTTGAATACACTGACGCCGATGACAATACCGAGTTAATCCGGGAATTTGAAGCAATCGAGGGAAGCCCTACATTTACCAGTACAGTTTTCGATGATGACACTCGCCTGCAGATACTATCAAACGGCCAAGCTGAAACCATCGGGAATTTCAACCTAGTTTACCCTAACAATTGCAATGCAGGCTCATTCACCTTCCAACTATTAAATTCTGGCTTATTGAGGAAGGTGGCGGACATATGCCCATAAATAATAAAGAAAGCGGATTTGCATTAGTCGAAGTACTGGTCACAGCCGTTATATTAGCCATCGGCATATCAGGTTTAGGCATGCTGCTGCTGAGAGCTATTCAAGGAACACAAGACAGCGCTCAGCAGTCACAAGCCATGTGGATGGTGAATGATTATGCTGGGCGTATTCGATCAAATGCACCTGGCGGGCGACTACGAGGCTACGTCATTGAGACTACCGCTTTTGATTGCGTTAATGATAAGCCTGTAGCGCAATGTGCCGATTACTACGTCCCTGGAGATCCAGGGGTATTGGTAACTGCTGATACATGCACCCCCAGCCAAATGGCAGAATTTGACCGTTGGGTTACCCTATGTGGCGTAACAACAGAAAAATACACTTACAGCAGTCCATCAGATTTTGTTTCAAATCCAGTACTCACTTCAGAATGTACTAACTTTCACGATTCACGCAGCACCGATGCAGCCACAGGCAAATTAGACTGCGTCCAATATCAAGTATCCCTTACTTGGGATACCAAAACCATCAAAGGTGATACTGATGAAAATGCAAGGGTGCGGCAAAACAGCTACAGCCTCACAGTGGAGCTAAATTAATGAGTAAACAAAGAGGCTTTACTCTCATTGAGCTCATGATCTCCTCCTTAATTGGCTTGATCCTTATGGGCGGTATAATGAATTTATTCATTACCACCAATCGCAGTGCAACACTTTCAGATGCCATTGCACAGAATCAAGAAACTGGGCGTTTTGCCATGGAGTACCTTACAAAATTTATACGCCGAGCGGGCTATAAAGAGAACTCACAAATCGAAATGCCTCCGATATTCACCAGCTTTGCAGGAAGTCCTTTAATTACCTGCGGCGCTGGCGAAGAAGAAGAAGCCTGCTCTGTTAATGATCTAGATCCTTTAGAAGATGAAGATATCATCTTGGGCGACCGTTTAGGGATATCCTATGAAGTAACAAATGATACAACCCGTTCCTGTACAGGTCAGGTATTACCTATTATTGCCGACTTTTATTATGTTGATGTTTTTTGGGTAATAGGCAATGAAAATAGTGACAGTTTTCAGGATTTGGTCTGCCGTACTTATGATACGCAAGCTGGAGCCTGGCTAGGTAATGCTGCTGTTTCCATTATCAATCACGTGGAGCGATTCGAGTTTCAAGTGGGGCTAGCAAGTGATGCTCAGCAACAAAATACAGCTCGCTACGTCAACTTAACAACGGCTGAAGCCACCGCCAGTTATAGCCTGCTAGTACGCAGTATTCGCATCGCGATTTTAACTACTAGCCAAGATAATAATAATCCAAATAAAGTACAGTCTACAAAACAAGCACGTACTTATAGTTTATTAGATGCCGAGTCCTTTACAACAAGTACGGATGACAGAACCTTACGCGCCATATTTATGAACACCATAGAGTTAACTAATTTAATTGAAACTGTTCGCTTTAATAATATTTAGGAGGCTACATTATGAAAACACAAAGAGGCTCCACACTATTGGTTTCACTGGTGCTATTAACCATCATTACGCTGGTAACTGTGTACTTATTAGAAAGCACAACATTACAAAGTAAAATGATTGTTAACAGCTTAGCCACTTCTATTACATATAGGGATTGTCGCAACGAGCAAGAAGCCAATGTTCGTATTTATAATGAAGACCGAACTAAGCTTATTCAATCTATGACAGCAGAGAAGGACGAAGACCTCACCACATCCCAAACGAAAAAATATGCTGGAGGTGAAAATTCCCCAACGCCACCAAGATCTGACAGCATCACAATAGATTGGCGCTATGTAAGAAATGACCCCACCTCCAGAGGTGGTTATAACCTAGATACCGAAAGCCAATCCCGCGCTTTCATCTTTGAACACGACTGTACAGCCACTTTGAATTTTGCCAGTAACACCCAAGTACTGGGCGCCACTGTCGACGGATTACAACAAGCCGGCGTTACCGATTAGGATAATGACATGAAATTAATAGTTTTTTTATTTACGTCTCTTTGTTTTGCAACCAGCGTTTATTCAGCGACAGCACTGGATATCGCCTTAGAACCCCAAAGCATTAAAGTGGAATATATGTCTTCCAGTGACAGCGGCATCATTTATGTTAAAGGCTGCGATCAATGTAGTAATGCTTTCTACACCTTCAAACAAAAGCCAAAAATAATCAAACAAGGTAAAGAAATCAGCTTTGAAATCTTTATGACAGAATACTGGAATGCAAAATTCCCAACCCTGTTCCTAGATATTAAATCTCAAGCCGTTATACGCGTTGTTTACTAAGAGGGCACAACATGAATAAATTAATTTGCTTCATAAGCTGCCTGTGTATCGGAACCACTGCGTTAGCGGACGATACTGAAATTTACGGTGCAACGGCCATAGATGAAGACAGTCGCGTTAATTCCAACGTGCTATTTATTATGGATACATCAGGCAGTATGGGGGGCGAGGTTGATGTCACTCCCAACCCCTTTATTTCGTCGGCTACTTATTCTGGTGACTATAATTCTGATGATGTTTATAACAGTTTATATGACGATGGTAATGACGGTCACAATTTCTCCTCACTAACCGATGGCGACTCCACTGGTTGCAGCGACGAGGTAACCACATTAAGCAGTGAAGGCCGAGTATTAGGTAGTTTTAAACAATGGCGTAGCAATCGCTGGAAAAACTTAAGTGATGGTAATGACGGTGTTATCCGCTGTGATTATGGTCGCTCTCTATGGCTATACACGGGCAACTACCTGAACTGGTATCATAATTCAAGCAATGCTACGACTAGCACTCGGTTAGAAGTCGTAGTCGATGTAGTAAAAAGCCTTACTGAATCCTTAACTGATATCAACCTAGGGTTAATGCGTTTCGACCGCAATTCAGATGGCGGCATGATCGATGTCCCCGTCACCGACATTGCAACCTCGGGGCTGCAAATCAGGAATAAACTAGACTCTTATATCGCCAGTGGCGGCACCCCCCTTGAAGAAACCATGTATGAAGCAAGCCGCTATTATCGAGGCGAGGAATGGAGCTTTGGTAACGATTCCTCTCCAAATAGCAGTGTCTCGGAATCCCGTCAAGGGGCCGCCAGCACCGATTATCAAAGCCCTATTGAAGCAAGCTGCCAAAAGAATCACATTATATTATTAACAGATGGTGAGCCCACCAGTGATACCAGCGCCAACGGTTTAGTTAAAAATCTTATAGCCAGTACTACACTCCCTTCAGGGCTGAGTCAGTCTTGTAGTGGTAATGGTGACTGTATGGATGAACTGGCCTACTGGTTAAAAAATAAGGATCACTCCACTTCACAGGCGGGTAACCAGGAAATAACCACCTATACCATTGGAGGGTTTGGACTTGTAAACGGCGTGGAATTATTGAAACGTACTGCAGATTTTGGTGGAGGACGCTATTTCGCAGCGGATGATACCTCTGAATTAACCGAGGCGTTAGAAGCCATATTTCTGGACATTTTATCCACAGACTCTACCTTCACTGCACCTGCAGTATCAGTAAACGCCTTTAACGCTTCCGAACACAGAGATGATCTTTTCTACGCACTGTTCCGTCCTGACGAAAATATTAAATGGGCCGGGAACCTAAAAAAATACCGTCTTACTGAAGCAGGGCTTGTGGAAGGCGAGGAAGCGGGTGTACCCGCTATAAGTGAAGCCACTGGCTTCTTTAATGAAAGTATTTCAGATTTTTGGAACGCAACCGATATCCCGGATGGTAAAAAAGTAGACGAAGGCGGTATGGCCAATTTATTAGAGCCTGCCAACCGTAATATATGGACTAATACCGACGAAAGCACCACACGAATGGTAGCTTTCGGTGACAGCAACGGCGCTACCGCCACCAGCTTTGGAGTCTCGGATGCTGAGTTTACTAACCTATATGATTGGTCTAGAGGAGTGGATGTCGATGATAACAATGGTGATGGAGACAGCACGGATAGCCGATATTCAGTGGGTGATCCTTTACACAGTGAGCCCGTCATTGTCACCTATGGCGGTGATGCTGACACACCAGACTCCACTATTTTCTTTGGAACTAACGAAGGATTTATCCATGCTATAAACACCTCTAGTGGCATCGAAGAGTTTTCCTTCATTCCACGAAACCTGCATAGCTCCCAAAAAACCTATTATGATAATAATGCGGCTGCAGCCGACAAACCCTATGGAATGGATGGCCAAATAACTACCTGGTTTAAAGACGTAAATGAGAACAATATTCTTGAAGGACTAGGGGTAAATCCAGATGATGAACATGTATATTTGTATTCTGGCATGCGCCGCGGCGGCAGAAACTATTATGGATTAAATATATCTAATCGTAGTGCTCCTAAAATGCTGTTCGAGATAAAGGGTGGCCAAGGAAGTTTTAGTGAGCTTGGTCAAACTTGGTCCGGTATGACCATTGCCAGAGTTAAGTTTAATGACGTAGACCGTGATGTGCTCATCTTTGGTGGTGGTTATGATGAGAACCAAGATGTCGATGAACCGGGTGCTGATTCGATGGGCAGAGCAATATATTTTGTGGATGCCACTACAGGTGATCGTTTAGCCTGGGTAGGAGGAAATGGATCTGGTGCCGATTTAGAACTAGACGACATGGTTAACAGCATTCCAGCCAGTATCTCGGCCGTAGACATTAGTGGTGATGGTTTAATCGATTATTTATTTGCGACTGACACCGGTGGCCGAATATTCCGTATTGACTTGAATGTTGATGGTAGCTTTCTCAAGGGCGGCATGATTGCAAACCTTGCTGACCTAACTGAAGAGGACAATGCAGGCAGGCGCCGTTTTTACAACAAGCCCAATGTGGCTTTGGTTAAAGATAAAGAAAATGGCGACCACCTAACCATCTCTGTAGGCTCTGGCCACCGAGCACACCCCATACTCACTACCGCAGTAAAAAATCGGTTTTATGTAATAAAAGATAAAAACGTTGCGAAGGTAAGCGATACCCACACGTATTCGTCGGTTACGAATGAGGCAACCGGTGTGACTGAAATTGGCTCTACTGTTGCGGCGGTAACGGCTGCTGCCCAAAAAGTATTTAATGCTTCTCCACTGATGAACGGGGATTTTGATTCTGAAACAACTAGTGGTAAGGAAAGCATTGCCAAGATGAAATCTATGCTTACCGCAGGGGGCGGCTGGTACATTACTTTTGATACAGAAGGCGAGAAGGTATTAGCTGAGTCAACTACGTTTGCAGGAGCGGTAATTTTCACGACATTCTCTAAGTCTGGAACATCTTCCAGTACTTGTGGCCCTGATACCGGCACTTCACGGCTTTATATTCTTGATCAAAAATGGGCTGAGGCTGCAGTCGATTTGGACGGTGATGGAGATACAGATGCCGATGATGCCGCTAAAGTATTAGCTCACTCAGGTATTGCCCCAAGACCAGTGATTATTTATCGAGAAGGTGGGAGTAAAACTATCGCCATTGGCACAGAAGCTATAGATGATAGCCGCTTTAATAAAAATGAGGCCTCTGATGAAGCATGTACTGAAAACTGTGAGAAGGTTGTGTCAGAATGTGAAGCAAGTAACTGTAACGTAACACCATTATACTGGCGACAATAGGGAGTGCTTAGGATGCTGATTATGAATAAACAACAGGGTTTTAATCTAATCGAGTTGATGGTGGTAACTGCCATCATTGCCATCATTGCCTCAATTGCAATTCCCTCATATAGGAATTACGTCATCGAGGCTAATCGAAATGATGCCACATCTGAACTATTAAACTTAATGCGAGCACAAGAAGATTTTTTTGCTAACGATTTTAGCTATACCGATATTTTAGGAGACATTAGTGCAGATAATTTTGCTGACTTTGGCTCTCCTTCCGTTACTGGCTCTTACACACTTTCTGGAGAAAATTATTATATTTTAGCCGGAATATGTGACGGTGAAGCTGATGTATCAACTTGTGTGGAGCTTACTGCAACTCCAATTAACCAACAAAGTGGAGACGGAGACTTTACCTTAAATAGTCGAGGGGAACGTACCTTCGATGGTGGCTCTGGTTGGCCTAGGTAGGCTGCTATACAGGATTAGCGACAATCTATTAAAAAGCCCGTTATTATATTCGGGCTTTTTAATAGAGGTAATAATTATCTTAAACCCTTTTAAGCCAATACAGACCGGCTAATCAACTCAAGCATTATCTCCGAAGTCCCACCGTAAATTCTTTGCACTCGAGCATCTACAAATGCGCGTGCCACTGGATACTCTGTCATATAACCGTAGCCACCGTGAAGCTGTAAACAATAATCTACAACTCGCCCTTGCATCTCGCTACATGAATATTTAGCCATGCTGACGGCTTCAATATCCAATTTACCGGATTCAAAGTTATCCATGCATTCGTTAATAAAAGCTCGATGAATACGTACTTCTGTGGCCATTTCAGCAATTTTGAAGCGTGTATTTTGTAAGGCTGAAATAGGTTTTCCAAAAGCCTTACGGGCTTTCACATATTGAATGGTCTCATTTAAAACCCCTTCTGTTGCACACACAGAACCTATGGCTAAACTTAAACGCTCACGCTGTAGCTCATTCATTAATACTAAAAAGCCCTTATCTAAAGGCCCCAACATATCAGTTTTAGAAACTCTCACGTTGTCAAAAAACAATTCTGAGGTATCAGCACAGTGCAAACCAATTTTGTCCAAATTGCTTCCGCGCTGAAATCCAATGGCATCGCTGTCCACTAAAAATAATGAAAGACCTTTAGCTCCTCCTACTTCATTAGTTTTAGCTGCAACAATTACTACATCACAATGCTGCCCGTTCGTTATAAACGTTTTAGAACCATTAATAATATAGTCGTTACCATCGACTTTTGCTGTAGTTACAATACCTTGCAAATCTGAGCCTGTTCCTGGCTCAGTCATAGCGATGGCACCAACACATTCACCAGAAACCATCTTGGCTAAGTACTTATTCTTTTGCGCCTCAGTCCCCGAGTTCATTACATAATTAGCAACAATATATGCATGAACTGCATAACTGGTTGCTACTCCTGCGAAGCCCGCATAAGAAAGCTCTTCCGCCACCACAGAGGCACAACGAAACGGAGCAGCGCAACCCCCAAACTCCTCTGGTAGATCTACGCATAAAAGCCCTGCTTCACCGAATTGATTCCACAATTGACGGGGAAATATCTCAGCCTTTTCCCATTGCATAAATTCAGGCCGAATATTTTCAGCTATAAATCGTTTCACATTATCTCGGAATAAACTGATTTCACTGACACTCATTTGCGCTGTCATATTCGATACCTAACGGTTAACTAAACTAATGCTGAATATTTAAAGAGAAACCAGTCTAGCGATTTAGTACTGTTTGGAAATGGCCCTTAGGTCCAGAAAACGTTGCCAAAGCTAATTGGTTTATAAATTCGTGCCCTTCATTCGCAAGCTTATTCATAGCCCAAAAACAAAAAAACCTGCATGTTGCCATGCAGGTTCAAGTACTCGAAAATATTATAACTCGTTAATTTATGCGCTCAATAAATGCTAGCCACCTAACCTGACTAGGCTTCTAACACGCCAAAAATGGCCCGTGCATTTAAACCATGTTTCTCCATGATTTCACGCATACGTTTCAACGCTTCAACCTGTATCTGCCTGACTCTTTCACGAGTCAATCCTATCTCATGCCCTACTTCTTCAAGAGTGCTGGTTTCATATCCGCGTAAACCGAAGCGTCGAGCAATGACTTCTCTTTGCTTTTCAGTTAAGTCCTCAAGCCAATGATCCAAACTTTGGCTAATATCATTGTCCTGTAACAGCTTACAAGGGTCGCCAGCGGATTCATCTGCAATGGTATCTAAAATGGATTTTTCACTGTTGTAGCCAAGTGGAGAGTCCACAGAGGCCACTCTTTCATTTAACCCCAGCATCCGCTTCACATCTGCTACGGGTTTTTCTAAAAGATCAGCGATTTCCTCTGCTGAAGGTTCATGATCCAATTTTTGAGTTAATTCACGAGCAGCACGTAAATAAACATTTAGTTCTTTAACCACATGAATAGGCAAGCGAATCGTACGGGTTTGATTCATGATGGCCCGTTCGATAGTTTGACGAATCCACCAGGTGGCGTACGTTGAAAATCTAAAACCACGCTCTGGGTCAAATTTCTCTACGGCGCGTATTAAGCCAAGATTACCCTCTTCAATAAGGTCAAGTAGAGTTAGGCCACGGTTAACGTAACGGCGAGCAATTTTCACCACTAGGCGCAAATTACTCTCAATCATTCGCTTGCGGCCTTTTTCGTCACCTTTTCGAGCCAAGCGCGCAAAATGCACTTCCTCTACAGGAGTGAGTAATGGTGAAAAGCCAATTTCGTTCAGATATAGCTGAGTAGCATCTAGGTTCTTCTGCGATTCAGTATCCTTACCAATAGGGCTTATTTTCTCCGTTTCCACTTTTTTGACTGTTTTCTTGGTTTTGACTTCCGCCACCGCCAAATCCGACTCTACTTCTTTATTTTGTAATTCCTTTTTAACCGCCATAGCTTGCCCCGCCAAGTATCATTGTTATTATGTCGTCACAGTCTTTAACTATTCAAAAGTCATTCCAAGAATTAAAAACTAATCAAACTAACAACAAAAAGAATAAAAGATTAAGTCCCCACCACCCGGGCGAAACTTAATTTTTCGCCCTTGGCAGATATAACATTGGGTCTACTGGTTTCCCTTGGCGACGAATTTCAAAGTGTAATTTAACCTTGTCCGTGCCACTTGAACCCAATTCAGCAATGGTCTGTCCGGCTTTTACTTTCTGGCTTTCTTTCACTAACAAGCGCTTATTATGTGCGTAAGCACTGAGGTATTGCTCGTTGTGTTTTATGATTACCAGATTGCCATATCCAAGAAGTCCGCTACCTGCGTAGACCACGGATCCTGCCGCTGCTGCAGTTACAGATTCCCCTAACCCTCCGGCAATATCAATCCCCTTATTGGCAGGTGATTTAGCTGAAAATTTGGCGATTAGCTTACCCTTGGCAGGCCATGTCCACCTCGGACTTGTGGCCTTACCCCACTGTTTTGGCGACTTAGAACTACCTTGAGACACTTTAGTCGTCTTTTGACTGCTTTTTCGGGCACTTGCTAATGACTTGGAAGTGGAGCTAGGTGTGTTTGTCAAATTTTTGCTTCTGGTTTTAGCTGAAACATACTTTTGCGCTTCTGATCGGCTTACCCGTAGCTTTTGTCCAGGGTGAATAACATAAGGTGAGTTAATGGAGTTAGCACTTGCTAACGACTTATAGTCCCACCCATAGCGCCAAGCCAATGAGAAAAGGGTCTCACTCTTTTGAACTACGTGAAATTTATTGCCAACTCTGGCGCCCGCTCCCGAGTCAAATTTTGCTTCAACGGAGACAAAACCACTACAGCCATTCAGACACAATAGGGCAAACAAGATCAAAAAAGACCTTGATGTGAAGTTACCCAATCTAATATGTCGGATTTTTTGACGCTCAGAGATTAACAATTTTTAAACATCCGCTTTTTATTACTTTTTTAGTTAGATCAATTATCAAAATGTATCTTAAAATTCAAATTTCTTCTAAAAAAATGCTGAACTTAACACTTCTAATACACTAGGTTGGCATTTGCCAATTTTTTGCACACCTTTTAAGTGAACTAATAATGTAAAACGTGTTTTAAAAGGGTTAACTCCTGGTTGTTTTTCAATCTATTTCTTAGTATTCAACGTGCGCTCTAGAATTAATACCAAGGAAAAACCAAATATTGCGCTCAAACTAACGACTGCCCACTGTGGGTCAGAGTGTAACCAAGGGACAATAGGGGCCTCTAACCACGGGATTGACTCACCAGCACTATTAATTCGATACTCCAGAACTTCCTTCCAAGGCCATAATTTAATCAGAGCCCCCAGCATAAAGCCGGTTAACAAAGCCAAAGTAGCCTGTTTGTAATGAGCCAATATCCACGCCAAAAATCTTGAGAACAACATAAGGCCAACGACACAACCACTCGCAAAAATAACCAGAGTAACGATATCAAGTGATTTAACGGCCCCTATAACATGGGCATACATACCTAGTAGCAAGAGAATAAAGCTGCCTGAAATCCCCGGTAGTATCATCGCGCATATAGCCAAACAGCCCGATAAAAATAGCGTCATGGGCGTTACGTCAATTTGAGTGGCCGCCGAAAGGCTTATCATTGCGGCAAACCCCGTCCCTAAACCTAACATAGCCAGCCGCTGCCAATTCCAAGTCCCCACCTCTTTGCTTACATAAATAGCCGAAGCCAACACCAAACCAAAAAAACATGGCCAAATAAACATGGGGAAATGTTCAATCGCATAATGAAGAATTTGAGCAAACAAGAGAATACTGGTTAATATGCCAGAAAATAGGCTTAACAAAAAAGTGCCGTCTATTTGTTGCCAAGCTTCTTTAAACCCCTTTTTATAAAGGCAGACCAATGTATTAGGGCCAATGCTCTGTAAGGCGCCAATGAGACGTTCATATATCCCGGTAACAAGTGCAATGGTTCCACCCGAGACCCCAGGCACAACGTCCGCCGCCCCCATTGCCATACCTTTTAAAAAATTCAACATGGATCTAACCTTCTAATAATTTGCCGCTTACGCTTCCAGCTTTTTGGTGCCACTTAACATGGGCACAAATTTAACTGCTTCTAGTATTTTCTTTTTATATCCACTCTCTTCACGCGTGACGAGAGTCAGTTTTTGATCATCCCCTTTACCCACAGGGATAATTAAACGACCACCTACATTTAACTGATTGATTAACTCTGGTGGAATACTTTCGGGGGCCGCGGCTGATAATATGGCGTCAAACGTTCCTTCTTCTGGCCAGCCCCAGTTACCGTCGGCATGCTTAAATTTCACATTATTTACCTGCAATAGGGACAGCCGTTTTTTTGCTCTGGCTTGCAAGGCCTCAATGCGCTCGACACTATAGACTCGGTTTACTAATTGAGATAACACTAGAGTCTGATAACCACAACCGGTACCAATCTCTAATACAGACTCCAACGGACCTGTCTTAATGAGCAGCTCTGTCATTTTGGCAACGATATAAGGCTGACTAATAGTTTGACCAAAACCAATTGGTAAAGCGGTATCTTCATAAGCTCGATGACTTAAGGCTTCATCTACAAAGATATGGCGCGGGGTGTTGGCCATCACATCTAGTACATCCTTGTTTTGAATGCCCTGATCAATTAGGCGTGCCGCCAAACGGTCCCTTGTTCTCTGGCTGGTCATGCCAATACCCTGTAACTGCAATGGGGTCACAATGTTAAACCTTTCAAACTATTCAAAGTTTCATAAGATGTCATATCCACATGTATTGGCGTCACTGACACTTTCCCCTGAGCTACTGCATGGAAATCAGTGCCCTCGCCACCATCGGCAGCAGGGCCAGCAGCGCTAATCCAGTAACATTCCTTACCCCTTGGGTTTTGGGTTTTAACCGGGTTATCACTGCGCTCTCTATGACCCAAGCGAGTAATTTCAATTCCCTTTAATTGATCATAAGGAACATCTGGAACATTAATATTAATCACAGTACGCTTAGCTATATTCAATTTTTCCAGCTGAGGAAGTAGCTCAAGCGTTACCCTTGCAGCCGTATCAAAATGCTGTTTGCCCACTAACGATACTGCTATAGGCGTAATATCTAAAAACCGCCCTTCCATGGCAGCTGCCACTGTTCCTGAATAAAGCACATCATCACCAAGGTTTGCCCCAGAATTAATACCAGCAATAATTCTTTTTGGAACAGGATCACACAGACTATTAATAGCCAGGTGCACACAATCTGTAGGCGTACCGTTAACACTGATAAAACCATTTTCTAGATGTATCGGGTGCAATGGACTATCTAGTGTCAAAGAATTACTCACACCACTTCTATCCCTATCTGGTGCCACGACCTGAATATTAAATCCGGCTTCCTTGCAGTGCTTGGCTAGCATGACTAGCCCAGGGGCATGCACACCGTCGTCATTACTTAATAGCAATTCCATTAATCTTTTCCCTGTAGCTGCTCAGGCCTAAATTCACGAGGAGCCTCTTGTATCTCGCCTAACTCTCTCAGTAAAGATGTAGCAAAATACCCTGAAGCTAAAGAAAAACGCAGCACCAAATTATCGTCTTGCCACATCCAAAATAAATCAGGAATAAGCATACGGCTAGCCCGCCTTTCCTGCTTTAAGCCTTTGCTAATTAAACCATCGCTAAATATCTTGTTTTTATCTGCCACTGAGGTTTCAATATTCAGTAAATCAGAAGTAGAAAGGGATTCGTTTTTACCCCATAACGCACAGGTAGGATGTATTTTATTTAAGCGCCAGCGTTGTCTCTCTTCACTGGTATTTTCCTGGCTAAATCCACGTAAGCTGCCTGCAAAGCCAAAAACTTCCCCCGCTATGGGTTGATCCCAACAGCCCTGCCCAATTCTCTTTGATAACATTTCGTTAAATAGATATGAACGCGCTGCCGATATATACATGGAACCTTTTTGTTTATTACGCGGACGCTTACCTGATTCAAACATATTCTTAGCCTGATTCAGGTTTTCAAAATTATTCCCAAATCTCTGGGGACCAAAATAATTAGGCACACCTCTTTGACGAATTAATTCCAGACGCTGCTCTATTTTTTGTCTATCCCCTTTTATATTACGAACCACTAGGCGAAACTGGTTCCCACCCAGAGCGCCACGCTTTAGCTTAACGCCATAATAACCCTGGCTTAATAGTGTAAATTCATCCTTGGAAAACAAGTGTGATAAGTCTGGGGCCTTATCTTTCACTGGTAAACTAAACCATTGTCGGGTGACACCATGGCGATCTTTCAAACCGGCGTAACCCACATCTTTCAAATCAAGATGAGCATGATCAGCTATCTTTCGGGCCAGCCAGTGAGTATTAGCCCCCTTTTTTTCAATAAACAAAAAGAGATGTGGACCGGTTTTTTTTAAGGTTCGGTTACTTAACTCAGTTACTTGGAAGTCTTCATCGTGTACCCGAAATTGCCCTGTCATATCCAGTTCTGGATAAGCTCTTGGCCAGCTTTCAGTAAATTCTGTCATAGACCAGTCCTCTCTATGCGCTTTAACATGGCAACAGCTTCAACAGCAATACCTTCCTTACGGCCAACAAACCCTAATTTTTCTGTGGTGGTTGCCTTAACATTTACTTGATCAATAGACACATTTAAATCCTGACAAATATTGTGACGCATGGCTTCAATATGAGGGGCCATTTTGGGAGCTTGCGCCATGATAGTGATATCCACATTCAATACCGTGTAGAACTTTTCGCCAACACTTTGCATCACCTGACGCAATAAATCTCGGCTATTGGCTCCTGCAAAGACTGGATCTGTATCGGGAAAATGATGGCCAATATCCCCAAGCGCAGCAGCACCCAATAACGCATCACTTAAAGCATGTAATGCAACATCTCCGTCACTATGAGCAACAAGTTCGCTTTCATAAGGGATCGATACCCCGCAAATAATGACTGCAGATTTTGGCTTTATTTCTGAGAATTTATGAACATCAAATCCGTGACCAATTCTATAAGGCATTATTTTATTTCTCGTGAAGGAGCATTCGCATTGTTTAACATCAGAAAAGCATTGGCCATTTCCAAGTCTTCTGGTTGGGTCACTTTTATATTGCTTGGATGGCCAGCCAACATCTTTGGCGATAACCCCACATATTCTAATGCTGAGGCTTCGTCAGTGATATTTACGCCATCAGCTATGGCTTTGGAAATAGCATCATATAAAATGCCTAAAGGCGCTAATTGCGGCGTTAATGCATGCCACAGGTGAGCCCTATCCACGGTACTAATTATCATCCCGTTGTCATTTGAGCGTTTCATGGTATCGCGGACCGGTTGACCTAAAATAACGCCTTGATCACAGGCACTTACAAATAAATTTTTTAAATCCTGCAACCGAATACAAGGACGAGCAACATCGTGCACCATAACCCAGGCATCACGCCCAACGCCTTTATCTAGCAGTGTTTTAAGCCCATTCAATACGGAGTGAAAACGTTCTTTGCCACCGTCACAAATAGTAATTTTGGGGTTACTTTTAATAGACAGAGCTGAAAAGTAAGCATCATCTTTACTGACAGATAAAACGATTTCTTTTAGCTCGCTGAACTCTAAAAGTTTTTCCAGGGTATGCTCTAATATGGTTTTGTTTTGCAACAAGAGGTATTGCTTAGGACGGTCTGCTTTCATTCGCGCGCCTACACCCGCTGCTGGCACCACAGCATATAAAGGCAAAGTCATTTTTTAGGACCTTTATTTTTCTCTACGACGATAAAATAGGTTTCGTCTTTTTTGATCATTCCCAATTCTTTTCGAGCCTTAGACTCAATACTTCCCATACCAGACTTCAAGGAATTAATTTCTTCAAGCAATACCTGGTTACGAGCTTGCTTGGCGATATTAATTTCCCGCTGGTTTTCTATTTGATCTCTCATGGAGATATTGGCAAAAATACCGGTTTGGTCAAACCATAACTGATACATAAGCCATACAAATATCATCACGGACAAAGGCTTCCATCCATGCTGCTTAAGTATTTGTTTGTAAGAAGTTTCGGCTGGCATTTTTATTATTATTAACTCTCACAAAATAACCGTTGTTCATCGTTATTTATTATATGGCAAGACAAGATTATTTATATATTCCCTATTTTACTCTAGGGCAGATATACAAAAGGGAAACATCGTTTCCCTTTTGTATATCTTACATTTAAGCTGATATTCGCAGCTCAGATATTAAGCCTGACCTTTCACTTCTTTCAAGCCGTTATATACAGCTTTATCGCCCAACTGCTCTTGGATGCGAAGCAAGCGATTGTATTTTGAAATACGATCAGAGCGACACAATGAACCGGTTTTAATTTGACCAGCACATGTACCCACTGCCAAATCGGCAATAGTCGTGTCTTCCGTTTCACCTGAGCGATGAGAAATCACAACCGTGAAACCAGCTTCTTTAGCCATGTTAATGGCCTCTAGTGTTTCACTTAGTGAACCGATTTGATTGAACTTAATAAGAATAGAGTTACCAATTTTCTCATCAATTCCGCGTTTCAATATTTTTGTGTTGGTTACAAACAAATCATCACCAACTAACTGAATTTTATCGCCCAACACTTCTGTTTGATATTTCCAACCAGCCCAATCAGACTCATCCTGACCATCTTCAATAGAAACGATTGGGTATTGGTTACATAGCTCAGCTAAATAATCAGAGAACTCTTCAGCACTGAATACTTTACCTTCACCGGCAAGGTCGTATTTGCCATCCTTATAGAATTCAGAAGCAGCGCAATCCAAAGCAAGGGTGATGTCTTTACCCAATTCAAAACCAGCAAGAGCAACCGCTTCTTTGATCATGGCTAACGCATGAGCATTTGAATCAAGGTTTGGAGCAAATCCACCTTCATCACCTACAGAAGTACTTAAACCTTTTTCTTGAAGTACTTTCTTTAGAGTGTGGAAAATTTCAGCGCCAGCACGTAAGCCTTCGCTGAAAGAAGTAAAGCCTACTGGCTGAACCATAAATTCTTGAATATCTACATTGTTATCAGCGTGCTCACCACCGTTAAGAATGTTCATCATTGGTAACGGCATACTGTACTGGCCAGAAGTGCCGTTTAAGTCAGCAATGTGCTCATATAATTCAACACCTTTTGCTTGAGCAGCAGCCTTAGCAGCAGCTAGAGACACCGCTAGAATAGCATTAGCACCTAAAGTCGCTTTATTTTCAGTGCCATCTAATTCAAGCATCTTGTCGTCAAGTGCACGTTGATCAATGGCATTCATGCCCAAGATCGCGTCTTTAATAGCACCGTTAATGTTGGCAACTGCTTTTAAAACGCCTTTACCAAGGTAGCGAGATTTGTCGCCATCACGTAGCTCAAGCGCTTCGCGAGAACCAGTTGAAGCACCTGAAGGCGCACAAGCAGTACCGAAAAATCCACCTTCTAAATATACATCTGCTTCAACCGTAGGGTTGCCGCGGCTATCCATAACTTCACGAGCTTTAATATCGACGATATTAGACATAGTAAACTCTGTCTCCAGTAAAATAATAACGAATTAATATGATAATTTGTTCGAATTTTGTTTTAAGCAACACCAGCTTGTTTTTTCGCCGCAGCGATAAACGCCGTGAACAGGCCGTGACCATCACGTGGGGTTGAAGTAAATTCTGGGTGGAACTGACAAGCCACAAACCATGGGTGATCAACCACTTCAACTACTTCAACTAAATTGCCATCCATAGAACGACCGGCAATACGCAAGCCATTTTTCTCAAGCACTTCTAGATAGTTGTTGTTTACTTCATAGCGGTGACGGTGACGTTCAAGAATGGTTTCACTAGCATAAGCATCTGCAGATAAAGTACCTTCTGTTAGACGGCATTCTTGACCACCTAAACGCATGGTACCGCCAAGATCAGAGGCTTCAGAGCGCTGCTCAGTATCGCCTTCCGATGTGGTCCATTCAGTAATTAGACCCACAACAGGATCAGGAGTGTTCAAATTAAATTCAGTACTGTGGGCATCGGGTAAACCACATACATTACGAGCAAATTCGATCACTGCCGATTGCATACCTAAACAAATACCTAAATAAGGCACTTTGTTTTCACGGGCATATTGAACTGTACGAATTTTACCTTCCACACCACGATGGCCAAAACCACCCGGAACTAGAATGGCATCTTTGCCTTCAAGGATACCGCAACCATCACGCTCGATGATTTCTGAATCAATATATTCAATTTTTACTTTAGTGCGATTCTTAAGGCCGGCATGATCAATGGCTTCAATGAGGGATTTATAAGCATCCAACAACTCCATGTATTTACCAACCATGGCGATGTTAATTTCATTTTCAGGGTTAAGCTTGGCATCTACCACGGCATCCCATTCGGACAAATCGGCCTCATCACACTCAAGGCCAAATTTCTCGATAACGTAATCATCGAGACCTGTTTCTTTAAGCAGCGAAGGAATGCGATAAATAGTATCTGCATCTTCCAACGGAATAACTGCACGCTCTTCAACGTTGGTAAACAAAGCAATCTTGCGCAACGAACCTGAGTCAATGCGGTGATCGGAACGACAAATAAGGATATCAGGCTGAAGACCGATAGAACGCAATTCTTTAACACTGTGTTGGGTGGGCTTAGTTTTAGTCTCACCTGCTGTGGCGATATAAGGCACCAAAGTTAGGTGCATAGACAAAGCACGCTTACTGCCTAGCTCCAACTTAAGCTGACGAACCGCTTCCAAATAAGGAAGGGACTCAATATCACCTACGGTTCCACCAATTTCTACCAATGCCACGTCAGCGCCTTCAGCGCCTTCATATACTCGACGCTTAATTTCATCGGTAATATGTGGAATGACCTGAACTGTGCCACCTAGGTAGTCACCGCGACGCTCTTTACGAATAACCTCCATGTAGATAAGGCCCGTTGTAAAGTTATTACGTTTAGACATCGTGGTGCGAATAAAACGTTCGTAATGCCCAAGGTCAAGGTCGGTTTCAGCACCGTCTTCGGTAACAAACACTTCACCATGCTGAAAAGGACTCATGGTACCTGGGTCTACATTAATATAGGGGTCCAGTTTTAGCATGGTCACATTCAGACCACGGGCCTCCAAAATAGCGCCTAGAGATGCTGAAGCGATGCCTTTGCCCAATGAGGAGACAACGCCACCTGTGACGAAAATAAAACGAGTCGACATAAACTGGTGAATCCGAATAAATGTGTTGGATTTGAAGAATTAGATGGCGTTGCAGTTTACCTGAATCATCGAGGAAAGTCTTATCCAAAATGGATCAAGTGTTAAAAAATAACCGATAACGCACCAAATTGGTCAGGCTATAGATCATGCGTTCAATATTATTAATAGCGGCGTACATAGATTACCACGCGCCGATTAGCCGCACGCTTACCACTATCCATTTTCTGACCCGGTTCTAGCACCTGTTTAGGGCGAGAATCAGCATAACCCGAGGCTTTTAAGCGCCCCTTGTCTATGCCCTTGCCCAGTAAATACTTCACCACATTACTGGCTCGTGAAGAACTTAACTCCCAATTTGAGGGGAATCGAGCACTGCGGATAGGCACATCATCTGTGTGCCCTTCTATCTCAACCAGGTGACTGGTATCGGTAGTCGCCGCAATAACCTTGCTCACCTCACTAAGCATGGGCAAAGCCTCTGCCTTAATGGCGGCACTACCTGAGTCATAAAGAGAAAAGTTGGAAAACTCCACCTTCACTCCCTTAGAATCGATATTAACACTGACATTACCCCCCATATCATGCTGATTAATAATGTCATCCAGTTCTTTCTTTATGTCACTAAAAGGGGTGGACGGCTTATCACTGGACATGGCATCAGCCAGCCCTTCTGTTAAAGCCTCTACCTTTCCCTGATTTAAATCACTCACGGAAAGAATCATCACAAAGAAGGCCAGTAATAAGGTAATGGCATCGGCATAAGTCACAATCCAACCTTCACCATCGGCATCAAAAGTTTGGCGGCGACGCCTCAGCCCTCGCTTACCGGTTTTATTACTCATGAATCAACCGTAGTTGATTTTCAGCCATGCCATTCACTTTTCGTTATCCACAGGCTGGTATCGTCTGCTGGGCTTAATGTAAGCGTTAAGCCGGTCCTGAATCAGTAAAGAGTCTTTTTTATCGGCCAATAGCACAAAGCCATCGGTAATCATTTCATGACGAAAATACTCTTGCTCTTGTTTTTCCGTTACCTGAGCGGCGGTGGGTTTAAACAAAAGGTTGGCCAGCAATACCCCATAAAGAGTGGTAATAAGCGCAAGTGCCAAGCCCTTACCTAAATTAGCCATGTCACCCCCCATGTTATCTAGCATGATAATAAGGCCCACTATTGTACCCACCATGCCAAAACCGGGTGCATACACCCCCATAGTATTCAGAATCTTTCCTTCTAGACTTTGACGCTGCCAGTGACTATCCATGGCATCTCCCATGATCACCCGTATATCTGCTTGTTTATACCCAGAGCCCATCAGCTCGATTCCCAAGGCCATTAATGGATCTTTCTTTTCGGCCTTGGTTTGACAGTCCTCAAGAGCACTTATGCCTCCGTCACGATAAGTATCGCTTAATTCCATGAAGCGCTTTACTAGGTCTGACAAATGACCCTGACTGGTATTACCTGCGAGAATAGTTTGAAACATAGCCTTAATAGCGTGCGTGACTTCCATAAAACTAAAGCTAATTAATGAAGCGGCAAACGTACTGCCAACCACCATCATGCCGCTGGCCACACTAACAAACATCATGTAGTTATCGGTACTGCTCACCACTGCCGCAATAAACAAACCAACGCCTGCGGTTATGCCAAACAAGGTACTAAAACTAATCATGAATATTCAGCTCCCTAGATTTTTCTTGTTCAAATAAAAAACAAACACTCATCACGAAGGCTCTACCCGTTTTCCTTGCTGCAACTGGGCCATAGAAAATTCCCCTGTATTAATGTATTCACGAAGTTTTTGCACAATCGCGCGACGTGCATGGTCAATTTCTTTTGAGCCCAGCCGACCTTCACTTCGTTTCAAGTCTTCCCTTACCATTGCTTTAAGCTTAGGTGTAAGCGATGACAATACATGTAACTTAAATTCATCAGGGGTATTACATAATGCGCGCCCAATATTATTTCGCTCAACTTCGCGCAAAGCGTTACTAAGAATTTGGCGAGGAGTTTTGCTTAAATCAGAGAAAGTAAAATACTGCTGACGAAGACGATAAAAACTATCCGGTTTATCCTGCTTTAAGCGCCTAAGCACTTTAGCTTCCTCTGCCGAACTCATGTTATCCAGCATATTAATGAGCATACTCAATCCATCTGCATTAACATTTTCAAAGCTGGGAACCTGCTGCGCCAATTTTGCTAGGCGATCAGCCACATCTTGAAAAGTATCCAAGGGAAAGGTTTCAAACTGCCCAAGCTCTGCAATAACCTGTGCCTGTGCTTTATTAGGCACTCGATTCAATACTCGGGCACCCTGACCTGAATCCAATTGACTCACGACTAAGGCCTGAATACGCACATCTTCATGCTGAATTAAATACAAAACCTGTGAGTCATTTAGGCTGCTTAAAAACTCAAATGGATGGGCCTGTTTTGCTTCTGTATTTTGAACTCTTTGCTGCAACAACAAATAAAAATCTTGCACATCTCTTTGCTGCTGTTCTTCGTCTGGTGGCTGATCTGCCAGCTGGGCCATAACATTTTGAAGTTTTATCTGATCTACATTAGGAAATATCGAACGGAACAAACTACGCCCCAAAACCTTGTACAGGGAGGCCACCATGGAAATCTTTTCTTGTTGAGCACTCAATTGATCCATTACAAACTGAACATGTTGAGGCTGCCCCAAACCTAATGATATTATCTCCTGACGTGTTTTTTGCATTAAATACTTTTTATTTACTTCTTCATTCTCAACCGGATCATTGGCAACTATTTTATTAGGTTGATCTTGAAAATTTTCGTTAGTTGACTTATTCAATGATTCTTCGGGTTTTTTTCGCATAGACATAACAATTAGCACCAATAACAGCAATGCCAAAAAAGACAGCAAGCCCAGCACTAGTGAGCTAAAGTTCTCATCCATCCAACTTTGCCCTATCCCAACAGGCTTCACGTCCAGCACAGGTTCAGGGAGTTTTGAGAACTCCGTGCGCATAATCTTTAATTCATCGCCTCTCAAATCATTCAAAGCTGCTTTCTGATAAATTAAGTTACGTAAAAAACCCTCTTGCTCCTGACTTATGCTTTCCTCAACAATCAAACTAATACGCAGTTTTACAATTCTATTAAAAACACCCACTGTTCTTTCAATTTGCCCGTCTCTCTCCCCCTCTTCTTTGGAGCCATTCCAGCGCGGCTGAGACTGTTGATTCTGTAAGCGTTTAATTTGCTCTCGCATAAAAGCCAATTCAGCATCCTTTTCTTTATCCGCAGGGACCTCTACATATAAAAGACCAGGTAAATTGGCCTCGATTTCTTCATCTTCAATTTTGGCTTGATTTGGAAACTGAATTCTTGGATAAGTCTGCTCACGACGATAGTTTTCAGACGATTTATTGGTATTTAATTTTTGCTTAATCACCTGGCGAATTTTTTGCAAGGTAACATCCACATTAATAATAAAACGATTCCCCCCCAAATAAGCTTGTATATCCCTTGCCAATCGATCTTCTAGTTGTGATTTTAATTGAATCTCTTCTAAATCATCTTTTTTGGTCAACACCTCTATAGGATCCGCCCCTAAAGAGAAATCCGAGAGCATTAGAATAATCATATAAATCGGCAATAAAAGGCGATTTAACATCATAGTTTCTGTACCTAATTAACGAGCTTCAAACTTTCTTTAACGTCTGTTAAAGAAGGATCTAACTGAAAGGCTTTTTTCCAGGATATTTTCGCATCTTTCTTACGACCCATTTTATAATAAATACTGCCCTTCAAGGCATAAGCCTGGGCCGATGATGGCACTAGAGACATGGCCATATTAGTTTCTTCTAGAGCTTTCCAATATGCTTTACGATAAAATAGAGCCTGTGCACTTAATATGTGTTTGGTTGCCTCTGAAAATAAACTCAATGCCTTTTTGTTAAAAAATATATCTTCTTCTTTTATTCGTTCACTGTTGGTTTTGGGTTCACCATCTTCTGATATTTCAGTCTTCTCATTAAAGTCAGATTGAAGTCGAGCTTGCTCCCTAACTTCTGGCATGAAAGTTTCGCTGCCTTGAGCCATATCCATGCTAAAAATAATGTCACTCTCACCTGCATTCAGCATTAACATTACGTCATACCCCGGGCCATGGCGGTGAATATTGACAATGCCATGATTTTTCTTGGCATAATCTGCTTCTTTATCCAAGTCAGTTTTATTTATGTTATCAGGGGCCTGCTTAGCAAATGGATCTTGCTCCATTTCAAACTGACCAATAGAGCAAGCACTTAAAAAAATAATGGCAATTAAAAATATGATTTTCATAAAATTACCTTAAAATCGATAGCCCAGAGTTAAATCCAAGCCCGAACCGCCAAACTCAGAACTGTCTTCGTAATTGGCATCACTGTCCCATTCAACTTCTTCTGGCACCAAGTAAACCGCGCCGAGCGCCATAAACCCATTAGTTACAAAAGGAAATTCCAAACCGAATTTGAGCATTAAGCCATGACTACCACTAAAGAATGCTTGCCCAACACCAAGATAAGCTTTGGTTTTAACCCAATTTTTCATGGCTTCTATATTGACAAATATCCTTCCTTCTAGATTTATACCACTCACACTGAACTCATCGGTTGATGAAAAGTTTTTAAAATATTCCACCCCTAAACTGTATTCAATATCCTTATTTAAACTGGTGTATTCTCGACGACGCAAGCCAAAGCCCGTCACACCACTTAGTTCAGCGTCTGCCGTTGTAGCCACCCCTTCTCGCTCAGCTCCTAAGCCCCATGCACTCACCACAAACTCCATCTCTATGCTTTCAAATTCTAGCTCTTCCTGCTGACGCGTGGTTTTTTTAACGTATTCCTTAAGCCATAATATTTCGTTGCTTCTTGAACTAACCATTCTTAAATTTATGGTAAATTTATTTTCATGCATGCTAGCGCTCCACAACATAAAGGCATCGACACGCACAACTTTCGATAACGACCTTAAATCCTGATTGCTTTGCGCACTTTGACTAATATGCATACGGGAATCTTCGAAATTAACGCGGGTAGTTCGACACTCAATACAATCAATCACTTCAAAACGACCAAGCCCCATGAACTTGCCAAAGAGCTTGTTTTCAATCATGAGGTGAACTTGTTTAGGGATTTTACGGTGCAGGCGATCACCATTATGGTAAAAGGCAATACGCTTAACGTCTTTGCTAATATCTAGTAACTCTTCAGGCACCATAATGCTTTCGTCATCAAGTAGACGAGAGAAGCCTGCATACTGACTGGGAGGAGCATCTAGGTCGGGTAATTCAGAATTGACCATGCGGGTTTCGGCACAGGTAAGCGCCGACAAACTAGCGCAAAGAAAGCCCACTAGCGCCAATAAATTTACACTTATCACAGAGCTCTGTCTGTATTCCCTCTTCATCCCTGGCATCATCCACTGTCGCCAATCATTTAATTAAAAGCATAGCTCATGTCTATCACTGTGCTATTAAAACTATCCAGTTCAGAACGAAAACACGCTACAGTTTTTAACTAACTGGCCGAACACCTTAATTAGGGATCATGTACTTTATAAAAGGACTCGTTAAACAATGAACAAAGGCGTAATTTGTCTTTTTCTATTTTTTATTACCCTAACAGGGTGGACAGAAGACAAGGTCGTCAGTGGATTATTAATTACAGGTATCGAGCAACAGGAAGACGATGAAGAAGCACCCTTTGACATTTACGCTCGTAATAAGGCACATAAATGCGGAGGAAAAGTTTCTAATATTTTCAGGGTTTATAGCGAATACGATACCGTTGCTAATCGGCGTTTCATGCTGGCTTTAACTGCGATGAAGGAAAACTGGAGCATTAGCGTCAGCACCCATGGCTGCGAAGGACGTGCGTTAATTGTAAACAGCCTGCGTCTAGAGCATTAAGTCACACAAATTAACGAGGCTAAAATAATTCATCTGATTTTGCAGCCATGACAAAATCATTTTGATGCAAACCTTTTATTTTATGACTCCACCAAGTAAGTGTAACCTTGCCCCACTGAGTAAGTATGTCCGGATGATGATTAATGCTTTCAGCCAGCTCACCCACTCGGTTGGTAAATGCCAATGCACCTACAAAATCATCAAAAGAATATTCTCGCCTAAGTTTCAATATACCCAAGTCATCCAATACCTCCCAATCAAGGAGTTGCTTATTCAGACCCTCTATTTCATTCGAAGTTAGAGTAGGCTCACCTACCCTGCACGCTACACATTGCTGGCGATAAAGCTCAATCACTTGGGTCTCTCCTTTGAAAGAGAAGAAGTATGAACGCCATTCAAAACAACTAAGTTTAATTACAGCACACATTCAAAAGAACGGACGAATATGCAGCCACTCACTATTTCTCGTTATATTGAAGTTGGCTTAAACCAAAAAAAGCAGCCTAAAGAGGCTGCTTTTTTCATTAACGACACTTAAAAACTAGCTAATTTCTTTAGCATTAATTTTTGCGTACCATTCCTGAGGACCCGTTTTATGAACAGAGACACCGTTTACATCCACTGCAACAGTTACAGGCATGTCTACAACATCAAATTCATAAATAGCTTCCATACCTAGGTCGGCAAAACCCACTACTTCAGCATTACGAATTGCTTGTGATACTAAATACGCAGCACCACCAACGGCCATTAGATAAGAAGCCTTGTTGTCTTTAATCGCTTCAATGGCAATATCGCCACGCTCGGCTTTACCAATCATGCCCATTAAACCAGTTTTTTCTAATATGGTACGAGTGAATTTATCCATTCGTGTAGCAGTCGTTGGACCAGCAGGCCCCACTACTTCATCACGCACAGGATCAACAGGTCCCACGTAGTAAATAAAGCGATTTTTAAGATCAACCGGTAGCTCTTCACCTTTGGAGATCATATCGACCATGCGCTTATGGGCAGCATCTCGGCCGGTTAACATTTTGCCGTTTAGCAAAATAGTTTCACCCGTTTTCCAGTCAGCCATGTCTTCACGAGTAACGGTGTTTAAATCTACACGGCGAACGCTCTCACCCACTTCCCAAGAAATCTCAGGCCAGTCTTCTAATTTTGGCGCTTCCAGCTTGGCAGGACCAGAACCATCCAATTCAAAATGCGCATGGCGAGTTGCTGCACAGTTAGGAATAATGGCCACAGGCTTGTTGGCTGCGTGAGTAGGGTAATCGGCTACTTTTACATCCAATACGGTCGTTAAACCGCCCAGACCCTGAGCCCCAATACCTAATTTGTTCACTTTCTCATACAGCTCTAAACGTAACTCTTCAGAACGAGTTTGCGCTCCGCGTTGTTGAAGTTCTTTAATATTAATTGGCTCAAGTAATGCTTCTTTAGCAATCATCATCGCTTTTTCAGCCGTACCACCAATGCCTATACCTAGCATTCCTGGTGGGCACCAGCCTGCTCCCATTTTAGGGATTTGCTCAAGTACCCAATCCACTACTGAATCAGATGGGTTTAGCATGGCAAACTTAGATTTAGCTTCTGAGCCACCACCTTTAGCTGCCACATGCACATCGACAGTATTACCTTGCACTAGCTTTGTGTGAATGACAGCGGGTGTATTGTCTTTTGTGTTAGCACGCTTGCCATCTGGGTCGGCCAATACTGACGCACGTAAAATGTTGTCAGGCAGTAAATAAGCACGACGTACACCTTCGTTCGCCATATCTTCCACACCCATAGTGGCATCTTCAAAACGCACATCCATGCCTATGGTTAAAAACACGGTGACAATTCCGGTGTCTTGGCAAATAGGTCTATGGCCGGTGGCACACATACGAGAGTTTATTAAAATCTGTGCAATGGCATCTTTAGCACCTTGAGACTCTTCAAGGTGATAAGCCTCTTCCATGGCCTTAATAAAGTCCAATGGATGATAGTAGGAAATATACTGCAGGGAATCTGCAACACTCTGAATTAGATCTTCTTGCTTGATCACAGTCATAGAGGGTTCTCTCGATGATTTTTTATGTGGCTATAAACCGGTTTATGGCGAGATTGTATCATGCTGAAGCCGCAAGGCGCATTAGAGCGAACACTAGGGTTAATGCTTATTTTGAGGTATGCCTAATAAGATCTACCTGACTACATGGACAACTAAATACAGCAAAGGTGATTTAAACGCTTTTATTCTCTATAGTGCGCAAACATAAGTGAACAATAAATGTTTATTAACGAACATACCAAAACACCTATTATCTCAGCTTTCACAATCGGTATTTAAATATATGGCCAAGCAAGCCCGTCATGACTTAATTCTTAAATTGGCCAAAGAACATGGGTACATTAGCAATGAAGATTTGGCTAAACGTTGCCAGGTAACACCACAAACTATTCGCAGAGATTTAAAAGAACTGGCAGAAAAGCAACAAATTAGCCGCCATCACGGGGGAGCTACCAATACCAGTGTTAGTAACGCCGCCTATTCCGAACGCCGAGTCATGCAACAAGAGCAAAAGCAGCGTATAGCCTCTGCCATATGCGAAACCATAGACGATTACTCATCTTTGTTTATCAATATAGGCACTACAACTGAAGAGATTGCCAAGGCATTACTGAATCACAAAGGCCTGCAAGTCATTACTAACAATCTCAATGTCGCCAAAATATTAAGTACCAAAGAAGGATTTGACGTGCTCGTTGCCAGTGGCAGCGTAAGAAAAGACGGCGGAATTGTTGGCCAAAGTACCGAGGACTTCATCAACCAATTCAAGGTAGATTATGCCATCCTTGGTATTAGCGGCATCGATGAAGACGGCGCTCTACTTGATTACGACTACCAAGAAGTAAGGGTTTCACAAGCCATTATTAAAAATTCTCGCCAAGTTCTATTGGCTGCCGACCACAGTAAATTTGGCCGCAATGCCACTATCCGCCTGGGTAATATCATAGAGGCACATCAAGTTTTCACCGACACAGCGCCCAGCGCTTTTATTGAACAGCAGCTTAAAGAGCACAATGTAACCCTTCATATATGTAAATAAACCGGTAATTACCCACACTAAAGTTCATATTAGAATATTTATCCTATTAAAATGTTTGTTTGTGAACTCTTAAGCGAATAGTATCGAACATAAATAACAAATATGAACTTTATATTATGACTTCTACAGTATTCGATCTCATTGTGGTGGGTGGTGGCATTAATGGAGCAGGTATTGCGAGTGATGCCGCTGGCCGAGGATTATCGGTTTATCTATGTGAACAAAATGACTTTGCTTCGGCCACCTCTTCGGCCAGCAGCAAGCTCATTCACGGGGGCTTGCGCTACCTTGAACACTATGAATTCAGATTAGTAAGAGAAGCGCTAAAAGAAAGGGAAATACTATTAAAAAACGCCCCTCATTTAGTTAAGCCGATGCGTTTTATTCTGCCACATCGCCCACACCTAAGACCCGCCTGGATGATTAGAACAGGCTTGTTCATGTACGACCGCCTTGGTAAACGTAAGACTCTCCAGGGAACCAAAAAAGTTAAATTCAATGGTAGCTCACCTCTTAAGACCGAAATAAAACAGGGTTTTGAGTACGCCGACTGCTGGGTAGACGATGCTAGATTGGTCATCACTAATTTACTTCAAGCAAAAAAGAAAGGGGCCGACATACACAATCAAACATGCTGCATTAACGCCAAACAAGTGAACGGTCAATGGCACTGCCAAATGGAAAATACTGAAACAGGTAAACAGTATCAAGTGATCGCCAAGGTATTAGTGAATGCGGCTGGCCCTTGGGTAGATAAATTCATAAAAGAAAATACCCAATCAAAAAGTCCTTACGGTATTCGCTTAATTAAAGGCAGCCATATTGTTGTTCCCCGTATTTATGACGGTAACGAAGCTTTTATTTTACAAAACGAAGACAAACGAATTGTATTTGTAATCCCCTATCTTGAAGAGTTCTCTATCATCGGCACCACTGATGTTGAATTTAGTGGCAATCCTTCAGAAGTAAAAATTTCCCAAAAAGAAATAGATTACCTATTAACGGTAACAAATGACCACTTTAAACAAAGCTTAAATAAGGATGACCTCATCTGGAGCTACTCAGGAGTAAGACCACTATGTGATGACGAGTCGGATAGCCCTTCCGCTATCACTAGAGACTATACTCTTGCGATGAGTGACAACGGTCACGCGCCTATACTTTCGGTCTTTGGTGGAAAAATCACAACCTATCGAAAGCTGGCCGAAGCAGCTATGGAAAAAATAGCCGAACACTTTGGAGACATGGGAAAGCCTTGGACAAAAAAAGAATCATTACCCGGCGGAAACTTCCCCAATGGAAAAACTCGATTTATTGAAGAGCTGGAAAATCGTTTTTTATGGTTAGATAAAAAGGTCATCAATCGTTATGCAGATGCATACGGAACCCTGTGCTTAACTTTCTTAAATAATATTGAGAGAAGCGAAGATATGGGAGAGGACTTTGGCCACGGGCTATATCGTTGTGAAGTAGACTATTTGGTTAAACACGAATGGGTAAGAACCGCTGCTGATTTATTGTGGCGCAGAACCAAGTTAGGTTTATTCCTAACGTCTAATCAACAGACACATTTAAATCAGTACTTAAAAACAATTATTAATTAACAATAAAAGGGGCTTTAAATTAAAGCCCCTTTTTACCACCACCATTTCATGGTGTTTTCATCTTGTACTTCTTCCTCATCTAGGTCGATCACCCGACTATCAAAAACTTCTTCCAGCTCATCTTCAGACAAAGGCCCCTTAGATTTAATATAACGGCCACCATCAGGCAGCATACGTGTTATTGGCAATTCATTATGAGCTAGTTCCGTAGCCACCAGCATTAAGGGACCATCACCCAAAGCGATATCGTCTGTCATGGTTTGATGTTCGGCAGCAGGAGGATCTATCTCGCTATAGCGAAGAAAATATACTTTATCTGCCTCCACCGAAAGATTCATTTGAGCGATACGCTTTAAGTCAAATTCAAAACTGTCCGTTTTTATACCTTCCAAACCCATTAAAGGGCGACGCATAACAACTTCATAATCTCCTGGCTCCAACTCAAACCAGGTATAACCATTTGCACGAATATTAAAAACCCGCTCATCATCAAGGTAAAAACTAGGCGCTTCAATTTCATCCGCCGCCCATTGGCTATTCGGCCGATACACATACAGTAACGCCTTATTCTCATAGTCCCAGCGGTTCGCGACTTGATCGTATTCTTTGCCAGAAACAGTTGAGACGTAAGCACCAAAATTATGACCAAGAGACTGGTAAATGTGCAAACAGCCAGTGCTATTTATTAGTACAAATGTAATAAAAAAACTGAGTATTATTTTTATCATTCTAGACTCAATATGCCAACGCCTGTTACTTGAAGCGAAGGCTTTCCAAAAGTTCCCACATGATGCCATAATTACAAAAAATAACAAAACAACAGCTAATTGGATCTCACCATCATGGAACGTATTTCTTCTGGATTTTGCAAGGTAGTAGCTGTACTTGCACCGCTTACCATATTGCCGTTTGCTCTAGCGGAGGACAGTGTTCGCGTTGGAGAAGATTATTATGGCAATGACATAAATGCAGCTGTTTTAGAAGCGTCTGAAAATACTAGAAGGCTGGATTACTCCCATACATATTGGTACAACCGCTCCACATCCGAATCATTTTCTTTACCCAAAATGCAATCCAATGATTTGGAAGGTTCAAATTTGCCAGGAGCTTTAGGGGCGACTGCAGCTGGTGGGGATATAAGTGCAATTCAAGAAGATGTCGCTGGAGTAGACCAGATTACGACTATAGAACAAAACAATAAAAATTCGGAGCAGCTTCAATCTACACAAGCTCAGAACATCAGCCTAGGCAATACAGAAGTCACACCTGAGCCCTTTAATTTAATCTTGGAACAAAGCGTTCATCAGTTTCCAAATGGTGATACGGTCACGACCCAAGGGATATACTCTGGAAGTGTTCTAACAAGCACTCCCAGACCCTAATTGTAATATGAGCATTCACATGAAAAATACGACACTTTTTTTAGGGCTATTTTTATTACCAATAATAAGCTCTGCCATAGAGCCAATGGATGGTTATTATTCAAATGATTTATTGGGCGCTGTAGACGAAGCTAAAGAAACACCCCACCATTATGATTACAGCAATACTTATCGCTATAAACGTACCACAGCACAAAGCATCAATTTAAATCAGATTGATTTACAAGAATTGGAAAAAACACATTTAAGCATGACGGCCAAAAACAATGACAAGAATGATATTTTAGAAGACCCAACTTCACCAGACACATTTAAAATTAGCGAAGTATTTCAAACCATAGGTGAGAATGAACAAGGTCTAGGGCCGCTTTCAAATACACTACCTAAAAATACCGGTAGAAGCGTTTCGCTAATGGGGGAATTATCCAGTTTCGGTATTCGAAATGAGTCGACATTACATTCAACAACTAGGCCTTAAGATAGTAAGGCCTATTATTTTTACCATTAGATAGAATCAGCAAGCCAAGCCCGCGCTTTTTCGGTACGAGCCAAACGAGCCTTAGATGCAATTAGGAATACTTTTTTATCTCGGTACCAGCTTTCCGTGAAATTATTAGACAAGGATTGAAATCCTTTTTCAAAAAGGCCCACCAGAATTTCAAACTCACCAAACAAAGCTGATATATGAAGGTGCTGCCAATAAGAGTCCTGAGGTTTTTGAGATAGAATTGCCGAGATTAACAAAATGCTTTTTTCTATTATACGAGGCTCTAATTGAGATCGTGTAGATTTAGATAAAATTAAAGACGTAAATGCCATTAGCACATGTAGATCTTCTATATAGCGAAAGCGCTTACTAAAATCTACATGCCCATCTCCCGATAAAACCATACCTTGTGCATGACTTAACTCGATAGTTCCATGACTCACCTCTGGCAACATGCCAATGTCGGGCATTGGTTTAAAGCACACATTTTCATTATCTTGAGATACTAAAACTGCTTTCAGTAATGGCCGCCCATCAATCTCACCTGCTTTGGCAATAATAATTAGCTGCTTTGCTTGTTCTGCCATACTAACAAAACTTTTTTTACCGCAAACAATGCCTAGGTCATCTACTGTTGTTTGTATTTGTCTGGGATGATTCCCTTGAGCTTCACTCACGCAAAGCGCAGCCCATTGAGCGGAATCAAGCTCAGGTAGCAATAGTTGCAATGCGCAGCGATACCCCAACGCAAAGCTTTGACCAATAGAGCTAGTCCGCATCCCTAACGTTAAAACCGCTTTCAGGCTGTCCGACTTATCTTGCTTTAATACAGCTTGCGAAAAATCATTAAAATTTATGTATTCACTTTGTTTTAGTTGCTGATCAATAATACTAAACATGGCGCTCATTCATTGTGCAGGAGTGATGGCTGGCGCAGAAGGCTTACTCACTTGAGCCTTCTTAATAGATTTAATTTCTTTATCCAATGCATTAATTCGCTTCATTAACTGTAAACGAGTTGCATCCATGGCTTTAAGCCCCTTCTCATGATCCTTAAGGGTTTTTGATACGCCTTTTGGAAAAGCCGCTATGGCTTTGTCATGTTTTTTAAGCGTTTTAGCCAAGTCTTTTGGTAAAGCCTTAATGCTCTTTTCCACCTTACTTTTCTGAACATCGACACTAGACTGAATTTGTTTTAAAGCTGCCACTGTTTCTGACTTATTCTGGTTTATGTCAGCAGATAAAGACTTTTCTTGCTTCACTAGATCCTTTGACATTAAGTCAATCTTACCTGTGTAACGAGTTACCATCTTGCTTTGGTCATCTAGGCGTTCTTTATTTTTTCTAATATTTTTCTTATTTTGCTTATTAGCGATATCCCATAATTTTCTAATTTCATGATCCATATCTTTCATCATGATTTTCATGGCATCCACCGATAAATTGGATTGCTCATCGGTATTGGTAAGCTTCGCTTGCAAAATGGTGATCGCTTGAAGTTGCAAATCTGATTGTTTTTTAACCTGTTGAAATTGAACCAACAAGGCACCTGATAATAGCAAGGCAAAAACTGTCAAAGCCCATAAGGCTTTACTGGTACCAGCGGGCTGGGGCGTTTTAGCAGTACGAGTAGACTTAGTCACACGCTGACGACTGGCAATTTCTTCTCGACTTAGCGCTATGGAGGCCAAATGTTCAGGCTCTTTATCTTTATTCATAGTTTTCCGCTTAAGCCGAGTAGAAGGATTATTAATAGGTCCACCATTGTCGCAGGCAGTAAAAATTTGGCAAGTCACTAAGCAATGATAAAGCGCACATCCTGTGAATATAATTGCCACACTTTTTTCATGGTTAGATAAGGGGCTGTTCTAGTGTTATTATTGCCCATACTCATATGTAGGTATGTAAAAAAATCTACAGATTGAATGATGATTGAGAGTTCCACACTACTTAGGAGAGCCAAATGGCGTTCGAACTACCAGCACTACCTTTTGCCAAAGATGCACTAGAGCCACATATTTCTGCCGAAACACTAGATTTTCACCATGGCAAGCACCACAACACTTACGTTACTAAGCTAAATGGCCTAGTTGAAGGGACTGATCTGGCGGAAAAGTCTCTTGAAGAAATCATCAAGACTTCTTCTGGTGGCATATTCAACAATGCTGCACAAATCTGGAACCACACGTTCTACTGGAACAGCCTAAGCCCTAACGGTGGCGGTGCTGCTACTGGTGCGCTTGCCGATGCTATTAATAACGCTTTTGGTTCATTTGACGAGTTCCAAGCTAAATTTAACGATTCAGCAGTAAATAACTTTGGTGCAAGTTGGACCTGGTTAGTGAAAAAAGCTGACGGTTCTTTGGATATCGTTAACACTTCAAATGCAGCCACCCCAATCACAGAAGAGGGTGTTACCCCTCTTATGACGGTTGATTTGTGGGAACACGCTTATTACATTGATTACCGCAACGTTCGTCCTGCTTACCTTAAAGGTTTCTGGGCACTGATAAACTGGGAATTTGCTAACGAAAACTTTGCCAAGTAATTATTACTGAGCAAGTATTCTCCTAGAATCTGTTTCCTACGATTCTAGGTAGCGTCCCTCCCAGGACATCTCTAAAATATTGCTCCTGCAATTTTAAGATACAGGCCATCCTTGGCCATAAAGACAGGCCTAGCGCCTGTTTTTTTTGGAGAAAATTCACGTAAACTAAGGCCAAATTATTTAGGTATGATCAAATGGCCCGATTAGTACTAGGTTCCAGCTCTCCTTTTCGTAAAGCCTTACTTGAAAAACTCGATTTAAGTTTCGACTGTGACAGTCCAGATATAGATGAAACACCTATGGAGGGAGAGTCACCCAAAGATATGGTAGCCCGCTTAGCCAAACTTAAAGCCCAAGCCATTGCTGAACGTCACCCTCAGTCAATTATTATTGCCAGCGATCAATGCGCCACACTCGATGGTAAAATCATCGGCAAACCAGGTGACCACAAAAGTGCGGTTAAGCAGTTACAGGAAGCCCGCGGAAGAACGGTTACTTTTTATACAAGCTTATGTGTATTTAACGCCGCTACCAATCAGTTTGAAGAATGCATTGAACCCTTCTATGTGTACTTTAGAGCGCTAACAGACAGTCAAATTGAGAATTATTTACAAAAAGAGCAACCCTATAATTGTGCAGGTAGCTTTAAGTCGGAAGGATTAGGCATTAGTTTGTTTGAACGTTTAGAAGGGAATGATCCCAATACCTTAATTGGCTTGCCGCTCATTCAACTTATTAAGATGTTAGAGCGTTTTCACATACAGGTTATTTAGTTCTTTTCAGGTTCCGGGCTTAAAGCTGCTGCTTAAAGCCCGAATATAAGCGCTAACTATTGTGCACTATCTATTGTGAAAAAATAGACTGTAACTTGGCATCTATGCCTTCTGCGCCAATTTGATCGCTCAGGTCAACTTCATATATGCCATCATACTTACGACGTAATATATCTCTACTATCTTCCTTGTTAAGCACTATCGTGGTCTTTAAGAAAACGATTAGGTTTTGTTTAACATGGCTTTCACTGGAAGATCGGAATAACCAACCTAGGATAGGAATATCCCCCAGGAAAGGCACCTTGCTTTGGCTCTCTTGCACTGCATCGCGAATTAAGCCACCAAGCATGATAATCTCACCATTTTCTGCCAGTACCTGGGTCTTAATAGAGCGTTTATTAGTTATTAAGTCAGCTTGACCCTCTACCGCGGTAGCTTCGACACTTTCTGTGCTCTGCTCCACTTCAAGTCGAATAAATTTACCATCTTGTACATGAGGCACCACTTTGAGTGTGGTACCTATGTCTTCTCGAGAAATAGTGGTAAACGGATTTGAATTGGATGTACTTGACGATGTACCGGTAACAAAAGGAACGTTCTGCCCAACAATAATCTCTGCCTCTTGGTTATCCAATGTCATAATACTGGGTGTACTTAACAAGTTGGCATTACTGACCGATTCCAAAGCTTGAACCAAGATAGCAAATTCATTGCCATTGGATAAACTGCCACCCGCACCCAGGGTAAACCCTGCACCAAGTGTCGGCGCACCGGTTGAAATTCCCGTTAAGAAGCTGGATAAACTGGTGCCAGCATCGCTGAAGTTAGTAGCCGTTAACGGTGTAGTTGAGTCACTATCGCCATCAAGCGCATCTACGTCCACCACTCCCATTTGTACACCCACACGATCATCTATAGAACCCGTTACTTCGACGATGGCAGCTTCAATCAATACCTGAGCTCGGCGAACATCTAATTGAGAGACGATTTCTTTAATTTCAGACATCACCGAAGGCTCAGCTCGAACCACTAACGCATTCAACCCTTCGTCGGCATAAATGCTGACCTTGCTGGACGCCTTGTTTTTATCATCCTTTACATCCCCCATGAGATTCTTCAATAAATCCGCCAGCTCTTTGGCATCGGCATGCTGCAAACGTAACACTGAAGCTTTACCCGAAAACTTGGACGGCTGATCCAGGGTGATGATCAGTTTTTTAATCCTTTCACGGGCAGTCTTTTCGCCACGAATAATCAGGCGATTAGCCCGCTCATCGGCGACCACACGAATACGTCCTGCAACACCACTCACACCTTTACCCTTGCCGCCTTCACTCACTTTATCAGGGTCTAAACTGGTTAAAACTTTTACGATGTCGCCTACCCACGCTTCTTCTAACTGCACAACTTCCAGTTCAGAAACACCAGATCCATCTAACCTTTTAATAATTTTTTCCAGACGATCAATATTCGATGCGTGATCGGTCACAATCAGCGCATTAGCACTTTTTACACCGGCTAAATGACCATATTTAGCGACCATGGGTCTTAATATAGGAACTAGATCCAATGCTGGAGTTTCTTTGATCTGAATCACTTGGGTAATTAACTGTTCACCCTTTATTGAAACACCTGTTGGCATGCCGCCTTGTTGCTTGCTGTTATTCTGCTGAACAATTTTAACAACACTACCAGCTGGAATTGCAGCAAAACCATGAACGCCCAACACAGACTGAAACATTTCATACACATCATGCTTGTTCATATCGGTGTCAGAAACGATCGTGACCTTGCCCTTTACCCGAGGGTCAATAACAAAGCTTTTACCGGTAATATTGGCAATCTGTGAAATAAAGGCTTTTATATCCGCCTCTTTCAAATTTACTTTCCAGGTTTGCTCTTCTTTAGCCCAAACCTGCGCGCTGGGCAGGGCAACTAAAAAGACAACGAGAGCGATCCATTTTTTTATTTTCATATTCATGGCCATAATTAAAACGAGTGATTAATGGTCATACGACGACTGCCACGCTCAATAACAATACTGGCATTGCCCGACGAATAGACTTCATCAATGATGGTTTTGTCCTGTGCGGGATCCCCTAACGAGTTCCCATTTATAGTAATAATTTTGTCACCCGCCTTCATTCCCAAGCTCATCAACATGGTGGCCGACGGCGTTAAGATATAACCGTCACCTGAAGAACGTAGCCCCATATTATCAAGGGCCTGTTGTGGGTCTGCTAACTGATCCTTAGCAAAATCAACAAACTTCTCAGGGGTTTTGATACCCCTTAATTGCCTTTTAAAATCTCTCGCTGACTTTTTCTTGTTAGTCTTTTTCGGTGCTCTCGCCACCTTATCCTGAGAAGTAATGCCTTTCATGAGCTTTGCAGCATCTTCAAAGGTTAGGGTTTCCAGCTTTCCGCTATTATCCAGAATAACCTTGTTGCTATAAACTTGAGACAACCGGGCACGACCCTGCACTCTATCCCCCACTTTAAAAAATTCACCTTCACGACCTTGCTCGGCAATGATGGCACTGCCATCCGCTTTAACTGAAGTGACAAATACGCCCATTAAAACCAGGCGCAAACGAGTTTTAGGAGCATTAATTTCTTCCTGCTGCACCACTACTGCTTCATCTGCCTTACCAAAAATATTCCAAGAGGCCATATCGTGCAGTTCTTTATTTTGAGCATGCACGCCTTGGCCTTTGCTGGCTTCAGGTAAAACCAACACAGGGCTGTCTAGCACTAACCAGGTTAATACAGCCCCCTGGTAGGCCAAGCATAAACTCAACACCCACTTTACCAAGGTGATGCTAGGCCCAACTGCTTTATGATCACTCCAATGCACAAAACTTCCTTTTACTCATTCAGTTTGTTTCTAAAATACTTTTTCGGACACTTCAAATATTACGCTATCGGCTGTGGCTTTATTTGGCCAGGGCTCACCCAACAGGTCGATCATTCGTTTTTGTATAGCAACACTGGCCCAACCATCTGTCTTCAAATTAGCCTTAGCTACATTTTGTCCACTATCAGTTTTCACCTGAGCCAATAACTCACCGTTTAAACTACTAATATCAGCCACTAACATCGGCAGGTTGGACTTCTTCTTATTGCGTCCTTTGGGATATTGAACATCTCCACCAGCCCACACCAAGCGCCCACTGGCAAATGATGTTTGCTTGCTCTTAATATTAAATACAATATTGGTTTGAATTAGTTCCACATCACCCTGAATATTTACCTTTTGGCTACGCAGGGGTTTATTAATTAAATCTGCATTTACATAGGCGCTAATTTTACTCAAAGTAACATCACCATTTAAAGCAATACCAATATTACCCTTACCTTCCAATTGAGTTCCCTTCACCTTGAATTTGCTGGCCACTTCGCCGGTAATCAAAGCGCTAGGGGACAGCTCCCAATTCACCTGTAGCTGCCCTACCAAAGCTGGTTTTAGCACTATATTGCCATTCCAAAGAGTGCCCGAAACAGACACAACCTTAATCGGTAAGCCTTTGGGGTCTAAAAGTTTATAGGCAATATTCAACGGAAATATGGCCAGCAAGAATACAAAATACGCCAGTATACCCACCACTATTAACTTGCGATTTGTTTTGGCCTTGGCCACAGCATCCAACCCTTTATTCAATTTCAAAGCCGACCATTGTAATGCAGGTGAACAATGCTGTAACCGTAAAGGGATACAAAAAAGTGCTTAAAGTGTGTAAAAAAATGACAAATTTGCCATTAAAACAATGATTTGCGTACTAAAACGCAAAACGGGAGACAAAAAACAACAAGCGTTAATTGCTTGCTGTTTCTTATCTCCCGTTTTAAATCACTTAAATAGAAATCCTCTATTCAAGTAATTGGGGACTTAAGGGTGGAAGTTACATCATGCCGCCCATTCCACCCATTCCGCCCATGCCGCCCATATCAGGCATAGCAGCACCTTTTTCTTCTGGTAGATCAGCAACCATAGCTTCAGTTGTGATCATCATGCCACCAATTGAAGCTGCTGCCTGCAATGAAGAGCGGGTTACTTTAGCAGGATCAAGAATACCCATAGCGATCATGTCACCGTATTCGCCTGTCGCGGCATTATAACCGAAGTTACCTTCACCAGATTTCACTTTATCCACAACCACTGAACTTTCATCGCCAGCATTATCTGCGATTTGACGCATTGGTGCTTCCATGGCGCGAAGTGCTAGGGCGATGCCTACATTTTGATCTTCGTTATCGCCTTTCACACTAACAGAGCTAATGGCACGAACCAAAGCAACACCACCACCGGCAACAACACCTTCTTCAACTGCGGCGCGTGTGGCTTGAAGTGCATCTTCAACACGGTCTTTTTTCTCTTTCATTTCCATTTCAGAACCGGCGCCCACTTTAATCACGGCAACACCGCCAGCAAGTTTGGCCAAACGCTCATTCAATTTTTCTTTATCATAGTCAGAGCTAGAAGCTTCAGCTTCGGCACGAATTTGATCACAACGCATTTTCACGTCACTTTCAGAACCGGCACCATCAACAATTACTGTATTTTCTTTGTCAATGACAATCTTTTTAGCCGTACCCAAGTCTTCAAGAGTAGTGGCTTCAAGGCTCATGCCAATTTCTTCAGAAATAACTTTACCGCCCGTTAAGATAGCAATGTCTTGCAACATAGCTTTACGACGATCACCAAAACCAGGGGCTTTAACTGCAGCTACCTTGAAAGTACCGCGCATGGTGTTTACTACCAATGTGGCAAGCGCTTGGCCTTCAACATCTTCAGCAACGATCAATAGAGGGCGACCTGACTTGGCAACCGCTTCAAGTATAGGAATAATTTCTTGTAGGTTATCAATTTTCTTGTCGGCCAATAGCACTAATGGATTTTCCATTTCTACTGACATTTTTTCTTGATTGTTAATGAAGTAAGGAGACAAGAAACCACGGTCAAACTGCATACCTTCTACAACGTCTAGCTCGTCTGCTAAACCAGAACCTTCTTCAACAGTAATGACACCTTCTTTACCGACTTTATCCATGGCTTCAGCAATTAATGCACCTACAGTTTCATCGGCGTTCGCAGAAATAGTACCTACTTGGGCGATGGCTTTAGTATCTGTACATGGCTGAGACAACTTAGCCAATTCAGCAACAACGGCGACAGTCGCTTTATCGATGCCACGCTTAAGGTCCATTGGGTTCATGCCCGCTGCAACTGACTTAAGGCCTTCGTTAATAATAGCCTGTGCCAATACTGTTGCAGTTGTGGTTCCGTCACCGGCTTTATCATTTGCCTGAGACGCCACTTCTTTAACCATTTGTGCGCCCATGTTTTCAAACTTGTCGGCAAGTTCGATTTCTTTGGCAACAGAAACACCATCTTTAGTGATGGTTGGTGCGCCAAAAGACTTGTCTAACACTACGTTACGGCCTTTAGGGCCCAAAGTTACACGTACTGCATCGGCCAGGATATTTACACCAGCAAGCATTTTTTGACGAGCGCTACTACCAAATTGAACTTCTTTAGCCATGGGGGCGATTCCTTAAATTTAAATTTTGTAATACCTGCAAATGCTTTACAGGTTTCAATATATTTGAAGCGTTATTATTCGATGATGCCGTAGATGTCGCTTTCATTCATGATCAATAACTCTTCGCCATCAATTTTCACAACGTTTGAACCATACTGGCCAAACAAAACTGTATCACCCACGCTAATGGCCATTGGCTGAATATCGCCACTTTGTAAAACTCGGCCAGTACCGACTGCAACCACTTCACCTTGATTTGGTTTTTCAGCAGAAGCTCCAGGAAGTACAATACCGCCCGCAGTTTTAGTTTCTTCTTCTTTACGACGAACAACGATACGGTCGTGTAATGGGCGAATTTTCATAAATGTTTCTCCAAACGATATTTTTGTTTTACGTTTTAAATTTTTAGACCCATAACAGGCCGAATTCTTTTGCGCAATTTCATTCAATACCCAGGTATGACATATAAAACGGGCAGAACAAATGTTTAATCTGTACTCAGAATGGGGCCGCTGCGACAGAATTCAACGTCTAGCGTCTTTTATTTAATTTTTAATTCTGTCGATGACTAATCTTCGCGGCGAAATGTGCCTTCAATAGTGTCGCTATGAGGTTTACTTGAGGCGCCCTGAGCACGAGCCAAAAACACTTTTTCAAGTACTGAACTTGCAAAATACTGACGAAAGAGTGGAATTAAAAATACAGCGCCCAAAGCGTCACTTAAAAATCCGGGAATTAATAACAAAACCCCTGCAAGCAACAACATAATGCCTTCAACCACCGCCATGGCCGGGGTTTCTCCCTGAGCCAGTTGCGATTTGGCCGCATAAAATGTACGCAAACCCTGTGTTCTTAATAGGTAAGCCCCATATACAGCCGTGGCTAACGTTAATGCCAGGGTCCAAAAAGCGCCAATTTTGCCCCCGACCTGAACAAATACCAGCACTTCAATTAATGGCATCAACAAAAACAGTGTTAAAAATTTCATTTCTCTTCTCATATTGTCTATCCATACTTAATAGTGGTGCTGTTCTTGCTTTTCAAGGAATAAGTCCAACTTTTGACACGAGAATATTATGGTCGAGATCATTGAATTACTGGATACCAGCATTAAAGTCGCCCTTGGGGCTTTAATTACAGGGCTTTCAGGGTACTGGTTATCGGGAATGCGCGTTAAACAAAGCCGAAAGCAGCAAAAAATTGAGCACAAAAGAGAACTCATGGAAGGCATCGCTCAACAAGCCGAACAGGTACATCACGTTTTCATGAAGTATTTTGAGCTCATTCAGGAATATATGAATGCCACCCGAAATCGCTACGACTGGCCACAGGGACGTCGTTCTGAGCTGTATATGGTGGTAGACGAACTGGTGCAATGTTTTAACGATCTCACCGCGGCCGAGTCAAAATTGCTGCTACTGAATGAAAAGCCTTTATATAAGAGCCTACGTAAATTTAGAAGTAAGGTGATTTTTTTCCGACGTCATTTCTATATAGATAAAAAAGACCTTAACGATAAGGAAGCTCAAGACCTAAAACGAGAGGTCAGCAAGTTAAGAGAACAATTCTTCGACGCCCTCAGTGACTGTTACGCACAAGTTTAATGAAAGCCCAGGTTGTAGACCGCTTGCCACCCTCGGGTGGCTTTTTTATGTACAGGATGTACGGTATGACGCGGTGCCATGGATGGCAAAGAGCGGCGTGTCTCAGCTAAAGAAAAACCAATTAATTCCAATGGCAAAGAGCGGCGTGTCTCAGCTAATAAAGTCCAGTTAATTCCAATAGCAAAGAATGTCATGCTTCAGCCAATAAAGCCTAATTCACCCAATTAGCTAAAAAAGTAGAGTTTCAGCGGCCATCCGCCTAAAAATCTAAATCCACCAACTAATCCCCCCTTTAACAATTCATTACACAAAACCTGCCAAAACCAGAAATAAACGGCCATAATTAACACCATAAGCTGAGATTATGAAAAGGGTTAAAATGGACATTAAAAATAGCGTTATCGTCATCACAGGTGCCGCTCAAGGGCTAGGACAAACCATGGCCATTGCTCTAGCCAAACAAGGGGCCACCTTGGCTCTGGTGGATTTAAACAGTGAAAAGCTAGAAGAGTGCAAATCACAATGTCTTCAATCAGGCAGCCCAAAAGCTATCACTTATATTTGCAATGTGGCCGATGAACTCCAAGTGGAAGAATTGTTTGCCAAAATCCCCCAAGATTTGGGAGGCTTGAATGGCTTAATCAATAATGCTGGAATTTTAAGAGACGGATTATTAATCAAAACCACTGATACCGGCATGAAAAAAATGTCCTTGCAGCAGTGGCAAAGTGTCATGGATGTCAATCTTACTGGCGTGTTCTTGTGTGGTCGCGAATTCGCACTGCAGGCCATTGAACACAAGCAAAGTGGCTGCATCATTAATATTTCTAGCATTAGCCGAGCAGGCAACATGGGGCAAAGTAACTACAGTGCCGCCAAGGCCGGGGTCGCATCCTTAAGTGTCACTTGGGCTAAGGAGCTCGCTCGCTACAACATACGAGCAAACAGCATAGCCCCAGGTTTTATAGAGACCGACATGACAGGTGAAATAAGACCAGAAGTGCTCGATAAAATAACCGCCAACATCCCCCTAAGACGCATGGGCCAACCCGAAGAAATAGCCCACGCTGCTGTATATTTACTAGAAAACGATTACATGTCAGGCCGCATTATCGAAGTAGACGGCGGCTTACGCTTATAGCCAAAAGAAGCCAAATCATCCATGCAGGCCACCTAGCTTAGACTAAACTTAATGATTATGTCTGAGTATGGATAGCGTCATGAAATCTTCAGGATTACGCACCAAACTATTGGCCATCATTGGCTGCGGTATTTTAGGCTTAGGTTTAGTCAGTGTTTTGTCCTTCTTCTCCCTTAGCAACCGAGTATCTGAATTTGAACACGTGCTGGCTCACGATGTTCAGGCAGCTCTGGCTGCCGACAAGATGAACCTAGAATTCAAGACCCAAGTGCAAGAATGGAAAAATGTTTTATTACGCGGTTTTGACTCCGCCAAAAGAGAGAAGTACTGGGGAAAATTTCAAAAACAACACAAAACAGTTCAGCAGGTAGGCAACAGTGTCTTAAAGTTTTCCACTCATGGCCAAACCCGCGAGCTTACTCAAAAATTCCTATCTGAACACAAAGAGCTACTCCCCAAATACCAACAGGGTTACCAGGCATTTATTAATTCAGGTTTCGACCCAAAAGTCGGTGATGAAGCCGTAACAGGTATAGACAGGGCGCCCAGTAAGCTGGCCATAGAAATTACGCAGACAGCACTTAAACAAGCTAAAACTCAGGAAGCCATTACCAGTCAATCGGCACTGAGCACCATATTAACGGGCATAGCGATTATTATTATTGCCATGGTCGCTTTGCTAACGGCTTCATTTGTGGTGATTAATCGCTGGATCGTAGCTCCCATGAAAAATGCGCTGACTTATTTGCATCACTTAGCACAGGGTCAGTTGGAATTTAATATGGAGCAACACCCAGGTGAAGATGAGATAGCACAAATATATCAAGCACTAGAGCAACTACAAATAAACCTTACTGATGGTACCAACGCCATTAATTCCAGCATTATCCAACTAGCTGAAAAATCCTCCGACCTTCATAGCATTGCTACCACCATTCAAGAAGGCACCGAGCAGCAATACAAACGCACCGATCAAATGGCGACTGCCATCACTCAAATGTCATCTGCTTCCAATGAGGTAGCCAGTCATGCAAAAGAAGCGGCCAGTGTCGCCAATGAGGTAGAGCAATCAGCTCAGAATGGCGTTAATAGTATGCGTCAGGCCATCGCCACCATTAACTCCACCAGTGAGCAAATTGCTAATACTACTGAAGTAGTTCGTCATCTAGAAGAAGACACCAATAATGTAGGTACCGTCTTAGATGTTATAAAGGGCATTGCCGAGCAAACCAATTTACTGGCTTTGAACGCGGCCATAGAAGCCGCCCGTGCAGGCGAGCAAGGACGTGGCTTTGCCGTGGTGGCCGATGAAGTTCGCACCTTGGCGCAACGTACCCAAGAATCCACCGCCGAAATTCAAACCATAATTGAAAATGTTCAAAACGGGGCACAAAATGCAGTAAGCGCTATTGCAACCGGTCAGGCCAGTACTGAAGAAAGTGTTACTAGGGTTAACCAGGCTGGGGAGATCATTGAAAATATAAGTGAAGCTGTTCAAAAGATATTAACTTCAAATGAACAAATATCTCAAGCTGCCCAGGAACAAAGTCATGTGGCTGGGGATATATCCAAAAATGTAAATGAGGTAACCAGTATTGCCCAAGACAGCTCCCAACATGCCAATAGCACTTTGGTATTAAGCGAACAACTGAAGGCCATGTCCACCACTCTTAGCCAACAAATTAAAAAAATTAAGGCTTCATAAAGAGTCTTGTGTTTTAGTTTGTTAGACTCTTTCCCATGAGTACATCACAACAAGCAAATAAAGAAGCCATTATTCAGCAGATTGCTGCGGTACCGGCCGGAGAAGTCACCAGTTATGGTGCCATCGCAAAAGCAGCCGGCTTACCGGGTTATGCACGCTTTGTGGGACATGTATTAAGAAACCTGCCAAAAGACAGTAAACTGCCTTGGCATAGAGTGATTAATGCTCAGGGAAAATTAAGCTTTCCGCCAGAAAGCGATGCCTATATTGAACAAAAAAAGCGCTTAGTTAATGAAGGTGTTGTTTTTAAAAATGACAAGGTAAAATTGTCTCGCCGCTAATGCCAATCAGTAAAAACTATTGGCTGATTGATCACTAATCATTAATTTTATAACTGAAAACGCCAGTAATCCTCAAACATTAGCCTAACCTACATGCTTTTGGTAAAGTCCCTGCATACCTTGCAGCATCTAATGCTAAACGCTTTGCACAAAAGCAATAATAATTGGCTTTTATTTAATCATGCCCCAAAAACCGCTTTCCATTAAACAAGCGATCTTTAACCGCCGCATGCTCATTTGTATGGCAACCGGGTTTGCCTCAGGCTTGCCACTTTATATCCTTATTCAATTGGTGCCGGCCTGGTTGCGAGATCAAGGCATTGGCTTGAAAGAAATTGGCTTGTTCAGCCTAATTACTTTTCCATACACCTGGAAATTTATTTGGTCACCGTTGATGGACAGATACTCCCTGCCCTTTTTGGGGTTAAGGCGTGGCTGGATATTAATCACCCAAGTGGCAGTAATGTTATGTGTTGGCGCACTGGGTTTATTTAATCCCACTGAAGGTTTACAACCCATCGTATTTTTAGTGGGGGCTGTGGCCTTTTTTAGTGCCAGTCAGGACATTGTTATTGATGCCTATCGCCGTGAACTATTGCCCGATAATGAACTGGGGCTCGGTACTTCCATACACGCGAATGCCTATCGAGTGGCAGGCTTAATACCCGGCTCTTTATCACTCATCCTAGCCGATATCCTTCCCTGGAAAAGCGTGTTTTTTATTACTGCTTTGTTTATGTTAGTGGGCATCATTATGACACTGATGATTGCAGAGCTTGAACATAAGCATCAACCGGCCACATTAACCGATGCGGTGGTAAAACCATTTATTGAATTTTTCACTCGCGACGGAGTACGCCAAGCCCTGTGGATTTTATCCTTCATGTTTCTTTATAAACTAGGAGATAACCTGGCAACCGCTCTTTCTACTCCTTTTTATCTAGATTTAGGTTTTTCAAAAACACAAATAGGGCTAGTCGCTAAAAATGCGGCGTTATGGCCGGCTGTATTTGGTGGTTTAATCGGTGGGATTCTCATGCTGCGCATTGGCATTAATAGAGCCCTTTGGATATTCGGTGCGGTTCAAATTCTTTCGATTCTGGGCTTTGTTATTTTAGCCAAAGCCGGTGCAGTAGTTTGGGTCTTGGCTGCGGTCATTAGCGTCGAATACCTAGGAGCGGGTTTGGGTACTGCTGCCTTTTTGGCTTTTATTGCCAAGAACGCCTCCAAATCTCACACTGCAACTCAACTGGCATTGCTCACAGCCGTTACTGCAATACCACGCACATTTGCTAATGCCACCACGGGTTACATAGTTGAAGCGGTTGGTTGGGAAGATTTCTTCTATATTTGCACGCTGTGTGCAATTCCAGGAATGCTGGTTTTATTTAAAGTCGCGCCATGGAATACACCAGTGAAGCAGTAAAAAATATATAAACAGATAATTGAAGGCTTAATGAGCCTTCAATTATCTTAAAACTAATCTTTAAAGTTCTTAAACTGTAAAGGTAAGGCAATTTCTTCACTGCCTTTCCATAGCGCCATAATCTCTTGAAGATCATCACGTTTTTTAGCAGTGACACGAATACTTTCACCCTGAATAGCCGCTTGCGCTTTCATCTTGTTGTCTTTAACCATCTTAACCATGATGCGAGTAAGATCTTTATCAAGACCTTCTTTCAGAGTAGCCAGAACTTTTACCTGCTTACCGGCCCCTTGCGCGTCGCCATATTCAACACAGCTAACCTTAATGCTGCGTTTAATCAAACAAGCTTCCAATATAGGTTTCATCTGGTCGGTATGAAATTCCTCATTGGCGGTTAAAGTAATCACCCCCTCTTTTAATTCAAACGATGCATTGGCACCTTTTAAATCATAACGACGCTCAAGCTCACGGTTTGCTTGATCTACAGCGTTAGTTGCTTCGTGCTTGTCAATTTCAGAAACTACATCAAATGATGGCATGGTTGCCTCCCATATAAGTTCGTAAAGTTTACTGACTGCAATTTTAACCAGCCACGTAAAAAATTCATGTTTTATTTATCAGTAATTCATTCTTGGCTGAAAATTGGCCAATTTGAGCCTGCTATCTACTGGCAAACAAGCCCTCATGAGCTATTTTTAAAGAATGGATAAAAAAATAGGCTTGGATCTGGCCAATCAACATTATTACATTCAAATTTCCAGCTCGGCTCATACCAGCATTTTTAGCTCAGTATTTGCTATGGATTATTTATTACAGCTCCTTCAAAAGCAGGAATCCATAGAGCTTTATGGCTATTGTTTTTTCCCTGACAAGATTCACTTATTAGTGCTTAGTAAAACTCAACCCAGTAACTGGCTTGAGTTTCTGTTGGTGCAATATAGCCAATGGCATCAGGAAATTAGCAGCGACAGTGGCTATGTGTTTGATGATGAAAATTGTCAATTGGTCCTAGTGCAACCAAAATTCCTGCGCAGAACATTACACCATGTGCATAATTTGCCTGTTACCAACAAACTCTGCAGCACTTGCGATCAATATTTGTACAGCTCCTATCACGACTATTTGGATAATCAAGATACAGGTATCAACACCAACCCTATATTAACCTTACTTTCCCCCCATAGTGCCCAGCGTGTACGACGCTTCCATGACTACATGGCAGGGAATAAGTCCGGTAATGATAAAAAAATTGAGCAAGGGAATCATGACTATTATCTAGCCTATGCCGACACGGCCTATCTAACCCGTGCCATGTCTAGCTACCACCAGCCGTATTCTCAAGATATTGAAAAACACCTGAAAAGCCTTTGGCAAAAATGTGTATTAACGCTAACCGAGATAACACAGCTTGAAAGCAATACGGTACTAGGGATCAGCCGTCACCACAGCTTACCCGATGCCCAGTTCCTATTGGCTTGGTTATTTATTAATGTGGCGCAAGGGCCTGTATATTATGCATCCAAATGCTTGGCTGTAGATGAAGCCACTTTACAGCTGAAAATAAAGTCTATTACCCTTCACCATCCAAAATCCTATTTGCAGCACATTTCCCTTGCCTGGCACGAGTCCGCCACGCCAGCATAAAGTTTCAGCAAGTTTAAATTTGAATACGCTCAATCACCCTAATTGCGTTATATTATTGGCTTTATACTTCAATTACGTTGTTGCAAATTCATGTTACCAATACATATATTAGGCACAGGTGCCATGGCCTGCTTATGGGCCAGCTATTTCACAGAGCAACATAGTCTAAATTTTATTGGCCGCTCCCTTGGAAAGGAGATGTTTCGTTTTACGTTAAAACCCCAAAACAAAACAATTGAAGGACATTACTTCAGCGCCCAAAACCTAAATACCCCCATAGAACATTTAATAGTCGCCACCAAGGCATTTGATGCCCAATCCGCTGTGGAAAGTATTCAACATTGCCTTAGCCCTAATGCCCAAATTTTACTATTACAAAATGGCATGGGCAGCCAACAGAGTATCGCTCAAAAATTTGATCATTATGGTGTTTACGCGTGCAGTTCAACCGAAGGGGCTTACAAAACAAATGCTCATACCTTAGTGCATGCAGGAAAAGGCATTAATAATATTGGCCCAATGAATGACAAGGCCGATAAAAGTAGATTAAGGCAATGGCTACCTGAAAGCGGTTATCAATGGCACGACCATATTGAAACTATATTATGGAAAAAACTTTTTATTAATGGAGCTATTAATCCACTAACACTTTTATACAGGTGTAAAAATGGAGAGCTTATCAAGCAAGATTATATGCGCCAGCACATGATTGAAATTTGCAGTGAGCTGGACCTCTTATTAGACAGGTTGCCACTTAAGTTAGCACCAGCTTTTTCCATGGCAGAAGAGATATGCATGAGTACTGCCAATAATTTTAGCTCCATGAACCAGGATGGTAAAAACAACAGGCCAACAGAAATTGATTTTATTACCGGCTACCTTGTAAATAAATGCACTGAATTAGCGATTCCATGTCCTAAAAATTTGCAGCTATTGGAAAAGGTAAAACAACTAAATCTTGGCCACTAATGGCATCTCATGTAACCTCATTATCCTGATACCTTATAATAATTAAAGTCGGTCACCATGCGCCAATTTTTTCGTCAGCTAAAGGTTCGACATAAAGTATTTGTATTGCTCGCTATTGCCATGATTGGCATTTCAGTATTGAACGTTATTAGTAATATTTGGCTTGCTTCACAGAACCCTATACAACAACATATTGCAGCACTTACCCCCTTATTACACGGCCCTAATAAGCAAACGCTCAACAGTCAAAACTGGCAAGATTATTTAAACAGCCAGCAATCCCTGTTCACCATAACCGGTGCTGCTATTTATAATAGTGACGGCCACTTAATCAATTCTACTCAAAATGTGTTTCCATCTCATTTAAGCCAAATTAGCTTAGCTCAATTGGATAGCAATACAGTTTTATTGCCAGGTCCAAAGTTTACTTTAATGGTTAAAGTAACCGCCCATATCACCCGTATATTTCTCTTTGAAGTGGTGATTATAAGCTTGGTTTTATTACTGGCCGGTTTCACCCTCATATGGATTATTCTCTATTTTGTAAATCGTTTGATCGTTCGACCCATTTTTTCTTTAACACAAACCACCAATGAAATTGCAATGGAACAGAATTATTCATTAAGAGCCAATAGATTTTATCCTGATGAAGTAGGAACGCTGGCAGAGAATTTTAACTACATGCTCAATCGCATCGAGCAAGCGGATCAAATGTTACGCCAGGAAAAAGAAAAAGCCGAACAAGCAAGGCAGCGGGCGTTAGAACTTTCTAAAAAAATGCATGAAAGCAATGAGCGTTTGGGGTTTGAAGTTAAGGTTCGCGCAAAAGTGGAACATAAATTAACGGACTTCCAACATTATTTAAATAACATCATTGATTCTATGCCTAGCGCCATTATTGCTATAGACAAAGAGCTTACGATTACCCAGTGGAACAAAGAGGCAACGCACATAACCGGCACCAGCCGAGACGATTCTATTTATCAAGCTTTGGAAGAGTCTTGTGATTTTTTACTGCCATATCTATCGCTGATTACAAACTCCCTTGAAAAACACATTATCAATAAAGCAGAGCGGGTGACTTATATAAATAATAATTACACTCGTTTTTTAGACATCACTATTTATCCATTATTAGATACTTCTCGTTTGGGGGCCGTAATACGCATTGATGATGTTACCCAGCGCACCCAGATGGAGGACATGATGGTACAGTCGGAAAAGATGATGTCTCTGGGTGGGCTGGCCGCTGGTATGGCCCATGAGATAAACAACCCCCTAGGAGCCATAGTCCATACAGTACAAAATATTAAACGCAGACTAAACCCAGCACTTAAAAAGAACATCGACAAGGCTCAACTATTGGGCAGCAATATTGAGCAAGTTTGTGCTTATGCAGAGCAGCGAGAAATATTTAAGTTTTTAGAAAATATTGCACAGGCAGGAGAGCGCGCTTCAACCATTGTGAGTAACATGCTGCAGTTTAGTAGACAAAGTTCAAAGAACTTACAACCACAAAGCCTGCACCATATTATTGACCGTGCCATCAGTATTGCTAAAAATGAATATAGTCTAAGCAGCGGTTATGACTTTAAAGGCATAGATCTAGTAAAAGATTTTGACTTTACTTTACCCGACGTACCTTGCATCCCATCTGAATTGGAACAAGTAATTTTAAATCTGCTAAAAAATGCCTCCCAAGCTTTATTGGAATTTAAGCCTCAAAACAAAATTGACCCGGATTGGATTAGCCAGATAAAGATTCAAACCAAGAAAACGCAGAAAATGGCTGAAATCACAATTGAAGATAACGGCCCAGGCATGGACGAAGAAACCACTCGCCACATATTTGAACCCTTCTTTACCACCAAGGAAGTAGGCTTGGGCACTGGGCTTGGTTTATCGGTTTCATTCTTTATCATAGCCAACCATCATGCCGGGCACATGCGAGTAAGCAGTAGCCCAGGAAGAGGGGCTCGCTTTATTATTAGCCTGCCGCTTTCTACCACGCCCACCAATGAGGAGAGCTAAGCAGGTATAGAATTATTTTAATAAAATATGTCTAGTTTTTAGACTGTTTTCGCCCACTTCTTGACCTTTAACCAGTCCTTTCGTACTATTGCCGCGAATTTTAGGTGCCTAAGTCTTGATCAACCAGAATGATCAGAGATGAGGGTTAAACGGGAAACTGGTTAAAAGCTGTCAATTCAGCTTAATTCCAGTGCTGCCCCCGCAACGGTAATCGATTTAATTGCACATCAATGATGTGCAATTTTAAGCAAGGCTATTTTCTTTGTTTAAATCGTAAGCCCGGAACCGGCCTAATTAGATATTAACGTAGTTGCGGTGGGCGACTGAGTGAAGCGCCCGCATTGGCTTTCCTCACGCCTAGCCCCCAGTGGTTAGCATTATCAATATATTACGACCCAATATAATTTCTTTAATATATTTCACTGTCATCAGTGCTTTATGCTGCCTGACGGTTAATGCTAATGAAACCGAACTGGATACGCTTCAGGTATACGATCAAACCTCCAATTATGACTCTCAGCGCATAACCTTATCTTCCCAGGATTATGCGTTTGGAGACCTTACATCAGTATTAGGCAGGACTCCTGGTTTTCAAATACAAACTTCCGGTGGCTTTGGTGCCTATTCTAGTTTTACCTTCCGAGGCTCCACTGCTCGCTCTGTTGCCGTGTATTTTGATGGCGTAAAAGTAAATGACCCACTAACAGGGGACATTAATCTATCCACTTTCCCACTTTGGTCACTGCAATCTGTTGATATATACAAAGCCATAGTACCGGCCCATCTTGCCAATAATTCAGGCACGGCTGTTATGAATTTAAATAGCCAGTCCATTGATGATAAGCAAGAGCTAAAGGTAAGTGGTGGAAGCTTTGGCTATAGTACTGTTGCTGGAAATATTTCAGGCTCAAATTATTTATTGAGTGCTGAATGGCTAACTGCAGACAATGAATTTGAATACACCCATAACAACCAAACGCCATTAAATAGTGACGATGACTACTCAACTAACCGCTTAAACAATCAAGTAAAAAGAAACTTTGCGCTTATTAAAGGACAAGAGAAACTTGCTGAATCTACACTTAATTTAATGGCTATTCATCGCCAATATGAAACAGGAGTTGGCAATAACTTAAATCATGCAAGAAGCGCTAACCTCCAGCAAAGTTCGACTCTGATCTCAACCAATCTATCTAGTAAACATTGGCAAATATACCTGAATGGAGACTTCGCTAAACACAGCTATGATGACAGCGAGAATGAGATTGGCCTATCAAAAGACTCTCAAGATATAAAATATAATAAATATGAAGCTAAGGTTGTTAATCTAATTGAATTTAAGAATATTCATTCAACTTTATCAGTACAAACTCATCAGGAAACCACCAGAAAAGAAGATCTCATAGATGACACTCTATCAAGCAATAAAATTACAGCTGATTACTTTTCTATCGCACACAATCTTTCGTTAAATCAAAATATTAAATTCAACAACTCTTGGTTGAAAAGAATAGAAAGTGACGACACCTATCAAACTTACAACTCCAGCCTTGGCTATTCCTTTACTAATAATAGCTGGCTTCGGTCCGACATATCCATCTCGAAAAAATCTAGGCTCCCCACAATTTCAGAGCTGTATTTAAATCAAGGTAATATAATTGCGAACCCAGATTTAGAACCTGAAAAGTTTTATGAAGTAAACTCGCAAACCAAATTCAACTTTTCACATATTGGCGGAGCAATCGATTTTTATATAAGAGACTCTAAAGATACAATTATCTATAGCTATGATGCTCGTGGTGTGGGCCGGGCTACCAATGAAGGTAAGTCTCAAATAATGGGACTAGAAACTATGGCATACTGGCATATAGGTAAATTTGAAATAAATTGGGGGCTTGAGTTAGTCGATAGCAAAAACATTTCAGGTATGAAATCTAACAATGATAAAAAGTTGCCCGCTTTTTTTCATGCATCTCAATATGTAAGTCTATCTTACTGGATTAATCAGTTAAGCCTTGGCATTGCCAATCAGCGTCAATCCGATATGTATTATGACACTGCCAATTCCGTTAAAGCACCAGATCAAGATATCTGGAGTATCAGTGCGAATTTTCAACACTATCCATGGCAACTGGGTGTGCGCATTAATAATATCTTCGATAAATACTACACCGGATTTAAGACCGAACCCTTACCAGGCCGAACTTACATCTTTACCTTTTCAATTTCTAATTAGGAATAATATGAACAAATTAGTGGTTACCAGCCTAACAGCGGCCTTACTTGGAGGCTGCCTAGATATAGATAGCAATGATACTAGAACCGCCCCTCTAGAAAATGCAGCAATACTTACCGTCAACTCTGACAACTCAAGTTCAGATCTAGTGGCAGTTGGCAATGATTATGAGTCTTTTGAAAGTTTAAACCCCCAAGCGTTTAGTGATGTTGTCCTATCTGCAAGTGATAACTCTGTATATTTAATAAATCGTTTTGGCCAGAACAATATAATAAAGTATAACTCAGAAGAAATGGGTTATGTAGACTGGCAATACAGCACCAACAATCCTGATATTGCTAATCAAGAAAGTAATCCTTATCAAATTATTGAGAAGTCTTCCGAGAGTGCTTATATATTACGATATAACACAGGAGAAATTTGGCAGGTTAATCCAAGTGCTGAATCGGATTCAGAATTTAAAATTGCAGAGATAGATTTATCCAGCTTTGATAGCGATGGCATTCCTGAAATGGTGGCTGCAACTCTTTACAATGATATTTTATATATTGCCTTGCAACGGTTAACCTTTTATAAATCTGATAACGACAGTTTTTTAATTGCTATCGATACAAGTAATAATAGCTTCATTGACCTATCTGAAAACGATGATAATACTACTGCCATGGCCTTAAATGTACGTAACCCAAAAGAGCTTAAGCTTGTTGATAACGAGCTATACGTTGTAGGTGTTGGCCGCTATGCCGTTACTGACTGGAATACAGGGGAGCTATTGGAAGCAACTGAATACACAGGCGGCATTGAAAAAATAAACCTAGATTCACTTACAAGCGAAACTATTGTTGATGATGGTGACCAGGATACTCATCCTTATGGGCAGATTTATTCTGTTTCAGTATCTGGCACTGACTTAGTATTTACCGGTTACAATGCTTGGGGCAACCTTAATACCTACATTAAAATAGGTGACACCTCACCTGTCATTTTCGATGAAGATATTAATGGTGAAGATATTCGATTTGCCAAATTTGACCCTAGCGGACAACTTTGGGTAGGCATAGCAGATGCTGTTAACCCTAGGACCCTTGTCTACAGCAAAAATGAAAATAACGAATACGAAGTCGTACAGACTGTGTTAACAACATTATTACCAAGTGATATTATATTTAAGTAACCCATAAAAAGGCCGAGCAGTGCTCGGCCTTTTTTTATTTTCCTATACTAAACAAATCAAACCTGAAACCGCTCCAACTTCTCTTGCAACGACTCAGTTAGTGCCGTCACTTCTTTAATGGCCTTCACCGTATGCTCTGCATCTACTACTGTGGCGCGACCCAGTTCATTAATTTTTATTACGTTGCTATCGATGGCTTGGGCTACCTGAGTTTGTTCATCAGCCGAACTTGATATCTGACTATTGATAGCCGATATGGCATCTACCATTTCTACAATCACTTCTAAAGCAGAACCCACTTTGCTGGATGACTCTACCGTTTCTTGGGCCATCTTATGGCTATTGCCCATAACATCCACTGCATTGCTAATACCGGAATGTAAGGAGGTCATTACCTCCTCAATCTCTTGCGCTGATCGTTGAGTACGGCTGGCAAGAGTACGTACTTCATCTGCGACCACTGCAAAACCACGGCCTTGCTCTCCTGCTCTTGCGGCCTCTATTGCTGCATTCAAAGCCAATAAATTAGTTTGTTCAGCTATGCCTTTGATCACGGCCAGCATGCTGCCTATATTACTGGAGTTCTCGGACAACTGATTAATCACATCGGTACTTTGCATGATTTCATCGGCAAGAGAATTAATCTGGGAAAGAGTTTCATCCACTACCGTACTAGCAGCACCCGCCTGATTGGTGGCCTTAGAGGCAGAATCTGCAGCCTCCTTACTTTGTCTATTCACCTCTCCTGCCGATGCCGACATTTGCGTTACTGCAGATGCTACCTGTTCTGTTTGTTTAAGTTGTTCACTGGCGGCCCTATTACTTTGTTCGGCATTAGTGCCGACCTGATCCATCGCTAGGCCCACATCGGAAGATGTTTTGTGTACGGCTTGAAGAAGTGTATGTATCTTTTCAACCATGACATTAAATTCACTGGTGAGCTCACCCATTTCATCTTTTGATTCCACCTCTACCCTGACGCGCATGTCACCATTAGATATTTCCTGGGCGGCATCAAAGAAATGTCCGACCGTGCTGCGTACCGACCAAAAAAACGCTGCATATAAATAGACAATCAAAAGCATTACCAAGGAAATGGCCACCAATACAATTACAAATCGCTGGGTTAGTTCATCGATGCGTTTTTGAAGAATGTCATTAAGACTTGGAATAGCAATATCCCTAACCTTTTTCAAACTGCCTACTTTCTCTATATAAAAATCACTATAACCCTGCCAACCTATATCTAGAGTAACAGCCGAAATAATATCCTCATCCAATTTGAAACGAATGGCTTCTGCTTCTTGCTCTATATTAATAAACGCCTCTTTAAAACTTCTAAATAAGACGTTACCTTTCAATAGTGCATTATGATTTTTGGCCATGTTTTTACTAACAAGATCGACGTCATCATAGGTATCATTCAACAGGTCATAAGTGGCTGCCGCAATATTTTTTTGATGAATAGAATACACGCCAACACTATGGGCCAAACCCAATGCCGAATGGTAAGAGGGGTAATCTGTCAGCATTAAATTCAATAGCAGCTGCACATCCTGATTCGTGTCTTGAGATATCCCAGAAATCTGGGCACTTTTTATAGCTAGAAATAACAAATCTTGTACAACCAGGTCATAACTCTTGTATTGATCTTTCACTGTTGGTTGATTGTTACCTGCGCCACGGCGTAATTTATCTTTCCAGTCATCTAATTTATTTTCAATATCTTGCGCCACTACTCCTGAGGGGTAATTTAATTTCAAGTTATCGAGTGCTTCAACTAATTGGCTTTCCACTTTATTGGTTTTAGCGGTTAACTCTGAATTGGGAAAAATAATTTCAACCGTGGCAAAATCACGGTATAGATTGGCGTAATCCAACATCACGAGTACGTCTTCAATAACTTGAATAGAGTTTTTTTCTGTTTTTGATTTTTTAATGTGCTGATAAGTTTGATCAAGAATAGCGTAACTTAACAGAACCAGAGGAATGAAAAAGGTAAGGCTAATTACACCAAATTTTTTGGCGTAACTTAACCTATTCATAAAATTAATGGCGGGAGCTAATAGACCGTACACAATTCACCTAGCGTCTAATACTTATATTTAAAGTGTAGACGCTATTTGAAATCTGTTTGGCTGCCTTTTAGCCAGATCAAGCCATTAACTTAATGAAGCAAGTGACACGATCCTGATACAAAAAGGCATTTAGCAGCTGACACCAAAGATGTCAGCTGGGTAAATACTTCTTTATCAATTTATTACAAAAGCAAGTGACGAATGTCGCTTAGTAACTGACATAAGTAGCGGGTGAATTGCGCAGCTTGTGCCCCATCAATCACACGGTGATCGTAAGAAACACTTAATGGCAACATAAGCCTTGGTTCAAAGCTTGAGCCGTTCCAAACAGGCTTCATAGCAGCCTTGCTAACACCTAGAATCGCTACCTGTGGTGCATTCACGATAGGCGTAAAGGCTGTTCCGCCAATGCCACCCAAACTAGAAATCGTAAAGCTGGCACCCATCATGGCATCCATGGGAAGTTTCTTCTCTCGGGCTTTTTTGGCAAGCGCAGAACTTTCTTTAGCAAAATCAATTAAGCCTTTGCTTTGTGCCTGCTTAATCACCGGCACCATTAAGCCATCTGGGGTATCCACTGCCACCGCAATATTGTAATACTGCTTTAGGATCAACGTGTCGCCGTTAGGGCCAAGAGATGAATTGAACTGTGGAAACTTCTGTAAGGCCACAGCACACGCTTTTAAAATAAAGGCCAAGGGCGATACTTTCACCCCGTCCTCTAATTGCGAACTCATGTCACCCTTACGGTAGGCTTCCAAATCGGTAATGTCGGCTTCATCAAACTGCGTTACTTGTGGAATCGTGGTCCAGCTTTGCACCATATTTCTAGCGGTAACCTGTTTAATTTTACTTAAACCCAGCTCACTTATGTCACCATGGCGAGAGAAATCTTCATCACTGCCTTTTATGGTGGTGGCCGCAGGTGTAGCAGCTGGTGCATTAACACGCTGCTTAACAAAGGCTTGCACGTCTTCTTTTAGGATACGAGCGCGCGGACCACTGCCTTTCACTTGCGCTAAGTCTACGCCAAATTCACGAGCCACTTTACGCACTGCTGGACCGGCATGAATCTCTGATGATGAATTTTGAACTTCAGGTGTTGCCACAGGCTTTGCAGGGCTGGCCGGTGCCGCACTAGTAGCAGAAGCCAGAGCTTGTGGTGCAGATTGAGCGACTGCAGGAGCCGGTGCGCTGGGCGCTGCTTGGCTCACCACTTTCATGGTGGCAACAACATCGCCTTCATTAACCTTATCGCCCACTGCCACATTCATAGACACAAGGGTTCCTGCTTTTTCAACAGGAATGTCCATGCTCGCTTTATCCGATTCTAAAATCAGTAAGCTTTCTTCAGCATCAAGTTTGTCACCAATATTGGCCACCAACTCAATCACTTCCACTTGCTCAAGGCCACCTAAATCGGGCACGCGTACTTCAATGACTTGTTCTGTGGCCGGTGCTGGCGCAGCGCTCACTGCAGGTGCTTCGACAACCGATTCAACAACGGGTTCGACAGCTTCAGGTGTGCTAACCACTTCAGGCTCAGCACCTTGCGCTTCCATCATGGCGATAGGAGAGCCGCTATTCACTTTATCGCCAATCGAGACCAATAAGCTATGAACGGTACCATCCATGGGAGCCGGAACTTCCATAGTTGCTTTGTCACTCTCAAGTACCACCAAGGCTTCTTCGGCAGTAATTCCATCACCTGGTTGAACGCAAATTTCGATGACTTCTACTTCATCCATTCCGCCCAAATCTGGCACAGTTACTTGTATTTGACCCATGCCACCTTCCTCAATAATTTTTTTGATTTTAAATTTGCCACAATCTTTCCACCTACATTAAAATTTAATGTTTAATTTTTTAAATGGACTAACTCCTGGAGGAGTTAGTCGGTTATTTAATTTAAAAAATTAATTGTAAAGTGGATCCAACTTGTCGCTATCAATCTTGTAAGTTTTCAACGCTTTGGTTAATACCGCAGGCTTAATCTTGTCTTCTTTCAATAGCGCAGTCAGTGCGGCAATCACAATGAAGTAACGATCGACTTCAAAGAAGTGACGTAATTTCTCACGGCTATCACTGCGGCCAAATCCATCGGTGCCCAAAGTCACGTAGGTTTTACCTTCTGGCATGTAAGCGCGAATTTGCTCGCTGTATTGCTTCATGTAATCGGTGGCGCATACTACTGGGCCTTGAGTATCTTTTAGACATTGTGTCACGTAAGACTCTTTGGCATTCGATTTAGGGTTCAACATATTTTCACGTTCAACCTGACGGCCTTCACGAGTCAATTCGTTGATACTTGGCGCACTCCAAACATCGGCCTGCACATCAAAATCATTTAGCAGCATTTCTTGCGCGGCCAGTACTTCGTTTAAGATGGTACCGCTGCCCATAAGCTGAACATTAAGTGATGCATCTACACCAGGCTTAAGTAAGTACAAGCCTTTCTTAATGCCTTCTTCTGCGCCTTTTGGCATAGGAAGCTGCACGTAGTTTTCGTTCATGACCGTGATGTAATAAAACACACGCTCACTCTCTTGATACATACGACGCAAACCATCTTGAATAATAACGGCTAATTCAAAGGCAAAGGTTGGATCATAGGTCACACAGTTTGGAATGGTGTTGGCCAAAATATGGCTGTGACCATCCTGATGCTGCAAACCTTCGCCATTCAATGTGGTGCGGCCCGCGGTGGCACCAATTAGGAAACCTTGTGCTTGGCAATCACCCGCTGCCCAAGATAAATCGCCCACACGTTGGAAACCAAACATGCTGTAGAAGATGTAAAACGGCACCATTGGCTTATCGTAGTTACTGTAAGCAGTGGCAGCCGATAACCAAGCAGAGAATGCACCGGCTTCGTTAATACCTTCCTCTAGAATGCGGCCTTGCTTATCTTCTTTGTAATACATCATTTGGCCAAAATCGACTGGCTCGTATAACTGACCTTCAGCACTGTAGATACCAATTTGACGGAACAAGCCTTCCATACCAAATGTACGGGCTTCATCTGGAACAATCGGAACTACACGCTCGCCCATGGCTTTATCTTTAGCCAAGGTGGTAAGAATTCGAACAAACGCCATGGTGCTGGAAATAGAGCGTTCACCGCTGCCTTCTAACTGCGCTTTAAAGGCGCTTAATTCAGGTACCGGTAATGGATCGGTATTTTCAGTACGCACCGGCATGTAACCGCCAAGACTTTCACGACGCTTACGCATGTAAATCATTTCGGCGCTGTCTTCTGGAGGTCGGTAATAAGGCACGTCTTTAAGTTCAGAATCAGTAATAGGGATAGCGAAACGATCACGGAAACCTTTCAAGCTTTCCATGTCTAGTTTCTTAACCGAGTGTGCGTCCATCTTGCCTTCTGCGGAATCTCCCATGCCGTAACCTTTCACGGTGTGAGCTAGGATAACCGTAGGCTGACCTTTATGGTTCACGGCTGCATGGTATGCAGCGTAAACCTTGTAAGGATCGTGACCACCACGGTTTAGGGCGAAGACTTCCTCATCGCTCATGCCGGCAATCATTTCTTCTAATTCTGGCGAGTCACCAAAGAAATGCTTCTTGGTATATGCACCGCCTTTAGATTTGTAGTTTTGGAATTCGCCATCCACTACTTCATCCATGCGTTTTTGCATGAGACCGTTTTTATCTTTAGCAAATAAAGGATCCCAATGACGACCCCATACCACTTTAATCACGTTCCAACCTGCACCGCGGAATGTGCCTTCTAACTCTTGGATAATTTTACCGTTACCACGTACAGGGCCATCAAGACGCTGTAGGTTACAGTTCACCACAAAAATTAGGTTTTCTAGTTTTTCACGACCAGCAAGGGAAATAGCCCCTAATGATTCTGGCTCGTCACACTCACCATCTCCCAAGAATGCCCAAACCTTACGATCCAACCTAGGTGATAAATTACGAGCCGACATGTAACGCATAAAATGCGCTTGATAAATAGCTTGTAGTGGACCCAGACCCATAGATACGGTTGGGAACTGCCAATAGTCAGGCATTAAGCGTGGATGAGGGTAAGAGCTTAAACCCTCGCCATCGACTTCGCGGCGGAAGTTTTCTAATTGTTTGGTATCAATGCGTCCTTCAAGGAAGCTACGTGCATAAATACCAGGGGATATGTGCCCTTGGTAATACACTAGATCACCATGTGGCGATTCACTGCTGGCCTTATTTGGTGCGCGGAAGAAGTAGTTAAAACCTACATCGTATAACGTGGCGCTAGAAGCAAAGCTTGAAATGTGCCCGCCTAAGTCATCGCCACTTTGGTTAGCTCGCACTACCATAGCCAAAGCGTTCCAACGAATTAATGAACGAATACGACGCTCTAAAAATAAGTCCCCTGGCATTTTCGCTTCTTCACCCAACGGGATGGTGTTGCGATAGGGCGTGGTATACGCATAGAGAAGCGGCAGTCCGTTTCGCGTTGCGCGTTCAGACAATCGCTCTAATAAAAAGCGAGCACGATCAATGCCTTCCTCACGAATTACACTGTCAATGGACTCGAGCCATTCTTGAGTTTCATTTGGATCTAAATCTTGTTTTTGTTCTTTATCCGAAGAATCCATCATTCCTACCTTACCGAATAACTGATTATGAAAAGTATAGACAAATAAATCCTATAGACGGATTTAACCTTAGACAAGGCATTTTACGCCAAAGTTGACCAAATAGTCAGGAAAAGTTGCAAATGGTATTAACGATTTCTACTTATGCGAAGTTTGTATAAGAATTTTCCACAATGAGAAATATTGCAAGCCTGAATAGTACCCGCCCACCTGAAAGAGTTTCACATAATGAAATTCATTACAGCAAGTTGAACGGAATAATTTTCAGTCGTTAGGATAAATGGCATCACACACGGATTGCGCGCCTTTTAATATTTGCGGAACGGGTCTGGCCAAATCATCGGAATGCACCCAGTAAACTCGATTATTTTTTACCGCTGGAATGCTTTGCCACGTGCGCCAATAATTTTTAGAATCCTCTGTGGGTGAAGGGCCACTGTAAATAATGACATCTGGACTCATAGCAATAACAGATTCGATGGATATTTGTGGCACCGGCATAGATAGCGGCCCAAAAATATTTTGCCCACCACACAACTCAATCACCTGATGAATAAGATTGTCTTTATTAAGTGTCATAAGTGGTTTTAGCCAAGCCTGAAAAAAGACTTTGGGTCTATTAAGTGACTTCCCTTGATAGCGCAACTTCATAGCCTGCCATTTTTCTATAAAGTCATTAGCCTTTTGCTTAGCAATTTCTTCTTTACCAACCCAACCACCAATGCGAATAAGTTGATCAAACACATCCTGTGCCGTGGCCGGATCGCTATAGCGCACCTTTACCCCGAGCTTTTCCAACTTATCTATTTGTGGCGCCATAGCCGAACCGGGAATGGCCACAATGAAGTCGGGCTTTAGCGCTAATATTCGCTCCACCGATACACTGTTATAACCTCCAATTCGTTCTATTTCTTTTGCCGCTTCAGGATAGTTAGAGTAATCGACTGTGCCCACAACCAGGTGTCCGGCCCCCACTTCAAAAAATAATTCTGTAATGTGAGGGGCCAGAGTAATGATGCGTAAATCTTTAGCGTTAACGTGAAAGCTGCCACATAAAAGCATTAATCCTACGCAGCCAAAAAGGATTTTTTCTATTAGTTTAACCATGAGTCATCAACTGGTAATGGTAAGGTTCTTTCTCATTAATCTTAATCTGGGAGCGACATGCAAAAGGCACATCTAATCGATTAATATTTTTAAATGGCAGCCCCAACACTTCTTTAAGTAACATACGAATGACACCGCCATGACACACCACTAAGATTTTCTCTTCAGGTCTTGCCAAACAACCAAACCAAGCCTTCAACACCCTGGATTCAAAATCCATGATACTTTCGCCTTCAGGGGCAACAAAATTCATGGGATCGTCCCACATACCTTTAATACGTTCGAAGTCTTCTTTAAACACGGTATCCATGTTTTGATTTTCCCAAACACCAAAATCAAACTCTTGTAGGTCTGCGCTTACCACCAGTGGGATACCCTGTTTTTCTGCCAGCGCTTCTGCAAATTGGTGGCAACGAGACAATGGACTAGAAATAATCAGGTCCCATGTTTTACCTTCGGTGGCCGCGTTTGCTTGCTGCCAGCCCAATTCAGTTAGTTCATGATCGGTACGGCCGCGAAAAACGTTACCACCAGCAGGTTCACCATGACGCAGTAAATCCAGCGTTTTAAATTTCATAGTGATTCCTTTTCACTCACGCCAGCCTGAGCAAACGTTGCCATCTCGTTATGCAGTGCCAAGGCACTTTGCAATAAACTCACTACCAGTGCCGCACCACTGCCCTCACCCAGACGCATTCCAATATTTAGTAAGGGACGAGCTTGCAATGCCGCCAATACTTTTTGATGGCCAGCCTCAGCACTTTCATGGCTGTATAGAAGCCAAGGGGAGATACTTGGGTTAATCGCCACCGCCATTAGCGCTGCAACCGAACTGATAAAGCCATCCACCAGCACAGGGATACGCAACTGGGCGCAACGGATATAAGCCCCTACTAAGCCAGCAATTTCAAAACCACCCAGGTTTTGCAGTTGTGTCATGGGCTCACTAGAAGTATGAAGTGCCAATGCCTGGCTAATTAATTTAATTTTAATGGGCAACTGCTCTTCACTGATCCCTGTTCCCAATCCCACTAGATCTTTCACTGGCACCTTTAAGTTGGCCGCGGCCAAAGCGGAAGCTGAACTGGTATTTCCAATGCCCATCTCGCCGCCGATAAATAACTGACTGCTCTTTTCTTTCGCTCGCTGCGCTGCGCTTTGCCCTTGAGCTAAAGCCATCTCTAGCTGTTCATTGTTCATGGCCGATGCAACTGAAAAGTCTGCTGTGCCTGGTGCTATTCGAGCATCGATAATTTGCGCATGGTCATCCACTTCAAATAAAGTACCTAGGTTCACTACTTCAAATTGTGCATTTAGCCTTCGGGCCAATACCGAGATCGCGGCTCCACCTGTGGCAAAATTCTTAACCATTTCAGTGGTAACAGCTTGAGGGAAGGCCGACACCCCTTGCGCAGCAATGCCATGATCACCTGCAAAAACACTAATATAAACACGCTCAAGTTCTGGCTTTACTACACCCTGAAAACTCGCCATTTTGAGCGCAATACCTTCAAGTGCGCCCAAAGCACCTGGCGGCTTAGTAAGCGTTAACTGATGGGCACCGGCTTTTTCCAGCATTTGTTGATTAACGCCCGGGGCCTCTTGTAAATACCAGGACATATCATGCTCCTTAAAATTGCTTTAATTTGAACGAAAAGATAAACCCAAAAACAATCATTTTTAGGCTGTGCTTTTAACCGCTAAAGGCAAGCCCGCCACCATTAAAGTGACATGATCGGCTTGCTGAGCAATACGTTGGTGCAAACGCCCCAGTTCATCCACATATGCACGACTAAGCTCGCCCATGGGTACCACGCCCATGGATATTTCATTGGAAACCAAGAGAACTCTGCCACTTACCTTTTTTAATGCGTCCAGCAGAATGTCTATTTGCCCAGGAATATCTAGCTTTTCTTGTAGTAGGTTCATCATCCATAGAGTAAGACAATCCACCAACATCACATTTCCTTCGGTGCTGTTTTCTAGGATGGTTTGGGGCAACAGGAGCGGCTCCTCTATGCTTTGCCAATGGGCTGGGCGATCAGCCTGATGCTGTTGAATACGCCTAGCCATTTCATCGTCGTAAGCTTGTGCGGTAGCCACGTAAACAACCTGTAGCCCACTGTCTTTAGCCATTTGTTCGGCATAACCGCTTTTACCTGAACGGGCACCACCCAATACCAAGTGCAAACTTGAACTAGCTATGGGGTTATTCAATTTATCTTGTGTCACGAGGCGATTAATCACTTAGGTGGTCAATGAGATTTAAAGCGCTAATATTATAGGGTATGGCCTATTTGGTATAGGCAGAGTAAGTCAGATTCAGAACTTGTTTGGCGCCAAATTTCAGGAGAATGCATGGATTCCATGAAGGAGCAAAGACAGTTTGTGCGCAAAGCATTGCATTGCACTGTGAGCGTATTCAATAAAGACGCCCAAAATGTGGGTATTTTGGTAGATTACTCTGACCAAGGCATCATGATTTCCAGCAGCCTTCCCATTGAAATAAATAAAGAATGGCATTTCACCATCATTGATATTCCTAATAACATAGGTCAAAAACGCAGCGGTTCATTGGTGGTACAAAGCAAATGGTGCGACAAAATAAGCAACACTCAATACGGTACCGGTTTTCAACTAATTAAAAGCGATGACAAGGCCCAAGTTATGCTTAGAAGCTACGACACAGAAAAAAACACATAGTAGGATATCGCATACCGATTCATTCACAAGCCAATAGTATTTTTAAAGGTTATGATTAATTTTTAAACTCTGTTGTTACAAATATTAAAAATGACAAAACAAGATATTTTCCTCGGCATTGATCTGGGGGGCACTAAAATTGAAATTATTGCCTTGAATTTATCAGGGGAAACGCTCTACCAAACTCGCACCCCTACCCCAAAGCACAGCAATGCCAAACAACAATATCAGCTAATTTTAACGTCCATAAACCAGTTGGTTGAAACCTGTGAATTCCATCTTAAGCAAAACAATTTACCGGTTGGGATAGGAATACCAGGTGCTATCAGTTTAAAAACAGGGCTTATTAAAAATGCCAATACCACCTGTTTAATTGGTGAAAATTTTCACAAAGACCTGCAAAATAAACTCGAACGAAAAGTCGTTCTAGAGAATGATGCTAATTGTTTTGCCCTAAGTGAGGCACTGGACGGAGCTGGTAAAGGTGGAGCCTGTGTATTTGGAGTGATACTGGGTACGGGCGTAGGTTCGGGCATTGTTATCAATGAACAATTACTAATGGGCGCCAATGCCATTGCCGGAGAATGGGGCCATAACCCCTTACCCTGGCTAAACGATAAAGATGAGCCCAAACAAGCGTGTTATTGCGGGCAATCTGGTTGCATAGAAACCTATTTATCTGGGCCCGGCTTTCAAAAGCAAAGCCAAATACAACTTAATACCTCGTTAACCTGTCAGGAGTTATTCTCCCAGAAAAAATCTCAGCCAATCGCCAGACTCGCTTATGAATTATATGTGGAACGTTTAGCCAAGAGCCTGGCAAGCATCATTAATATTATCGACCCAGATTTCATAGTACTGGGTGGTGGAATATCCAACATAGACAGTTTATATACAGAGGTACCCAAACGTTGGCATAAATATATATTCAGCGATGAGATCAATACTAAATTGGTTAAAAATCAATACGGGGATTCAAGCGGCGTTCGTGGTGCCGCTTGGTTAACAAAGAAAATCGGAGGTTAAAACCCTGTAAACAAGGTTAAAAAAGCCACCGCTATTAACCAAATAACGGCACAGCGAAACATGAGCTGGTTAGCATCATTTAAGGACTCTTGGGCCAATGTACAATCAAAACTTGCTTCATTTTGAGCGTTCGCTTTAAAGGTGGTGCCCACTAATACACTTTTACTTGAGCTTTGAAAGTCGGTGGCAAACTTAAGCGCCTCCGGAAAGCTTTTTGTAAAGTCTCCTGCCAACGCGATGCTCAATGCCAACAATCTAGATGGCAGCCATTCTAATGCCCCGAGCAAGCTTTTTAACCAAGGTAGGTTAAATTTCTGATAAAACCAGTAGGTCAATAAACACGCGAATGCTCCAGAAATCCCTGCCACTAAAAACCAAAAAACGAAAACAAAGAAGCGAATAAACCACGCAAAAATGATGGCTTGGCGCACGGATTGATGAAGCTGAAATGGCGACTGACTATCCACCTGCTCATCTATTTTTAAAAATTTCTGGGCACAGTTAAATGCCCCTTGATAATCCTCTCTATTCCAGCAACTTTTATACGACTCTACACGTTGGCTAAAGTCGTCCCGCCCCAATACGTATAAAAACACACACACCTGAATAATGACGCCAATAGTGCCGCCAACTATGCCACTTAAATTATTCATAAGCATGGCCAACAACATACAGGGAAAAACCACCATAATAGTGAACACAAAAATCTGCCCTAGTGGTTTCATATCTAGTACGTTGAAATGTGCCAGCAAACGATTAAACCAAACCTGGTTACGCTGATAACCCTGCTGACGAGTTTGTTTCTGTAAAAGTACCGCAAATAAAAGAACTATAAATTTCATATTTAATAAACTTTTAAAGCCACTTTAGAGTTAATGATAATTTTACAACCCACTTAAGGTTGACTCGGGTGATACTTGATTTTTCTATAGTGCGAACTATTCGTCACTACAAACAACTTTTGTATTTATTCCAATCAAAACATTCACCCGGATCTGTTTTACGACCCGGTGCTATGTCGCTGTGCCCTACTATACGCTCAGTAATAATTCCCGGGTAGGCCTGCATAATGGCTTGGGTGACCTGGGTCAACTTTGCATATTGGAGTTGCTCAAAAGGAATATCGTCACCTCCTTCCAACTCAATACCAATGGAAAAATCATTGCATTCTTTATCGCCGTTAAATTCGCTTCTACCAGCATGCCATGCTCGTTTATTAAACGGCACAAATTGAGTAACAGAGCCGTCACGGCATATTAATAAGTGAGCACTTACCTGCAAATCTTTTATTTGTTGAAAATAGGGATGAGCATTGCAATCTAGTTGATTACAAAAAAAGTCTTCTATATAAGAGCCGCCAAATTGATTGGGGGGCAAGCTTATGTTGTGTATCACCAGCATATTAATGTCGACACTAGGGCGATCATTATAGTTAGCTGATGGGCACCATTTTGCCTCTTGTATTTTGTGGTTTTTAATTTTCACGAAGAGATAGTATTACTTCAAAGATTTAGGACTCTAGCATTAATCAATTCCCGCTCTTTGGCAATGATATTCCCTAGATTACATGGTCGTTCTGGCCATGATCATTTCATACTGCTAAAACACGGGTTATGATGCGCCTCATGTTTCGCAACTAACAATAAGAAGACTATGCAGACACTAAATAGCTTACTTACCGAAATAAACTCGGTGGCTTGGGGCCCTTTCATGCTGCTGCTATTGGCACTGACAGGCGTGTTTTTAACCCTAGGCTTAAAAGGCATTACTCTCTTTAAGATTCCCATGGCCTTTAATACGTTATGGGCCGGCCGAGATGGCAAGGGCCAGAAAGGCGACATCAGCGGCTTTAATGCATTAATGACTTCCATGTCAGCTACTGTGGGCACAGGTAATATTGCCGGCGTAGCCACCGCCATTGCATTGGGTGGCCCAGGCGCCTTGTTTTGGATGTGGTGCATTGCTTTATTGGGCATGGCCACCAAATTTGCCGAAGCCGTATTGGCGGTACATTTTCGCGAAACCGATGAGAACGGCCAATATGTGGGCGGCCCCATGTATTACATTAAGAACGGCCTGCCTAAATATCTGGCCTGGCTGGGTACCGCGTTCGCTATTTTTGGCATGATTGCCGGGTTCGGCATAGGCAATACCGTACAAGCTAACTCCGTGGCCAGCGTTTTAAATTCCGATTACGGCATCCCGACTTTAATGACCGGTATTGTGCTAGCAGTGTTAGCCGCATTGGTGATTCTAGGCGGCATTAAACGTATTGCTCAAGTAGCAGGCAAGCTGGTGCCTTTCATGGCACTAGCTTATATAGCTGCAGCATTAACCGTGGTATTGATGAATGCAGAGAAAATTCCCAGTGCTATAGCGCTAATAGTGGAGTCAGCTTTTAACCCTGTTTCTGCGGTAGGTGGTTTTGCAGGTGCGACTATTTGGGCAGCAATTCGCTTTGGTGTGGCTCGTGGTGTGTTCTCAAACGAAGCGGGCTTAGGCAGCGCGCCAATTGCCCATGCCTGCGCTCAAACTAATCACCCTGTTCAACAAGGCTTAATTGCCATGCTGGGCACATTTATCGATACACTTATTATCTGTACATTAACCGGCCTAGTAATCGTTTTAACAGGTGCTTGGCAGTCTGGCGAAAGCGGCGCCACCTTAAGTTCTTTGGCATTTAACCAAGCTATGCCGGGTATTGGCGCACATATTGTGAGTTTAGGACTGGCCATTTTCGCCTTCACCACCATTTTGGGCTGGAGTGTGTACGGAGAGAAGTGCACTGAATACTTATTCGGAGTAAAATCCGTGATTGTTTTTCGCTGTGCTTGGATTTTAGCCATTCCACTGGGTGCCATGGCCAACCTAGATTTCATCTGGTTGCTCGCCGACACCCTTAATGCATTGATGGCTATTCCTAACTTAATCGCCCTGTTATTACTTAGCCCAGTGGTATTTTCATTAAGTAAACAGTATTTCAAGAAAGCCTAGCACCTAAATATAGAGTGCCTAAATATATAGAACACCCTTGTAGAGAATTATGAATTTAACAGTTAACGACATCCAACAAGACATTAAAAAAACCGTAAGATGGGCGCTAGAAGAAGACATTGGCGGCGGTGACATCACCGCCCAACTGATTCCAGCCACCAACCAAAGCCATGCCCGCATCATCAGCCGTGATAACGCTGTAATTGCAGGGGTGGCCTGGGTAAACGAAGTCTTTAAACAGTTGGATGAAAGCGTTGATGTTATTTGGCATGTTCAAGAAGGGGCTTTGGTTGAGTCAAACCAAATTTTATTTGAATTAAAAGGTAACTCTCGCAGCCTATTAACCGGCGAGCGTGCTGCTCTTAACTTTTTACAAACCCTATCTGCCGTGGCCACTAAGTGCCATGAATACAGCCAAAAAGTGGCCCATACTCAAGTTAAGCTATTGGATACCCGTAAAACTCTACCCGGCCTTAGAAGTGCGCTTAAATATGCGGTGACTCAAGGCAACTGCCATAACCATAGGATTGGTTTATTCGATGCTTTCTTAATTAAAGAAAACCACATTAATGCCTGCGGCAGTATTAATGAGGCCATTCAACAAGCCCATCAAATTGCTCCAGGCAAACTCGTTGAAGTGGAAGTAGAAGGTTTTGATGAATTAAATCAGGCACTAGAAGCTGGGGCCGACATTATTATGCTGGATAACTTTAGTATTTCAGATACTAAAAAAGCGGTAGAGCATGTAAATGGCCGCGCCAAACTAGAGGCGTCTGGTGGCATTACCGATGAGACTTTGGTTTCAATTAGCGAGACAGGTGTGGATTATATTTCTATTGGTGCCCTCACCAAAGATGTGAAAGCCGTCGATTTGTCTATGCGTTTGCTTTAACTATAAATTCGATTCTTATTCCGATTAAATAATACCAGCCTGAAAGAATGATGATTTTAAATCAAACCTCTTCAGGCGCCCTGCATTTCAAATCCTTTAACACGTAACCCTTCAATAATGCCATTTTTGATCCTAGTAAAGATGGCACTAAAACTACCAAAATAAATATCAATCCAAATATACATACTGAGTCATTAACTGACAAAAATTGTCACTCAGTTACCTTTTGTACTTAAAACGTTCAAGAAAACTATCGGGATAACCAAGGCCATTACAAAACAGACCTCCTACAAAAGGCCTTCCATGCTACCTATAAGCTTATTTTTCACGTATACCTAAAGTTGGCACAGCTTCTGCAAATACTAATATGAACCCAATAAAGGCTGTAATAACAGCCACTAAAAATTAAAACAACTGGAGCGGTCCAATATGACAAACCAAAAAGGTTTTACACTAATCGAACTAATGATTGTAGTAGCAATCATCGGTATCTTGGCCTCTGTAGCTGTACCTCAGTACCAAGATTACATTGTACGCTCTAAAGTAGCCGACGCTTTCAGTGGTACATCAACTGCTAAGCTAACCCTTGGTGATTACTACAGCATTGAAGGCGTAATGCCTACCACCACTAGTGTAGCCACAGGTTCAGCAGAAATTACAGCCTTGATTGCTACACTTGATCAATCTGATTTCGGTACAACTACTTTCGAAGCCATTTCTGTTGACTCTGTTGGTGTATCAATCCTAATTGGCGACATCAACGCTGACATTAACGGCATGTATATATCTATGATCATTACTGCTACCGACAATGGTTTCACAACCTCTTGTACAGCTGCAGGTACAGCTGCTCTTACACTTTCAACAGATGTAACACCAAAATGGTTGCCAACTACTTGTAAATAAGTAAACGTGATCTAAAGCCCTCTTTATGAGGGCTTTTTTATGCCTGTAATTCCCCCAAGTTCTGCACTAAATTCGAACCAAGACACTGTTTAAATCCCTTTTTTTAAGTATGATGACAAGCTAATTAAAAAAAGAATTAAACCATTATGTCCAACCTCAGCGGCATTGCTCGCCAATTTGTTGAGCAGCAAGTATTAAGCGAGCAACAAGCTCAAGACATCGCCCAGCAAGCTAATAAAGAACAGCGCTCTTTCATATTGCAAAGCCTAATGTCAGGTGCCTGCAAGTCAAAAGATGTTGCCGTATTACTTTCCAATGAGTTTGGTTTACCTTTAGTTGATTTATCAGCCATATCGCCCGAACATTTTGCTACCGATTTAATTAGCGTTGAGCTATTAGAAAAACATAAGATATTACCCATTTTTAAACGGGGTAATCGACTGCACATAGCGCAAGCTGACCCCTCTGATTTACAAGCCTTGGATGATGTAAAGTTCGCATCCGGTCTCACGGTAGAATCCACCATTGTGGAGTACGACAAGCTTAATATTATTCTAGAGAAACTCAATGCTGGCTCCAGTGCCTTCGACGACTTGGATGGTGAATTTGATCTTGAAGAAGATGACCCTGAGAAAGAGAAAGAAGAGGAAAGCCGCGGCGACGAAGCCCCCATCGTTAAATTTGTAAATAAAATGCTGCTAAATGCCATTCGTGAAGGTGCTTCCGATTTACACTTTGAACCCTACGAAAAACGTTATAGAGTTCGCTATCGTACTGACGGGGTATTACACGAAGTATCTTCTCCTCCAATTAACCTTGCTGGCAAAATTTCTGCCCGTATAAAAGTTATGTCGCGCATGGATATTTCAGAGCGTCGCGTGCCACAAGATGGCCGTATTAAGATGAAAATCTCTAAAACCAAGGCCATAGACTTTCGCGTAAATACACTCCCTACTCTTTGGGGAGAAAAAATTGTATTACGAATATTAGACCCAAGTAGCGCGCAAATGGGGATTGATCACCTAGGCTATGAACCCGAGCAAAAACAGCTTTACATGGATGCCTTGGAGCAACCACAAGGGATGATTTTAGTAACTGGGCCTACTGGCTCAGGCAAAACAGTATCTCTTTATACGGGCCTGAACATTCTAAACACAGAAGATAGAAATATATCCACAGCTGAAGACCCAGTTGAAATAAACCTTGAAGGTATAAATCAAGTAAACGTAAACGCTAAAGTAGGTCTCGATTTTGGCCAAGCACTGCGCTCTTTTTTACGACAAGACCCTGATATTGTGATGGTTGGTGAAATTCGAGATCTGGATACAGCCAGTATCGCCATTAAAGCAGCTCAAACAGGGCACCTAGTATTATCTACTTTGCACACTAACAGCGCACCTGAAACCCTAACCCGCTTAGCAAACATGGGTGTGCCCACATTTAATATCGCCACATCAGTAAGCTTAATTATTGCTCAACGCTTAGGCCGACGGTTGTGCAGCATCTGTAAAAAACCCGCTGATTTATCAGAAGAAGTGTTAAAAGATGCTGGTTTCACAGAAGAAATACTAATGGAGGCAACCATTAATAAACCTGTCGGTTGTGAGGCCTGCTCTGGAGGCTATAAAGGCCGTGTGGGTATTTATGAAGTAATGAAAATTACCGATCGCATTTCACGTATTATAATGGACGGCGGCAATGCTATAGAGATCGCAGATGCATCAAAAGAGGCAGGGTTTAATGACCTACGAACCTCTGCACTTATAAAGGTGGCACAAGGTATTACCAGCCTTGAAGAAGCCAACCGGGTAACCTCCGGTCATTAGGGCCTATCTACTTAAAATTATGCCTTATACATGAGGCAAGCAAAAATCATTGGGGCGTTCAAAATGGCTAAAGTAAAAACTGTGACTTTCCAATGGGAAGGCACCAACCGACGTGGCCAAAAAATTGAAGGGGAAATGCTGGGGGAAAACTCAGCCATTGTGAAAGCCCAATTACGTAAACAAGGCATCACTCCTAAAAAACTACGACGTAAATCAGAAGGACTTTTTGGTATTAGCGCCGGTGGAGCAGGCTCTAAGAAAATTAAAACGGTGGACATTAGTATCTTCTTGCGCCAATTAGCCACAATGGCTAAGGCTGGCGTTCCACTAATGCAGGGACTAGAGATTGTTGCGGATGGCTTAGAGAACCCGGCCATGCAAAAAATAGTACTCGCAGTAAAAGATGATGTCGCCGCAGGTAATGATTTTGCATCATGCTTAAAAAAATACCCAGATCAATTTGATCAACTAACCTGCGCCCTCATCGAATCAGGTGAACAAGCCGGTGCTTTGGAGCACATGTTAGATAGAGTCGCAATCTATAAAGAAAAATCGGAAGCGCTAAAACAAAAAATATCCAAAGCACTTAAATACCCTATCGTCATTTTAATTATTGCCACTATCGTAACGGTAATATTATTAGTGAAAGTAGTTCCAACATTTGAAAAGATGTTTGCAGATTTTGGTAGTGAACTTCCTGCAGCAACACAAATGATAGTTGCTATGTCTAATTGGCTTCAAGATAATTGGTTGGTTTTATTTGGCAGTATAGCAGGCGTTATTATTGGCTTAATGCAAGCTATAAAAAAGAGTAAGGCAGTCGCTGATCAAGTAGATAGAATTAAATTAAAGCTACCCGTTGTGGGCAACATTATTCAGAAAGGTGCGGTTGCACGTTTTGGACGAGTTCTCTCAACCACCTTCGCTGCAGGTGTACCTTTAGTTGACGCGCTAGAAAGTGTAGCTGATGCTTCGGGAAACGTTGTTTATCGCGAAGCCATTTTGCGCATTCGTGATGACGTGTCTACAGGTGTACAAATGAATGCATCAATAAGAGCCACCGGGGTATTTCCAAGTATGGTTTCTCAAATGGTTGCCATTGGAGAAGAATCTGGTGCTTTGGATGCCATGTTGGAAAAAGTTGCTAGCTTTTATGAAGAAGAAGTAGACAACTTAGTAGATGGGCTAACGGCCATGATTGAGCCTTTAGTGATGGCCTTTTTAGGCGTGGTAGTTGGCGGCATGCTAATCGCTATGTACCTACCCATATTCGCAATGGGCGATGCAATGTAACTTTATGGCATAGCCATTATTATTTGATTAAGAAGTAATTATGTTCAATGGTATTTTTCAATTATTAAATTCAGACCCAATAATTTTTATGGTCTGCGTATTTATATTCAGTTTGTTAGTTGGTAGCTTTTTAAATGTGGTGGCATATCGCTTACCCATTATGATGCGCCATCAAGCCGAGGATGACTATTTAGAATTTAGCGGCCAAGAACCCAAAGAGCGTAAGCTTTTTAATTTATCTACTCCGCATTCGGCTTGCCCAAAGTGCAAAAGCCCCATTAAGCCCTGGCAAAATATCCCAGTCATTAGCTATTTATGGCTAAAGGGTAAATGTGCTAATTGTAAAACTCACATTAGTGCTCGCTACCCGACTGTGGAGCTCGTAACTGCATTGCTAGGCTTGTTAGTTGCTTATGAATTTGGAGCAACATGGCAATGCGCCGCTTTACTGGTATTTAGCTATTTCTTAGTAGCATTAACATTAATAGATATGGATGAATATTTATTACCGGATAGCCTCACTCTTCCGCTTGTATGGGTAGGATTATTTGCCAACAGTTTCTCCCTCTTCACTTCTTTAGAAAATGCAGTATATGGTGCGATGGCGGGGTATTTATCTCTGTGGAGCATTTACTGGTTATTTAAAATTGTCACCGGCAAAGAAGGCATGGGCTTTGGTGATTTTAAATTACTTGCCGCTATTGGTGCCTTCTTAGGCTGGCAGGCACTGCCTGTGGTCATTCTACTTTCCAGTATAGTGGGCGCTGTAGTGGGGATATTAGGTATTGTTATTCTGGGTCGCGATAAAAATATAGCCATTCCTTTTGGTCCTTATTTGGCAGCGGCTGGCTTTATTACTGCACTTTGGGGCAATGATATAACCTCTGCATACTTTCAATTTGCCGGCATTCGTTAATTAGAGGTTTATATGGTAGTTATCGGTGTAACAGGCGGGATAGGAAGCGGTAAAACTGCCGTCACAGATGAATTCTCTAAATTTGGTATAGCAGTAGTTGATGCTGACATTGCTGCTCGTACCGTTGTTGAAGCTGGCAAGCCAGCCTTAGAAGAAATCGCTCTACATTTTGGTAAAGACATTCTACTGCCAAGCGGAGAGTTAGATCGGGCCGCTTTAAGAGGTATTATATTTAAGCAACCAGAACAGAGAGTCTGGTTAGAGAAGCTTACACACCCGTTAATTAGAGAAGAAATAATTACAGGCCTTAAGCAAGCAAAGAGCCCATACGTTATTTTAGCTTCACCATTATTGATTGAGTCGAATCAATATAAATTAACCCATCGAGTATTGGTCGTTGATACGCCTGAAGAGTTACAAATTAGACGCACTGTAAAACGCGACAACAACAATGAAGAACAAGTAAGATCAATCATTAACGCACAATCATCTAGGGAAAAACGCCTTTCCTTTGCAGATGACATTGTTGTTAACGATCAAGATCTTTCTTACTTGCGCAGCCAAGTTAATGTATTTCATGAACGCTATTTAAAATTGAGCCAAGATAATGAAAGTTAAATGCCCAACATGTCAAAAATCGGTTGAGTGGAATGATCAATCTGAACAGCGACCATTCTGCTCTGATCGCTGTAAATTAATTGATTTGGGAGAGTGGGCTAGCGGTGGCCATGCTATTCCAGGTAAAGATCTTGAAGAAGAACTTATGAGTGAACAGATAAACCAACTAGATACAAATTTTCTGCACTAATCGCTTATCTAAAAAAGAGACTAAAGACTTTGCTCAATGCCAATTAGAGCCTTAATAATTGCCTGATTGGCCGCTGGAAAATTATAATCAAGAATGTCAGCAAGACTAATCCATTGCGTTTTCTGGCCCTCTGCGCCAAAAGGCTCACCTTCAAAAGCGGTTACCTTGTAGACGTCTAACTCTATTAATTTATCTCCATAGTCGTGATTAATTTTAATTAAGCTATCAGCAGCAGTTACCTTAATAGCTAACTCCTCCTCCAACTCTCTAGCGAGTGCCTGACAAGCCGTTTCACCTGCTTCTTTCTTACCACCAGGAAACTCCCAAAGGCCACCCTGATGAGATTTATCAGGGCGCTTGGCTAAGAATATTTTTTTACCACATCGAGAGAAAATAACGGCAGCTACTACTTCAATTTTTTTCATTCGATTAGGTGCGGTATTCAGCGTTAATGGTGACATATTCATGGGATAAGTCTGTTGTCCAAACTGTTTCACATACAGACCCACGCCCCATATCAATAACAATACTTAACTCTTGCTTAGCCATTACGTCGCTGCCTGCTTTTTCAGTGTAACTGGCTGCACGAGCTCCATTTTCTACAATACAGACCTGATCCAAAAAGATTTGAATATCCTCAAGCACAATATCCTTTACACCGCTTCGTCCTACTGCAGCCAAAATACGGCCCCAATTAGCATCTGAAGCAAATAAAGCCGTTTTCACTAGCGGACTGTGGGCTACCGTATAAGCTACGCTCAAAGCTTCATTACTGTTTTCACAGTTTTTTACATCGATACTGACAAATTTCGTGGCTCCTTCTCCATCTCTTACAATGGCTTGCGCTAAATATATAAAAACCTTTTCTAATTCGCTTTTCAATGTTGAGTAGAACTCATCATTTGTATCAACTAGTTCAGGAAGGTCATTTGTGCCTGTTGCCATTAACATGCAGGAGTCGTTGGTAGAGGTATCGCCATCAATCGTAATACGGTTAAAAGACTTTTCTCCTAGCTCTAAACAAATACTTTGAAGAATACCCTTGCTAACCGCAGCATCGGTTGCAATAAAGCCCAACATGGTGGCCATGTTAGGCTTTATCATTCCGGCACCTTTTGATATGCCTGAAATAGTAATAGTGCTTCCTTTGTACTCAAATTGAGTAGAAATTCCTTTAGGTTGAGTATCGGTTGTCATAATACCGCGACTGCCTTCAAACCAATTCGCCTCGCTTAGGTTTTCAAGTGCAAGAGGAATAGCTGACGTGATTTTATCAATTGGTAAACGCTCGCCAATTACTCCTGTGGAAAAAGGCAGTATGCCACTAACATCAATGCCTTTCTGATCCGCTAGTGTTTGGCATATTTCCATGGCATCTTGAAAGCCTTCTTTACCTGTACCAGCATTAGCATTACCGGTATTTACAATTAAATACTGTGTTTGGCTTTTTGCTAAGTGAGCTTTACAAATTTGCACCGGTGCGGCACAAAACGCGTTCTGAGTAAAAATACCTGCAGTGGTTGCTGTATTGGCTAGCTCAAAAACAACTAAATCTTGTCGCTGTGTTTGTTTAATGCCCGCATTGCAGTAACCAATTTTCAAACCTTTAATTTGATGAAATGCATCAAACACAGATAAATTTACCGACATGTTTAAATCTCTACAATACAAATAAAAAAGGCAGAGCAATAATGCTCTGCCCATTAAAATCACGCCAACATCAACTAGCCAAGTTTACCGTGACACTGCTTATATTTTTTACCTGACCCGCAAGGGCATACATCATTGCGCCCAACTTTTTTACCATCACGCACAAAAGGCTGAGCTACTTCTTCAGCTTCTTGAGGCTCACTATTATCAGCAAGAGCGGATGCCGTTTCGTGTTCAAATTGCATTTTTTGTGATTCGGCTTGAGCGCGGGCCTTTTCTTCCATGCGCTTTACTTCATCATCACGAACAAATTGAACGTGAGACAAATAGCGAATGGTTTCATGTTGAATTTCGTCAAGCAGTTCTTTAAATAAACCAAATGACTCACGTTTATACTCCTGCTTAGGATTTTTCTGAGCATAACCGCGTAAATGAATACCCTGTCTTAGGTGATCCATTGTGGCTAAATGTTCTTTCCATTGATGATCAATAATTTGCAACATAATACGTTTTTCAAAGTCTCGCATCATCTCCTCACCTATTTGCAGTGTTTTCTCGCTATAGGCTTGGGATAAAACGGTTTGAATCCGTTCATGTAAACTTTCTTCATACAACGCTTTATCTTCGTCTAACCATTGCTGAACAGGTACCTGCATAGCAAAGTCAGTATTCAATGCTTTTTCAAGACCTTCAATATCCCACTGCTCAGCCATGCTTTGAGGTGGAATATATTCATTGATCACTGAATTGATAAAGTCCTCACGAATAGTTGTGATGGTACTTTCAATGTTTTCAGCCTCTAATAATTCATTACGTTGCTGATAAATAACTCGGCGCTGATCATTTGAGACGTTATCGTACTCTAGAAGTTGCTTACGAATATCAAAATTACGCCCCTCTACTTTTCGCTGTGCTTTTTCTATGGCGTTTGAAACCATTCGGTGCTCAATGGCTTCGCCGTCCTTCATACCCAAGGCTTGCATTAAGCGGCGTGTACGGTCACTGGCGAAAATACGCATAAGACTGTCTTCTAAAGACAAGAAGAAACGAGAAGAACCAGTATCCCCTTGACGTCCAGCTCGCCCTCGCAACTGATTGTCTATACGGCGACTTTCATGACGCTCTGTACCAATGATGTGCAACCCACCAGCGGCTATAACTGCATCATGGCGTCCTTTCCATTCCGCAGTATGCTTAGCAATTTTTTCTTCGGTAGGGTTTTTAATTTTTTCCAATTCTAGCTCAAGGTTTCCCCCAAGTTTGATATCGGTTCCACGACCAGCCATGTTTGTTGCAATAGTGACAATACCAGGGCGGCCTGCATCGGCGATAATTTGAGCTTCGTTAGAGTGATGCTTAGCATTTAATACACTGTGTTTAACCTTGGCCTGCTTTAGAGCTTCAGAAATTAACTCACTGCTCTCAATGCTAGCAGTACCCACTAAAACCGGGCGACCTTGAGCAGTTAACTCCTGCACTTCTTCAATAACGGCTTGAAATTTTTCTGCTTCGGTTAAAAAAACTAAATCATTAAAATCAACACGGGCAACATCTACGTTAGTTGGAATAACAACTACGTCCAAACCGTAAATTTCATTAAATTCAAAGGCTTCAGTATCCGCAGTCCCAGTCATGCCAGAAAGTTTATCGTATAAACGGAAATAGTTTTGGAAGGTAGTAGATGCAAGCGTCTGGCTTTCTGCCTGAATTTTGGTGCCTTCTTTCGCTTCTATTGCCTGATGTAAACCCTCACCCCAGCGTCGACCTGGCATTGTGCGGCCGGTATGCTCATCAACAATAACAACTTGGCTGTTTTGAATAATATAATCGACATTTTTCTGGTAGAGTTGATGAGCCCTTAAAGCAGCATGCACATGATGTAGCATAAGCAAGTTACTAGCAGCATATAGGCTATCACCCTGCTCTAGCATTTTTGCTTCTATTAACATGTCCTCAACCAACTCATGGCCGATTTCGTTCAGCTCAACAGTACGACTCTTAAGATCGATAACAAAATGACCTTCCTGCTCAACAACTTCCTCTTCCGTCTCCTTGTGCTCAATAAGTTTTGGAACAAGCAGATTGATAGCTTTATACATTTCTGAACTATCTTGAGCAGCACCTGAAATAATCAAAGGCGTACGAGCTTCGTCGATTAAGATAGAGTCCACTTCATCAATAACTGAGAAAGACAAACCTCGCTGCACACGCTCTTCTTTAGAAAGCGCCATGTTGTCTCTTAAGTAATCAAAACCAAATTCATTGTTGGTGCCATAGGTTATGTCTGAGGCATAGGCAGCCTTTTTCTTATCTCCTTCCAGTCCGGACACTACAATGCCGACACTCAACCCCATAAATTCATATAATGGACGCATCCAGTTTGCATCACGTTCAGCTAGATAGTCATTCACGGTAATAACATGAACACCCAAACCAGATAGAGCGTTTAAGTATACTGCCAGCGTCGCAACCAGTGTTTTACCTTCACCTGTACGCATTTCAGCAATCTTGCCGTTGTGAAGAGTCATGCCACCTATTAGCTGCACATCAAAATGGCGCATATTCATTACGCGCTTACTGCCTTCACGAATTGCTGCAAACGCCTCTGGCAAAATTTGATCCAGCGTTTCGCCCTTTTCCAGACGCTCACGAAATTCAAACGTCTTAGCTTTAAGCGTTTCATCACTTAAGGCTTCCATTTCGGACTCTAATGCATTGATAAGGAGGACTGTTTTACGTAGGCGTTTTAACTCGCGTTCGTTTTTACTACCAAGAACCTTGGTGAGAAGTTGCATGAACATTGAAATATTTCTTATGTTTAGTTGTTATTAATAGCTTTTTATTTATACGAAATAAATATGCAGTACCAATAGGTTACACATATCAAAGAGAAAAAGAAGATGTTTAGCGGCGGGTTCTGTGTATATAGGAGGCTGGGTCAACCGTACGACCATTTTTATACACCTCAAAGTGCACATGTGGCCCAGTTGAACGACCAGTGCTGCCCATTAAGGCTAAAACTTGATTTTTACGAACAACATCCCCAACTTTAACAATCGTCTCATCACAATGGGCATATCGAGTTTTATAGCCATTGCCATGATTAACCTCTACCAGAAGCCCGTAACCTGAACGTTTAGATGACCAGGTCACAACACCAGAAGCGACTGAAACAATGTCTGAGCCAGTTTTTCCGGCAAAATCGACACCGGCATGCCATGCCAAGCGACCTGTAAAGGGATCTGTACGCATCCCATAACGAGACGACATCCAACCTTTCTTAATTGGCAGACCTGCAACAAAAGTATCATTAGTAATCTTTTTCTCACCTAGAATTCTATCTAGTACCTCGAGCTGTTGCTCTCTGTTGTCGATTTGTTCACTTAACTCATTTAAAACGGTAATAATATCTGGGGCCTGATAGATAGAACCAACATCTTGAGCGGAAGGGCCACCAATGGCAGGGGTATCGCCAAAGTTGAATTCACCCTTATCTAATTTAGAGCGAACAATTAGGCGTTCACCAAGAGCGTCAAGCCGAGTAAGACGAGCCTGAAGCTCAGCCATATTACGGGTCAATCCCACTAGCTGAATATCAGTGTGTTCTCTAATTTTATTTAGTTGATCACGCTGTTGGGTAAGGTCTAGCTCCCATGCCTTAGTGGTTTCAGGGCCAAATAGCCCTTCGTCAGACAACATCATGGTCAGGTAATAGCCTGCAATTCCCATAGAAAATGGGAGGATGGCTAACAAGAAGGTTAATGTCCAACGGGCCACAGGCCCCAAGGAAAAAGTCTTTGAGCGACCGTGGCGCTGACCAACGATAATTATATTCACGACAGCGCGTCCTAAAAATATTCTATAACTAACAGCTTAGACTGAACTAGCCCCATATGTGAGGGCAAGTTCACAGATTTACTAAAATTTACACACCGATATATTCAAACCTGAAAGGTCGATATTAAACAGCGGAAACTGGTTTAGCATAAGTTATTGGAGCAAGGCTTTCGTCTTCAAACGATACAAACTCCCAACAATCTTTCTGCTCTAATAAAGCTCTCAATAATTCATTATTAAGACCGTGACCTGACTTCACGCCAATGTATTCACCAATTAGGCTATGGCCAAGTAGGTACAAATCACCCACTGCATCGAGAATTTTGTGCTTTACGAATTCATCCTCGTAGCGTAAGCCATCTTCATTTAAAACACGGTAGTCATCTACTACAATCGCGTTATTAACGCTGCCGCCTAGGGCTAAATTTTGAGATCGCAAATATTCCACATCTCGCATGAAGGCAAATGTTCGAGCGCGACTAACTTCTTTCACAAAAGATGTTGTAGAGAAGTCTAAGCCAGCAACTTGGTTATCGGCATCAAACAACGGATGATCAAACTCAATGGTAAAGCTAACCTTAAAGCCTTGGTGAACTTTAAAACTGGCTGACTTATCACCATCTGTTACGGTTACGGGTTTGATAATTCGAATGAATTGCTTGGCTTTGTTTTGTTCTTCTATGCCGGCAGATTGAAGTAAAAATACAAAAGGGCCCGCACTGCCATCCATAATAGGTACTTCAGCTGCGCTTACTTCAACCACTGCGTTATCAATGCCTAGTCCTGCCATGGCAGATAACAAATGCTCAACAGTGGAAATTCTTACTTTCCCGTTCACCAAAGTAGTCGCAAGAGTGGTATCGCCCACATTCTCTGCACGCGCTTTTATCTCAACGGCAGGCTCAAGGTCTGTTCGAATAAAAGTAATACCAGAGTCCACAGGAGCTGGTTTTAAGGTCAAATAAACCTTTTCACCAGAGTGCAAGCCAATACCTGTCGCTCTAATGATATTTTTGAGGGTACGTTGCTTAATCATTAACTTCGCTTACTTAACTGCACAGCAATTAGCCATTATAGCGTCATAAAACGCTATTGGCCAACCTCCGCATTAATCTGCCTGTCGGCGCAAAAAGGCTGGAATATCCAAATAATCCAGATCTTTATTACCTTCAGATTGAGGCCTAGCTTGTTCAGAAGGCTGGGCATTAGAGCCACGCATCACGGTGGGTCGGTCTAACTTTTTATAGTCAACTGAACCGTCAGCTTTGTTTACCGTGTTATCAACCACCTTTACAGGAGTACCTTCGATCTGACCCAAACCAGTTGCAACCACTGTTACTCGTAGCTCATCAGTCATACTTTCATCGATTACTGTACCCACAACAATGGTGGCATTCTCAGATGAAAATTCCTCAATGGCATCACCAACTTCGGTAAACTCACCCAAGGACAAATTAGTACCCGCTGTAATATTTACCAATATTCCGCGAGCACCCTCTAAATTCACATCTTCAAGTAATGGACTGCGAATAGCAGCCTCAGCGGCTTCTCTAGCTCGCTCTTCTCCAGATGCGGAACCAGTCCCCATCATGGCTTGTCCCATTTCAGACATTACCGTACGAACATCAGCAAAATCCACGTTAATCATTCCTGGGCGAATAATTAAATCTGCTATTCCTTGTACCGCGCCCAACAACACATCGTTGGCAGCTGAGAACGCGTCCAATAATGAAGTATTCTTACCAAGAACAGCTAGTAGTTTTTCGTTAGGAATTGTTATCAAGGAATCAACATGTTTGGCAAGTTCAGCTAAACCGCCCTCTGCTAGCTTGATACGCTTACGACCCTCAAATGGAAAAGGCTTAGTAACTACGGCCACCGTCAGAATACCCAGCTCTTGCGCCACTTCTGCAACGACAGGCGCTGCACCAGTTCCGGTACCGCCACCCATACCAGCGGTAATGAACACCATGTCGGCGCCACTTAAGGCCTCCGCGATACGCTCACGGTCTTCCATGGCAGCTTGACGCCCCACTTCAGGGTTTGCACCCGCACCTAGGCCCTTAGTAACGGTTGAGCCCAGCTGTAATACAGAGCGCGCCGTCATATTCTTAAGTGCTTGCGAGTCGGTGTTGGCACAAATAAAGTCCACACCCTCAACCTGGCTTGTCACCATGTGCTGCACAGCGTTACCGCCACCACCGCCCACGCCAACTACCTTTATTACAGCATTGTGCTGAGGCTCATCTACCAATTCAAACATATCGCCATCTCTTTGATTCATCGCCTTCTCCTTATTATTATTCGACAGGCGCTCTAATCCTATTATTAGCGCCTATTAAATATTAAAAGTTCCCTTTAATCCAATTTTTTACACGAGCCGCAAATCCTAACGGATCTTCTTCTTTACGCGCAAAAACCAATTCTCCCAATTGGTGCTTTGCTCCATAAATTAATAAGCCTACTGACGTAGCATATATGGGATGAGCGACAACATCTGCCAACCCCTCCACACCTAGAGGTTTTGCCAAACGAACCGGCACATGAAATATTTCTTCTGCCAACTCTACAGCCCCCTCCATCATAGAGGTGCCTCCAGTTAATACGACTCCAGCTGCAATCATATCCTCAAAACCACTGCGCCTTAGCTCAGCCTGAATTAAGGTAAATAATTCCTCATACCTTGGCTCCACTACTTCAGCCAATGCCTGACGAGACAAATTTCGAGGAGGACGTTCTCCAACACTAGGTACCTTAATCAGCTCATCAGGTCCTGCAAGTTGCGTTAAAGCACAGGCATATTTTATTTTAATTTCTTCAGCGTGCTGTGTGGGCGTGCGTAACGCCATAGCAATATCATTAGTAACCTGATCGCCAGCAATTGGAATGACCGCAGTATGACGTATGGATCCATCGGTAAAGATTGCGATATCTGTAGTACCACCACCTATATCCACCATACACACACCCAGCTCTTTTTCGTCATCGGTTAATACCGCATAACTTGAAGCTAGCTGTTCAAGAATCACATCTTCTAATTCCAAACTGCAGCGCTGTACGCATTTTTCAATATTTTGCGCAGCATTTAAAGCACCTGACACCATGTGCACTTTAGCTTCCAAACGAACGCCAGCCATACCGATAGGCTCTTTAATACCCTCCTGCATATCAATAACGTATTCTTGGGGCAATACATGTAAAATTTTCTGGTCAGCAGGAATAGCAACTGCTTTGGCAGCGTCTAAAACTCGCTCGATATCTGATTGAGCTACCTCTCGATCCTTAACTGCCACTATGCCGTGACTGTTCATCGAACGAATATGGTTTCCGGCAATTCCGGCATACACAGAATGAATCTGACAACCCGCCATTAACTCAGCTTCTTCGATCGCTCGTTGAATCGACTGAACTGTAGATTCAATATTAACGACCACGCCTTTTTTTAGACCACGAGAAGGGTGTCGCCCGAGACCTACAATTTTGATACTACCAGTGGCGGATACCTCACCCACAATGGCAACTACC
>JBALXQ010000071.1:0-20580 GCA_036960565.1 Bermanella sp.
GGAAACCAGCCCGTTGGATTTATTAAGCGCCAGAGAGCAAGAGGTGATGCAAGCTATTACTCGAGGTTTATCCTTTAAAGAGGCGGCACGAGAAATTGGTGTGGCACCATCCACGGTATCCAATCATCTCTACAAAATTTACAGAAAATTAAATATATCCAGCCGCTCCGAATTGGCCTTGGTAGTGAACCCTAATAAGTAAGTCGCTTTAATGGGTGCCTTTACTGTTATTTAGATGGCGATGAATTATCTCTGTGTATATACCTTTAGATTTGAGCGCACTTAAGCCCTGATTGAATATATTTAACAGAGCTTGGCCATTGGGATGCTGTTTGTCGACGATGATGTAATAACTGGCGGTTTTCAAGGCTTTACCTATAGTTTTAAACCCCCGGGTGTGACCAAACGTTTTTTCAATGACTTCCCAGCCAGTAATATCATTTCTAGCATAAAGGTCGGCCCTGCCTTTTTTCAACGCCCTAAAACAGGCGGCATCGTTTGAAGGTTGCATTGTTACGCTGATGATTTTCTTGTCGAGAAAAGGTTGTATTTCTCGGTGTGAATATCCAATGGGCACACAAGCAGTTAAGCCTCTTAAATCTTCCTCTTTTTCAAAAGTAATATCGAAATCTTGGCGTGTAAAAAAGAATGGTTTGCTGGCATATAAGGGTTTGGAAAGTAAAAATATATTTTCTCGTTCAGAATCTTTAACGTAGGGGAACGTACCGAAATACAGTAACTTTCGGGTGTTGGTAAAACCTCGTTTCCAAGGTTGATAGTCTACCTGAGCTTGATAGCCCATTTCTTTAAAGGCCTTCACTGCAATTTCAGTGGTCATGCCGTCCTGTGGGAGATGCTCCCCTGAGAAATGGGGGTAGTCGCCCGTGACCAGATAAATTTCTTTGTCGCCGGCATTCGCCCAAGCATAAAACAACCACAACACTAGGGCTGTAATAAACCTTAATTTACTGCACTGCATAGGGCCACCCTAAGAAAGCGTACTTTGACTGCATCGCTTCCATAAGCCTAGTTCAATAGCCAGTGGCATAGGCTTGCTGCTTAATAAGAATTAGTGGTGGTTGGGCCTCTTTGTTATGACTCCCTTGTCGTTTGCATCAAATTCCATGGGGGTCTCTCTTGAACGCCAGCCTTGTTTGATGGCCTGTGTGATGAGGTCAGAAGCGATAACAGGGGTAATGGCGTGCTGGTTTTGTTCTTTGAGCGTTTTAGAAGCATCAAATTTGGACTGTAAATGGCTGCTAATGTGCACCAGCATCTTTCGGGGAGGCTGTTCACTGCTTTGTGCTTTAAAAAGAACCTCGCTGCTGTCGGGCTCAGTTTTCCACCTGTAATTCTCTCCTTGTACACTTAATAAGCCTGGCATAGTGACTCCTAAAATGAAGTGAGTAGGTATTTAGCGCGCTAATTTGTGGGGAAATTAATGCTTAAAGATAGCTGAATATTTGCCTGATAATGGCCTTAGATGGAAATGAGCTATGGGGGGAGTGCTGGCTGTGAACATGATGCATGAACAGGGTAGGCTGAGGTAATAAACGCTTACCAGTTTTGAATGGTTTTCCTAAAAAACTTCACATTTTGGCTTAATACTTCTTTGCCTTGAGATTTGCGGGCCATTATTAATGCGTTAATGGTCATAAGTGTGAAATCAAGACATTCTTTCACGGGCATGCTGAGCTGATTTTGGTCTTTGGCCGCTTGCAAGTTAGTCCGTAATAACGCTCTTAATTCTTTTACCCGCTTTGTTAATACCTCTTTAAACTCAACCTCTACATTTTCGCCTGCCATCATGGTGCTTTGAATTAAGCAGCCGTGAGCCGCGTGTGGAGCTGAGACTTTTTTACCAAAATTTTCTAAATAGTTATCTATGGCCGTTTTACCAATAGGTCCATTGCGCAGTGGCTCCAATAAAGGTTGATAAACCACTGTGTTGTAGTGCTCGAGCACCTTAAGATACAGTTGATGCTTGTCACCAAATTGGCTGTAGAGGCTAAAACGATTGATTTCAAGCTCATTGATCAAGGCATTAATGCTGGTGCCTTCATAGCCATTACGCCAAAAAAGCAACATAGCTTGATGCAGCTTTTGTTTGGGATCAAAAGAGAGAGGCCGCGCCATATTAATTTTTCCTAAGAGGATAGGCGAAGATTAACAGGTATTTGACCGAATGTTTAGTTATAGGTAAAGTATTACTAACCGAACGGTTTGAAACTTAAAATAATCATAACTTGGTAAGTTGATCAATGAAGATATTTGAAGAAAAAATTGCACCTAATGCCAGACGTGTGCGCATGTTCTTAGCCGAAAAAGGCATTGAGAATGTTGAGTTTGTACAACTTGACTTAAAGCGTGGGGACAATATATCTGAAGAATTCAAGCAGATTAATCCGCTTGCCAAGGTGCCTGTTATGGAGATGGATGACGGTTCTTACTTGTCAGAATCGGTGGCCATTTGCCGCTATTTTGAGGCCGATACAGCCCTGCCAGCCTTAATGGGACAAACGCCCATGGAACAGGCCAACATAGAAATGTGGCAAAGGCGCTGCGAAATTTATTTCATGAACCTGATTGGTATGGGCTTTCAACATAGCAGTGGCTACTTTGCCGATCGCATGACGCCGGTGCCTGAATGGGGACAGGAGTGTGTGAAAGATGCGGCTAAATTTATGCCTATTCTGAATGATCATTTGGCTAACAGTACATTTATTGGCGGTGAAGAGTTTAGCATTGCCGATATCACTGCATTTGTATCCATCGATTTTGCACGCGTGATTAAACTAAGAATGAGTGAAGAGTTTACACATCTTAAGCGTTGGTATGACTTGGTGAATAGCCGCCCAAGTGCAAGGGTATAACAGATGATTGATCTGTATACCTCGCCCACACCCAATGGTTGGAAAGCCTCTTGTACTCTTGAGGAATTGGGCCTTGATTACAATGTTAAACTTGTAAACCTTATGCAGCAGGAACAAAAAGAACCTGCTTTTTTGGCGTTAAATCCAAACGGTCGCATTCCAGTAATTAAGAATACCCAAACTGATGAAGTGGTTTTTGAATCTGGCGCCATCATGATTTATTTGGCTGAGCTTACCGGTAAATTGCTCCCTACCAGTGGCCCTAAGCGCTATGAAGTATTGCAATGGCTTATGTTTCAAATGGGCGGTGTAGGCCCTATGATGGGACAGGCCAATGTGTTTTTTCGCTACTTTCCGGAAAAGATTCCTGCTGCCATTGATCGTTATCAAAGTGAATCGCAACGCTTGTTATATGTGTTAGATAAACATTTGGCCGACAAAGAGTTTTTATGCGACGACTTCAGTATTGCCGATATCGCAAATTGGTGTTGGGCTCGAACTCATGAATGGAGCGGAGTGGATATTAGCGAAATGATAAACCTTAAGCGCTGGATTGATACCATGCATGCTCGCGAAGGTTGTTATAAAGGCATTAAGGTACCTGGAAAAGTTGATCCAGAAGAAATTTTAAAAAGTGGTAAAAAAATCATCGTTTGATTTTAAAACCCAAGGCTTTATTTAGTAAGTTTTTAATATTAGGAGAGTGAGTGTGATTGCAATTTTTTTAGTGGCTCTTGTGGCAATAGAGCATGTGTATATTTTAATACTCGAAATGTTTTTATGGACTAAACCAAAGGGTATGAAAACCTTTGGCACCACCGCCGAGGAAGCGGAAACCACTAAGGTACTGGCGGCAAATCAAGGCTTGTATAATGGTTTTTTAGCTGCTGGTTTGGCTTGGGGTTTATTGCACCCTAACCAAGATTTTGCCTGGCAAATACAAGTGTTTTTTGTAGCGTGTGTCATGGTGGCTGCTGTATATGGCGGGTTAACGGCTAATAAACGCATAATGGTCGTGCAGGGATTGCCAGCACTATTGGCTATGATTGCCTTGTGGGTGAGTTAAAACGGTTAGTTAAAGTCGTTTAAGTGTTTAAAGCCCGCCTCATTAGGCGGGTTTTTTTGCCGTATTTCCAGCCGCGCTATAAATGCCATTCAGGCCGCAGCCTTAACGATGCTTAACTGCTTGTACATAATGGTCAGTCATTTGTAATTTCTTCTTAAGAGCAATTGAGTATTGGCTGGGCAATATACGGGCATCTATCATTAGGAGCACAGCTTTAAACTGCCAATGGTCATTGGCGTATTACTGATAGCAAGCCAGCGAGCATGAGTTAATAACGGGGAATTGTAATGAAACGATTATACTATTTGGCAGATAGCATTCAGTCGCTTGATGAAACCGTGGACGATTTGCATGAAGTGGGTATTGGTGATCAAAGCCTGCATGTATTGGGGCGCGATAAGCAAATGATTAAGGATCATAAATTGCACATGGCCACAGCCTTTCAGGAGTTGGATATCAGCTATTCGACCTTGGTGGGGGCGGCTTCAGGCTTAACTATAGGTTTAAGTGTGTTGGCCACGATCATTATGACTCAATCATTTTCTCAAGCTCCCATAACACAAGGGCCTATGCTGCTTTCATTGCTATTAACTGTTTTCATGGGGACATTAGTCGGTGGGGTTTACGGTTCTACTCACAAAAATCATAATATCACCCGCTTTAGTGAATCCTTATCTTTTGGTAAGTATCTATTAATGATCGATACTCAAGGAGGGTACGAAAGTGTCAGTCAGGGGATAATTAAAAATCACAAGGGCATCAGCGCTGCAGGCAGTGATGAGCTATTGGCACCGGCCTTTGCATAATTTTCATTTAGACAATTTTCTTAATATTCTGCCTATCAAGAACCAGCTGTTTGTTGTTGATGAAAAGGATCTGAAAAACGACAAACACGTATTCAAATATGCCAGTCCAATACAGATGATTTCCATGTTAGAGGGCATGCGTTAACATTAAACTAAGAGTATTGAGTGGACGACAAAAATAATGAAATATATTGGGGTATTTTTAAGTGGGGTGTTACTGGGGGTGCTACTCGGTCACTTTTACTCAAAAGACACAACGGAATCAGAGTATGCCATTGATATAGAGGACATATCAGAAACGCCAATCACTAAGCTGCATTTAAGTGAGCTGCAGGAAATCAAGTCTAGCCCTTCAGTTAAGGCAATTAAGCATGCTATTGATCAACAGCAAATGGATGTTGTCACTGGTGCTTTATCACAGGCGCAGTTTACAAGGTCCCAGCTACAAGAACTAAATCACTATCTTAAAAGCCATCTCATTAAATTAAGTAAAAATAAACGCTGGAATGTGTTGGATAATTGGCTGGTGGCCATGGAGCTGGCAGCGTTAATGGATAGCGATATTTACCGTTTACAGGCCAAGGTATTAATGGCCAGACGTCGATATTTACAGGCATTGGAGTCAGTGTTTTTGGCTCATGAGATGTCCGTTAGTCAGCAAGAGCAAAGTCAAATAATTACAGACGTGAAAAACATTATTAATCGGGTGATTAATGCCTTTAATGACAAAGACGGTTTGTTGATTGAAAGTGAATTTGAGCAATTTTTATTATATGCCCAGCAACAATTACAGGAGTATATTCCCATTAGTTTGTCGTTAGCGCAGGTATATTGGCAGCAGGGGGAAATACAAAAGGCATTAGACGTATTGGCTTTTTTACCTTACGACGAACAATACACGCCTAAAGTAGATGATCTTGTCCGTAAGCTGCAAGAAGCGCAGGCCCTAGCGTTAATTCATTCCCAAGGCATTCAGCTTATTAAATCCGGTAGCCAATTTTTGGTGAATGTTAATGTGGGGGGCGAGCTAGACCTAGTGTTATTAATTGATACCGGTGCCAGTTATACCTCTCTGAGTCGTCAGGCCATCGAAAGAATCGCCAATCAAACCAATGCTCTTAGTGATGAACTAAAAAAAGTGAAGGTTAATACCGCCAATGGCAGTACCGTGGCTCGTGTCTTTAAACTCTCTTCTTTGGCATTGGAGCAAACTCTGTTGGAAAATATATCGGTTCTGGAAGTGAACATGGGAGATCACAGTCGCTCCGATGGTTTGCTGGGCATGAATTTTCTGGGGAAATTTAAATTTAAAATAGACCAGGAAAATGGTTTGTTATTCCTAGAACCTAAATAACTACGTGGCCTTCATTTAGGGTGTTAATTTGGTTAGTTATTTTCCTGTATATTGGCGAGCTATTAAATATTAAGAAAGAGGGGGGAATAAAAAGGCCTATACTTGTTAAAATATAGGCCTTTTTATTTTACGTCTGAAATTTATTCTTTGTCGTTAAATTAGCTGCCTTAGTGATTGTATTATTTAAACAGTTTAACAAACTCACCATAACCTTCTTTTTCTAAGTCGGCCTTGGCAACAAAACGCATAGAGGCTGAGTTAATGCAATAACGCAAACCTGTGGAGGCTGGCCCATCATCAAACAAATGGCCAAGGTGTGAATCACCAAACTTGCTACGTACTTCGGTTCTTGGGTAGATCAATTTATAGTCGCTTTCTTCTACAACATTGTTGCTCACCAATGGGCGAGAAAAACTAGGCCAACCGGTTTTGGACTCGTACTTGTCGATAGATGAAAACAAGGGCTCTTGACTGACGATATCTACATAAATACCTTCTTTTTTATTGTTCCAGTATTCATTGGTAAATGAACGCTCGGTGCCTTCTTCCTGAGTGACATTGTATTGAAGGGGTGTCAGCATTTTTTTAATCTCGCTATCACTGGGTTTATGATAGCTCTTAACTGTTCCTGCTTTATCCTTCATAGCCATCTTGGCGTGTAAATCGTCTCCCCAAGTTTTCTCAAGATATTGGTCACGGCCAGAATTGAAACGATAAAACTTGTATCGAATAGGGTTCTTCTTGTAATAATCCTGATGATAATCTTCGGCTGCATAAAATGCCTTGTACGGAGTAAACTCTGTTTTTAACGGTTTCTCATATCGACCCGTAGCGGCCAGTGCTTGACTAGATTGTTGCGCGGCCAATTTTTGCTTCTCGTTATGAAAGAAGATAGCAGGCTTATATTGATGGCCGCGATCCACAAACTGACCGCCATCATCTGTTGGGTTAATTTGACGCCAGAAAGAATCTAAAAGATCTTTGTATGAAACGACTTCCTCATCATAAAAAACTTGAACCGCTTCAATGTGACGAGTGCTACCGGAAGCCACCTGGCGATAGCTAGGGTTTTTAATGACGCCGCCACTAAATCCGGAGATCACTTCCGATACACCTTCTAGTTTTTCAAAGCCTGCTTCTACACACCAGAAGCAGCCGCCGGCAAAAGTGGCCACCTGTAGGCCAGAACTTTGTGCCTTAACCAGTGCGCTGTCTAAATCAGAAGAGTCAGCCTGAGGGATGCAGGCTGCCAGTGACATGGCTGCCGCCACCAAGGCTGATTTCATCAATAATTTCATAGGTACTTCCTTCTTTGTTCTAGCTTTAAATCAGAATATGCAATCAGTGTGACCCTCAAAAACAAAATTTGTAAGAGCTATGGGTACGCTTTTACTAAATTATGATCTCTTGTGATACTTCTGTTAGAAACGATACATTTGTACCCAGAGAAGCTCGGTTTTATTGCGTGAAAAGGCGTCTTTATAGAATTATGATGACTCGTGATAGTTTTGTTAGAACTTTGTGAAGTTCCTGTTAATACTGGTGTTTAGTCTTGTAAGGGTTCCAACCAGAATCTAATAAAGGACAGATCATGAAAACCAAATCACTACTTTCAATATTGCCGTTAAGTCTTGCCAGCGCCATGGCGTTTTCGCAATCCATAGAGGTTGAAGTTACCAATCTTACCCACGGCATTCACTTTACCCCCATTTTAGTCAGCGCTCATGATGATGCGACTCATTTGTTTAGCGCCGGCATGACGGCCAGTGATGAGTTAAAAGCCATGGCAGAAGGGGGTGATACTGGCCCGTTAATGGCTGCCAACGCAGAGAGTGTGGTGGACACAGATAACCTGGCATCTGGAATGCTGGCACCTTCCGTTAGTACACCGGTGACAGCCATAGAAACCGGTGTTAATACTCATTTGTCTATAGTGGCCATGATGCTGCCCACCAACGACGGTTTTATCGGTCTAGATGGTTGGGAAATTCCAACTGAAGTAGGCACCTATACGGTTTATCTGAATGGCTATGACGCAGGAACCGAAGTAAACGATGAGATCATTAACGGTGGCGGCGCACCAGGTGTATTGGGTATTCCTGGCGCTCCGGGTATGGATGCCGGCACGGGTGCCACTGGTGTGACTGATATGGAAAGCAATACAGCTGTTCACATACACAGAGGCAATACCGGCGATACTAGCCTAACGGGCGGCATTAGTGATGTAGATAGCCGTATTCATCGTTGGTTAAACCCTGTGGCCAAAGTAGTTGTAACCGTTAAATAGGAGTGCTGAACATGAAATATTTGAACAAAAGAAGCACGACTCTAGCGATGACAATACTGACAGCTAGCCTACTTAGTGCCTGTGGTAGCAGCAGTGATGACGACGATGTGGAGGTTTCTTATGAGGTGACTTTAACCAATTTAACCTCCAATCAGCCTTTGTCTCCGCTGGCTGTTCAGCTGCATAACACTGCTTATCAAGCTTGGGAAGTGGGCTCTGTAGCCAGTGAGTCCCTTGAAATGCTGGCGGAAGGGGGTGATAACACGGCCTTTTTGGCAGTCGATTCGGCCAATGTATACAACGGTGTTTCCGGCTCTGGCGCGGTGGCTCCGGGCATCACTCAATCCCTCTCCATTAGTGCCGACGAAGCTACTGACATGCAGCTAACCTTGGTGACCATGCTGGTTAATACCAACGATGCCTTTGCCGGTAAGACGGGTCTGGATTTATCGGATCTGGCCATGGGTGAAAGCATGAAGCACTTCCTGCCTGTGTACGATGCTGGTACCGAAGGCAACAGTGAATTAGCAGGGACTATTCCAGGACCTGCCGATGACGGTGGTGAAGGCTTTAATATGGCACGAGATGACGTGGACTTTGTAGCTCGTCATCCAGGTGTCGTGGGCATGGATCATGGTTACAGTGAATCAGTGCTTAATAGCACCCACAGTTTTGACTCGCCCGTGGCTGTTTTGACGGTGACCCGTACGCAGTAAATTAATCTGTGTTGATGGCCCCATGGGAATGCTGGTTTTTTTAGACTGGCCTTACATGGGGCATTTTTGTTTTTAAATTTGAATGTTAGATTTAGGCACTGATTTAGGCTCTAATTTAGATAATGCTAACTGGACGCCTCGCTCTAATTAGCGTATCAATGCGATAAATTAAATAGCACCTAATCTTGATCTGTTTGCCTCTATCAGCAGGCTGTTTTACTAAAACTATCAAGACTTGTTTAGCGACACCATTGGCAGAAAAAATGAATAAACGAATTTTAGTAATTGAAGACGATCAGGACATTAACACCCTGATTGCCATGAACCTGAAAGATATGAACCATGATGTGGATACTTGTGATCATGGCGGTCGGGGTTTTGAAATGGCCAAGGGCGGTCAATACGATCTTTTAGTACTGGATTTGATGTTACCGGAAATGGATGGGCTGGAGATATGTCGTAATCTACGTGCGGCTAATGTATTTACCCCCATTTTAATGCTAACCGCCCGAGATTCAGAAGCCGATAGAGTCGTGGGCTTGGAAATGGGCGCCGACGACTATCTTACTAAACCTTTCAGTGTGCGTGAATTACAAGCGCGAGTGAAAGCCATGTTACGACGCATGGACATGCTTAATAAACCTCAGCCAGAAGCTGACCAACTGGTCATTGATGACTTAATTATTAATGTGGGTAAACGCCGTGTGTTATTAAATAACACAGAAATAGAACTCACCAGCACCGAATTTGATCTGCTTATTTATATGGGGCGCCAGCCCGGAATGGTCTTTAGCCGCACGCAACTATTAGACAATGTTTGGGGTTATCAGCACAGCGGTTATGAGCATACTGTTAACTCCCATATCAACCGTTTGCGCAACAAACTGGAAAAAGACCCTTCTAAACCGGAATACATTTTAACGGTTTGGGGAGTCGGTTATAAATTTGGCGGCGGTCAGAAATAATTTTTTGTTCACTGAGAAGAAACAGATGTTGGAGATGTTTTTATATTCAACACAAGATTTTAAAATTAAAGGGCGTGATTAACATGCGTAGCTTTGTATTTTCTTTTTACAGTAAATTGTCACTGGGGTTGGTTTTTAGCTTTGTTATTACCAAGAGCAGGGCATCATATCTTTCCCATATTTAACAGATGAATTGGAATTTAAAGGGCATAATGTCTATGCGTAGTTTTGTATTTTCTTTTTACAGTAAATTGTCACTGGGACTGGTTTTTAGCTTTATTATCATGGGCATAATTTTGCTGGTATTGGCTCAATACCTAACCCGCAGTTATCAAAATGAAGTAGAGCAAAAGCTGCATCACCAGCTAGCTGAACACGTGGTGAAGGACAACAAGCTGTTAAAAAACGGTGAGATTGACCACGAAGCATTAAAAAATGCGTTTCATTCCATGATGATACTCGGCCCAAGTTTTGAATTTTACGTGTTGGGCACAGATGGCGAAGTGAAAACCTATTCGGCGGACCCTGGTCGTGTAAAAAAACAATACGTCGATATTCAACCCATTCATCAGTTTTTAGCCAATAAAATCAGCCTTCCTATCTTAGGTGAAGACCCAAGGTCACTTGATAAACACAAAATTTTTTCGGCGGCACCCATTTTTGAAATAGAAGAGGGCAATGAAGTATTGCAAGGTTATTTGTACATTATCATCGGTGGCGAAATATACGATGGCATAGTGGCGTTATTCCAACAAAGCCACATATTGTCTTTGGCGGTTTGGAGTCTGGCCATGGCCATGTTGTTTGGGTTGCTGGTTATTCTGATTTTATTTGCATTATTAACTCGCCCTTTACGCCGCCTTACCCAAGATATGCAGCAGTTTCGCCAGCAAGGCTTTGAACATGGCCAGTTACCCGAATCTAAATGGCAACAAAATTCTGCCGATGAAATAGAGCGCTTAGGCAGCACGTTTAATGAAATGGCCAATACTCTGAATACTCAGTATCAAAAAGTTAAAAATACAGATGAGCTTCGTCGTGAGCTCATTTCTTACGTGTCACACGATCTAAGAACGCCGCTGGCCTCTTTGCAGGGGTATCTTGAAACTTGGCAATTAAAGCATCAAACCTTAAGTTTAGAGGAGGGCGAAAACCTTATTGAGGTGGCCATGAAAAATGCAAAACACATGAGCCGTTTGATTGAACAATTGTTTGAATTGGCCCATCTAGATAGCGAAACCGTTACATTAAATAAAGAGCCCTTGGCCATTGCCGAATTTGCCCAAGATATCATGCAAAAAATGGCACTGGATGCTCAACATAAACAGGTGACACTGGATATAGAGCCAAAAGATCCCTCTATCATGGTGTTGGCAAACGTTGAAAAACTCGAGAACGTGCTAACTAACCTTTTGGATAACGCACTACGCCATTGTGAGGCAGGAGACACCATTAAAGTGATAGTGACTCCCGCTACGGTAGACGGGCAATTACAGATAAGGGTTCAGGACTCAGGGTTGGGCATTAGTGATCAGGATATTTCCCAAATCTTTGATGCTCATTTTAAGGCCAGTAATAGCGTTAAGGGCAAGGGTCGTAATAGCGGCTTGGGTCTTGCAATTTGCAAGCGTATTGTTGAATTGCATGGCTCGGAATTGAAGGTAGATAGTACCCTTGGTCAGGGCACCGAATTTTCATTTAATTTGGCATCCGCCTAGGGCCGCAAAAGGTGTTAGTGTGGTGATTTATATGGTAAAAATGCTCTGTGCAGTATGAGGAATAACCAATATGTATAGGGGATATTCCATCCCATGGCTAATTAGGGTATAACGGCGCCATGAAAACACCGAAAAGAATTTTACCCCTAGTTGACGACGGCCTAGTAGACGAAGTCTTAAGTCAATTAATGAGTGGCAAAGAGGCCACCGTTTACGTAGTTCGCCGCGGCGATGAGATCATCTGTGCCAAGGTATATAAAGATGCCGCCCAGCGCAGTTTTAAACAGGCCGTAACCTACAATGAAGGTCGAAAGGTACGTAACAGTCGCCGTGCCCGCGCCATGGAAAAAGGCAGCAAGTTCGGTCGTAAGCAGCAAGAAGAAGTTTGGCAAAATGCTGAAGTAGACGCTCTGTACAAATTAGCCGATGCCGGAGTGCGTGTGCCTGAGCCCTATGGGTGTTTTGATGGCGTATTGTTAATGGAGCTTATGACCGATGAGTCGGGTGGTGTGGCACCGCGTTTAAACGATGTATCGCTTACCGCCGAACAAGCTCGAGAAGATCACACCCTCGTCATGCAAAATGTCATGCGTATGTTGAGCGTTGGTATTGTTCATGGTGACTTATCTGAATTTAACGTATTGGTCGATGAGTTTGGTCCTATCATCATTGATTTACCGCAAGCCGTAGATGCGGCAGGCAATAACAATGCCCATGCCATGCTTACCCGTGATGTGGAAAATATGACCAATTATTATGGCCAGTTTGCCCCAGAGTTGCTGGAAACCAAGTACGCCAAAGAAATTTGGGCCTTGTACGAAGAAGGCAATATGGACGTCGATTACCAATTGACGGGCGACTTCAAGGAAAGCAATGTTGAAGCCGATGTGGATTCTGTTATTGAAGAAATAAAGGCGGCCATGTTTGAAGAGCAGGAACGTGTAGAGCGCATGCGCGAACCGGATGACGAAGACTACGAGTCGTAACTCCTTCCACTTTCTGAAGCAATTATTTCCCATGAAGGTCATGTTTTTTTAATATGGCCTGCCATTGCGGGTTTTGATCTAACCCTATTACTACACCCTGTATAAAATCATGCACTTTAGGCAGAGACTTGGATGTCATAATGTGGCGCGTGAAAGCAAACAAAGGGGTGTCTGATACAAATATCTTGCCCTGTAGTTTATGCTTTTGAATGTGGGGTATGAGTAGAATTCTGGCCATGCTGGTGGTTTGCACTCTTCCTGAATTAATCAGTAGCAGTGCCGAGCCTTCGTTATTCACAAACTGACGATGAATCTTATCTTGTTCTAATAGCTTATCTAGTCCGGTATATTTTCTGCCTCGTATGGCCGCAAAGCTTTTCCCCACTAATGAATTGGGTCCTGAATATTCAACAGGGCTTTTTACCGATGAAATGACTTCATTTCGATCATGCAGCAATGGCGTACTCCACAAGTAACTTTGCTTGGCTTCTTTTCCCATCCATTGCCAATTTACGAACAAGACCATACCTTTATATTTTTGGCTTAGGTAATAATCAAGTCGGACTCGGGGAATGATTTCTAATTTAAACTGGAATTTATTTTGTTGGTTTATTAAATCAACAAAATCCTGACTTAAGCCCTCACCAGCTTCATTGATTTTAAAGGGCAGGGATTCGTAATAGCTCCATACTTGAATGGCATTCATGGGAATGCTCTGCTGGCACATAGCTGGATTTATGTGCGAAGCCCACATACAGATCACCGCCACTAAGCCTTTTACAAAGGACATTATTCAGGCCTTAACAAAAGATATAAATATAGTTTAGTGGTTGTTAAAAAAGAGCGCCATTTTGTGGGAATGACGACCGAAGTTAGCCTAAATTAAGGGCAGGAATTAACTTCGGGTTATATTGATTTAGAGCGGTTATAACGGAGGGCTTTAACCAGCGAAGCCTGAAAAATACAAAAAGCCCATGAACCCCATCCATGATAATACCAATAAAGACCATGGCAGTAAGGTGTTTGATGGCTTAACAGTTTGTAGTAGCTCGCTGGGGTTGGGCTCTTGCACTAGAGCATCTTTTGCCTTTCGCAGCTTTTTATCAAGGTCTCTGGACTTTTCTTTGTGCTGTTTTTTATACAGTTCAATGCCTTTTTGAATGCCTTGTGCCACTAACTTGGTTTGCTCTTTGGATTGCCCCGGTTTCTGAGTGCCCTTCGCAAGGGTCATGGCTTCTTCTTTGGTTTGCTCTGAAACTTTTTCTTTTTTTGAATAACGTGCCATGGATGACCTTGGTGCGAAGTTGTGACGGAAATGAAGCTGAAATTACCAGTAATAATCCTAAAGGTACAGTAGTGCGTTAAAGTCCCTTGGTAAATTTTAAAAAGGAGTTTTCAGCTTACTGCTTACATAGGATTTAGTGAGTAATAGGTAAGGGGTCTACTGGCGGTAAATTGTAAAAATTCATCCTGTATAAAGCCTAATACCTGGCGTTTCTTATAGGCTAAATCCACGGTCGCCGTTAAGAACTCACTGTTGGGCAGCAGTCGTGTAAGCTCTCTGGCGTTCACAGGATCATTTAACAAATCTTCAAAAATAATGGCGACCCCCAGACCTTTAAGAGCAAACTTCAAATGGCCAATGTCATTTTTAATGGTGATATGAGCTTGTTTCTTGGCAAATTCGGCGTAATTACCCTGGCAGTTTTTCTTAAAGAACACAGGAAAGGCTGCGTAACCCGGCGGGTAATCAATTAATTTTTTATCGAGTAAATCATTCAAAGTATTGATGGGACCATGATCTTTTAAATACTGCTTGGAGGCCACCGGCACCATGTTGCGACTGAATACCGGAATCGCGGCCAACAGGTTTTTATTGCTCACCGAAACTACAATGGCAAAATCCAGTTCATTGTCCATGAGCTTTATTTCTAGCTCAAAGTCGCTGCCAATAAAAATCTCAAATTTTATTTGCGGGTAAAGTGCGCAAAATTCCCCCAGTAATTCAGGCAGGTAGGTGTAAACCTGCTCCTGCCAAACGCCTAAACGAATGGTGCCTTGTGCCTGCGCTTTATTTTGTTTGAGTTCGGCTACGGCATTGTCGGCCAGCGTGATGCCTTGTTGGAATGCTTGATAAAGCTGTTGCCCGTCTTGCGTGAGTAGGATCTTGGCGGCACTGCGATCAAACAATATCAGGCCTAATTCTTCCTCAAGCACTTTAAGCTGGTGAGAGATGGCTTGCTGAGTGCGAAACAGATTTTTGGCAGCCTGAGTGACGGTACCGGCTTTGACTACTTCTACAAAGGTTCTGGCTTTATTCAGGTCAATCATAGGTACAATTTTTATTTGTGAGATTTACAAATATTACTCGTTATATTTGTGGGTGGCCATAGCGATAAGATTTCAGCACCCAATAAATCTTAATTAACCCAAAGAGAGACTCCAATGCGTCTTATTTCTCATCGCCATCCGCTCAATCTACTAAAAGGGGTCGTAATAGCCTCAGCTTTTCTTTTGTTTCAGGGCTGCTCAAGTTTGAGCAATGTGGACTCTGCCGAGTTTGCTAGCCAGTATGATGTCGATACTCGAGCATTTGATGGTATTAAGGTAGACGACGCCACTCAAGCCCCCTTACAGGCCATTGCCAGAGCTCACTTTACCGCTAGCCCAGATGCTGTATTCAAGCGCATGGGCGACCATAAACACATGGGAGAGTGGATCCCCATGCTGGATCACGAGATTCAGGTTGATAACAGCCAGTCACTGATCCCAGGTGAGAACAATGTGGGCACTACCCGTATTTGCCTGTTTGGTGGCGACACCCTAACCGAAGACATTAAGCACTGGGTACCAGGCAAGGGTTATTCCTACAGTGTGCGTGACTCTGAAGAGGCCCCAGCTAAAAATCACTTGGGCGTGATCACCATAGAAGAAGACGGGGAAGGCGGTTCTTTGGTGACTTGGCGTCAGTACTTTGATCCTAAGGGATTCAAAGGGGAATACATCATGCCGACCATGATGTCATTTGTATTGAATGGCGCTCTTGATAACCTATCTGAAGAATTTGGTGGCGAAGTTTTATAACCTCACTTTGAAATAAGACTGTTAAACATAGGCAGAGCAGGGGCCGTCCCTGTTCCGTTTAATCGTTTCTAGCTATCTTCATAGCGTCTCTATTAAATAATCGATAAACACCCTCAACTTGGAAGGCACATGCTTGGCCTTTGGATAAAGCGCATACAAGCCGGTATCGGCACGTGAGAACTCAGCTAAGGCCTGTTTTAATTGTTCATTTTCTAAATCTTGTGAAATTAAAAAGGAAGGTACATAAAAAACCCCTTGTCCAAGTTTGGCCGCGCTAAGCAGTAGGCCGCCATCATCTGAATGCAAATTCCCATTTACCTTAACGCTAATGTCCTGCCCTTGGACATCCTTAAACTGCCAATTTCTAGCAGTGCTGGCAGGTTGATAGATGAGACAATTATGCTGGCTTAATTCATTTGGGTGTTGGGGGAAGCCATGAAGGCGCCAGTATTCAGGAGCCGCACACACTTGCATGGAGCAGGTTTGAATTAAACGCGCTTTTAAGGATGAATCCTCCATCTTGCCCACTCTTAATGCTACATCTATGCCTTCATCAATTAAATCTACGTAACGCCCGGTAATGCGCACACTTAACTGAATGAGCGGGAAACGTTTTTGAAACTCAGGCAGCAACTTGGGTAAAAAAGAATAGGCCAAACTCTGTGGGGCTGAGATTACCAGCATGCCCTGAGGCTCACTCTGCATAGGCATGACCGCATGCTCGGCTTCGGCTAGGTCTTTAATTATTTTACTGGCGTAGTGGGCAAAGGTTTCACCGGCCTCAGTAAGGTTAAGGGTGCGGGTGGTGCGCACCATTAACTGCACCCCCAATTCCTTTTCTAGTTGCGATACCTGTTTGCTCACCACGGGTTTGGAAATATTTAAAGCCTGAGCAGCTGCGGTAAAACTGCCATGTTCAACCACGGCATTGAAGGATTTAAGGTAGTGAATGGAAGACATTTAGTTAACTTTTAGAAACAATGTAATGCCAATATAGCAGATTATGTAGATTTCGTTTTCTTATACCATGAATTTATAGAAGTGAGGCCCTAGAAGGCTTCCGCTTATTATCCTAAATATGTCACTGCGCCAGCAGCGGGAACTCGAGGTCATCATGAAAACACCTAAAATGAATCTGCTTAAACTAACCGGGGCATTCACCCTGGCCGTTTCAACCCTTAGCCAGGTCTGGGCTGGCGAACCGGTATGGGATGCCAATACCGTGCAACTTGAACTGAAAAAACTAAGCAAAGGGGTATACGCAGTATATGACAGTCGCGCCGATGATTTGTCGGGTCAAGGAATTCCTATGGCCACCAGCTCCGGCATTATCGTGGGTGAAAATGGCGTCATGATAGTGGATACCATGATGAATGAACGCCTTAATAAACAACTATTAGAATTAGTAAAAACAGTGACCAATAAACCGGTGACCTATGCGGTGAACACCAGCTTTCACGGCGATCATTCTTACGGTAATTATTATCTACCTGAATCGGTTACGGTTATTCAACATAGCAACGCCAAAAAATATGTAGATAAAAACTTTAAAAACGATACTCAGTTTATGATTCAAAACTTTGGTAAAAACCGCGGCATTGAAGATGTAAAAGCCAGCACTGGTGACATACTTATTGCTGAAAATTCAGAAATTAGCGTAGACCTAGGTGGGCGTACCGTTTTAATTAAAGATTTTGGTTTTGCCCAAACCGGTGGTGATGTTTTTGTTTGGTTGCCTCAGGAAAAAGTCGTCTGGATGGGCAATGCAATTGTTTCTGAAAAACCGGGCTTGCCTTGGTTATTAGATGGCCACCTAGTGGCAACCTTAAACACTTTGCAAGCGGTATATGATTTCCTTCCTGCGGATGCCAGGGTCATTCCTGGTCATAGCTACCCGGTGGGTAAGAGCGATATTAAATGGAATATCGATTATCTAAAAGATGTTAAAAGCCAAGTAAGTCAGGCCGTTGATAAAGGCCTTAGTTTACAGGAAACCGTTAAAACTGTTTCCATGAATGATTATCGAGGATACGCATTGTTCGACTGGGTGCATCCAGCGCTTAACATTCCTTCTGCTTATAAAGACCTAGCTCAGCACTAAAACGCAAGAGAGCCACACCAAACTGTGTGGCTGGTTTTAATAAAAAATAATGAGAGAGGAAATTTAAATGGATCAACCTATCGTCTTCGATGTAAAACCTAAAAAAGTCAGTTTAGCGAAAGGGGAAGAAAGCTACTTCTGCACTTGTGGTCGCTCTAATAACCAACCCTTTTGTAATGGCTCCCATAAGGGAACAAAATTTACGCCTAAGGGCTTTACGGCCGAAAGCGACGGTGATGCTTACTTGTGTTTATGTAAACAGTCGGCCAACTTTCCTTATTGTGATGGCAGCCATAAAAATATTTCTGCAGAATTAATTGGTAAACCCGGCCCAGAAAAAAGTAATAGCGATCCTGCTACAAGAGGAATGCCCGAAGCCAGTGCCACCATAGAAGAACCCACCGTGGCTTTTATTCATCAACTGGCACGAGAAGGGCTTTCCAAGTTGGGGCACCACGGCCCTATGACTTCCATGGGCGTACCAAGGCACCTGTTGCCACACTGGGATGATTTACAAGTTATGGCGGCTCAAATGGCCACTAAGCCTTTAATGGAAGATGCCATAGTGAGCACCGAACTTATCATAGGGCCGCAGGCTAAGCGTCCGCTTAAGCTGGACATTCCCTTGTTTGTATCAGACATGAGTTTTGGCGCTCTCTCAGAAGAAGCCAAAGTAGCCATGGCCCGAGGTGCGCAATTAGCAGGCACTGGCATCTGTTCGGGGGAAGGCGGCATGCTGCCAGAAGAGCAAAAAGAGAATAGCCGTTATTTTTACGAGCTGGCCAGTGCTCAATTTGGGTATAGTGAAGATGCACTTAAGAATGTGCAAGCGTTCCACTTTAAAGGCGGGCAGGGCGCCAAAACTGGAACTGGAGGTCATTTACCTGGCAGTAAAAATATTGGAAAAATTGCCGATGTGCGTGGTATCCCTGTGGGCCAAGCGGCAGTATCACCGCCTACTTTTAAAGACTTGAATACGAGTGAAGATTTTAAAAAGTTTGCAAACCGAGTGCGAGAAATTACCGGCGGCATTCCTATTGGTTTTAAATTAAGTGCCAATCATATTGAAGAAGACATTCAATTTGCGCTGGATGCCAGTGCCGATTACATTATTTTAGATGGAAGAGGGGGAGGTACTGGCGCGGCACCAGAAATGTTCCGTGATCATATCAGTGTGCCCACCATTCCCGCTTTAGCTCGGGCCAGGAAGTATTTAGATGAAGTCGGGGCCAGTGGACGCGTTACCTTAATTGTTACCGGTGGCCTGCGTGTGCCCATGGACTTTGTAAAAGCGTTGGCATTGGGAGCCGATGGTGTGGCTATTTCCAACAGTGCCATGCAAGCCATAGGGTGTGTGGCAGCACGGATGTGTAATACCAATAATTGCCCAGCGGGCATTGCTACTCAGAAAGCCGATTTACGCCAGCGCCTTAATGTTGAAAAATCAGCTAAGCAATTAAATAACTTTTTTCAGGCTTCTACCGAGCTAATGCAAGTAATGGCGCGAGCTTGTGGTCATCATCACTTACAAGATTTCAACCTGAGTGATTTGGCTACCTGGCACCAGCAGATGGCGCAACTGTCCGGTGTGAAATATTCAGGTGTTAGCTTAAATTAATAATAAAAGTGGGAATACGCCAGTGACTGTTTGTGCAGACACTGGCGTTTTTTACAATTCAGGTACAAACAAATAACCGCGATTACGCACGGTTTTTATGTGCTGATTGGCGTAATTAAATTGATTTAATTTGTGGCGAACTTGCGAGATGATGATATCTATCATGCGGCTTTTGCCGTCGTAGTCGATACCTCGAATGGCGCGAAATAAGGCATCCCTATCTTGTATCTGTCCAGTGTTTTCTACTAGGCACAACAATACATCGTATTCAGGGCCGGTTAGATCTACCTGGTGTTGACCCACTAAAACCTGCCGAGAAGCCGCTTTAATGGTGAGGTCGGTGAAGGTTAAATCTTGTGGTACAGTTTGATTTTCCGCTACTGTCGATTGCTCTGTGTTGCGCAGGCGTGCGCGAATTCGGGCTAATAATATTCTGGGTTCCACCGGCTTTTGCACAAAATCGTCGGCGCCCATTTCAAGACCCACTACCTGATCAAACGGGTCGGCCGAGGCCGTAAGCATTAAAATTGGGCCCTTGTATTTGTCTCGCACTTTTTTACAAACCGATATGCCATCTAAGCCTGGTAGCATTAAATCTAAAATCACTAAGTCAGGTTGACCGTCTATGATAGCGTCTACCGCTTCTAATCCATCGCCCACAATCGTAACGGTTAAGTCTTTTGACTCAAGGTACTCCTGAGTGATCTCAGCCAATCCTTGGTCATCTTCTACCAGTAATATTTGGGTTTTATTTTCCATGTGGGCTCCTTAAAACTTCACGTATATGCCAGCACTAAAGGTGGTTCGAGTATAGTCGTAACGGTCAATGTTTGAGTTCCGCTTGGCGTTGGATATACGGCCCTTAATTGACCATTTCTCGTTTATTTTTAAGCGGCTATGTAGATAAAGACTTGTGAGGTCACCTTGACGAATGATGCCATCGTCTAAATCAGCACCTGCACAGGAATCATCACTACAGGCTTCAACACTGAAGGGGCCTTTGTAG
>JBALXQ010000072.1:0-19608 GCA_036960565.1 Bermanella sp.
GACTGTTAGATCATTTCACTAATTAATTATACGTTAGTGACAGCATTAGTAATCCATTCCCAACTCCCTTTACCTTTCATTACTTATCATCACGTTATCTATTAATCACCTAAAAATTGACCTGCAAGCTTGTTAAATTCAGCCAGTTCCTAAACACTGATAGGTATTGATAATATCTATTTTTTGGAGCCATCTAACATGACGACTTCTACCCCTTGGTATGAGCCTTTTGATAATGAAATTAAACACATCTCGGTCTTACTAAAAAGCCAGCTGTGGTTACAAATTGTGCTGGCACTTATATTAGGCATTACTAGCGGATTACTTATCTCACCAACGGGCGGCGGCTTGGTTCAGCCAGAAACGGCTGTGGTGATTGCTCAGTGGGTTAAATTACCGGGCACGATATTTCTTTCACTAATACAAATGGTAGTGATTCCCTTAGTCGTAAGTTCAATTATGCTAGGTATCGCCACCGCAGGAGACCCTGAATACCTTAAAAAAATAGGCATAAGAATTTTTCCGTATTTTGTCGTCACCACCTCAGTAGCGGTTACTATAGGGGCCGGTTTAGCTTTGTGGATTGAGCCTGGCCAGTATATAGACAGTGAGTTAATCACCGGCATAGCCCAACCAGAGCCTATTTCAGAGCTCATACAGCAATCGGTACCCGATAAACTCGCTGGGCTTATTCCTACCAACATGACTCAAGCCTCATTAGAGCAAAGCATGTTACAGCTGGTGATTTACGCCATGATAATGGGAGTGGCCTTGGTGGCGCTTCCAGCTAAAAAATCAAAATTAATTCTACAAGTATTGGATAGTATTCAATCGATCGCCATGAAAGTGGTGAGCTGGGCCATGCTGTTAGCACCTTATGCAGTGTTTGGTTTGTTATGCGAAATTACTATTAAAATTGGTGTAGATGCTTTGCTTGGCATGTCTATTTATGTATTAACCGTGGTGTTGGGGCTGGCCGTGTTATGGCTGTTTTATTTGCTTATTGTACGAATATTAGCGTCTCGCTCTGTGTGGGAGTTTTCAAAGAAGGTGCGTTCGGTGCAGTTGTTAGCATTTTCCACTTCCAGCTCGGCGGCGGTCATGCCGTTATCTTTAAAGACATCGGAAGAAAGCTTAAAAGTTAAACCGGCCGTTGGCCAATTTGTGATTCCATTAGGGGCCACCATTAATATGGATGGCACTGCTTTATATCAAACCATCGCAGCAATATTTTTAATACAAGCCTTTGGGGTAGACATTAGTACCAGCGGTTTATTGTTATTAATGCTCACCACCATTGGCGCATCAATTGGTGCGCCCAGCACACCTGGTGTGGGCATTGTTATTTTGGCCACCTTATTGTCTTCAGTGGGGGTGCCTGCAGCAGGCATTGGTTTGATTTTAGGCGTGGATAGAATTCTTGATATGTGCCGCACCACTTTAAATGTTACCGGAGATTTAACCGCCTGTTGCGTGATGGATAAATGGTTACCCGACTCCACCGAATCTAAGCCTGTGGATTACTGGCAGAGTTAATAGAATAGTCGCAGTCTGTTTAATATAGCCTCTTGGTATTAAGTATCGGGAGGCTAAGTTTAAATGATTATTGTTATAATGCTCTTAACCGAATATAAATTATTTATCCTCTTTCTTTTTTACGAATAAATCAAATTACTTTTAATCTGGTTTGTATTGTCCATTACTGCGTTATCCGTTGCCCTCTATCAAAAAATGAACCTAATAACTTAAATATCTAAAGAGTATTTGTTAATCAAAAATGAAATATTGATTAACAAATTACTTGGTTAAAATGCGTTTTGGTATTTATGCTTGTCCCATTGAAATAATCAGTAAAAATTATGAAAGTGAAGCGTGAGGAAATGGCCGTTGGATATAGGTTAATAAAAATAGATGGGTGTCTTTATGACTAATGCAGTAGATAGCCAGGCTGGAAAGCCGCAATTTCGTCTACTCAACGCGGCTTTTGAACTATTTCAAAATAACGAATATAACAAGGTGACCACTCGCCAACTTGCCGCTAAGGCCTGCTCTTCAGTGGGAATGATTAAATATTGCTTTGGTAGTAAGCAAGGGTTGTACGAAGAAGTGATTCGTCAACAGTTCAATCGGCTGCAAAAAGCTTTGTTATCTGCGTATAGCAAGGAGCAAGGCCTAGATTTCTCACAACTTTTTCTCAACTACGCTGGTTTTCATAAACATAACCCCGATCACTGCCAATTTATCATGAATATTCTTTCCCATAAAAACGGGCCTGGTTATGAGTTACTGACCACTTTATTGGATCGAAAATGGGACCTATTAAAAACGTTAATTGGCAATAGTCAAAAAAACAATCATATCATTAAAGAGCTAGACGCGGATGTCTTTTGTGTAGCGTTAACATCTTTATCAGTCTTTCCATTTCTGATTAAAGAAGTTTTAAATCAAAGTGATAGCATAAACTCAGAGAATATATTTGAAAATTTAGCAGTTTTTTCTGCCGCCCTTTTTAAGGTCAATCTTAATTGTAAGGATGACCTTAAACAAAGCACAATGGAAGCCAAGATTGATAAAATAGAACAGTTCACCTTTTGAGGTTTGGCTGTAACTGAAAATTTTTTATCAATATACATACAAGGAAATAGGTGTGTTTAATACCGCTAGATGTTGCTGTGGTGAGTTCAGTATTACCCTATATGGCGAGCCTGAAAGCCATGGGGTGTGTCATTGTGATAATTGCAAAAAAAGAACGGGAAGTGCTTTTGGTATCTTGGTTTATTTTGATTTTAAACAGGTGATTCGCCAAGGGGGGGGCATGCATGTTTACAATCAACACAGCGATATTTGGCAGAATAATCAGTCGCGTTTTTTCTGCAAGAGTTGTGGGACTACCCTGTATTGGGTTTTATCCAATCAGCCAGAAATAATCGGTGTTGCAGGAGGTTGTTTTATAAATTCACGGTTACCAGAGCCAAACTTTAGCAGAGTAAGTCAGAATCAATGTTGCTGGTTAAATTTGCCCGATCAGTGGCATATTTAAGGCCGTTGCAGTAGGCAATGGTTTATAAAACAAAATAGACTTAGCAGTAGAATAATTAATTGGTGGGTTAAATTTATGAATAATAATGAATTGGCTGATTTATATCAGGATGCTGCCATGCGCTATGAGAATGAACAATACGTTGAGTGTGGTTTTAAAAAGGCCTCTGAGTTCAGGGGCCTTATTTATGAAAATCTTTAAAAGGCACACTTAGCGCAAAACAATTAGAATTCATTGCGCCAGTGTTTGATTATGTCGGTATTAATATTTATGAGCATATTAAACCTAAAAAGCGTTTTCTATTTTTTTAACGGGCTAATATTTAGCCGCCACTTATTAGCCGTTAATTAATGCATGCACGGCTATGCTGCTAGCATAACCCAGAACGATAGCCCAGCTCCATTTCATGTGGGCAAAGAAAGTATAATGGCCCTGACTTTGCCCCATTAAAGCAACACCGGCAGCGGAGCCCACCGATAATAAACTGCCACCCACTCCTGCTGTTAGAGTCACCAGTAACCATTGATAATCGTTCATTTCAGGCTGCATGGTGAGAACCGCAAACATTACGGGAATGTTATCTACTAGTGCCGATAATACGCCCACAATTATATTGGCATTGGTGGCCCCTAAACCCTCGTAAAGCAAATGAGATACCTGTGCGAGATAACCTATGGTACCCAGCCCACCTACGCAAAATACCACTCCAAAGAAAAACAACAAGGTGTCCCACTCGGCCTTGGCTACCTTGTTAAAAATATTAAATTCACTGAAACCATGATTTCGTTGGCTTATTTTTATGTAATAAGAAAACAGTAATAAATAAGAAAGCCCAAGCATCATGCCCATGAAGGGAGGTAGGTGTAAAAAGTGTTCAAGGCATACGGCAGTAATAATGGTGCATAAAAATAAAACACAAATTAGAATCGCACCGGGACGCAATTTAACTTCTTCATCCACCGCATCAGGCATACCCTTGGGTAAAGCAAAACTCATGATGACAGCAGGCACTATAAAGTTCACTGCAGCTGGGATAAATAAGCTAAAAAAGTCAAAGAAGGCAAGGTGTTTCGACTGCCATACCATTAAGGTCGTAATGTCACCAAATGGACTGAAAGCACCACCTGCGTTAGCGGCCACCACAATATTTATAAAGGCAATACTAACAAAGGCAGGCTTGTCTTTGCCCACAGCCAATACCACTGCGCCCATCAATAAGGCAGTGGTTAAATTATCGGCCACTGGCGAGATGAAAAATGCCATGATGCCGGTAATCCAAAATAGTTTTTTATAGCTGTAATTTTTTCGTATCAGCCATGCCCTAAGCGCTTCAAATACGTTGCGTTCGGTCATGGCATTTACATAGGTCATGGCGGTTAATAAAAATAGAAATAACGAAGCGTATTCCATTAAATTATGATTTATGGCCAGTTCTACTATGCTTTGGCCGTTATCAACCGATTTAGCTAGTATGGCCACCAAAATCCAGATGAGGCCTGCGGCGACCAATACCGGTTTTGACTTTCTTAAATGAATAAATTCTTCCGCCACCACAAATACATAGGCCAATACAAATAAGGCTGCGGCCAATATGCCCAATGGTGCATGGGTCATGTTTAATACGCTGGCGCCACTGGCGGCTGATGAGGCATGGGCAGGCAAGGAAGTGGCGCAGGCCATAAAAAAAAGCAAGATGGCGTGATTCAAAATAACTCTCCGTACTTAAATAATAAGTAGCGTAATAATCAAGGCTACTAAACGGGCGCAGCCTATCATTTAACCCTAGTGTGATAATGGTTCTGGATCAATTTTTGGCAGGTTTTACCCAGCAAACCAAATGCAGTCAGCGATGGTAATGCACTGCTTTTTAAGGCGATTAGATCCATTTAAGCTAGGAGTTTACCGTGATCACAAAAACTCTGCTGCTTTCATTGAATTGTTTAGACAATATACTGTCTTTGTTATGCACGTGCGTGAGCCGCAAATGTTGCTTCTAGGCCCTTTATTTTTAGTGGCTTAAAACCCTTACCATTTAATGCTATTTCTACCCTTCTTTAAAGGATCTCTATCTATGTTACTAAGTCGATTAATTGCCACTTTTATACTGAGTTTAACCCTAACGGCCTGCGCCTCGTTAGGTAATGGCAGCCGCTTAGAAAAACAACAAGATATTATTGAGATGAAAGATAATGTGTTATCACAGCTGTTTGTTAAGAAGCCCGATACGCGCGCACAAATAAACTCTGCCCCGGGTTATGCCGTTTTTAGCAATGCTAATATCAATCTTCTATTTGTTTCAGCCGGAACCGGTTACGGCGTGGTGGAAAATACCATTAGTGGTCAGCATACCTATATGAATATGGCAGAAGGTGGTGTGGGTTTAGGTTTAGGTGCCAAAGACTACCGCTTAGTTATGGTGTTTCACACTGTGGAAGCGATGAATTATTTTATTGAAAACGGTTGGAGCTTTGGAGGTAATGCCGATGCTGCCGCCAAGGCTACCGATAAAGGTGCCTCTATTGAAGCCGAAGCCTATTATGGTGACGTCACCGTATACACCTTCACGATTAGTGGCTTAGCTTTGCAAGCCACCATTAAAGGAACAAAATTCTGGAAGGATATAGCGCTAAATTAAATAACTTAGACAGGTCGCTTAAATTTCACACACCTTGATCATATGCCTTAAAAAAGTATTTTTAAGGCTGTATATGAATACTATCCTAATTATCTATACAGCTTGAGGCTGTCGTGGTGAGTAAAATGTTCATGGCAGTGACATTTACGCACAGCTGATTTGTTTTCCACTGTGAGTGATTTTGTTATCCTCTAGCGACGATTTTTATCGCTTAATCAATAATTATAAAGGGGAAAACATGAATACACTTGGAAAAATTCTTATGACGGTAGCCATTGGAATTTACTCTTTTATTCCGCCATTGGCTGATTTAGCCACGGATACCCATGTATTTCACGACGGTTGGATGCCACACGCAAGAATGCATACGGTTTGGCTTTTGGGAGTAACCTCTTCAGTAGGCATGTTAGCGCTTTATTTGTTGTGGGGACGCAAGCAAGATCCGTTATTTAATATTAATTTTGCGTTTGTTCTAAGTATTTGTGTTTACGGTTCTTTCTTTTTAAGTGCTATTACTACTCATCTTTATGGCGGTGCTTTGTCTGATGAACATGGTGGCGTTGGACATCATGTACTGGGAGTTGATGTGAATGTTATTGCATTTGGTTTGGCCACCTTTTTGTTATGTGTTGGTTGGGCCTTGTCTAAACGAACACGCTAAATTAGTGAACTGTGTTGCTTAATAGACAAAATCCCACTTATGTTTAATTAACGCTGCCTTAATTCACTGTATTAATTGCAGGGCAAGCGTTAATTCATCATCCCGCTGTAAAAATTCTCCCCTATACTTGTATGCTATTTATCATCATTGTTGCATTATTAGATAAGGGAGGGAGGCACCTTCCTGCACTGTATTGGCTGATTTAAAAGGAAAATCTGTGACGTTAGCGAAAAAATATCCTATTGGAACCCTGGGTAAAAAATGGGGTGAACTTGAACGAGACACCTGGTTAAAGCAGCAAGATATTAAACGTTCTTATGAAGTGGAAGTGCTAGATAAACTTACTTTTCTCAAAGAGCAATTTGGCATCACACAATACGGTGCACTCTCATTTAACCCTGGGCGATATCCACTATACGCGCTGAAGAGTAAAAATTGGCATAGTAACAAACCCTGCGTTTTAATCACTGGTGGCGTGCATGGTTATGAGAAAAGCGGGGTGCAGGGAGCGATTCGGTTTTTACAAATCCATGCGACACAATACCTTCATGAATTTAATATAGTGGTTTTGCCCTGCGTGAGCCCATGGGGTTATGAAACTATTAATCGTTGGAACCCACAGGCGGTCGATCCTAACCGATCTTTTTTCCCAGGAGGCCGTGCCCAAGAAGCCACAGCAGCGATGCAATATGTGGCTTCATTAAAATTAAACATTGCGATACACATTGATTTGCATGAAACCACCGACACAGATAATTCAGAATTCCGGCCTGCTCAGGCAGCACGAGATGCCAGCACTAATGAAAATTGGGATATTCCAGATGGTTTTTATTTAGTGGGGGATAGCCAAAATCCGGCTGATGAATTTCAACGGGCTATTATTGAGTCAGTTAAAAAGGTCACCCATATAGCGCCGGCTGATGCTAATAACAAAATTATAGGTGAAGCACTGTCTCAGCACGGCGTCATTAATTACGATGTGCAAAACCTAGGTTTGTGTGCCGGCTTTAGTGATGCTCAATATTCCACCACTACTGAAGTGTACCCTGACAGTGACAAAGTAGATGAGGAAAACTGTATTAATGCACAGGTGGCAGCGATTACTGGTGCTCTTGATTTTGTATTAGGAAAAGCCGCAACTTAATATCTGATCAACAGGAATACGTTATCGAGTTTAATGAACGCTTTTGCGGTGACTATTTTTATCGCGAAAACGCTCACCAAATATAAAAAGGTGTTGATGAGTGGGGCGATGTTGAATTAAGGGTTGACGCTCAAATAATAAGCGCCACTCACTCACATTCTTTTGATCAAAAATCTAAGGCCGAACTATCTATACCGCGATCATGGCTTCTATTTCGATGCTTAAATCAGCTGAAAATAAAGCGTCTACTTTTATAAGGGAACTGGCCGGTAACTGGTCTTTATAAATATCAAACAAGGTACTACGCAATACATCAATGTCAGTCAGATCACTGATAAATAAAGTGACCTTTATGATATTTTTTAGCGATGTATTATGTGCCAAGCAGATCGCTTGTATGTTTGAAAATATCTGCCGAGTTTGTAAATCAATAGTTTGCCCCTGCGCCTGGCTGCCATAGGCGGTTAGGCCCGAAGTATAAATAATATTATTATGCACAACCGCCTGAGAATATGGCCCAAGTGATTCGCCTAGTTCATTGTAAATTTTTCTGTTTACTTTCATATTGGTGTCCTTATATTTGTTAATCCATTTTTTTTACAAGGTAGCTGGCCAATTTGTGGATCTCTGGGCTGGTGAATAACGCAATGAGAGCGGCAGCTGGCCAAGCCAAAACAAACGCATGAAACCATTGTTGGTAGAAGTGAATAGACCATCCTAAATTAATCCAGGTAACCCAGGCGGTCATTAAGGTAGAAAGCAGTAAAGACATAAGCCCTGAAAATATGATGCGGTGCTTCATGCTATTTTCTCCAATTTCTCTATGTAAGACACTTCGGTTAAAGACAGTGCAAAATACGCCTGAGTATGGGGGGCATCGTAATGAGCCTGCAGTGCCGCTTCATTTGTCCACTCCTCCCACAAAGTAAAGTGGGTAGGGGTGTCTTGGTGCTGCAATATTTCAAATCGAATACAGCCTGTTTCTTGAATGGTTTTACTGTGTAGTAAACGAATGGCTTCTTTTACTTGTAAGGCGGTCTGCCCTTGGGTGGTGATTAACCCTGCGCTTATCCATAATTTTTTCATGGTGTTTTTGCCCTGTATTAAGATGGTGGTGAAGGGAAAAATAAGCATAGACACTTGCAAAATTGAAATATAGACTCAAAAATCGAATCTATAATTCCAGATATGAAATCATGTATGATGATATCGCCTTATTTGTACACATCGTACAAGAGCAAGGGTTAGCGGCTGCGGCCAAAAAATTAGACGTGCCCGCTGCTACTGTGACTCGGCGCCTAAAGCGTTTAGAGGCCACTATGAATAGCCAGTTAATTCATCGCTCAGCGCGCCAGTTCTCCTTAACGCCAGAAGGGGCAAGTTGTTATCAAGCTTACGCAGGTCTTGTGGAACAATTTGAACTAACCGCCCAACAGTTAAGTAAAGAGCTTCATGCGTTAAGTGGCCCATTAAAAGTACTGGCGCCCACTAATATTTCCATCGGGGTTCTGCAGCCCATGTGGTCGGAATTTATTAAAAAATATCCTGAGATAACACTCGAATTAAACTTGAGTAACCAGATTGAAAATATGCTGCCCAGCGGCGCCGATTTAGCATTACGCATTGGCCCTCAAGAATCATCTTTGTTGTATCAAAAACGCCTAGGTTCTTTAAAAACGGTGTTAGTGGCCACCCCTGAGTATCTTAAAATACACGGTGAGCCACACAATCTTGATGAGCTTAGCCATCACCGTTTAATTGGGGCCAGTACCCTGTCTACTTGGCGTATGACTCATATCGATTCTCAACATACTCAAGTTATTCATCCGCGCTTTTCAACCCTAGTAAATGACATTAAAATGGCCACGCAGTTAGTTTGTGACCATATGGGTATTTCATTGTTGCCCAGTAGTGAAGTGATGCAACTTATAGAAACTGGAAAATTGGTTCAATTATTATCACCTTGGAAAGGGCCCAATCGGGAACTGTATACAGTATGGCCTACGGGAAAACTGTTAAATGCCAAAGCGAAATGCTTGCGTGATTACATGCATGAATACGTGGCTAAACATGAGTTGTTTGATTGAATTATTTGATTGAATTGTTTAAATAACCTAAGAAACAAAGGAAAATATTATGGACGATATTCAATATCCCATTAAGGGCGCTTGCCAATGTGGTAATGTAAAATACGAATTATTAGAGCCGCCTATAATGGTGGCTGCTTGCCATTGTAAAGAATGCCAAAAACTTTCTACCAGCGCCTTTAGCATTACCGCTATTGTAAAATCTTCGAGTGTTAAATTTGAGGGCGAGATGGCGCAATGGAGTCGCCCCGCCGACAGTGGTAATATCAGTGCTGCGAAGTTCTGCCCAACTTGTGGCAATCGCTTGTACCATTACGATCCTAAAGACCCTCAAACATTAAAACTAAAACCCAGTAACCTTTCTGATACGCGCATCATTAACCCTACTATGCATATATGGGTGAGTGAAAAGCAAGATTGGTATCAAATACCAAAAGGGATTACAACGCATGATAAGCAGCCTTAATTAAAGTATGCACTGCCCAATTATTACTTAAAGTGAATTACTTATGAAAATTGCCATTTATTGTGGATCCAGTACCGGTAATGCCTCTCACTTTGTAGAGTCCACAAAGATGCTGGGAAATTATTTAGCTAAAAATGGCATTGATATTGTGTACGGTGGCGGTAATGTGGGGCTTATGGGTGCCATGGCCGATGCTGTTTTAGACGCAGGCGGCCGGGTTTATGGCGTGATTACTGAGGATTTAAAAAATAAAGAAATTGCTCACCCAAATCTTACCGAGCTTAAAGTGGTGAATAACATGCACCAACGAAAAGCCGCTATGGCCAATATGGCCGATGTATTTGTTGCTTTACCAGGTGGCCCGGGCACCCTAGAGGAAATATTTTAGGCTTGGACTTGGGCGCAATTGGGACACCATGCTAAGCCTTGTGCCTTTTATAATATGAACGGCTTTTACGATCCCTTAAAAGTAATGGTGGATACCATGTGTACCTCTGGTTTTATTAAACCTGAATATGCTCAAATGCTCATTCATGTAGACAACCCGGAAGCGCTGTTATCAGCTATTAATGTGTATCAAGCCCCTAAAGATAAATGGGCTAAATAAAAAATTTATTTATAATTATTTAAGTAAAAGAAATTATGGGAAATATTTTAGAATACTACTTGTTAGATTGGCTGGGTATATTTATGAGCCTAGTGTCGGTTTACATGCTGGGCAATAAAAATAAATGGGGTTTTATTGTTTTTGCGCTTTCCAATATTATCTGGATTTATTTGGGCCTAATGATGATGTCCAGTGTGGGCATGGCGGTGGGGAACTTTATTTTTATGGTCATTAATCTTCGTGGTTTTATTCACTGGGGGAAGATGGAGGGTGAAAATAAGCCCATTTAAATATTAATGGGCTTATGGTTATTTAAGTTATTACCGTTAAGGCTACTTAAATAGATTAATAAAGAGTTGCCAACATGTCTTCACTGTATTGTGTTATTGGCAATGCATTTTTAACTTTTTCAACATAATCGGGATTGGCAATAAAGGCACGGCCAATGGCCACTAAATCGGCATCACCTTGCTCGATGGCTTTGGCAGCACTTTGTGCATCGTAGCCACCGTTGGCGATCACGGTGCCACGGTAATGTTTACGAATGTACTGGGTAACACTGCCGCCTAAGTGATCCGTGGGTGCATCGTCAAAAATACCGGTGTGCACATACGCCAATGGGTATTGATTTAAGGCATTTAGTAGATAATCAAAGACTAATTTATCGCGATCATCATGTTCCATATTCATAAAGGCTTGGGGAGATAAGCGCAGGCCAATTTTATTTATATCGACTACTTGTTTAACCGCATCAATAATTTCAAATACCAGTCTTGCCATGTTCTCAACCGTGCCACCGTATTCGTCGGTACGACGGTTACTGTGCCAATGTAAAAATTGGTCAACCAAATAGCCATTGGCACCATGAATCTCAACTCCATCAAAGCCAGCCTCCATGGCATTTTTTGCAGCCAAACTAAAATCACTTACCAATTGTTTAATTTCAGTTTGGGTAATGGGCCTTGGGGTTTCGTATGTTAAATTTTCGGTGCGAGGTACATGGCCAAATATAGGCACATCAGATGCCGATACAGGCGTTTCACCGTTTAAATAAACTGAGTGGGAAACGCGACCTGTATGCCATAACTGCGCGAAGATCTTACCGCCCTTATCGTGCACTCTTTGGGTAACGTTTTTCCACGCCTTAACCTGTTCCTGGGTATATAGCCCTGGGGTATTGGGATAGCCCTGACCATTTTGGGCGACTAATGTGGCTTCTGAAATAATCAATCCAGCATCACCACGACGCCCGTAATAAGCTGCCATGTCCTCTGTGGGTACTAAGTTATCATCGCTCATGGACCGTGTGAGTGGGGCCATGATGATGCGGTTTTGAAGAATAAGCTCAGGGCTAAGCTCTACCGATTGAAATAAAGTTTGAATGCTGTTCATGAGTTGCTCCGCTGTATTAAGGTAGGCACAGTTTGCCAGTTTCCTTAGAAAGCACTAGATAGTATTATTTGCATTCAGTGTTCTCTTTAAGTGAACGATAAAGCCAGTATTTAAAGGTGTTAAAGGTGGATGAATTAAAGCGAGTGGGGGTATTCACCCGGGTGGTAGAAGCCAAAAGCTTCTCGGAAGCGGCACGCCAGCTAGGTGTGGCTAAGTCGGCGGTGAGCAAGCAAGTGAGCCTATTGGAAAAGGAAGTCGGCGTTCGCTTATTGAATCGCTCCACACGTAGTATCAGTTTGACCGAAGCTGGAGAGATTTTTTATCGCCATTGCCAAGACATTGTCACCCGAACTCATGTGGCCCTTGATGAATTACGCCAGTATCAAAACCAACCCACTGGCACTCTAAAAATTTCCAGTCCCACCTCGTTTGGCACCTCCTATATTGTCCCGGTTATTCAAGAATTACGGGCCTTGTACCCCCATTTAAAAATTGAGCTATTGCTTGAAGACCGCATCATTAACATGGTTGAGGAGGGCGTAGACTTAGCCATCCGCATTGGTTGGATGCAGGAATCAAATTTGGTGGCTAAGAAATTATGCCAGGTGCCCATGGTTGCTTTTGCCAGCCCGGAATATTTGGCCAAAATGGGCATGCCTAAAAAGCCCAGTGATTTAAGTGATCACCACTTTATTAGTTTGTCTTTATTTAATGCCCCTTTAAGGTGGAACTTTGAAAAGAATGGAAAAAGCCAAACTGTGCAAATGCACAGTCCGGTTAAATCAAATTCCCCCGATGCAGTGGTGTCTTTGGCATTGGCCGGGCAAGGGGTTTCGGCACTGGCCAATTATATGGTCTTTAACCACATAGAGACTGGTGCGCTTTTACCTGTTTTGCCCAGTTTTAATTTAAAGCCCGTGGGTATTTATGCGGTGTATCCACACCGTGAACATGTGCCCCCCAAGGTACGTGCCTTTATGGATTTTTTATCAAGACGCTGCCAGCAAGCACCTTGGAGTGAGTAGTGCTTTATTGGCCTATTCTATAGGCATAAGATTTTGGCGTACTTTATTGACGCTTTTTATAGAGGAAATTGTCAGTTTTGGCCAATAAACTAACTCACTAATTTGCGATAATGTTTTTTAATATCTTTCTAATGCATTAATGGCCATGAGTAGAGCACCATGAAAACTATTGTAGTGCTGGGTGTAGATCTGGCTATGGCATCGACCATTACCGGAATCATGGATATTTTTAATATGTCCGGTGTGACCTGGAACCGAATGAATAATAAACCCAGAGATCACCACTTTGATGTGCGTCTGGTGTCGGTAGATGGGGAAAATATAAATTGCATGGGTGACGTGAACATTAAGATGCACGGCTCCATCAACGACATTACGCATGCTGACCTTATTCTCATTCCTAACTTTGCTGGTAATTCAGAAAAAACACTTCAGCTAAATAAAGCTGCCATCCCCTGGATTAAAAAACATTTTGAAAATGGTGCTGATATCGCAGGTTTTAGTACCGGAGTGTTTTTTTTAGCCGAAGCAGGCATCTTAAAAAACAAAAACGCCACCACCCATTGGGGCGTAGCGCAAGAATTTAAAAACCGTTATCCCGATGTATTGCTAACCCCAGAGAAACTCATTACCGCCGATGGCAATGTCTTTTGTGCAGGTGGCTCGGTGGCCTGTATGGATTTATGCTTGTTAATGTTGGAGCGATATTACGGTAATGAATACGCTTCGGAGACAGCCCGCTCGGCGGTGGTAGATGCCGTGCGTAACTCGCAACTGGCTTATGATTTAGCGCGCAGTAAAAAATACCATCAAGATCAGGATGTGCTAGACATACAATCTTGGCTGGAAGAGCATTACAGCGAATCTATTAATTTAGAAAATCTCGCGGAGCAATTTAATATGTCTACCCGCACCTTTAAGCGTCGCTTTAAAGCGGCCACGGGTGAGACACCATTAAATTATTTACAGGGATTGCGCATTGAAGGTGCTAAGAAAAAACTGGAGCAGGGAACAGATAGTGTTGAACATATTTCCGAAGAAGTAGGCTATGAAGACATGGCCTTTTTTTCAAAACTGTTTAAGCGCTTAACGGGTTTATCGCCAACAGGCTATCGAAAAAAATTTACTACACTAAGCAGGTGATTAAGAGCCAGTGCCCCTTTTAAATTCTAATTAAGGGGCACTGGCATTTTTAGCTAATTATTTTACTGGGCTGGCAATGTGTCCATAAATTTACAAATAATATTAAGCATTATTTCGTCGGCGCCTCCGGCAATGGATATAAGTCGTCCATCTAACCATCCTCTGGCGGCAATGTTTTCTTGGGTATAACCCATACCTCCCCAGTACTGTAGACAAGCATCGTGCAATTCACGGCTAAGTCGGCCTACTTTAAGTTTCGCCATAGAGGCTAACTTAGTCACATCCTGCCCTTTAATATACTGGCTGGTGGCGCGATAAATAAGTGAACGCAACGCTTCTATTTCTGTTTGTAACTCGGCCAGTTTAAAGTGAATAGCTTGGTTATAAATAAGCGGTTGGCCAAATGCGTGGCGATCTTTGCAATAGTTAATGGTTTCAGAAATAACCCGCTCCATGCCTTTTAACGGATTGGCGGCACACCACAAACGCTCCTCCTGAAACTGCAACATCTGCATTGAAAAGCCTTTGTTTTCTTCACCTATTAGGTAGCGCTGTGGCACTTTTACGTTATCAAAATACACTTGCGCGGTGTCGGATAACAGGTTACCAATTTTTTTAATCGGTTTGCTTACTTCAATTCCTGGAGTATTTTTAGGCACCACAATAAGCGACTTATTTTTGTGGGCAGGTCCTTCGCTGGTATTGGCCAGTAAACAGTAAAAGTCACAACTGATGCCATTGGTAATCCACATCTTACTGCCGTTAATTACGTAGTCGTCTCCTTGTTTTTTAGCCGATGTTTTTAATTGTGCTACGTCTGAACCCGCTTGAGGCTCGGATACGGCAATGGCGCCTATAAAGTCGCCATTAATTGCTGGGGTTAAGAACTGCTCTTGCAATTCGGTACTACCAAATCTTGCCAATGCGGGTGTGGCCATGTTGGTTTGTGCGCCCACCGCCATGGCAATACCACCGGAAGTGACTAAGCCAAGTTCTTCGGCCGCGACCATTTCATAAGAGTAATCAAGGCCTAGGCCGCCAGCACTTTCGGGTTTAGAAATTCCTAGTAGCCCTAAGCCGCCCATTTTTTTAAATACTTCTCTTATGGGAAACTGGCCCGCTGCTTCCCATTTTTCCACATGAGGATTAATTTCACTTTCAACAAAGCGGCTCATGGTACGGCGTAATTCGTTGTGTTCGTTGGAAAATTCCATAGATACCCCTTGGCACTTAAAAGCGCGTTACTGCATTATTTTTAAATTTTAAAACGTATGAATGGTTACTGACCGTAAGGCTCAATGGCGACTCGAATGCGGCTCTTGGTCATGGCATAAGCACTGGTATTGAGCTGGGATAATTGCACGGCAGTTTCATAAGCTTTATTGGCAAGGTCTTGCGGGCTATCTGCCAATTCATTAATAACGCCTATGGCATGGGCTTGCTGTGGGGAAAACGGTTTAGCCAGTAAGGCAAAATTCGTGAGGTGGGGTTCACTAAAGCGAGCCGCACAAATGTCCACACACCAGGCAGGCAATGGCATGCCATTGATATGTTCATTTAAATGAATTTTATAATCTCCTTTAACCGCCACCACATAATCGCAGGCACACATGATCATGCAGCCACCGGCTATGGTGCTGCCGGTTACTTGCGCCACAGTGGGGCAAGGAAAGATACGGATACGGTTAATGAATTCATTATACAAGTTCATCGAGTCCACAATGCCATCTCTGTCTAGAGAGGTGATCATCTTTAGGTTTACCCCGGCGCAAAATATTTTTTCACGACCGCGAATAATCAATGCTTTTGGACGCTTTTTTTTAATTTGGTCTAACAGGGAAATAGCCAGTTGCCACCACTGCATGTCCATGGCGTTAACCTTGCCATCATCAAAGGTGAGTTCGGCAATGCCATTTTCAATTCGATATTCGATGCTCATGATTAATTTCTACCTAGCCCATTAGCGCTATTTGTTATTTTTTACTCAGGGCTAAAGCATCACACATGCGCATGAAGGAGGTTAGAGGTGTTTATGCTACGGATTTGTTCATTTGTGCCAAAGGACTTAATGGCAGGGAGTAGTGTGTTGTGGCAAGGATAATAGTGTAAAGCTGAGCAACACTCTTAAAATTGCTGGCGCAGTGGCTTAAGAGTGTTGAGAGTAAAGAAATTACTGAGCAGCTGGGGCTGTCTCTGTCGTTTCTTCAGCAGGCATAGTTTCAGCTTCTTCTGGCATGGCTTCTACTTCGCTAGACATGACATCCACTTGGGCAGGCATGGCGGCTACTTCACAGTTCCAGCCCCAAGCTTTTTGTTTCTCTATAAATGCGGTGGCCTTTGATTCACAGTAATCAACTGCGTTGTTGGCACTCCAAAGTACCTTGCTGCCATCGGACTTGGCGTATCGTACTTCGCATGGAAGCGCACCATCGCCAGTATAAGCCACTTCAATTACGCGAGTTTGGTTGCCATGAGAGCAAACAGTTTTAATGTTGTCCATTGCGTGGCTGGCGGCAGTAACACTTAGCAATAGGGTAGAAAGAACAAGTTTATTCATGGGATATCCTTATTAAGTTAATGTAAACCTTGGCCACTAGACAATAGCCTCATACTTAAGTCAATACGATTCCGTTATCCATTGTAAGTACTTAGTAACCTTGCAGTAACTTACAAAAAGCAAGAAAGTTAACAGGATAAAAGTGTGAGCTATTTAACAAAAACTAATGATAAATGGCAGGTTTAAGTAAGTTGTGAACGTTCATTTTCAATGATTTTCTAGGCCCCCATTTGTTTTTTGTAGCATAGGTTACACTTGCATCAAGCCTTCAGGAAGAAGAGTTAATATGAGTGAACTCTCACCAACCCAAGTTGTAATTGAACATTTAAAAAGTTTGGCGCTAGAAATGTCTCGGCCAGGAATTGATGTTGCGATGCGCCGCGAAATCATTGATCGCTATTTTGCGCTGGCTCCTGACGTGATGGCGCAAACCATCAAGCCAAAACCGGTAATGGTGGGAAATTGTAAAGCTTACTGGTTTGTCCCCAATGGGCACGATGGCAACAGACGTATGTTGTATATTCACGGTGGCTCGTGGATGTCGGGTTCGGTAAAGGGCTGGGGTGCCTTTGTGGCGCGCATAGCTCAAGCCAGTAATTGCGCGTTATTGTTTATTGAATACTCTCTCATGCCAGAGCATCCTTTTCCGGCAGGCCTTAATGATTGTTTACATGCATTTGATTGGTTGCAAACCCATGGCCCTGAAAATAACAATCAACCTCACAAAGTATTTCTGGCCGGGGATTCAGCTGGGGGGAACCTGGCATTGGCTTGCTTGTTGGCGCTTAAAGAATCAAATAAAAAAATGCCCGAAGCGGCCCTCGCCATTTCTCCTTGCACCGACTTTAGCGGCAGCGGTGAATCCATGCAGACACGAGCACATCAAGACCCCATTATTCGCCCTGAAGCCATTGCCCTTTTACCCACAGTCTATTTACAAAATGGCGAAGATTTAAAAAATCCGCTGGCATCTCCCTTGTTTGGTGACTTGTCAGGTTTACCACCTATTATGTTGCAAACAGGGGAGGCAGAAGTATTGCTGGATGATTCAGTACGCTTTGCCAAAAAGGCGCAGCAAGCTGGTGTTGAAGTAATACTGGATACCTGGCCGGGTATGCCTCATGTTTTTCAGGGTTTTGCGCCGTTACTGCCCGAGGCTAATTCAGCCCTAAGACGAATAGCTGAGTTTTTTGAGAGTGCTGGTCAGTAGGGTTGTCAGTGCCACCTGAATTCATGGCATTTGGTGAATAATATCTATACTCATTAAATATTATTTTAAAAATTATCCAGGGATGGGCAGCGCGTGCGTAAATTATTCTTATTGTTACTAATGCTACCGTTACTTTTTTCCTGCTCAGAAGCCCCTGTTAGTGTTCTGAAAATTGGCAGCAATGTTTGGCCTGGCTATGAGTTTTATTATATGGCTCGAGATCAGGGCTATTTAAGCCCAGAAAAGGTGCGCCTAGTTGAATTTGCCAATGCTACCGATGTAAGCGACGAATTATTAAATGGAAATATCGCTGGTGCGTTATTAACCCTAGATGAAGCGGTACGCCTATCGGTTACCGGCCTTAAACTAAAAGTGATTCAAGTTGTTGATTTTTCCCGTGGTGGCGATGTAGTTTTGGCTCAATCTGGCATTGATGCCAATACAAACTTCCAAAATAAAAGCATTGCCGTAGAAGCTTCCGCCGTTGGGGCCTTAATGCTAACGGCATTTAAAGAGCACTATAAAATTCAGGATGATGCACTTACCGTTGAATATATATCGGTGGATGAGTCTGAAAAAGCCTATGAGCGTGGCACCGATTTTATAATTAGTTTTGAGCCTTTTAGAACCAAGATATTGAATATGGGAGCCAAACAGGTATTTGATACCAGCTATGTGCCTAATTTAATTGTAGATGTACTGGTGGTGCGAGAAGACGCTTTGGCCAAGCACAGCCAGGAGCAATTTGAATATGTGATTCAGGCATATTTTAAAGCCTTGGCAGAATATAAAGGCAGCCCAATGGCATCGGCTAAAATACTCAGCAAACGATTACAAATTACCCCACAAGAGGTTATAGAATCGTACGAGGGCATAGCGCCTGCGGAACTGAGTGAAAATCACTCTCTATTATTAGAGGAACCTCCAGGTATATTGAGCTCTATTGAAGATATAAGCGAAATACTGCGAGCCTCTAATTTAATCGATGGAAAGGTCAATGCTAGAAGCATGATATTGGCTGATTACTTACCCAAGAAATAATATGAAAAGGCGTTTTTCCATTGTAGTGGCGGTACCGGTTATTCTGCTGGCAGTATTGGTGTCGTCATCTGTGTTGCTCAATTTCTATTACAGTTCAAAAATATTTGATGATCGTCTGCAGCAATCTATTAAAGAGGCTTCTCGCCTTATATCCCTAATGCAACAAACCAGTGAAATTTACCTTGCCAGAAAACAAGAGTCTGATCTTGTGCATATATTTAATTCAGCTGTGAGTCACGATCACTTAGTGAGTCTTCAGTTTATTACCAATAAAGGGAATGTGTTTTTCTCTAGCCTATACAGTCAGCGAGGAAAAAAGATATCGACTAAAAAACTGAGAGAACTTAAAAACAGTCCAATGAATTTTGTTGAGATTGATAAAGAAAAAAATCAATTCAAAATGATATTCCCGGTTCGCAGGCTTAGTGGGAATTTATCCGAGCGCCTTGGATACATTTATGCGGTGTTTGAAATAAATTCAATATATCAACGTGTTTCAGCTGAGGTGAGAAATAATATTTATCAGAGTATCGCCTTTATTTCTCTTATTATGATCATTTTACTGTTGGTATTGTATTTTACCGTGCACAGAGCCTTATT
>JBALXQ010000012.1:0-115700 GCA_036960565.1 Bermanella sp.
TAGCCCTTACACTTTAGGTAAATATTAAAAATGAATTTTAAAAATAATTGGGGTACCTACACTACCCTTTCAATATTAATTATCCTCGTAGTATCTGTAGTTGGTTATTACAATTGGGTTTTTTGGGATAGAGAAATGTCTAGTGACCCTAAGGACTGGGGGCCCTTAGGCGACTACTTCGGAGGAATGCTAAATCCAATAATCACAGGCTTCACGCTAATTTTTATCGTTAAAACATTTAGCCAAAACGAAAGATTAATTACCCACAGCCTCGAAGAAATGAAGGAAACGAGAAAAGAGACAACAGAATCAAAAAACATACAGAAACAGCTTGCTAAACTAGAGAGTGATAATTTGGAGGCCTCCAAATTATTAAGATCAGAATCACTATATATAGAAGATATAACTACAATGAGAGAAGGAATAACAAGCCTCCTCAATATAAATACTATTAATTATAGAGAGCAAAGTGGAAACATTGCATTTAAATCTTTCGAGTACATACATGATAAAGGGGAAAGGATAATACTAGGCACAGACGTCCACAGTAAAAGTGCTATCGTGATTATCAAACAGTGCCTATTAATAGGAACCAAACTATGCAATGAAATTGCAAATTCAAGCTTACTAGATGAAAACGAAAATAAAGATAAATTAACTAACATCCAAAAAACATTATCTGGAATAACTCTAAATAAGTTAAAAATATTAGCCGCTTCAGTACAAGTTAGGCCAGATGACGTTGCCTATTCACCCTTCGATATTACTGCTGTCGATGGTATATATAAGGACTTACTTCAAAAACTAAACAATGCTATTAGCGAAAATGGGTTAAGTCCAATAATAGATTATGAGAATTTTAGAGATAAGAACCTTCAGACCGCCTAATTTAAATTTCACTTAGCCATTTCATCTACTTTAGTTTTTATCACTGTTATTGCCGTAGCTGCCCCTGTAAAGGCTGCGGCATTCACCACCGCCACACTAGGATCACCAGGCTTGGCACAAGTCACAGTTAATACACTGGCCGCCGTAAATCCATCCTTAACCGCACTCATAAAATCAGACACCAGCTTCAAAAAGTTCTCTGAAGCAGTACCCAAATGAATTTTCTTTGCCTTTAATTCCAAATCATCCGTGGCGGATTGTTTGATATTCTTGGCACTGCTTTCATAATTTTCCAAAGCTTTATCTATAATATTTAAAGCCGCACTTCTGGTGATGTGTTCACCGGCTGAAGTGTTCACACTACCCAGGGCCAAATAATTTGCCACACTGGCTGAGATTAAATGAATGGCGCTGGCTTCAATTTGTTTTTTCCCGTCTATGTCTTCAAAGGAATGCTGTAAAACCCTTTTAATTTCTTCCCCCAATATTTCCATTTTCTTCTGGGTTTCAATAAAGTGAGTTTGGCTTTTGTCTGTAATGTCGGCGTGGGTTTCCCGTTTCCAGTTGCCATCATTATCCACGGTTTGTTTTACGCTTTCGTCTTGCTGCCATGCCATTGTGTGTTCATCTATCCAGGGCAAAGCCTGGCGATCACCTAAAACAGAACGCACAAAGGGCCGCTCGGGTGAACCATTTAACCAGGCCAATTCAACCAGGGTTCCTTTTTGTGGCGCAGCAAAAAAGCCGCGTTCATTACCACCGCCCATGATGGCCATTGGCACCGCGTCCAATAAAATATCTGTGCTTTTAAATTGGCTATCCAACAAAACCACATTCACCGCCAGGCGTGGCCGGTAATTGTCATTCACACCACCTTGCTTGGGGGCATCAGAAACCGCTAACACTTCAGCCATAACTGGCAAATGATAACCGGCGGCCAGCTCTGGAAATTCACGGGCTATTTGTTTTCTAAGTGTCTGGTTCATTGAATGGCCTTTATGTCTATTTCCCAAGGATTAGCCAGCCAATTAAGGCGCATGGTTTCGCCCACTATGTCTACGCTATTTATAAAGTTAACCTGGCCCGCAGTATCAATTTGAACACCTGGGCGCAACCTGGGAACAAGTGGCAAGGTGCCGCCCTTGGCGCTCATGCTTTCAAACTTTTTAGCATCTATGGAAATTATCTTTTGCCCTGGCACTGATTTTTCACACTCACCAACATAAATTTGCCCATTGGCTTGCTGGTGCCAAAATCCTTTCTCTACACGCCAGGCACTTAACAAATAATCTAACGCACCATAACCACCGCCAATATGCTGAAACCTGGCCACGGTTTTATTTTTCCATTCACTATTTGGCAATATAAATTCATGGCTGGTTAAGTGGCTAATCTCTTCAAGCACTTGGGCTGGTGTCACATGACGTAAGTTCAAAGCCACTCGGCGGTTTAACGTGGCCGATAATTCACGGCCTACAATTTTATATAACCCATCTTGAATAATTGTGAGTTTATCAATGTAGCCCAAAAACAATCGGCGCAATTCCCCCGCACCCAAACTGCCATTAATTTCAATGAGTGCATTTTGCACTGGCAACACATCACTTTTAACGGTTAGCACACAACGACCAGGGGTTTGCATTTCTAGGCGAATAGAATCACTCACTAACTTTTGTTCATTGCCTGCAATTTTTAGCTGTTTGGTTATTCTCATTCTGGGGCCAATGCATCATCAAGTTTTTTTAGTACACCCCAGATAAAACCTTTTTGTTCTTCCTGGCTCGTTTCCTGGGTGCCTTCTTCTGTGGCCACACTAATCACCTGACCTGTTACGCTATCGGCCACGGGCGCAACTTTAGGGGCGGCCCTTTGCTCTTTTTGTTCGGCCACACTGTTAAATTGCAACAATGAAAAAGACACTTGCCAGGCTTCAAACTTAGGCATTTTTTTCACATCAAAATCTTGGTGAAAAGTTACCTGGCGCACGTCACCAACATTGGCGGTTTTGTCTTCCAGGGTATATTCCTGGCGGCTGCCATCATCCTTCACCGCTTCGGCCAATTTAATTAAATCGGTTAAATGTTGTTCTTCTTCATACGTCAAGGAACCGGCCACACTAATCACCTTGGCTTTAGTGCCCTGGTTCAAGGTTTCACTTGAACTGGTATTACTGCCCACTGCTTTATTTTTTAGAGACAGTTTAAAACCCACACGCAAATCAAAAAGCTTTAATTCAAATGAACTTCCATCATTTTCAAAAATCATAACCCGAACACCTCAAGCAATGGCGCTAAATCGCTGGCACTTCCCCCCAGGGCCAACAAACAACAAAGTGGCGCACTTTCATTGGGGGCGTTTATATCATCAAGCTGGGCAACCAGATCACCGCCGCTCAAATACAAAACATTTTCAACGGCCCCATTTTGGTTACTCAATTGTTCCACCTGGTTTTTTATTTCAGTTAATCGTGCCAGGCGTTTACTTTTGAAGTCTTGCAAAATGGTGGCCGTGTCCTGGTCACTGGCCAAGGCTTCACTAATAGAAATATTTTGCTTGGCATTTATTAACGCAGAAAACGCCCCCAGTTTTTCAATGGTGGCGTTTTGTCTATCGTCATATTTCACACCAGGAACAAATAATTTCTGGCTTTCATGGCTGCCCAGGGCTTTTGCGTGGCGCAATGCTTTATGTAATGAGGCATGAGGGAAAACCGTCACCAGGGCTTCAAGTTTTGTGGCTAGGCTTGCGGCATTATCTGCAACCACCATCAATACCAGGCAAGACTCCCAGGCTATAAACTCAAGTTGCTTGGCCAAATTATTCTGGGCATCCACTGGGCTTAGCCAAAAATTCATATCCTGTTTACTGCCATTAAACGCCCCCTGGTGCCATGGGGTAATGGCAATGGCTTCAACATGGTTTTGCAAAGGGGTTAAATCATCACGGCGGCTTTGGTCACTGTCGGCACTGCCTGCCACTTCAATTGGGCTGGCCACGTTACCAGGAATTAAACCGGCATTAAGTGCCGTGTCTAATTCGTCAATAAATCCAGTTTCAAGCCAACTGGATTTTAGAGTAAATGATTTGCCTTGCCACATGATAAAACCTATTTAGAAAATTCAATTGCAGTGCTAAAAGCGCGCAAACTTTCAACAGTACTGGCTAAACTTGCCACGTTCTTTTCTTTGCTATCTAAACCATTAACTGTGCAAATTACTTTCAAATCATCTTCAAGCTTTTGGCGTTTGCCGGTAATTTCCGCCGCTTTCAATTTATAGCCATTAGCTTTTTCAATTACCTTTTCCACCAGCCAAGATTTTTCACACTGTCGGTGCTGGCAAATCACATCCAATACAGGCGTGGAGTAATCATTATCAAGTTGCCAGGCTTTGGCCTCTTGTTCCTGGTTCAACCAGGTTTCCTTTTCTACCTGGGGCACTTCCCCCACCAGGGAACTTTGCAGTTCATCAGATTGGATTTTAAGTTCGGTTAGTTTTGCAGTTAAAAGTTTGTCCACTTCCTTTCCACATTTATCAATCAAAGCCACCAGGTAAAAGTCACCTGGCAATTGACCTTCATCATCCAACTGAACAAAACCCAAAACGTCTTTTAACAGACCAATTATTTTTTCATCGGTAACAATGATGTGTTTGGCTTTGGTGGTTTCAGGTATCGTTTGAAAACCAGAAATAGTTTTATTTTCATCTATTAAAAAAATCATGTTTAGCCCACCTTTAAAACTAACACTATTGTTTTAGCCACGGCTTGCTCATCAATCACAGAGAAATAACCACCCACCGACGTGACCTGATAATTCCTTGACCCCCCTTGAGCATAAGTAGGAGTAATTGTAGGTTGGTACAGGTAAAAACTTGTAGATACTCTAATTGTACTATTAACAAAAACGACCACATATAATCCAATACCCCATCCTGTAATATTTACAGAATCAGTCTCGCCAGACCAAACAATTTCTAACTTGGAAAGATCAGCGCCACCACCGGCAGCGGCAGAATCCAAAGCATCTTGCAAACCATTAACTTCAGAAATTTCATGGTTATGGCTGGGCAGATCATGGCTATGTTCTGGCAATGCATGACCGTGTTCTGAAAATGTTTTTGCGCTAACTGCTTCAAATTCACTGGTGCTATCATCGGCCCCAAACTTAACAAGACCTTTTTGTGACGTGCCCGCTTCTGGCATATTGCCTTGGTGGTAAAGTTTGAATGATGTGGTTTCGGTTTTATACTGGCTACCAACAACACCGGCCAACAAAACTTCTGATAGGTGCTGTCTATAAACTTGGGTTGGCCCATTCATATAGTCTGGCTGTGTTTGGCTTGTCAAAGGTACAAAATTTACTTTATTGGCAATGCCTGCCATGGATTTTTCTTGCCATACATCAACATGCACAAACGTAGGAAAAGCAGTGGGGAAAATCTCCAAGTCTTCTTCCAGCTCAACAAACAAACCTTTAACAATGCCCTGGCCTTTACTAATAAAATACTGGCCGTTATCGTGATACAAATTAAAGCTGTCATCTAAAGTGGTCACACCGCCATAAACCTTGTGCATTATTTCACGCTGTATTTCATCCATACCCAACAAGCGCGCACTAAAATCAATTTGCCAACTTTCAGCGTTAATATAAACACCGGTTAAATCACTGGCTCCACTAAATTCAACGGCAAAGTTTTTGGTTAATACATTGCCAATCACTTCACCCACTGTGGCGCGTTTTTCCTGTAAGGGCTCATAAGCAATGGCAATCACCGTGTCATGTTCTGAACAATAAAGCCCAAGCCAATTGAAAGACCAGGTGCCAATATCACTGCCCAGCACTTGTGAATAAACTATGGTGTTGCTACTCACCATACCGGCCTGGGTTATATCTTCTTCACTAACGATTTGCCCCACACTGGGTTTCCCTTGGGAACGGTCAACACTGGCACCTGTATCAAGCCCAGAAATGTTGGCCAAAATAAATTTATCTATCACCAGGGGTTGTCCCTGGCTTTGCAAACTGGCAATTAAATTTTCACCGGCTGTGGTTATGGCGGCCATGTTATCCCCTTAATTATTTAAACTGGCTGTGTGGTTTGAAAAGGTGTTTCCAAAGTTCGCACACCGCACATTCATTTTTACTTGTATGTCTGTTGTCCATTCATATCGGCGGCCAGTACGACCATATTTTTCAATGATAATGTCCAGTAACTCTGGGTGATCTGAAATCACGCTGTCACTAATGGTCAACGCCACAATGTCCCAGTCTCGGCCCTGCATGCGTTCTTCAATGATTAAGGTGCCAAGCCCCATGCGTTGCCAAATACGTTTAAACCCTGCCACTGTGGCTGAATCCCTGGCGTTTTGGTAAGCGTGTTTCACTCGGCTACGGTAAAGCCATTCAGGCTCAGCATTAAAGCGTTCAACATCCCTTTGCCAGGCGTACAAATCCACCAAATCAAGATGGGCCGTATCAACATCAAATTGATTAACCGGAAAAGTGAGCCAACCCTTAACCGTTTCATACCAGGTGTTTAAAAAAGTGGCGTACTGTTTTAGATTTCCAGCATTCAGCCAAAAAATAAGTTTTAATTTTTCAAAGTCCATCAGGCTACCTCACCCATAATCAAATCCAGTGATTTAATGGTGGGCACATCAAGACTGCTCACAATATCCGCCTGGCCAAATTCAATAGATTCCAGGGTTTCGAACTTCCTTAATATTTCACTGGTTAAACGCCCAATTGAAAAACGGCTATGAGGGAAAACCAATGTCACTTCAAAATCACTGTTTTCTCTGAATGCACAACGAATCATTTGCTCAACATCATTTTTTAGTTTTTCTTTTTCTTCTTCAGTAGTGCTGGCACTTACCCACAAATTAGCCGCAATGCCATGAACACTACTGGGCATGGCTTTGACTTCTATATCATCGCCGTGGCCGTGGTTGCCTTCATCTCGAATGTAGCTGTTCACCGTATCCAAATAACTTTGTGCAGGCTGGCCCACATCAAAAAGCACATAGGCGTCGCTACTTCCAGGCCCCCTGGGTGCCAATGTATGATCAATAAAAATGCGCTCATAATTAAAGCCGGTCTGGTTGGCAATTATGCTTTTGTAAACACTGTTTACATGGTGGTCTGATACCGTGGAAAAATGCCCGCGAATTCTCAATCTAAAATCTTCATCACCTTCAATTGCCGCACCTGGTGTGGCCAGCCAGTCACTTTCATTGGTCACCGCCGTAATGCCCACAATGGGTTCTTCTAGCAAAATAAAATAATTGTCTGCCAGGTTAAATTCTGCCCCTGCAAATTCCGCTTCAACGTTCACCAACAAATCAAAATCATTTTGCCCAAATGAAAATTCTTTAATGGTTTTAACTCTGTACACATTGCCATTAATACTGGTGGTTTTTATCCAGGTGCCAGCGGGTATGGTTAGCGATACTCCTATGCTGTCACGGCTAAATTTAATCAAGCCCAGTGCCTTAGCCTCGGCTTTTCTCGTTAACCCATAAGCCCAAGCCAACAAATCTAAAAACTTCCCCTTGGCGGTCTTAACAAATAGATTAGGCATGATTTCTTTAGCCTGGTATTCAATAAGCCAAAGCACCGGCAACACGGCAATGGATTTTAACCAGCGCCACCAGGCCGCATTTTCATTGTCATTCTGAAATGCAATTCCATCAGCCTCGGCCATATCTTCATACTTGGTTTTTAAACCCGCTTCTGTGGTGGGTATCCCTGCACTTTCCATAGAAGCAACAAAGCTCTTTTCTTCTTCAGTTAAATTTTCCAAGCTCATAAACTGGCCCCCAAGCTAATTGGCCCAAAATCGGTTTCACCGCTAATAAGTATTTTTTCATTTGTTACGGTTTCGACCTGGCTAGTACCAGGAACAATACGCAAATCTGTTTCAACCAGGATACGCAACTTTTTAAATATCAATTTCCTTTGTGACTGGCTGCGCTCACCAATCAACAATTCCAATAAACCGCTTTCTTGAATGGCATGGCGCAAATCCTGGGCGATAACATCACGGTCAAAAATAAAGATGGGCTGGCCAAATTCATCTAGGGCCAAATCACCATCAAGTATTTTTAGATCTGTATAAATTGGATTAGCCACCTTGTAACATGCTCCATTCTTCCATTGCTTCTGGGCTTAAGCCGTTCTCAGCAGTAATATGCACATCACCAAAACTGGTGCCACCACCGCCCATGGCATTGGCTATTTGCTTGGCCAGGCCGTCTTTGTTTTCAGTGGATGTGCGCATGGAATCAAAACCGGCAACATTGGCCGTTTCACTTCCAAAGGCAAAATCAAAGTTTGGCGCGCTGGTTAAATTCTGGGGCACCATGCCAGGCAAATTGGAATTTAAAGCGCTGTACGCACCGTTTGAATTCTCGCCACCATCACCCATACCAAAAAAGTTTTTAACGCCATCAAACTTGGTTTTAAATGTGTCGAAAAAATCCAGGATGCCTTGGCCAAAATTATCCACACTAAAAAGTTCAGTGACTTTGCCCCACCATGGAAAAATAAAATTCAATAATGTTTTAAAGCCGCTTAGCATAGTGCTCGACCAATCATTAAAAGCGGTTCCAAAGTCACCACCTGAAAACATGGCTGTGGTTTTAGTCCAGGCTTCACCCAACCAGGAAAACAAACTCTTGGCCACTTCCCAGGTATTTGAAAACCCTTGAATAATGGCGGCACCAAATGTGGTGTCGGCAAATAATTCATAAAGCTGGCCCCACCAATCGGTTAACAAGGCCACCGCCGCTATTAACGCAATCACACTAAACACAATCACGCCTATGGGGTTTAACATCATGGCAATGCTAAGAAGGAACCAGGCGGTTCTGAAAACATTAAGCACTGCGATACCAGTCCACATGATGGCTTTCAATAACAAAATGCCACCACCCCAGGCGGCCATGGCTGTTCGCCCTAGCCCCATTACAATTGAAAACATGCCAGTGGCCGCACTCATGGCCAAAATAGCCAGCACAGCCAGTCCAACCCACTTAGTGATGTGGGGGAATTCTTGTGTCCAGCCGGTTAAAACCGTCAAACCACCAATCATGGTTTGCAATAGGGAATTAATGGTGGGCACCAGCGCTTTACCAAAACCAATGCGCACCGCTTCTGTTACTGCTTTAAATTGTTGCCAGGGATCAACCATAGACTTGGCCATAATCTCGGCGTTCTTCATGCCCTTAACACCGCCTAGCTTGTTCATGCTGTCGGCTAAGCCATCAGTTTGACCAATCAATAGTTTGATAAGGCTAACCGCTTCACCACTGCCAAAGGCCTGTTTAAGCTGCAAGCCTTCCATTTCATCAAAGGTGTTACCAAATTTTCCCTTCAATTTATCCATGATATTAAGCATGGGTAATAAGCGGCCTTCACTATCGGTAAAGCTCAGTCCTAGCTTACCCTGAGCACCAGCCACACCATCTAAGAAGGACCTATATTTGGTGCCAGCCTCACTGCCACTCATGGTGCTTTGCAATGTGCCTAGAATTGCCATCTGCTCGTTTATGGCTACACCACTGGCCTGAGCATTTGCCCCTAGTGCCGTAAAAGCCCCGCTCATTTGCTGGCCATCGGTTTTGAACATTTTTACAGCCAAAGCAGTTTGACCGGTTAGTTGGTTCACCCAGGCAGATTTGCCCATGGCGTTTGCTTGGTCGGAAAAAATCCCATACATGGTGCCCATGTAACTGGTAATGGTTCCGGCATCGGCCTTGGTGCCTTTTGCCAGAATATTTGATGCCTTGGTGAATTCGGCTAGCTCACCATTGTTTAATCCACCAATGGCGCTTTGTATGTCATAACTTGACTTTATAAAATCGCTGGCGCTTGCCCCATAAGCCACAGAGAATTTTAAACTCTCTTTGGTTAGGGTTTTCAATTCGCTTTCAATCACGCCCAGGCTTCTAACTTCCCCCAGTGCGTTTTCAACGTCATACACAGGTTGCATAAAGGTTTTGACGGCAATGCCCGCACCGGCCAAACCAAACATGCCACCGCGTATGGCATCAAAGCCACTGGTGGCATTTTGTTTCATGCCGGTTATAGTTTTATTAATGCTCATAGCTGGCTGCTTCACCATGTCAGTGATGCCAACTGTAAACATTAATTTTTCTAGGGCGCTTGTGCTCATTCTTTGCCTTTAAATGCCTTGGCCACACCGTTTTGCACAGCCATTGAAAAGGTTTTCATAATGTCCTGGTAAAGCCAGGATGCTTCACCCAGTGTTTGCGGGCTTGGGTCTGTGTCTTTAAAGAATAAATTAGCCAACACATAAAGCTGGCTAATTTGATTTTTCTTTAAGGCCGCACAAACCCCATCTATTTTTTTACAGCAATTTTCAAATCTGGTTTGAAGCCTGCCGATACTAACTGGGCAATATCTAGGGCATAACCACCGTCTATAAATTCCATCAGTTCATGTTTCTTTTCATCGCCACCTTGTACCGTGTCCACTATAAAGTTTTCACTAGGCGTGGTTTTATCGTGCGGCATCATTTCATTTTGTAAGCGGTTAAACTCAACAATGCCCACATGAAATACAAACTTGCTTTCGCCCACGTCCAGGTTTACAACTTTTTTACCTGGTGCTTTCTTTTTATCTGCCATGGTGAATATTTCCTATTTAAAAATTGCATCTTTAAGGCCCGCCCAGAACACACCAAGCGACCCCACAATGACCAGGCTAATTATGGTTCGCCTAGCTAACTTTGTTACTTGCTCGCTTGCTTGTCTTTGCCTACGAACAAATGCCAAATCTTTTTGTACTTCCAAGGGATTTCCAACATCAACCCCCAAAGAGATAAGCGCTTTTCCCACACCCTTTTCGGCACTGGCTTCAATCGCTTTGGTTATCTCTTCTAACTCTTCGCGCCTCATAAGCCACCGCCTTAACTAAACCCCTGTCTTGAAAGTCTTTTAAAATATCCGTCACAGTCGCTTTGTAAATTTGATTTGTGCTTAGGCTGGCCAGCCAATTTAAACAGCCCACCATTACCCGCGTTAAGAATCTTTCAATTATCACCCGCCATTTAATTTGCATCAGCAGGGCTAGGCCAATGTCGCCTAACATTTTAAAAACAATACCAGGCGCACCCAGTAGAAGTGATTTAAGCCACTGCATTTTGTTTACCCCAAACATGGGTTAAATAATCGCTTTTGTATTTATCGCTAGTGGCCGCACCTTTAACCGTGTTCCAGTATTTCTTTGCATACTGGGCCAGGCCGTCTAGGTCTTCGGCACCTGGTAATGCCTCTGGGAATGTCCACAGATAAACCCGCGCCATTGCCGTTGCAAATTCCAAGTCAGTTACCAGCCGTTCAATGGGTGTGTTTCGACTGATACCAGGGAACTTTTTTGTGCGCTCCAAATACTTCATAACAGAATTGAAGGTGGCCGGTTCCATTTGGAAAAGTCCCAGGGCTGGCCCGCCTTTTTGTTTGCAGTAGGTAAAGCCACCACTTTCATGTGCGGCAATCATCAGTAACAAGCGCACCGCGTTTTCATCGCCAGGCAAATTAAAACGAGTTAATGCCCGTTCAATTGCTGTGCGAACTGTTAAACCTAGTTTTTTCATTTGTTCTTTTTCCTAACAATAAATTTAAGCAAAAATAGAAATGCCGTCCCTGGCAATCACACAGTCAAGCTGGTTTAAATCAAACTCAGGCTGGATGCATCGGCGTATGGCACACCATTAATCCAAACAAAATCTCGGCCTGTTACGTCATAAGTTAACTTCACAGTGCTTTTGTCTGTGGCGTTTGGGTCAATGCTTAACAGGCTTGAAATGCGCACTTTGCATTCATGGGCGCGAACCTGCATACCTTCGGCACCGGCTGCACCTTCACCCGTGGCCAAAGCATCAATAGGAAAGGTCGGCAACTTATCCCAGGAACCAGCAACAGCGGCGGCGGCTGATAGGCGTTGAAAGTTAGCAATGTCCAATTCCAATTCGCCACTGGCCTTTTTCTCGCCAGGCAAATTACCATTGGGCAAGCCATGATCCATTGCAACTGTACTGCTATCTTCAATATCCAAAGTGAAGTTTTCAAAATGTACTTTGGTAAACATAAAGCGCACATCAAACGCTTTTCCTGTAACACGATTCATATGTTTTTCGCTCCTATGCTAAGCGGTTCAAATCAAGGCTAATACTTACGCCAATTTTCTTGGGTGAATTAACTGGCGCAGCCATCATGTAAATTTTTACTTCCGTGGTAGTTACCCAGGCAATCACAATGTCACCCTCTACCGGCTTTTGGCATATACCAGGAATAGTGCGATCTTTTAAAACCGTATCTTTAGACGCATCCAAAATAGGTTTCATAAAGTAGCCCTCATGGGCGGAAATGGATGAAGCTGTACTGTTAAATTCACGGTCTGCAATTTTATCAATGGCCAGCAAACGAACGCGGCGGGTTAAGTAATCCAGCACACGCAAATTTTCATATACTTGAAAATCGCTGCCATCTTCGGCCAGACTCATGTGGTCGGCCCAATAAGTACCTTCCTTACCTGAATAAGTTTGTGGAACTGACAAGCGATTATCTGAAAGGTATTCGATTGCTCCACTGTTGAGAGCTTCACCCACCACATCTAATTCAGGCAACTCTGGCATGCCTGCGCCCAATCCTTTAACCGCGCCACTCTTTACACGCATAGGCGAATCAGCAATGCTGTATTTATCGTTAATTAATCGGCCGATAACTACACCAAGATTATTGCCGTAAAGTTGTGGCACCAGGTGAACACGTTCACCCACCTTGGTATTTTGATATTCAATAAGTCGATCAACGCAACCTTCCCAATCTTCTTCACCTAATTTATCTAACCCAGGCAACGCCACATGAATGGTGATGTATTTGGAAAGGAAATTTATAATCATGTCGCAGGTGATTTGGTATAGATCAACAAAAGAGATATTAATTGGTGCGATAGTTAACGCCACCAATTCAAAATCCAAATCAATTGGGTCATCAGCCAGATGCATTAAAGCTTCATCCCAGGAATATAGCCCCTCACCACCTTCCGCAATTGGAAACACATAACCGGTAAAGTTCGGCCCTGCATTTAGCATGCATGCCGCAAGATTGGTTTTTAAATCGCTGTCTTCTGGCCCCAACAAATCATCCAAATCAGTTTGGGCATTAATATAATAAAGTTCATCAGCTATGCTGGCGTCCCCTTCACCTATCCACAAAACCTTTCGTTCAGTTTCAGTTATGCCACCGCCGTGATTGTCTTCCTGCGTGACCGTTACCTTTCCAAATGCCATTTTTCTTTCCCCTTTATCGAGTGCGTTTAGCACCGTTTAAAATGTCGTTTAATAATTCATTGCCAAGAAATTTAATTTCTTGTTTGTTCAAACCAAAAAATGGCCTGGCGGGAATATCTACACTCCAAGAATCTTTCCCTGGTTCATCCCTTAATAAACGCAACACCAAACCGGCTTGGCCCACTGTCATGTTTTCTTTAATCCAAGCCTGGCTTACTCGGCGGGTTTTGGAATTGCCTTTATTTTTCCCGCTTTTGTATTTGCCTTTATTTAACTTGAAACCTTCTTTAATTAACGCCTTAGCCTGGTCTTGGCTTGCTGGTGCTTCATAGTCGGGTTGGCCATGCTCTCGGCGCATACGTGCCCCGTTGTATTGTTCCTTGTGCCCAACTTGCTGTGCCTTGGCAATTTTCCCCACCATGGTATTTGGCCAGGTAACGCGGGCACCCTTGGCACCGGCATACACTTTTAAATTTTTACCCCTGGCAATTTTCTTTAAAACCCGCTTTCCTTTTTTGCCAGGTTCAAATGTTCGGCCATCAACTGTGCGCTGTGCCTTTATATTTTTTCTTGCGGCCTTGATTACTTCACGGCCCATTTTTCTATGCCAGGTCTTGCGCCTATTGGCTGGCATGTTTAACGCTTGAATTTGTTTTAGAAGTGTCAGCCCACCCTGACTTTTAACATTCATCATTTAATTATTCGCTTTCTGGAAAGCCCCATTTTTTACCACTAAATTCAATGGGGCTATTTTCAACCGGCACTAGGTTCACCGGCTCGCGTACACCAAAAGTTATTTCAACGTCTAGGCTTTCACCAATGGTATGGTCTGCCCATTCAATGTCGGTTTCATCCAGGTTGTGACGGTCTTCTAAATCATTAACAAACTTGTGAGCCAATAGCGTTAACAATGCCAATGAGCCCATGGGCATTTCTTCAATCAAACAAACCTGGCGATATTCAAAGTCTAAATAATGCAAACCGGCTTCGGTTTCTTTATTGCTGCCAGGCTTTAACTTTCCACTTTCGCCACTTAGTTGATATTGGTTTTCACCCATACCCAAAAGAGCAAGGTTATTTTTTAGGGTATTGTGAAAAGCGGTTTGGGTTTTCATATTGAATAAACGCCAATGGTGGGTTTATCCTGAATTTTCGCCAACGCATTACTGCTCATGCTTTCATAATGGGCAATTCTTGCTTCACTGCTCTTGGCTGCACTTTCGGCATCTGCCTTTAAAGACAATCCAATCTGAGCCATTATTAGCTCTGCTTTGGCCTTGGCATAAACAGCGCGTTTGTATTGCGCCACTTTTACACTTTCACCGCCTATTTCTTGTGCGGGAACATCCGCTAAACTATTGAAGCCTTCACTTTGCATATCTAATAAATAAGCCAAAAGACTTTGGTTTATTTCATCACAAGCAAACTTCAACTTGTCTTCAAGCAATTCATTTTTAAAATGTGCAGGAATAGTCCATTTATTGGCGAACTCAAGCAAAGACAAATCTACAAACCAAGGATCATTCATAATGACTTCTGAAGTTCTCTTGGTTTCTGTTTTTGTTTCAAATCCCTGTCCAGCCATTTTGCTTGCTCTCTATCAGTGGTTAATTAGTGTGGCCCGTGTTCCTGGTGGTTACTGTTTGTCACACAATCAGAACGTAAACCAGGAACGGGGCCAACCCAGGGGGTAGGGTTCGTTAGTCCGGCTTTGGGGTATCCAGAGCCGGTGCTGTTTGTTTTGCTAGGTTTGCACGAATCTTGTTTAAAAGTGTCGTCACCTGAGCTTTATGACTTGGCGTTTCAAACTTAATAGCCGCCTCTAAATACTTCACCGCGTTTTCTAATTGGCCATCATCATTGGCGATTTTTCCCGCCAGTTTGTTGTAACGCATGTTCACAACATCAGGCACCGTCCATTCATCCAGCAGTTTGAAACTACATTCAAAATACGGCGCACAGGATTTGCCCAGGTCATATTCTTTTTGGCACCACTTCAGCACTTCATCAGCAACAAAGGTGGCCATGTCGCGCTTAATTTGTTTAGGGGTTTGCTGGTTTTGTTTAACCGCCACTACGCCCAGTTCCAAGCCTTCGCCAATGCGGCCCAAGTCCAATAGCCACATCACCATGTGGGCCAGCACTGGATTGGCATACTCGCCATCTATTTCCAAATAGGCTTCAACATGGCCCATATAACGATCAACCAAAGTTTTGCGCATTGCATCCCGTTCAGTTGAAGGCAATGCCGCCAAGGTAATTACATCTTTTTCAACCGCCTGGCACAGCACTTCAAATTCACTGTAATTCTCAGCGGTTTTTTCTATGGCCTTAACTTCGCCATTTTGGTGTTTGGCCTTTAGCTCATTAGCGGCAATTTTTTCCCGCGCTTCTTTCATGGCTTTTTGTATGGGTGAAAGCATTTTAAAAATTCCTGTTTGGCTTTTTAGATCAACACACGATACAAACTAAAATCATGCACTCATGTAAAAAGAGCGGGTTCAATTAATACCCGCTAAAGTTTCTGTGATTATTCGACTGGGAGTTGCAACAAAACCTTGCTGGCATCCACTGCGGCAATGGCTTTCACATTGCCAATTGCATAAGCATCATTTGAGCTAATGTAATCCACGATACGGCTACGCTTGCTCTCTTCTTCGGTACTGCGGCGAGTACCATTTTCCTGGAAATACAGGTGCAGGTTTTTAGGGTCGGTAACCATTAAGCCCATGGTAGGAAACTTGGGAATTTGCAAAGCACGCAGACCGCCATAACTGTTAAGCATCTGCGACACGTCTTTTTTCTCGCTGGGCGTGGTGCCGTGGTCGTTGTAAACCTTGTTTGAATCGTAGGCCAACAGGGATGAACCAATGATGGCCACCTCTTGGCCGGTGCGGTGCTCTATGGGAATGGCGTTAAATACATCGGCCACCAAACCATCTAAAGTCTTGTAGCCCTGCCCCTCTGGCATATCTGGATGCAGGTAAATATTGGCGCCATCAATGTAATGCTCTGGGTTTTGCTCTTTAAGAACTTGCAGCCAGCCCTTGTTCACATCCTGGCCCAAGGGGTTATTACCAGGGTCGGTTTCCGCCGCCACACTGGTACCGTTAAAACCAATGCTCATTCGGTTCAGGGCAATGGCCTTGTATACGGCTCTCATGTATCGCTGGTGAAAATCCTTATAGCGCGCCCAGGTATCCAGAGTTTGGTATTTAATGCCCACATCAAATTCGGTAAAGGCCGTAGCCCACTTGGATCCGCTGGGCCCACCTAAATCCGCTGGGGAACGATCATTGGTATCGGTATTGGTGCGCTTGGCCAATAGACCATCCACCCCCAATTCCAGCGCTTGGCCTTGGGTATCCGTCACCCCAGTCATGTTAATCATGTCTAGGAAGGCACTGGACTCCTGCACCTTGTCATTGAGTGTGGTTTCCTGCGGAATATCCACAGAGAACTGGTGGGCCATGCTGTCCACACCATAGGCCGTGGCCATGCCCGCCATAAGAGCGGTATAAAGTTTTCGTGTATTAGAACGCATAAGCGATTCCCCTATAATTTTTTAAATTGTTGTTCTTTTTAGCTGAATGATTAAATGAATGTTGGTTAGGCAAAAACGATTGGTTCTTCGTTATCACCAGGGTTTTGGCCATTAAACTTGGGCGGATTTTCCTCACCCATTTCATTCACCAGATTGGTAAGCTTCTCTACCTGGTTGGATAGCTTCACTAGTTCAGTTTCTTCCGGCTCGCTTGATGCCTCTGGTTTTTGTACCGGCTCTTGTGCGGGTACTTTTGTAGTATTCGGTGCCTGGCTGAATTTTTCGGCCAGTGTGGTCATAGTGGTAGACAGGGTTTGCATGGCTTGCCCCTGATTTTTAATGTGGTCTTCAAGGGCGGCGAATTGCTCTGGGGTCATCTCGGTTTCTTCCTGGTTTAATGGTTCTGTTTTAAATTCTGGCTTGCTGCCCTTGCCAAGATAGTTAAGGAGTTTTTTAAACAGCTTCTCCTCTCCTGCTTCCGGCAATAATTCTTCCCCATCAAGCCCTAAGGAAAATTCATGGGGTTCGGTTAATACCTTGCCGCTTTTGTTTTTGCCAAATAATTGCAACATAGTCGTGCTGAGACTGGCAGGGTCATCGGTGACGGCTAGGCCTTCCAAGTACCCTTTTCCTGTATCGGAAAATTTGGGCTCTATTTCCATACTGGTAAACAGTTTTTGGCCCGCCATGTTGAATTGAATCAAACGGTAATTAGGGCGCAGCTGGGCTTCCAATGTGGTCTTGCCTTGTTTGTTTTTGCCAAGACGCACCGCGTGTACCGTGCCTAAACTTCCATACCAGGATTGGTGTTCGCTATTAATACTGGCGGTGTATATTTCTGGGTCGTATTGCTCGGCTGCATCCTTTAACCATTGCTCTTGAATCTCGCGGCCATCCACTGTGGCACCGGCAGTTCCTATGGTGACAAAATCCGTATAAAGCATTTAATAAGTTCCTAAAATGGGATGGCCGCTGCTGGCTAAATCGTTAAGAACTTAACTTTGCGCCCATTTTTAACGCCATTCAAAGCCTTTGAATTGTGAAAACTTGTGTTTTGGTTTTTCACAATTTCCCACAAGTGAAAGCCCGTATATTTATTTTTCTGCTCTATAAACTAGCCCCATGAATTACAGCGATGAAATAATTAACACCGTTAAAAAAATGGTGATACGCCAAGCCAAGGTTCCCGACATAGAGCGGGAAACCAAGGTACCCAGACGCACCATTTATTCCTGGATTGATAAATACAGCTGGAAGGATTTAATAAAAACCGATGATGTGATAGAAGCGCTTAACCGGCGCATGGTGGCGTTACTGGATATTGAAGTACCTAACGATAAAGAACTTAACGCCATTGAAAGGCTGCAAGGAGTTCGCGCTAAAGAAGTAAAACTGCAAAGCCAAGGCAGTGAGCAAATTATCTTGGCCGGTGCCCATAAGGCCCAGCAAGAAGGCCCGTTAAAACCGGAAAGGTTAGCCGAGGGTAAAAAGCGTTCACGTAAAAGCAAACGTGGCAAAAATGACTTTAGGGGCATCGCCCCAGAAGAAGTAGAAAAGAAATTTTTAGAAGGCTTGTTTGGTTACCAGGTACAGGCCTGGAAATCTCGCCATAAACGTAACCGCTTCATATTAAAGAGCCGCCAAATAGGCTGGACCTTTTACAGTGCCCGTGAGGCTTTCGCCGATGCCATCATGACCGGTGGCAACCAGGCGTTTTTATCTGCCAGTAAGGCCCAGTCACGTTTATTTAAAACCTACATAGTGTCATTTGCACAAGACTGGTTTGAGGTAGAACTAAAAGGCTCCGACCAAATTACCATTCGCACCGATCATGGTGATGCCACCCTGTATTTCTTAAGTACTAATTCCAGCACCGCCCAAGGCCCCACCGGAAACCTGTATATAGATGAATGTTTCTGGATTAAAGACTTTGAAAAACTGGAAAGGTTAGCCGGTGGCATTGCCTCTCACAGTCATTGGCGTAAGACCTATTTCTCTACCCCCAGCACCAAGAGCCATGGCGCCTATGCATTATGGGCAGGAGAAAAATATAAGAAGCTACAAAAACTCAGGCCCAACCTGCCCTTGTTTAAAATGCCCACGGCTAAGCAATTACAAAAGGGCCATGAAGGCATAGATGGTATTTACCGCCAGGTGATCACCATTCACGATGCCATGGGCGCCGGTTGTAATCTGTTTGATATTAAACAGTTGGAGCTTGAAAACGCACCTGAATCCTTTGCCCAGCTTTATGAATGCCAATTCATAGATGATTCCAACAGCGCCTTCACTCTGGCCGAGTTACTTAACTGTGCCCAGCCCGATACACGCTGGCCCGACTTTAAACCCAATACCTTACGACCGTTCGAAAATAAAGGCGTGTGGATAGGTTACGACCCTGCCCGCTTACAAGACAGCGCCGCCATCGTGGTATTGGCGCCACCCACTAAACCAGGGGGCAAGTTTAGATTGCTGCAGAAAATAATACTGCATAAACAATCGTGGGCCTTCCAAGCCCAGACCATCAAAGAGTTAATCGGTAAATACAATGTGGAACACATCGGCATAGATACCACAGGCCCAGGCCATGCTGTATTTGAAGCGGTGCAGGAGTTTTACCCAGGGGTGATGCCTATTTATTACAGCCAAGAAACCAAGACCCGTTTGGTTTTAAAAGCGCAAGACGTAATCAGTACCAGCCGCATAGTGTGGGATGAAACCCATACCGATATACCCGCCGCTTTCTTGGCCATCACTCGCAAGAACACAGGTAACTCCATTACCTATGTGGCCACCCGTGATGCCAACGTGGGCCACGCCGATGTGGCCTGGGCCATTATGCACGCACTCATCAATGAAGGCTTAACCAGTTTAGGTGCCAAAGGCAGCACTTATCATATTTCCCAATAGGCGAAACAAGATGGCTAAAAATACCAAAGAACAAACAAGCACTCGTTACTTTACCTTTGGTGCCCCCGAGCCCATCACCAGCAATAATTTGTTGGAGTTGTTAACGGTTAACTACGATCCTTTTCAGGAAGTGTATACCCCACCTATTAGCCCCAGTGGGCTAGACACACTCACACGGGCCAATAGCACCCACAGGCGTTGTATTAACTTTAAAGTGAACCAGATGGCCATTTGTTTTGAATCAACCAACCTAGTAAGCCTCAGAGACTTTCGCCGCGCCGCCCAGGACATAGAAACCTTTGGTTATTGCCACTTTGAAAACATCTTCAATCGCGCCGGTAACATGACCCGCATGATTCATCTGCCATCATTAAATATGCGCAGTGCCAAAAATGGCGGTTATAAAATGCTGGGCAAGAACGGCAATCACATTGAATACGCAAGCCATGAAATTACCAGAGCCAGCCATTACGACACTGGCCAAACCATTTACGGTGTGCCCCAGTGGATTGGTTGTATGCAGGATGTATTTTTAAATTCAGAAGCCACGCTATTTCGGCGCCGTTATTATTTAAACGGCTCTCATATGGGCTACATATTGTTTACTAATGACAAAAGCATCACGCCTGATGTGGAAGCCGCATTAAAACAAACCGTAGAAAGTGGCAAAGGGGCCGGTAATTTTAAAAGCATGTACATAAACATTCCCAATGGCGACAAGGACGCGGTACAGATAATTCCAGTGGGGGATATTTCACAAAAGGATGAATTTGAGCGGGTTAAAAATATCAGTGCCAACGACATAGTGATTGGCCATGGGGTACCGGCGCAACTGGCAGGCATGAAGCCCGAAAATGTCGGCGGCTATGGGGATATTGAAAAAGAAGGGGCTTGGTATCGTAAAAGCGAAGTGGCCGCACTCATTCATCCCTTCATGGAACTCAATGAATACCTGCCTAAAAATAAACAGTTTAAATTTAACCTGAGCGCCTAAAAGAAAGTGCTTAAAAAATAGTAATTGTAATTGGTTAGTAGTGATTATTTGTAAAGGTAGAATGGTATAATGTGGACAAAATCTAACAGTGAAAGGGAAGACATGGCTAAAATATTTTGCCCTCATTGCCACGAATCGGTGGCCATTCGCACCAGCCTACAAATCACTAATACCACCCGTGAAATTTATACTAACTGTGACAATGAGAAATGTTTAGCACGTCCTGTGTTTACCATGTCTCATAGTCACGATACGCAGCCTCCCATCAGTAAGATCATGGAGCCTGCGCAGATCGCCATTAACTTTTTAGATTCTTTGCCTGAGGATCAGAAACAGAAGGTGTTTGCTAGTTATGAGGCTTTGAGGCGGTCTGCTTGAATCTTTACCCTTGAAATTAAAAATTGCCACAGGGCGGTTTAATTGATACGCAGTTGTTCAAGGATTAAAGGACAGGTTCAACCTCACTACGCCCTGCTTCTTTATCTCTTATTACAATACCCCCTACGGTACTTTGATTACTGATCCAATCATATATAGGTATAGGTTCAGATTCACCAAACTGAATTAGCCAATCCTGCTTAGTTATTGTTGTTGATAAAGCCCAAACTATCTCATTATGGTCTCTGGCTCTAAACGAAATGATCCTAGCTTCATCTCGGGCACTTGCCGCCCATTTTCTTGCTGATATTGGATCATCAATTTCAGAACCAATCAAACCATCTGTACCAACTACAGCGTCTTGCTTTTGAATCAGGTCAAGAATTTTATGAGCAAATTCCATTTTACTTTGAGACCGCTCCAATTTTTTAAAGCCTGAGAGTTCTTTTAAACTTGAGATTTCACTATCCATTTTATCAAACGTTAATTGGACAGTCTCTACAACTAATAACATATTTTCATTTGCAGTCGATGCAGCTTGTTGTAAGTCTACCCTGATGCCGCTTATCTCATCATAATAAGCAACACCACCGTAAATAATAATTCCAACAACACATAAAGTTATCGCCTCTTTCAAAGCCTTATATATAAAAACAAGAAATACCATCATCCTTAATCCCTAACACTTATTAAAAGCTGGAGTCCATTTTTAAAAATTCACCCAACAGAAAACTGAGGGTATGTATTAATATTTTTCACGATCATCAAACAAGACTTGATTCCATTATTCATGAGTGCATTCGCTTTAATAGCTCCTGACCTAATTGATTCTTTATCTGTATAAATGTCATTGATTCAATTGCTTTTTGGGCAGTATTAAAATCCCCTGACACAATCGTGGCTTTTGCAATATCTTTCAACAAACTATTTTTTGGCTGTACGAATGTAATCTCAGAAGCAAATAACACTGCCAAATCATGTCTAGCCCGACCCATATACTCCTGAGTATAAAGTATTAACCCTGAATTTTTTTCTTGAATGTAAGTAATCGCTTTTAGCGTATCGAGCCTTAGCTTAGCTTCTTTACTCTCAGAGTCAGTATTAATAATTGATATTGGACTTATCTCGCTCAATTTACCTAAAGGTGAGTTAAGTAATATCTCTTTGATACCAGACTTCAAAATCATTGAGATTTTTTTTCGCTCTGATTCTTGATCTAAACTACTAGGTGTCATGGAATACACCTGAACCCTCCGACCTTTGAGATCGAACGGTAATAACCCGACATCCCCAAAATTTGAATTCATCACCAATATTATTCGACCCCAACCCAAAACACCAATTGCATATCCCAATTCGATTAAGACATTTGGATTTGGTGTTGGACGAGAAAAGTCTCCTGCGTGAGAGTTAATAATGGAAATATCGCATACAAAAATACTGCTACTTTTTATTTTTTCAAATATCGAAACTGATATATCAGGAGATCCAATTATTCCGTCTGTATCTCTATCTAAAAATGGAATCATTGAGAAACTATCTTCGGTTTTAATTTCTTTTATCGCTTGTTCCAACGCTGAATTTATAAACCCTCGATTAGAGCTATTAGGTAAATCCGACTGCCAAGAATAGAATATCCGTTTTTCCATTTAACTTTAAAGCCTTTAAAGCAATATTAATAACGAGGTTATATTTGTCTTTTTAGAAAAACATGACTAAACCCATATTATCGTTTCTGCACTCCCCTACTTTTTATTATCAAAGCTTATGGAGTTTGGATCCATTCCATTTAAAGTACTGGATACCAAGGTTTCAGCATACTGTATAGATATCTCATCACTTACTAGCATATCCGTAATTTTTTGTTTGGTATAACCCTCTATATCAAATAAGTCTCTAATTTTTCTTCGGAGGGTTTTGTCATAATCGATTCTCTTCAATCTCTTAGTTTTATATTTCGACTCTGATTCTAAGTCTCGTATTCTATTTCCAAAACTACGAGTATTAGACAGAATTTCAGATAGTATATCCTGCTCTGACCGTGGTGGTACCACTTCATTTGGAGGGTTTTCAACTAGGGCATCATTAAATTTTTCTTCAAACTGCGGCCAATATGTATCAAACACCTGCTCTAAAATTCTTTCATCTAATGCCTTCTCACCAAGACAGTCATTAATAGTTCTAGTTAACTCCCAAACACTACCCCGCTCTGGTGAAGTATGATTAAACTGACCAAGTGGGTCCTGTAGGTCTTCAGGGTTTAAATCAATCAAAAAGGTACATACACGGTTCGTAGTCAGACCTTTCGCCAAAGCTCCTGTTTCAAATAAAATCCAAGGCTTATTCTTATTCTCTTGGGTTAAACAAACAATACCTACAGAAACATCTTTTAGCTTATCATTAATTTCAGAAAACCAAATTGCGCCCCTATCAATATCTCGAGTTGAGATCCATGGTTGTGACGCTTGAATCACACACTTCAGCCAATCACTCATTATTTCGGCAACTGCCTTACTACGCTTTCCAGACCAACTTACGAAAATCTTCATATTCAACTCATTCTTTTGTGTAATGTAAACAGCTTATTTTTTAATAAAAAATACATGCGTGTGTTTGCACTAAATTACAACAAACCCCGAAATGGCCACTTAGGCTGCCTCTATAAGATTACTAGGTATTTCTTTTACCAATTTACTTTTTTCTTACATTTTTCATTGTTAATCAATGCATTTACATTTTCTACTATACTCAACTCAAGATCCCTTAGCCCTCTAGGTCTAGAATTATAAATAAGAACTCTTAAATGGCGTAAATCGAATGGAATATCATCCATTGATTGTGAAATAAGTAAGACATCTTTATTAAGGGCATGGGCAATACCTATCTCGTAGAAAACATTAGAATTTCTATCGGTAAGGTCTGCGATAACTATTCGAGCTTTTCCAATGCTTTGACGAATATCATCCATAACGACATTTGAGCCAAACATATCATCACCACGTTCACACCTAAGGTTACAACCCCGCTCTATTGATGGTTTTACAAAACAATCATATATCTCCGTTAACTCATCTGGAGAAAATGGCATTACAACAAAGCAAAGGCTTGGGTCAACTTCTACCTTAGCCTCCCCCCTGCTTAATACAGGGCTTTTAGAAAAGGCATTTATTTTGTCACTAAGTTCGTTCATCTTATCCGTTAAATTCTTTTCATTTTTTGGCCTTCTTTTTATGAGTCCAAGTTCAACCGCTTTGTGAATACTTTTATTAAACTCAACTTTTTTGCCACCTAACAATGAAATTATTTGGGGGAATGTATTTTCAAAAGAAGAGTCCGTACGCACATCACCATAAGTCTTAGTATTTAACAAATCAGGGATTTTTACATCTCGATACAGCAAAGGAATTACTTTAAGCTCATTGCTTTTAAATTCATGAGTAAGTCCAATCTCAAGCTCTTTTATCGACCATTGCGATTTAAAGTACTCCGGAGACATAACAGCAATTACATATTCTGAATTTTGTATAGCCTGACTAATAGACTTAACAAGATTCGCCTCAGATGCAACACATAATTCTTCATGAAATACAGAAATGCCTGCATCTTTTAGACGGCTTACTAACTTAGAAGAAAAAACTTTATCTTCATTGGAGTGACTTATAAAAACATCATATTTTTTTCTCACAACGCCCCCTATTTAGAACAATTAATTAACAACCAGCAACCCTACCAGTTATGATTTTAATTTTTTAGAAATCAACACTACCCGCTAAATCACTAGCTAGAATTTCAGGTTAGGGCAGATAAGGTTATTATTTCTTTTTGGGTGTTCCACCCAGATTTTTGGAGGTCGCAGCCCAAGTTGAATTTTCTTTGGAGATTAGTGACTCCACTCGTTCAACCAATAAATTAAATTTATTATCAGAATCGTAAGGTTTAGTGTCTGTCAGGTAAATATATTTTTCATGCTTCAACTGCTCTGAGATAGTTCTATACTCGATCCAATTTTCTTGGAATTTTAAAAGACTACTAATTGCTGCTGAAACCGCTATCAACACACCCAGACCTCCTATTATCCATGCTGAATAATTAATTTTATCAGCCATACCAGAGAGAAATGGAATTAGAGCAGCCGCTATAATTTCTAATAGTCGAAGACGACTGAACCAAGTCTTATTAAAACTACTTTTATCGCTATACCATTTTAGCTGACTTTCTAATCGATCTTCTAAGTATTCTTTTTCAGTCATGTCAAAGCCCTAACCGCTTGTATTATACTTGACCTATTCCACCCGACTACAGGAACGGCAGATGCATTCTGTACATTAATGGGCACTCGTTGCTGGTCCCATGGGCGAACCCCTATTATTACTTTACCTAACCGCTTTGCCTCTGATATCTCATAATCAATCCACGCACTATGAGCTGCATACATACCACCAAGCAAAATAACAACTTGAGATGGATTAATTTGGCGAGTCATACCTGCACTCAAGCCACTAGATGTTTTGTTAGGCAAAGCATCGTGACTCGGAACACTGCAATTACTCCAGGAAAAGTTGGGTTCCTCATTAAACCAATTCACCAACGTCCAATAATGCTCATTGTATTGCCACGCATGGCTAATAAAGATCATTCTATTTTTCAATATAGGCATTTGACACCCTTTAAATTTATTCAGATTAAAGTAGTTTCACGTCGTTATAGGGCTTTAAACCAGCAACCAAGTTCTACCATTAGCATGACGTTTTATCTGTCCAGCCACTTCCAGCTGCCCAAATACACCAGCTACAACCGAGTGCGTCTTAACGTTAAAGGCTTCCATCACCCGCCTAACCCCTGGTGAATCACCAAACACGCCACCGATAATATCTTGTTTAATCTTTTCGGCTAACTCTAATTTGTCTGTTTGTGTTTGTTTATATTGTTTTATTTGCACAACAGCTGTTTTCTTAAACTGTTTTTTCACCTTCTGTGTTTGTGTTTGTTTACAAACAGCCAATACCGAAAAACACAGTAAGGCACACACATCTACCAGGCCCGCCAAAACATACCACACCAGCCAACGATATTCGCCCATTAGCGCCACTAACGCGGAACCAGCATTAGTGGGGGTGGCATTTATTTTTTCAAGCTTTAACAATGCTGATGCCCTAGCCTTTGATACCGCTACCGCTTTATCTATTTGCAAACCCGCCCTTGTAACTTTATCAACCTTTTTTAATGCTAAAGCATTACTTTTATAAATATTTTCTTGCTGAGTTAAGTCTTCGATTAACTTCAGCTGTAGTTGATACACATCACTTTGCGCGCGGTTCGCCTGGTGCACACTGGTAAAACGGCTTTCAAAAAAAGCCGCCGTACCGCTTACACTGATTATAAAAAGCACTAATGTGACCAAAGCCAACAAAGCGGACAGGCAAAAATGCTTTTGCCTAAGCATATCAATGGCCAGGCCCACAAAAATAAACTGGCAGGCTACCAAAGCCAGCGCGGTAATGCCCGCAAATAGTTTGTCGGGCAAACTAATAGCGTAACTGACAAACAACTGTATCTCGGCCGCCATTGACACCAGCGCCAAACAACACCCCACCGCCAGAACTAGGCGGCGACTATGAGTCAATTCCTTTTCATTCGAACCTAATTGTAAATTCATATTCTATCCATTTAGCTAGCGTACAGTTATTGACACAAGTCCAAGTAAAAGCGAAAAAGCCTAAAGCAAAAGGGGTTGCCCCCCTTCTAAAGACTTTTCACGCTGGCGCGCTTCATTTACTCGTTTTAACGCCCATTCAAAGAAACGGGTTTTCACATGCTCCACATGCCCAAAGATATCCACCAACAAACCCTTGATCACTTTCACGGGTTCACCGTACTGGTTGCGTTTGGCCACTCCATTTATTTGGTTAGAGGTCATCACCTCCCCTGTGGTGGTATTAATAAACTGGCTAATGCGTATGGTTTCGGGCTCGTCACTTTTCCACAGCTTAAATAAGGTATCGCGGCCACTGCCTACCATCATGTTAAACACTGCCCAGGCTTCGGCTTGGTCTTCAAATTCTTCCAGGGTTTCATGCAGACCAAACACCTCAGACTCGGCTTCCTTAATGTATTCGTTTTGGGTATCGCTACGCTCTACTCCATCTAAACGGCGTAACTCTCGCCATAAACCCACAGGGGCGCCGCCAATCTGTTGAAACTGGCGAATGCCCCATACACGCGACCAGGCCACCACACGTTCGCTACTCTGTTTGGTGTCTTGATCGGTTTCCTTGTCTTTGCCTACCTGGTAACCATCAATAGACTTGGCAATGTATTTGGCAATGTAGGCTGCCGCCGATAACTTGCGCCCGTGCTCGTCTTCCCCTTGTTTAATCCATTCCACTTTAAAGCGGTTCTTTTTCGCGCCGGATTCTTCGCCATCAACTCGTAAGCAACGTTCTTCAAGCTCCTGGGTTGCGCGCTCAAGCTGGGCTTTATTTCCAAAATATAGAATGTGCCAATGAGGGCAGCCGTCATGGTGAGGTTCAGAAACGCGGAAGCCGAAGCCATCAATTCCATTACGCCCAAGCCAAGCACGAAAGCCAGCCCACAAATGCACCAGGTATTTTTGTGCATCCAACACACTAGAGCCTTGGTATTTTTCATTGAGTCCACCAGAAGAATAAAATGCGTGATATTTTGACGGGCAGGTAATAGTCCAGAAGGCCGCCACATAGTTTTGTTTTTCAGCAAGGATTTCAAAGCCGCGAATACGGGTCATGAGTTCGGCCCTTCGCACTTCAGGGTTTGAAATAGATTTGTCCTGTAATTCAGATAGGTAAAACGATTGCTCAAACTGGTTTTCGGCCACCATAGAATCAAGTAGCTTGGCATTACGCTGGGTTTGTTTGCGTTGGTTAAACAAGGAAATATTCGAGCAATAGCCCCCCTTATTTTTTTGTACTAGGCCAATGTCACGGGCCACCCCTTCCACTGCCTGTTTCTGGGCGCGCTTTAACTTACGGCGCCACCAGATAGGGTCACAAATACGGGCATAAAAACCGCGCAATATGAATAACTTGTCTTCATCGTTATCAGGCAGGTCTAGCACTAGGTTATGTTCATCAAAACGCCCCACACTTTCAATATGGTATTGAATTTCAGCTACTGGTAGGGATTCGGGAAACTTGGGCAAAAACTTCAACGAGTTCTTAGCTCGTGTCTCGCAGTAATCACACACAGATTCGTTATCCATGTTGGCTAGGTTGTAACCACCCCACTTCAAACGCTGTTTCATTTCTCGCAAGCGCTGGTTGGCATCGTGAACACTTTTGTTTTTCTGTGTCGCTACCGTTTTTTGCCAGTCATAAAATAACGCATCACCCAGAACTCCCATGTTGGCAAGTTTGGGTTTAACAAAGCGGTCTATCTCCCTGTTAATAAAACTAATTGGCAGCATGACTATCGCCCCAGGGCTACGAGCAGTTGCGCACCATACTTGCCGTAAGCGGTGGGACTGGTCATTTCAATCCATAAGCGGTATGCCCCTTCGGCCTGAGCCTCGTATACAAAACACAGGTGGTGGTTGCCCTTACTGCGGAAATCCTGAGCAGATTCCATATAGCGTTCAATTACGCCCTGGGTAGTAGTAGCCATTTGGCCATCAATGTTTTCTTGATTGGTATCGAGCTTCAACATTACGCAGCCCTCGCTAAGACAGGCTTAATTTCAGCCATGAGTTCATTGGTATACGTCACGAAATCTTCACTAAAGCTGTAATCGTGACGAGCATTTTTAAAAGAGGAGATATAGGTTTTCATATCCTTAGCGGCACTAAGCTTTTCGGTGAAACGCCTGGCATTTTCCAAACGTAAAACTTTACCGGCCATGTGCAGGGCAATTCTGATCTCCAGCGGTTTTTCAAAAGTCGGTATACTGCGCATACGGGGATGCCTCCATGCTTATGGTGAATTTTTCTAAAGGTCTAACTTCGGATTAGTGGGGGTGGTTAATCACAAGCCGCCCCGAATGGGGCACTTAGGGATTAAAGGTTTTTGATAATGGCTGCCGCATCTTTGGCAACTTGATTGGCCATTTCAACGGCGACCAGACGGGATGGGTTTTGTCTTTCGATCCATGAATCGACTTCGGATTCGATCCAACGGGGTTTATCCATAATCATTACAGGCCTAGGGAAGTTATCTTCCTTCACCCAGCGCTTAATGGCCGACTCGGAAAAATCAATCTTCATACATACCGCCTTACGAGCTAGATAAACCACACGCTCAGTGAGCGCTAAGTTAATCAAATAGAGCGGTTCTGTGCTTCCGTGTATCGGATTTGAGCTTATTGCGTCATTCATGATGCTTATCCTTCCATAATAAGTTGTTAAATATGGGGCTACACGGCATACTTTCTGATGCATGGCACGCATAACCACATATGAGCTACATCTATGTAACTTATATGAGGCATAATATAGTTACACATATGAGCCTGTCAACTAATATTAGGTTATTACAGGGGAGACTATGTCCAGAACCAGCAACATTGATGACCTTAATCTTGAAAGTGTCAGTGGAAGATTGGCTTACGCAATTAAAACTAAGGGACCTTCGTTTGTTGAAAAGCAGACAAGCCTTAGCCGAGCACAAGTAAGCCGCCTTTCAAATCAACAGACATCCACCACTTTAGAAAATGCAGCCGACATAGCTCAAGCAACAGGCTTTGAATTGAAGTGGATTGCTCTGGGTGAAGGCCCAATGATGGTGAGCGATGAGTTATGGGAGCACACCAATGCATTCAAGAAAGTCACAGAGTTAGATAGTGCGCAAAAACTCGACCTTTCTTTTGGACCAGACTTTTTGGAAAAGCAAAATGTTACTGCCGAACAGTGCAGAGTTTGGGAGATTGACAGCCACGTATCATTAACAGAAATAAAACGCGGCTACATGGTATTGATTGATACCAAGCAAGTTAAAGGAAGTGGTGTATTCGTACTTGAGAACAACAATGAAAAATTAATTGGCGAGCTTCTGATCAATTTAGATGGAAGTGCAAAGTTTATAACTAATAGCGACAAGCCTGATACAGACCAATCTCTATCCAAAGAACAATTGGATAAATTAAGCATTATTGGACGAGTTATCTGGCACGGTGGCCAATCGTAGTTACAGGGAGTAATTATGGCACGTAAGCAATTCATGGAACGAGGCAATTCAATCATTGGAATTTATCCAGTTGATTTTGATAGGGGCCATATAACTGGCCACCCTGGAAAACGTGTCACCCTGTGTACCAAAGCAGATTTAACCACCATGCCCGAAGTGGAGCGTGATCGTTATTTAATCGAGCTGTATTACAAAAAAGAACGCGAACTAAGAGAACAGTTTTTAGACGAGCGCGTTCAAGTAAAAGCCAAGAAGAAAGAAAAGAAAGCCTCACACTTTAAAGAAGCCAGCGAGATATGGTTAAGGGAAGTTGAATCTACCCTAAGCCCCAAAACCTTAAAGACTTATACCCTCACTACAAAGCTTTATGTGGAATGCAACGGCAATCACCGACTCAATGATTTTGACCGTGACTACAACATAAAATTCTTTACCTTCCTAACCAATTACAAAAGTAACAAAGCCCCGTTTAAAACCATTACCAAAGACACCCAGAATGGCCACATGCGCCAACTGCAAAACTTTTTAAACTGGGCCTACGATAACGAGTACCTGGATAAACGTTTTCACCTTAAAAAAGCCAAACGGATTAAAAAAGATATCCATACCTTCACCCCTGAAGAAGTGGAAAAGCTGGCCCATTACATAAAGACCCAAGCAGAACAAGATATTGACCCACGCATGAACCGCATGAATAAAAACCTAATGCGCGCCTATATGATTGCCCGCCACACACTAGTAAGGAAAGGCAGCATCTGGGCACTGAAATTAGAAAACATAGATTTAGACAGAGGCTTCATTTATTTCCAGGATAATCCAGATTTAAACTGGCACCCCAAGGGCATGAAATGGCCCAACAAACCCATTAACAAAACATTAAGAAAATTCTTAGAAGAAGATTTAAAAAACAGAGGGGAGCTTGAAAAGTATTATGTAGACAACGGGCGCGGCCATCCTTGGTATTCACTGGTGGGAAATATGACCAAGCCCATGAGAATGGCCTGTGATGCGGTGGGTCTACCCAGTCATGTAAAACCATTTCACTGGGGCGTGCGCGGCACACACATTACCTGGTTATTAAATAAAGGCGTGCCACCGGTAGAAGTACAACACCTGGCCGATCATAGTGAACTATCTACCACTCTTGGGTATTTCGACACTAGGAAAACCAGCCAGGCTAATGCTGTTGAGATGTTGGAGTAAATAAGTTCGTAGTATTTATTCAGGCACAAAAAAAGGCCACTCCATTGAGTGACCTTTTAAACTAGCAAATATAATTTACGCTCTATTAATTTAGAATCAATCCTATAATTGGAACCATAATGGCCGCTAATCGTTGACGTTCAGCACGTGCTGCTGGGTTGTCCTCGTAATCAAACATATCTGTACCAGCTGCATACTCGTCTAAATCACTAGCACCATCACCATCTTCGTCAGAATAGAAATTATGAGCAACTATCGGATCAAAACCTTGAACCCGATTGGCATGCTCAAACCCATCACCAAAGCCGTCTCCATCAGTGTCATCTTTTTCGGGATCGGTTCCAATATCAAGTTCGGTTTTAATGCTCAAACCATCAGTATCAAGAAGCTCAAGTCCTGAAATTCGGTCGTACTCATTATCCATTTTATTTCTTGGTCGCTCCAATTCTACCATAGCCCAAACATCGTCTAAAAATTGTTGATATGGCGCATAAGCGTTTTGTAATCTCTGAGTGTATTCAAGGTCCATATGATACTGGAAAATATCTTTAGCAAATGCATCAAAATCTACAGCAGGATTTGAAGCAGTATTATCTGACATATAAAACAGGTTATTAGAGGTAGCAAAATGTTCAGCTACAATCATAGAGGCGCTGGCGCCTTCATACTCTAAGCAGCCGGCAGCAATAGGTGCATCACAATCAGGACGCATAGATGCAGTATACGCAGATAAACCATATTTTTTTAGTGTGTATTCATGTCCATTAATTGAATAGGTACCCCATGTATTTACAATATATTGTTCAGCGCCGTAATTATTCTCCTCAAATGAAACTGAAGCTCGAAGAGTATCTGCAATTACAGAATCTATGTCTGAATAGTTAAATGTCCAGTAATGATCTTCTGCATCCAAATGGACATAATCGCCAGTATCTAAAACAACATCATCCCACCATGCATTCGCTTTATTACCTGTTGCATCCACATCAAACTCCAACATATCTTGAGTTTGAGTTCTCTCTAGAGCAGCAATAGTATCCTCTACCCTACCTTGAATTTCTTCCAGATTTACAGTTAAGTCACGCTTCAATAAAACAGGGTCTTCAACAAGTAGGTTTTGATATGCTGTCCAAGTGTTGATATCCAATCCGTAAATTCGCATTGCCCATGCAAAATACTCCACATGTTTTCCCCAATAACAGAAGGCAGTCTCTTTATCGTTATACGCGAATTTATATTCAATTTCAGATAGATCATACAGTCTATCTAATAATTGACCTCGATTGACATCATCCATTTTATTTTCTAAGCCCCATTGACTCCAAATCGATATGCCACTCAATATTCCTTGATAACTCAATTTAGTTTCGATAGTACAATTATTTGCTAATACTTGCTTAATATCTTCTACTGTTTGCTCGCGTTGCTCATTCATTTCATCAATTAGAACTTCTGTTTGAGCCTGCAATAGTCTCTCAACCTCCTCCACTAATCGTGAATTTGAGATATCACCTCCGCCAATACCAAGTGCATTTAATACAAATGGTGGCGCACCTAATTTTTGAGCCAATGCCCCCCCAACTTGAAGCGCTAGCTGGCTCCCTAAAGCTTCACCCTGACTTTTAGCACCATCCCATACCGCTACACCGGTATGATCGACCAGAGCATCCCAATAACCTTTAGAAATAACATCCAAAGGAGTATACTCTTCATAACTTGTTTTCACGCAGACAGGGTCTGGTTTTGATGCATCATTTAGATCCAATGCAAAACACCCGAAACTCTCAGCTGCATTTGCTGTACTGATAAATAAACTTGATATCGCGATCAAGTAAAGTAGGTACTTCATCTCTTTTATATTCCTTAATTTTCTCTAAAATTAACTCCGTCATCATCCCGTCGTTTTGGGATGCATGGCATAGTTATGTTTTAATTATTTAATATAAAGACCTTCAATCTTTATTGAGTTAGTCAAGCCGCCGCAAGAACCATGAGCCTCATAGAATGTGATTTTCTTTCCCTGGGCTTGAGCACTTAAAGCTAACGCCAACCAAGCGCTATGGCTTGGCCTCTCGTTAGACCAGCCTATCCAGCCAGTTTGTTCTGCGCTACAACTTCCGTAAATAACACCAACTTCTATACGTACCGTATCCTCTAAGACTTGGATTTGCTTAATTTCACGCTCAGATTCATAACTAAAGGAACTTGAGGAAAACACCACTAAAAATAACAAAAATATCTTTTTCATATCACGACCCATACATAACTCCGTCGTCATCCGGCTTTTCGGATGCAAGACATAGTTATGTTGTTAATTATTAGTGACTTAATACCGCAGTCACTTGTTACGTTTTATTTACAAATCCGAATAGATATTTATCTTTTTAAGATAATTATTACTTGAGTCATACTCAACCCAAACAGATTTACCTGCAGTTAAAGCAGTTAGTGACAACGACATTGCCATTTCAAGTGTTAAGTAATTACTAAACCCAGGGTCTACAACCAATGATACATCCGAAACTGAGCAACCATTTTTAACAGTCGCCTGTGACGAAAATGAAACCCTAAAGGTTGATCCGGTATGATCCAGCCTGACACTTGTAAGTTTCCCATACCCACATTCTGCATATAGGTTGGTTGAGAGCACTAATAAAAACAAGCCTAATACTTTATACATTTAAAACTCACTGAACATAACTCCGCTTTCATCCGGTATCGGATGCAAAGCATTGTTATACTTTTTATTAATTTTAATCGGTTATTTTATAATAAGTCGGGTGCGCTATAGGTAGTGTTCCGACAGCCGATACTGCTATGCAACCTTCAATTACATCGGCTATATGGACCCCCAACTTTCTCCCGCTAGCCATTGCCATTAAAGCCATAGACAACTTCCTATCCATTTGAGTGTCATCTGACTGCAAGTAAAAACCATTTAAACTACCTGTATTACAGGTAATTTCAGACTTGTTCGAAAAGTCACCAAGTACAACTAACCCTCCATTTACAAGCTGAACATGATTAGGGGTACCGCTTATCCATGCAGTACCTGCATGAGAGTTAAAAGCAAGAGTCAAAATAACGAAGCTAAATACAGTTTTCATTTTTTCAGTTCCAATTCAAAAAACTTAGTCAACGTATAACTCCGCTTTCATTCCGTATGGAATGCAAAGCATAGTTATAGGTTTATTTAATCCACTGCGTGGAAATAATTAATTTCTTCAGAACTATAGCCCGCGTCACACGCGCCTGTTCCTATAATATTCACAGTCTTTCCACCCATATACATAGCTAAAAGACCGGATATTTGAACTCTTCCCGCTTCAGTTGTGCCATCAATTACAAACCTTGTTGAGTAATTTACACAACCAGGAACATCGGTTCGTGCGCCGCTTGATGAAACTAGCAGAGCACCATTTTTCATAACATGGACGTTACTAAGTAATCCACCCTGTGCGTCACCTGCATTAGCAAAAGGAAGTATCAAAAAACTAATACATAATATGAATATTCTAATCATTGAATTTATTCCTATAACTCCGCCTTCATCCCGACATGGGATGCAAGGCATTGTTATCTTAAAATCTAATCTGCACTAATCTGCAGTAACCACCAATAATAGTCATTGTATTTTCTAACGAAGCCCTAGTTAATGTAATGCCTTGAGCTTTAGCCGTTAAAAGGGCAGAAAAGATTTCTTTGTCCGTATTTGGCTTAATATAAACAGTAGAAAGATTACAGCCTTCTAAATCAGCTTCTGAACCGGAAAATGCTGAATCAAAGGTAATTAGTGCAACACCTTTCCAAGTCTCATCATGGTATGCCGCAGTACTTCTCATCGAAATTTCGGTAATGCTTGAATTAAATGAATTAGCCAGCTCTGAAAATGCATCAAAAGAGATGCACGATAGAATTAAAAAAATCAACTTCACATTCAACTTCACATTCAACTTCATATTCATTCCTATTAGATAACTATGTTGTTAAGGGAATGAGTTCGTATAACCATCTATATAGGAAGAAAGGTGAATAGGCACTTTTCCTTTGCCGTCAGAGGTTTAGCTCATCCCTGTTTTGAGGCGGGCGATATTACGCTCATAAAATAGCCATTGCAATACTTAAGCACCATCTCAGTTCGCTTAATTATTGAATTTGTTATGTCGCTCTGAAAGCCCTATATCTACTAGTTTGAAGCGTAGTACCTTAAACTGGTTATACGAATACCAATTTACAATAATGGGATTTAGCAAAGGGGCTTTTACAAAAGAGGCACAGACTCGGACATTTCAGGATAGTTACACAGATAATTACACAGAGGAATTTTTATAAACAAGGCCTAATGAATACGAAGCTTATATAAGATAGCATGCGCCGCCTCCTAAGCGGCTGCTCCAGGTTCGAGTCCTGGTGGGGAGACCATCAATTCTTAGGCTTTATGCGGCCTACAGACGTTTTCAAAGTAGCGCCACACGGTGTTACAGCCCCTGAAAGGGGTTACATCGCCACCGCCCTGCGCAATACCTCATCACGTTGAAACCCCATTAAAACCTGATTCCGTCAGTATTCTGGCTATGAATGAGCCCACTGCGACCCATCTAATTTCTGTACAACAAATACATTTCCTTCCGCCTCAAACACACAATGCCTTACGCTATTGTTTACGGTTATCCAGGCTCCGCCCTCCTTTTTGCACGATTTAAACACAATTATAAAAGCCTAATTATTGAGCAAAATATAATTTGACCACAACCGTTTCCAGATGTAATCTTTCTGACTTCAAACGTACTCACATCAAAAGAGGCCCGTATGATTCAATCTGTTTTTAGTACGCTCACGCTACCTAATGGCATCAAGCTGCCAAATCGTTTGGCTAAAGCAGCTATGGATGAAGGCATGGCCCTTGACGGTCACCTACCTGGCGACAACATGTGTCAACTGTATAAGACCTGGTCCAATGGCGGCACCGGCTTGCTAATTACAGGGAATGTAATGGTGGATCACAGAGCTATGACAGGACCGGCAGGCATCGTCTTAGAGGCTGAAACGCCCATCGCGCCTTTTAAAAAGTGGGCTAAAGCGGGGCAACACCAAGGTACACATATCTGGATGCAAATAAATCATCCCGGGCGTCAGGTTTATGCGGCATTGGGTGGCAAGGTATTGTCCCCCTCTAATGTGGCGTTAGATATGGGCAAACACAGCAACTTATTTAGCCAGCCCACCCCCATGACAGAAATTGATATTAAGGAACTCATTCAACGCTTTGTCATTACCGCATCTAAAGCAGTGGAAGCAGGTTTTAATGGCGTGCAAATTCATGCTGCCCATGGCTACTTGTTATCGCAATTTTTATCACCACTTACCAATCAACGCACCGACCGATGGGGAGGATCTTTAGATAACCGTGCAAGATTATTGTACGAAATAGTAAAAGCCATTAAGAAAGCCGTGCCGAAAAAAACGGCTATTTCTGTCAAAATAAATTCGGCCGATTTTCAACGAGGTGGCTTTGATTCCGATGATGCTATGTTGGTTGTTAAGGGACTTGGGGAATTAAATGTTGATCTAGTAGAACTCTCAGGCGGCAGCTATGAAAGCCCTGCGATGCAAGGCCAAACAGCCGATGGACGCACCCTAGCTCGTGAAGCCTATTTCTTAAATTTTGCTAAAGAAATTGCTTTGCAGGCGCCTATGCCAATTATGACCACAGGCGGAATTGTTAGATTAGCCGTGGCCGACATGGTATTGAACGAAGGGGTCGATATGGTAGGCATAGGACGAGCTTTGGCATTTAGCCCTGATCTCCCCAATACATGGAAAACATCACCACAAGCTCAGGCCCAACTTCCTATGGTGAAGTGGAAAGATAAAACAATGGCAAGCCTCGCCGACCTAGCCATTGCCAAACGACAACTGCACCTTATGAGCAAAGGCAAAAAACCGAAGTTAAAAGTATCTGCCCTATACACATTAATTACAGACCAAATACAACATAAGAAAAAAATTAGAGCCTATCGTAAGCGTTACGCCAATACGTAAAATAATTTCAAATAAAAACCCCTCTAATTATAGTTTGTATAAACAATAATTAGAGGGGTTTTTCGGCATGGGCCAATTTAAACAAAGCGGCTATTTTCTTCTACTAGGGTGCAATAGTGGCTGCCTAAATTAAACAGTTAACCTAAATTTTTGTATTACCCTAACCTGCTTCCTCGCATGTAACCGCAATCATGCCCAATAATAATTTACTCGATGCGCTAACCAAGATACTGCGCTCAGTTTTATAATCTTCTAATAACCACACTGTGGCCGATTGTCGCAGGGCCCCCACAATCGAAATGCCCAGCACCTCTTTTTCTTTGTTATCCAAATCCCAATGGGGATATGCGTAGCTAGCAAGGGCCACCAGTAATTGAGACAAACCACCCATATGGCGGAAGCATAACTGTGTCACCTCTGGACTAATGGCTTCTAATTCGAACAAACACACCCTAGAGACACGAGCGTCTTCCAGGCCTGAATAATAGGCATCTAATCCGGCTTTAATGGCTTGCTCTGCATTGCTGCCATCATAGGTACCTGTGACGACATCCAACACCTGCTTACCCAGTTTCTGCATGCAATCCTCATATACCGCCACCACCAAGGCTTCTAGGTTTTCAAAAGATTCGTAGAAATAACGGCTGGTGAGTTCGGCCTCCTTGCACAAACTGCGCACCGTGGCACTTCTAAACCCAGTACTGCCAAATACATTCAATCCCGCCTCTAATATCTGAGCCTTACGCTGCTGCTTGCGGGCATCTTGGCTCTGACCGCCATAGGAGCGACCTGAGGAGTTATTTTCGGTGTCATTACTGCGGGTCATACGGCTCAATATTCTGTTCGAAGTTTCTATTTTGGCCATTTGAACGGTTTCAACACAGATTGTAAAGACTGACGGTTGAACAAAATTACGTTTGACTACATACGTAATCAGATATAATCTATCTGACATCACTCGTATTCAAATATACATTTAGCAACACTCAAAGCGAAAACGAGCAGTACCTAATAAGAAGCATGAAAAGAGATTCTGACTATGAAACAAGACTATAAAGTCATCATCATCGGCAGTGGCTTTGGTGGTCAGTTGGCCGCCATGAACCTAACTAAAGAAGGTATCACCGATTTCTTAATGTTAGAGCGCCGTGAATTCATGGGCGGCACCTGGAGCCAAAATGTATACCCAGGAGCGGCCGTGGATGTGCCCTCTGTATTATATTCTGTGGCCGCCGAACCCTACGACTGGACACAAAAATACGCCGAGCAAGACGAACTTAATGCCTACACTCACCACATCATTAACAAACATAAACTAAGAGAAAAAACCGCCACCAATTGCACCGTGACAAAAATTCAATGGGATCATGACAGCAGCCGTTGGCATATTCATGTGCAAGGGGGTGAAGCTTATAGCGCGCAATATGTTGTGAATGCTTCGGGCCCACTAAGCACCCCGATTATTCCTAACTTTAAGGGCCGTGATACGTTTAAGGGTAAGTCCTTTCACAGCAACAATTGGGACAGTTCATACAACTACCAGGGTAAACGTGTGGCCGTCATAGGCACTGGTGCCAGTGCCGCACAAATTATTCCCGCCATTGTCGACGATGTTCAACATTTAGATGTGTATCAGCGCACCGCCGACTGGGTTATTCCCAGAAATGATTATATCTTTAAAAACTGGCAGCGAGCGCTGCTGCGCAACAAACTGCTTTATAAAGTAGTACGCAGCTTTGTTTACTGGATTTTAGAATTTCATTTACTGGGTTTTAAATATTCGCAGAATTTATTAAACCTAATGGGGCGCGGAGCATCCCTTAAACACATTGATAAACAGATTAAAGACCCTGAGTTACGTAAAAAAGTTACCCCGAATTTTGCCTTTGGATGTAAGCGTATTATTTTATCCGACACCCTGTATCCAGCTTATGCCCGTGAGCATGTAGACGTTTATGACAAAACCAATGGCGTAAAAGAAATTACCGAGCAAGGCATTATTACCGATGACGGTGTTGAACATCCGGTAGATCTTATCGTTTACTCCACAGGTTACGATGCTACCGATGGCGTTATATCTTATCCTGTCATCGGCCGTAATGGCGTCACCTTGTTAGATGTATGGAAGGAATATCCGCGTGCTTATTTAGGCACCGCAGCACCGGGTTTCCCCAACCTGTTTGTGGTCACAGGCCCTAACACAGGCATAGGCCACACCTCGGCATTATTCTTAATTGAATCGCAAATGTGCTACATCATCAACAGCATTAAAAATGTTGAGAGACGCAATAAAAACAATGTAGAAGTAAAAGCGCATGCCGAAGAGCGTTATACCAATCATATTCACAGTGAGATGCAAAAAACCGTATGGCAAAGCGGTGGCTGCAATAGTTGGTATAAATCTAAAAGCGGCAAAGTTATCGCTATGTTCCCAGGTTTTAGTTTTACCTATCGCCGCTGGGCTAAAAAATTCCGCACTAGTGATCATACATTTAACGATTAAGTAATACGTTAAACATAACCCCGTAAAGGAGCATCTCAACCATGCTTCTTTTATTGGGTAACCGCGCCTATCAAAACAGAAAGAGATAAAATGAAAAAAACTCTATTACTTAGTGGACTACTCATATCCACCCTATTATTTGGCTTGATACTTTTTGCACCTGCAAAACTGGGTCATTTCATTTATGACAATGCCACCGATCTAGAAGCCAACTTGTATGGCTTTGAATCTCACACCATAGACATTGGCGAGATGAACATTTATTTGTACCAAAATATTTTATCTGAACGCGAAAGCATTCTCATGTTACACGGCTACAGCGCAGACAAAGATGTATGGCCCAGATTCGCCCGGCACTTTAATGAGCAATACAATGTCATCATTCCAGACATGGCCGGCCATGGTGAAACAGGCTATAACAAAAATTGGGATTACAGTGCTCCGGCCCAAGTGGAGCGCTTAATAAAATTATTAGATAAATTAAACATTCAAAAAGTACACATTGTTGGTAACTCCATGGGAGGCTTCATCAGCGCGCACTTTGCCAAGATGTACCCACAACGAATATTGAGTGCCACTTTCATAGACCCTTACGGTGTAAATACACCTCAGCCAAGCAAGATGGAAAAACTACTTACCCAGGGAAAGAATGCCTTCATTGTGAATAGCCGCGCTGAATTTGATAATTTTTATGCCATGACCATGGCCGCCCCACCTTGGTTTCCCGACTTTATTTTTGATGCGGTCACTGAAACATACGTTTCTCGCCAAGATGAATTAGCCGGAATATTTTCTTATATACACCAACTCAACATGCTAGATAACTCTCTTAATGAAATTAACGTGCCTAGTTTATTATTTTGGGGGGAGCTAGATCAAATCTTAGATGTTAGTGGTGCCCAAGTTTGGCAAAAAGGCATTGAAGGCATAAAAGTGAAGGTATGGCCAAATGTGGGTCACATGCCCATGTTGGAAATTCCGCAACAAACCGCCATGGCTTTTCAGGCGTTTCTAAGCGAACTTCCTTAAAAAGGTTTATCAGTAGCCTCTCACTGCCTATAAGCCGCGAGCCGCATATCATTTAACGATGTGCTGACGGCTTATATTGTGACCCTAAAAATGAGAATAAAAATAAAATGAAACAGTTTAAAAATAAAGTAGTGGTGATCACGGGGGCTGGTTCGGGTATGGGCCGCGCCTATGCCCTCGCCTTTGCTAAGCTAGGTTCAAAAATTGCTATTAGCGACGTAGATACCGTCGGGCTTAAAGAAACCCAGGCAATGGTGGAGGCGCTACCCCATAACGGCATTTACAGCGAACAATTAGATGTAGGGCAAAAAGACGCCATTTTCACCTTTGCCAAAAAAGTAAAGAAGGCCTTAGGCAATACTCATGTGGTTATTAACAATGCCGGAGTTGGCGGGGGTGGTGTACCTACTTGGAGCATGAGCCCCGAACAATACGAGCGCACCATGCGCATTAATTTGTTTGGTGTTATTTATGGCACTCAGGCTTTTTTACCGCAAATGATCGAGAACAATGAAGGTGCCGTCATTAATGTATCCAGTATTTTTGGTTTAGTTGGCACGCCCGATTCCTCTGATTATTGCGCCGCTAAATTTGCAGTAAGGGGTTTTACTGAATCGCTGATGGTGGAATTACAAGAGTCACCTATTTCAGTTCATCTTGTGCACCCAGGCGGCGTAAAAACCAACATTGTTAAAGATGTTGAAGGGGGTGAAGAGTTTAGTAAAAAATATCTAAAAACATCCCCAGACGATATCGCGCAATATGTTATCAAATGTATAAAAAGCGGCAAGCCACGTATTGTATGCGGTAATCAATCTAGCATTGTCTGGCTGATATCTTGGGCTATCCCACTAAAATGGCGCAACCTTTTTTTACATATGAACATGAAAGATTTAATTAATCCTGTTCATTACAAGCTCATAAAAAACGCCAATAAACCATAACGTTATAAATCACTTAGGAATTCATTCGAATGCTAAGTGATTTATAAAAAAACCTGAAATACAAACAGAACAAACAGGCCGACATATGATTACAGTTCATAATTTGGAAAACTCACAATCCATAAGAATCTTATGGCTGCTGGAAGAACTTGGTATTGAGTACAATATAAAACAACATTACCGTAACAAGGTAACCTCGTTTGCCTCGGATGAATACCGGAAAATTCATCCGGTAGGCTGGGCACCCACTATCACCGATGGCGGTGTTGCCATGGCAGAAACAAATGCCATTGTTGATTATATTCTTGATAAACACACAAACAATTCACTACGCCCGAAAACTGGGGAACCCGGACGAGAGGCGTACCTGTATTGGTTCCACGCTACTCAAGGCTCCTTAATGCCTTTTTTAGTTTGGTCACTGGTATTAAATCGCATGGATAACGGCGTGCCATTCTTTATCAGACCTATTGTTAAAGCGCTCACCAAAAAGGTTCGTGCTCAATTTGTAACCCCCAGAACTGAGAAGCTATTAACTCACTTAAATAATTGCCTGCAGGAAAACCAATGGCTGGCGGGAGAGACATTCACTGCAGCTGATATTGTAATGGGCTACTGCCTAGAAGGGTTAGATGCCCCAGCTGCCATACCCCACTCATATGCCCATATTAAGCGCTATGTTAAAGACTTAAGGAGCCGTGACGCTTACAAGGTTGCCATGAAAAAGAACGGGGCTTTCAATCCTATTCTGAATTAAAAATAAGTTACCAAATAAATCAGGAGCAAACCATGGCCAGACAACAAATTAGAATCAATCAAAGCTTCAATGCACCTATTGAAACCGTATTCACCGCGTTAACCGACCACCACAATTTTGGTCGGGTGGTAAATGCCAAGATTCAGCGCATAAAAGACAGCGACAGTGATAACGTGAATGGTGTGGGCTCCATCCGCCGCATCACTCCATTGCCGTTTTCACACTTTGAAGAAACCGTCATTACCTTTGAGGCTGGTAGGCTCATGGAGTACAAAATCAGTAAGGGCAGCCCAGTTAAGAACCATAAGGGGCGTATGGAGTTTTTTGAAGTAAACGGTAAAACCCAATTAAATTACTCAGTTTACTTTGAGCCTAAAATTCCATTTCTGGGAAAATTATTAAAAGGCTTAATTGAAAGGCCCTTGGTTAAAAGCCTTAAGACATTAGCAGTGAGTTACGGTTAAGTGAGTATTAATGCCCTAGTTTTTACTTGGGCATTAATTATTTTTAAGAATAAATTCTATTGCCAGCTGTTAACGTATTGGCTCACCTTAATAAATAATAACGGTAGGCCGTGTAATTGATTCAAAACTTACCTGTTTAAACTAAACACATCATCAAGAAACAGATGGCACAGCCCCCACATCTTCGGCCAGTTCCGCCGCGAATATTTTAATCAGTTGTTTTTTATCAGGTCCGTGTACTAAATCGGCTAATGTGTATTTTTCCAAGCTTTGAAAAAAGCTTTCCATGGCTTCGCTTAACATATTTTTTAACTGGCATGCAGGCGTGATCACACACGAATTACCTTCGCCAAAACATTCTACTAAGGTTGAGTCTTGTTCTTTCATTCTTACCAACTCTCCCACATTAATCTCTGCCGGCTCGCGGCCCAGTTTTATGCCGCCATTTTTACCGCGTATAGAGGTTATGTAGCCTTTAGTACTAAGTTCTTGCACCACTTTCATTAAATGATTTTTTGATATGCCATAACACTGGGCGATTTCTTTAATGGTCACCAGTTCTTCATTGTGCAGTGACAAATAGATAAGCACCCGTAACGAGTAATCGGTAAACCGTGTGATGTTCATTGCCTGCTACTCCTCTATATGGGCACTGGCCATCTTAACCCGATATCGCTTTTTATAATATGCATTTAGTTTACATCTTTAGAATGTAGCGGTAGACTCCTCTCACAATGAAAGATTCATATGAGATACATCTTTAAATTAAGGAATTGAATATGTCATATTTAGATTGGCAGTTAGGCCAAATTGCCACTCAAGTGCCCGGTGCTACCTCTATTTTATTTGGGCACAAGATTAATTTTTGCTGTAATGGCCATAAGACTCTAAAGGAAGTATTGGCCAAGAAAGGCCTAAACGAGCAAGAGCTTGATACGGCACTAGAGGAGCTGGCCAGCCGTAATAATGCGAGCCAAGATTGGTCAGAGAAATCCAACAAAGACATTATTGAACATATTTTAAGCCGCTATCATCAGGTGCATCGTGAGCAATTACCCGAGTTAATTCGTTTAGCGGCCCGTGTAGAAACCGTTCATGGTAACCATGAGTTATGCCCAAATGGCTTAGCCAGTCACCTAACCAACATGAAGCAAGAGCTTGAGCAACACATGCATAAAGAGGAATCTATTTTATTCCCTATGCTCACCACCGATTTCCCTCCTATGGTTCAAGGCCCTATTAGCGTGATGCTGAGCGATCATGAAGGTCACATTAAAGATATTGAAAAAATATACGCTCTCACCCAAGACCTTATCCCACACGCTCAAGCCTGTAATACATGGAGAGCTTTATACCTAGGGCTTCAAGAGTTTGTAAGCGACATTAATATGCACATTCATATTGAAAATAATATTTTGTTTGCCCGTGCACTTGAAAAATTCGAAGCACCTAAAGCAAAAGAAGAGGCCGGAGATTGCTGCGGCGCTTGTAGTTAATTTGTAACTAAAAAGCCTAATCACTTTTTATAATGATTGGGCTTTTGCATCACCATAAACCTAAACCCTTAAAAGCCTATCAATTCAAGTCGGTAGCTTTTAAAAAGGCCTCTGTTTACATTCTGTAAAGAAAGGTAAAAACACACACTTTTGGCCAGTATTTTTATATTATTCCCCTTGTTCTTAAAAGCCGCGTCTGTTTATGCTTTAAAGAAGCGAATTCAAACCGTTTTACTATCTTGTCTGTGCATTTATTTTGTTGAGTGTTAAATGATGAAATCTTGGGTATCCCAATTACTGATCGTACTGATTGCCATGCAATCGGTTATGGCAGTGGCGGATGTCCATTTGGAACATCAATCTAGTGCACCCCATTCAGAAGGCAGTTTACTGCTTGATATAGACACCAGCACCGAGCTTGAATCTTCCGACTCTACATCTAGTACCGCCATTGACTGCCAGCATTGCTGTCATTGTCATAGCCCTCAGTTTAATCCTATAGGCACTCTATTCAGCGCCGCCATTTTAACCGATGCTGAAAAGCACGTTATTGACCTAAACAACGCCGCACCCTTCTCATTAGCGTCTCAGTTATTTAAGCCCCCACGGGCACATTCCTAGTTCCTCCCCCTTTTTTAAGCACTTTTAAAGCGCTTTTAAAACAAGAGTTTTAGCCTGAGCTTTCTCCACGAATTAAGCCAGTTGTTATGCGACGAACCTAGGATTTATCCATGTTATCCATTTGTGACGCGTCTACTAAACGCGCTTCATCACGAACCCGTATTAATTTAGGCGTAACTGCCTGCCTAGCAGGGCTATTAGTGGTGTTACCGGCCAGTGCCAGCCAAGATAATAAAGCCTTAAATTTACAAGAAGCGGTTAAAAGTACGCTAGCTAAAAACCCAGATTTAAACGTATTTCAATTTCGCCAAGACGCTCTTAATGGCCAACTACAAACGGCGCAATTAAAGCCAGGCTTTGAACTGAATGTAAGTGCCGACAACGTGGCCGGCAGCGATGAATACAGTGGCACCGATCAAGCCGAGTGGACGGTGGCGTTGTCTTCTACCATTGAACTAGGCGGCAAAACACAAGCCCGTGTGGCACTGGCCAACAGTGGTTTGGGGCGTTTAGAAGCACAGCAACAGGTGCAAGCATTAGCCACCCTAGGCGATGTTACCCGCCGCTATATTCAAGTACTGGCCGCGCAAGAACGTGTGGGTTTGGCACAAACTTCTTTTGCGCTTTCACAGAAAACCTTTGACCAAGTAAAAAGCCGCGCCAAAGCCGGTGCCGCCCCTAAAGCAGAAGTATTGCGCGCCCAAGCGGCCAGCAGTCATGCCCAACTTAAACTTAACGCTCAACAGCAGCAGCTAGATTCTCTTAAGGTGGCCTTGGCCGCTCAATGGGGCGATACCCAGGTAAATTTTAGCCAGGTTACCGGCGATCTTTATGAGTTTGGGCAAGACACTTCGTTCCCTGAATTATTAGAGAAACTAAAACAAAACCCGGCTCTTGAAGTCTTTGCCGCCCAAGAGCGCCTGCAAGCTGCACAGCTTAGGTTGGCGCAAACGCAATCGAGTAGCGACATTGGCTGGTCTTTAGGGGTTAGGCAGTTTCAACAAAGCAACAGCAATGCACTGGTGGCGGGTATGAGCATGCCGTTGTTTTCAGGCTCACGAAATAAAGGCGCCATTCGCAGCGCCAGTGCCCAACTGAATGTTGCCACCGCCAACAAAAACGCCGCCCTGCTGCGTTTGCGTACTCAGCTGTATCAATCTTTCAGCAATCGCCAGCAAGCCATCAACAACGCCAATACCCTGCGAAAAGAAGTGGTGCCCACGTTAACTCTGGCTTTAAAAGAAACTCAAAAAGCCTATGAAAACGGCCGCTATCGCTATGTAGATTATGTGAGTGCCCAGCAAGATTTACTCAGCGCCCGTGGTGCCTTAATTGATGCCGCCGCCGCCGCGCTTACATTTGGCGCCGAGATCGAACAGCTCAGCGCCCTGCCACTTGCGCTTAATCAGCAGCGCGAAAATTTATACTAATCTTTAATAATATTATTTAAAAAATATAAGTAACACCAAATTTAAGGTCATAAAAAATGAAATCACCATTTTCTATTAATCCAATTTTTGCACAATTTTCTTTGGGCTTAGCCATATTGGCTGGCAGTAGCACGCTTGTTTACGCCGAAGACCATGGTCACGATGAAGAAGAAGCCCACCAAGAAGAACAAAAAGGCAGCCACGGCGGCCAAATATTCCGTGCCGGTCATGCCAGTGTTGAACTCACCATTATTGAAGATGGTGTAGATCCTCAATACCGCGCCTGGATAAGTGAAGAAGGAGAAGCCATTACCGAAGACGCCGATCTTTCTGTGCAAATTAGTCGCTTAGGAGGCGGACAAACCAGCTTTGAATTTTCCTCGGTTAATAACAAGGGTAATAACAGTACCGATGAAAGCGGTTACTGGCAGGGCAACGGCATCGTGGAAGAGCCACATTCTTTTGACGTAACCGTCACGTTAAATCATGAAGGTGAAACCCATTCTTGGGATTTTGAAAGTCATGAAGGCCGCGTAGAAATTAAAGCCGACATTGCCCAAAAAGCCGGTATTACCACTCAAAAAGTAGGCGCAGGTGAGATTAACCAAACCCTAACGGTTTATGGCAAGGCCGTGGCCGACACCAGTAAAATTAGCCACATTGAGGCGCGTTTTCCAGGCATCATCAAGCGCGTTAATGTTTCCATTGGCGACAAGGTAAAAAAAGGCCAGGTTCTGGCGACTATTGAATCTAACGAAAGCCTTAACCGTTACAACGTTACGGCGCCGTTTAGCGGCACCATTACCGCACGCCATGCCGCACAAGGTGAGCAAAGCGAAGACCAAGCGCTGTTTACTTTGGCAAATTTCGACAGTGTTTGGGCCGAGTTCCAAATTTTCCCCACTCAATCACAACGCATTGCCGCAGGCCAAGACGTAGTGGTATCGCTAGGTGACAGACAAATTAGCACCACGCTTAAGCACTTAATTCCAAGCACCAATGGCCAGCCATTTATGATCGCCCGCGCCTTATTGGATAACTCCAATGGTCAATGGACTCCCGGCCTATTAGTTGAAGGCAAGGTCACCGTGAAAAAAGTAAGTACTCCTTTACTGGTTAGCAATAAAGCCATTCAAACTTTCCGTGATTGGCAGGTAGCCTTCATTAAAGTGGGTAACGAATACGAAATTCGCCCACTAACGCTTGGCCTTAGTGACGACCACAACACACAAGTTTTAAGCGGCCTAAAAGCCGGTGATGAATACGTTGTAGAAAATAGCTACCTAATAAAAGCCGACCTTGAAAAGTCTGGCGCGTCTCATGACCATTAATCTTAGTAAGGAAAAGCACATGACTAAATTTACATTACGCTTCTCTACTAAAGAGATGCAAAGCGCTAACAGCACTAAAAGACAGGACCATAAAAAATGATTGAGTCCATATTAAGACTATCCATTGAAAGACGCTGGTTAATGCTGTCGTTTATTCTGGTTATTTTTGGGGCTGATAATTTAAGAGCCAGTTTTCAAAAATTACTCACCATTAATAGCGTGGGGAATATATAACATGATCGAATCTATATTAAGACTATCCATAGAAAGACGCTGGTTAATGCTGTCGTTTATTCTGGTTATTTTTGGCGCTGGCATTTACAGTTTCCAAAAATTACCTATCGACGCGGTACCCGACATCACCAATGTACAGGTACAAATAAATACCGAAGCGCCAGGTTATTCGCCACTAGAGAGTGAACAACGAATTACCTATCCAGTAGAAACCGCTTTAGCGGGCATTCCTAAACTGTCGTATACACGTTCTCTTTCGCGTTATGGTTTGTCGCAAGTAACCGTGGTGTTTGAAGAAGGCACCGATTTATATTTTGCCCGTAACCTTATTAATGAACGCCTAGGTGCCATTAAAAACTCATTGCCACCAGGGTTAGAACCAGAAATGGGTCCTATCTCTACTGGCTTGGGTGAGATCTTCATGTATACCGTAGAAGCCAAAGAAGGCGCCCTTCAAGAAAACGGCCAACCTTATGACTCTACCGCCCTGCGTGAGATTCAAGATTGGATCATCAAACCACAATTGGCCTTGGTAAAAGGCGTTACCGAGATCAATACCATAGGTGGTTTTGACAAGCAGTACCACGTACAGCCCGACCCACAAAGCATGCTCGCGTATAACATTAGCCTTGAAGACATTGGTAATGCCTTGCGCACCAACAACTCAAACCGCGGTGCAGGATTCATTGAACGTAATGGTCAGCAACTACTAGTGCGCTCGCCAGGTCAGTTGCAAACCCCTAGCGATATTGAACAAGTGATTGTTAAAAACCTTAACGGCACGCCGGTTAAAATTAGTGACGTCGCCCAGGTAGCCATTGGTAAAGAATTACGCACTGGTGCCGCCACCCGTGATGGTAAAGAAACCGTACTGGGTACCGCCATGATGTTAGTGGGTGAAAACTCACGCACTGTATCGTTAGCCGTGGCATTGCGCCTTAAGGAAATTCAAAAAACATTACCCGACGGCATTAAGTTAGATTCCGTTTACGACCGCACCACCCTAGTAGACAAAGCCATGGCCACAGTAGAAAAAAACCTCATTGAAGGGGCGCTGTTGGTGATTGCCGTTTTGTTTTTATTACTGGGTAACTTTCGTGCGGCATTAATTACCGCCGCCGTAATTCCACTTGCCATGTTAGTAACCATTACCGGCATGGTAAAAACAGGTGTGTCGGCCAACTTAATGAGCCTAGGTGCGTTGGACTTTGGTTTGATTGTGGATGGCGCGGTGATAATAGTAGAAAACGCCATTCGCCGTTTATCTGAAGGGCAAAACGGGCGCGACAAAATCCCGCTTAAAGAGCGCCTAGAACTCGTGTATCAAGCCACCAACGAAGTGATTCGCCCTAGCCTATTTGGTGTGATGATTATTACGGTTGTATACATTCCGCTGTTCAGCCTAACCGGTGTGGAAGGCAAGATGTTCCACCCAATGGCGGCAACGGTTGTGATGGCCCTTATCGCGGCACTGGTTTTATCGCTAACAATTGTACCTGCAATGGTTGCAATCTTTATGTCTGGCAAAATCAGCGAAAAAGAAAGCCCCATTATTGTTGCAGCCAAAAGTGTTTACGAGCCAGCGCTTAAAGGCGCCTTAAAAGCCAAAAAAGTAGTACTGGGTGCAGCATTAGCCTTGGTATTGGTTTCAGGTTGGTTGGCAACCACCATGGGCTCTGAATTTATTCCGCAGCTAAACGAAGGTGAGATTGCCCTGCATGCCATGCGTATTCCCGGTACCGGCTTAGAACAAGCGGTAAAGATGCAATCTATGTTGGAAGAGCGTATTAAAGAATTTCCACAAGTAGATAAAGTCTTTGCCAAGATCGGCACACCAGAAGTGGCCACCGATCCTATGCCACCAAACGTAGCCGATAACTTTGTGATGCTTAAACCAAGAAGTGAGTGGCCTAACCCAGACATGACACAAGATGAGCTAGTAAAAGAAATAGAAGCCGCTGTAAAAGAATTACCAGGCAACAACTATGAATTTACCCAGCCCATTCAAATGCGTTTTAACGAATTAATATCCGGCGTGCGTTCAGACTTGGGCATAAAAGTATTTGGTGACGATTTAGATCAGTTATTAGAATCAGCCAACGAAGTATTAGAAGTGCTAGAGCGTGTTGAAGGCGTGGCCGATGCTAAAGTTGAGCAAGTAACAGGCTTGCCCATGTTGTCGGTGATTCCAAAGCGTACCGCCATTGCCCGTTACGGTTTAAACATTGAAGAACTTCAAGACTTAGTGGCCACTGCCATTGGGGGTGAAGAGTCTGGTTTAATATTTGAAGGAGACCGTCGCTTTAAAATTGTGGTGCGCCTGCCTGAGACTACCCGTCGTGACATTAGCGGTTTAAGCTCTTTACCCGTGCCATTACCTAACGGCGGCTACGTGCCATTGTCAGAAGTAGCGACGTTAGAGACTGCACCGGCACCTAACCAAATTAGTCGCGAAAATGGCAAGCGCCGCGTAGTGGTCACCGCCAACGTACGTGGCCGTGATTTAGGCTCGTTTGTGCAGGATGTTAAACAACAAATTGCCACTGATGTAGATTTACCTGCAGGTTATTGGTTAGATTACGGCGGCACATTTGAGCAACTAGAATCGGCCAGTAAGCGTTTATCCATCGTAGTGCCTATTACGCTCATCATTATTCTTGGTTTATTGGTAATGGCGTTTAACTCCTTTAAAGACGCCGCTATTATCTTTACCGGCGTGCCGTTAGCATTAACCGGCGGCATCATCGCGTTATGGATTTGTGACATGCCCTTGTCTATATCAGCAGGTGTGGGCTTTATTGCATTGTCAGGTGTTGCGGTATTAAACGGCCTTGTAATGCTGGCGTTTATTCGCGACCTATGGCATGAAAAAGGCGAGCTAGCCGTAGCCATAGTAGAAGGTGCGTTGATTCGTTTACGCCCAGTGCTCATGACTGCACTGGTGGCAAGCTTAGGTTTTGTGCCCATGGCATTAAACACTGGTACCGGTGCTAAAGTTCAGCGTCCGCTAGCAACTGTGGTGATTGGCGGGATTATTTCTTCGACTCTTTTGACTTTGTTTGTATTGCCGATCTTGTATGGGTTGGCGCATAAGAAGGATAAGGTTAGGGTTGAGGAGATTTAGTTTTATTGATTAGTTAAGTCGATATAAAACGCCTACACCTTTGATTGGGTGTCGGCGTTTTTATTAGAGCAATATCAACAGAATATTTTTATATTTTCCGAAATAGCTGTTGGACCTTGACAGATTTAAGTCAAATAATTTTAATCATCAATATCCAGGAGGCACACCATATTTGGGTCATCGAAGTCTTTATTCTTACTCACTAAACCAAACCCCTGCATATCGTCACTCCAACTGCCCTGAGAGTACTCCGACTCAGTAAACCTACAGTCCCAAGCAGTCATTATATCATTCTGATGAATACCATCCCCATCGATCCCTCTTGTTTCAATAACATCCACAGCCGGACTTATCCGCCACCAATCACTGGTCTGCGACATAAATAGCTTAGTAGGGCCTCTCGTAGCCACATTTCCAGGTTGATCAGGATTCCAGTCCTTCATGGAAAGCGTCACCGTACAGCCATCCTCGTCTTGGCATAAATCCCTTACAATCGCCATATCTAATGGAACCGTTGTACCCTCAAAGGCTTTAGTAGCCTCAACGTGATAGCGACTACTGTTTATAGTGTAAGCAGACGTTTCTCCATCTACATTTTTAACGCCGATACGAGTGTCCTTTTGATTCCAATAAACATATGTTTCTTTTTTCTTACAGTCTTCAGAGCTATTAACCAATCTTACTTTTTTGGTTTTCTCTGCACACGCATGAATATAACCATCATCGGTAAGTTCAAACTCATCTCCCCTCTCTCCTCTCTCTTTTTCCCAATCATACCAATCATCAGCACGGGCAGTACCAGTCACGCCAGATGTTAAAAGCGTTAGAGCTAAAATACTTCCACCTATTAATGGTTGCCTTTTAATCGTAGCTTGAGGCTTACACAACATATCTTTCTCCGTCCCTGAGGGATTGTTAATACTTATTTTTCTGTAAAAAATTAAAAATAGTCTAAGTTAAAAATATGTCATTCATAACTATCTTGCAACAAACTGACCAGTATCTAATCTAACAGCCCTATAACGGCGAATATCACCTAATAATATTAAATGAGTTTCCAATCAGCAAAAAAATCTATATTCGTAAATAGAAAGATCACGAGCTTGTCCATGTTGTCGATCGTTACTAAACGCACTGCGATTGCCCGCTACGGGTTAAATATTACCGAACAGCAATACTTGGTAATCATCGCCATTAGTGCTGAAGAGTCTGGGTATATTTTTGAAGAGAACCGTCTCTTTAAAATTGTGGTGCGCCTGTCCGAGAATATCCGTACGGATATTAATGCCCCCAGCCCTTACCTACGGCGGCTACGTGCCATTGTCAGAAGTAGCGACGTTAGAGACTGCACCGGCACCTAACCAAATTAGTCGCGAAAATGGCAAGCGCCGCGTAGTGGTCACCGCCAACGTACGTGGCCGTGATTTAGGCTCGTTTGTGCAGGATGTTAAACAACAAATTGCCACTGATGTAGATTTACCTGCAGGTTATTGGTTAGATTACGGCGGCACATTTGAGCAACTAGAATCGGCCAGTAAGCGTTTATCCATCGTAGTGCCTATTACGCTCATCATTATTCTTGGTTTATTGGTAATGGCGTTTAACTCCTTTAAAGACGCCGCTATTATCTTTACCGGCGTGCCGTTAGCATTAACCGGCGGCATCATCGCGTTATGGATTTGTGACATGCCCTTGTCTATATCAGCAGGTGTGGGCTTTATTGCATTGTCAGGTGTTGCGGTATTAAACGGCCTTGTAATGCTGGCGTTTATTCGCGACCTATGGCATGAAAAAGGCGAGCTAGCCGTAGCCATAGTAGAAGGTGCGTTGATTCGTTTACGCCCAGTGCTCATGACTGCACTGGTGGCAAGCTTAGGTTTTGTGCCCATGGCATTAAACACTGGTACCGGTGCTAAAGTTCAGCGTCCGCTAGCAACTGTGGTGATTGGCGGGATTATTTCTTCGACTCTTTTGACTTTGTTTGTATTGCCGATCTTGTATGGGTTGGCGCATAAGAAGGATAAGTTGAAGACTGAGGAGGTTTAGTTTTAGAGTGGTTAGTTAAGTCGTAATGAAAACGCCGACTCGTTACCCTTTTATTAAGGATTAGAGTCGGCGTTTTTTATTCAGTTTATGATGACATTTCAATTACTTCGATTATCAATAATATATTGGTCTACTCATAAAAAATTTAGAATGATCGGGTCAGATGAGTACAACTACTGGAGTATTATTTCATAGTTATAATCAATATCGGTTGGCCAGCTTACCTCTGTCTCTGAATCACCACCAAAATACAGGTTATCTCCATCCCTATACATAAGCTCAAATGCTATTAGTTCTGTACTTACAAAATCAGTAATGACCACTTGCGTGGCCTCAACGCCGCTGCCCACCATCACTTTCTCGCCATAGGATACCCCGTAGTCAATCGCTACGGCTTCAACTCCTGTGCCTGTACATTCTGTGTTTTCAAAAGTATAAGCTTTCATAGCAATTAAGTTATTAGATATCGTGAGAATTTCTAGCTCACTGCTTGAACAATTTGTTTTCCAAGCTCCGAAAAACTCACTTCCCGCTTCGGTTTCTGGGGTGGTGTCTGGATCAGTACCTGTATCCGAGTTCGAACTTGAGTCGGAGTCTGATAAGTCAATACACCCTGAAAGCAAAAAGCTAGAGATGACGGGTAACATTGATAAATACTTAGTCATGTTACTTCCTTGGTAATTATTACTGCTGTCTTCTGGAGGAAGATAATACCTTTATGATTATAAAAGACTATATGTAATTAACATTGGTTAACTTGGGTAGAAGGGATATATGGACTCTTATTTTTTTATCGCCAGCGCTTTTCCCAATAAAGACATTACGCTGTCCCATTCAGGTGGTGTGTTATTAGATAACATGAAGCCCAAGGCACAAACTAAAGCATTGGAGCAATTAATCGAGAATGGCGTGAAGGTAAAATTTAACCGCCGCTTCATTCTCAATATAGAAAGCGAAGAAAAGAGTGAAGGCAATGAAGACGGGCAGTACCGCTGCTCAAACACCATTAAAGCCGATAAGGTGTATACCTATGTAGGTATGGTGCCCAATACCGAATTTTTGCGTACAGAAATGGCGGGGGTACTAGACGGCAAGGGCTTAATAAAAGTGGATTCTTTTATGAAGGTGAAAGGTTATGACAACCTGTATGCATTAGGGGATTGCAGCGATCTGGATGATCATAAACACGGTTATCTTGCCAGCGTACAGGGCGGCATGTTGGCCAAAGCAAAATTGAAAGTTTCTAAGGGCAAAAAAGTGAAGCCTTACAAGACTCCACCACTGGCAGTGATCACACCTACCGGCACTGACTCTGGTGTGGCGCAAATGCCGTTTGGTGTTTTCACTGCGAATTTTTTCATCAACCTGAAGCAGAAAGATTTGGGCATTAGTAATATGTATAAAATGTTTGGAAGTGAGCCGGATGAATTGGGTGGGGTTGTTAAGTAAAGGGATGGCGTTTTTCAATTGGGTGTGAGGAGGGATTAAATAGTTGCTAGATGTTTTTCCTTTGAAGGGGTGACCCCTTCCACCCCCTTTGCTCCCCTTGTGGCCTTTGGTCGTTTATATATTCGATTGGTCTTTTGCAATAAAGGCCACAAAAAGTCGCGACTTGTTATCGTAACGGGCTTTAAACCTGTTGATAAAAGAAAAGACAAAATACAAGGCTTGGCCCCGTTCCTAAGACTTGACCCCGTTCCTAAAATCAGATAATTGCCAGATGTTTTTCCTTTGCGGGGGACTTACCCCCACACCCCAGCTGTCGGCCCGTACGCTTAACCTTCAATCTAATTTATTTTATCGAGCAACCCGGTTCAAACGCCCATCCATGGGCTACGAACCTTTCCGACACATCCTGTGCCTACAGCTGCTGAAAAATAAAACGATTTCAGCGCTACTTACGCCTCTGTTGTTATCGGCACGTTTTTATTGGTAGTAAAAAACAGGACTTGGCCCTATAGCTCTCTCACCGCTGAATTATGAGGAAATGGCAGCATGGAACTCCACGGTGTGTACTTTTTAGAGAGTGGTTTCTACTGCCAACAATTTTAACACTCCGACTGTTTGGCCAACGTGGATCTAGACATACAATTAGAGCAATCCAGTTGTTGATTTATGTTATTGTGTAATCGGTCAAGCTAAATATAATTATTAAAAAAACGAGCCATACCTATGTTCAAAATAATACTTTACTTAATTGCAGTAGTTGCTATGAGCGGTTGCGCTTCTACGCATATTTGGGAGCTTACTCAGGACGGCGATACAGAAGGGCTTGCGGCAGCAATAGCCGAAGGAAAAGATGTAAATGCGGTCAATGACAGCAATAACTCTGCGATTCACTTAGCTTTGCTTTCGCACCCTGAGTATATTCCCAGTCTCATTTCTGCTGGAGCAGATCTAAATCAAAGGACCAAAGAAGGGAGAACCCCTCTAATAGTCGCAGTAAGTTATTTTTCTAAATCAAAGCCAAGCCATACTCAACTCTTAATAAATGCCGGAGCCAATGTAAACGCTAAACAAACTACTGGCTGGTTATTTACTGCACTTCATTTATCAGCCACAGCTAAGACTGAACATGCAAAACTATTACTTAAAGCTGGAGCCGATGCTAATTCTAAAGCAATATTTAACTCAACACCTTTACATTTTTCCGTTCTATATAATCCAGAACTTATCCCGTTGTTACTAGAATATGGTTCAGACCCTACTCTAAAAACTACAAGTGACGCATACTTCTCCAGAGATTATGGTCAACTTTGCCCACCCAAATCTTTTGACCAAACCCCGCTCGCACTCCTTTCTATGACACCACTAGAAATTGCAAAAAAATGCAACATTAAAAAGGCAATTGAATTACTTACTGAAAAACAACCATTTGAGCTCGCTTACCAAAAGTGTGAACTAAAAACACCTACCACAATTTGTTATCAGAATTTTATTAAAAAATTCCCCAAGGTAAAACTTGCTAACTCCGCTCAAATAAAGATTGGAAACCTAGGGATCTCTAATAAGAAAAAGCTTAAGGAAGATAAAATTGCTCAATTAGCAAAGATAAAGAACGCCAAAGCCAAGAAAAAGTTTCTTAATAAAAAACAGACTTGCAAGTTAAACAGTCCAAAGTGGATCTATCTATCAGCTGCTTGTTCTGGTGGACTTGCCCATGGAATGGGAAAAGCGGCTACTTTCGGCGGCCTCACCTTTATCGGTAAATTTGAACAAGGGTATAGGGTTCATGGGAAAATTTTAGCTAACGATGTACTGATGTTTGATGGCCAGATTACAGATGGAAGGCCTAGTGGCGAAGGTGTTTGCATGTATCAAGGCGAACCTGAAGAATGTAAATTCTATGACGGGAAACGCATTGATACCTTATACAAGCAAAGAATCGAATTTGCCAAACAAAACGAAAAAATGGATGCTCAACAACAAGCAATGGCCGATCAACAATTAGAGATTAGAGCTTCTCAAATGAAGCAAGATGAAATATTAGCAGAGCACTCGCGATTAATTTCTGAGTCAAGAAGTACCAAGAAATACTCCGACAACAACGGAGGGGGCAGCAATATATTAGTAGAGTCACTTAAGAAAAAAGCATCGGATAAATTAACTGACGCATTATTCGATCAACTTTGGTAGAACGCCTAAAGGAAATATGGGGTCAGTTTTGCGTTTTGCCTTTAGGTACGACAAAGAAAGCCCCAGTCAAAACCGTATCGATTACCACTTTGACGTTAGCCTTCAGAGAAAGCACTTGCCTTGCGCATTGTCTATCCCACACGACGTGAGATAAGGGCCGTAAGATATGGACATCTGTTTGGCCCGTGGCAATACTCTTTATTTAAAAGAGGAGGTAAGGGATGACGTGCATGGACGCACTAATATCGCGGACGCAGGATGCGTAAGAGCGATTAGGCGATCAGAAGGCGGATGCCTACATGGATGTAGGTATTAGAGCGAAGCAGGACGCCAGAGCCGAGGATGCGTAAAAGCAATATAAAGGGGACCACCCCTTTAAAGGAAAACCGTACTGGCTATCACGAAGCAGACATTCAAAATCGTTAGTTTCAATCCCACCCTGAATTCACCCCAAATGCTCTAACGCACTTAACAAACGCTGAGTTAAAGACTTTGGCTCAACCCGAGTCAAACCCACAGAATCACACTCCTGAAAATCCCTAAACTTCTCAACAGCCTCCACAAATGCAGCCATAACAACCTCCTCATCAAAACTATGCTCCTCAAAGTGCAGCGCCTTAATCTCCAAGTGGCGAGTCTTACGATGAGCCTTACAATCCATTCTCCCAATAAACTCCCCTTTAAAAAGAAGTGGCAAACAAAAATAACCATATTGGCGCTTCGCTTCAGGCACATAACATTCAATTTGATACTTGTATTGAAATAGATCGTTAAGACGATCGCGCTGAATAGCAACATTATCAAACGGCGAAACGATTAGCAGGCGATCATTTAAACGTGGCAGGCGACGCTCCAGCGCACCGGCTTCTATAAAATACTCAGAAGTGCCTGCATTACCACTCACCTCACTATTTACCAGCACCTGTTGCAAGCTACCCTGCGCTAGCCTTTCGCTTACTAAGGCTTTCATGGCCTTACGCAGTTCAGCATTACGGCGCAAATAGATTAACCCCTTAAGTGACACTACGCCATGACAACGCAATTGTTGTTCCAGAAAATGCTCTGCTAACTCTTCCACGTTCGGCATTTTAGTATTCACATGATCAGGTAATACCCGTTCGGTAAGATCATAAGTTTTTTGAAAACCAGTACGATCACAAACCATTAAATCCCCTTGCATGTACAACTGCTCAAGCGCTTTTTTGGCGGGCTTCAAATCCCACCAACCACCACGTTTTTCCTGTTTATTTTCGATGTCACGAGAGCGTAATGGGCCATCCAAACGTATCCGTGCTAACAACTCCTTCATGAGCTTTTGATCAGGAGTTTTATACCAGTGTGTTTGCCCGCCTTTAATGGCGTGTTTATAAGGCAGTGAAAAACGATAATCATCCATGGGTAAAAAAGCCGCCGCATGTGACCAGTATTCGAATACATCACCAGCAACCAGCATTTTATTCATCATGTCTGGTTTAAAATTAGGCACTCTGGAATGCAAAACATGATGATGGGCACGCTCTACCACACTAATGGTATCTATCTGCACATATCCAATGTGGGCAATGGCTTTTTGTGCACCCACTATGCCGCGACCAAAAGGTTGGGCCTGCAATAAACCTTGGCATGCTAACGTTAAGCGTCGTAGTTTTGCCAAGTCTTTTGGGGGTTTAATTTCAATCATGGTTATAGTACATAGCTCTTTAACGAAAGGCACACCAACTGAACGTGATACTTAAAACATTATTTAAAGGGCGTAGCTATTTTTAAATAATTTTTTGGACCTTATTATTGCTCTCTCAATTGCTTCAGGTGGAAGTCGTTTGGTTAATCGCATAATAAGTGTTTCGGCTTTCGCACCGCTCTGCTTCATTAAATTTGCCCAGACGTATGATTCTTCAAAACCAGCAGTGTTATTAAGTGAAAAATATTGTTTTGAAAGCATAAACATAGTATCTACATTCTTGCTTTTCGCTATCTTACTGAACCAATAATCAGATTTAGTTTTATTTTTGATTGATGAAGTATCATCAGCATAAGCTACTGCAATCAATGCTTGAGCATAAGTGTCATTTTTCTCTGCGGCCTTTGTGTACCATTTAATTGATAAACCCTTATCTATATCAACACCAATTCCATGTTGAAATGCTAGACCTAATCGAGTTTGCGCACCAATATGACCCTTTTCACCCGCTTTTTTAAACCAATAAGTAGAATAATAGTCACTTTGTTTAACACCATCGCCAGCATCATAATATACAGCTAAAATATATTGGGATTCTAAATGATCTTGCCTAGCCGCTTTCTCGGCCCAATAGGCTGCCTTGATATAGTTCCGAGGTACTTCTACTCCGCGATGATATAGTTCATTCAAATAAACTTGGGCCTCCCTTATGCCTTGCTCACCAGATTTTGTTAACCATTTTATGGCTTCGCCAATGTCTTTCGTAACACCATCTCCACTAAAATACAGGGAAGATAAATTTAACTGAGCGCCAGGATGGCCTTTATCACTTGCCTTTAATAACCACTTAAATGTTTCTTTATAGTTTTTACTTACTTTTACACCTTTATGGTAAATATTTGCTAATCTAAATTGAGCCTCCACATCTCCTTGCTCCGCCTGCTTTGTCAATACATTTAATTCTGCCGACTTACTTGTGAAAGCTGAGTAGCTAAACAGAAGAACTAACATCAAAATACTTAGCGGAATTAGGATATATCGTCGCATTACAATCTCTTCATTATTTTTATAGAATTAGCTAAATATTATTTGGATTTTGAATTTTTATTGCTAACAAAAGAGTATCAGCATTAATCAATGACTTAATTTCACCTGATGGGTCCAATGAACCTGATACCGATATATAACCCCTGAAAATCAATTCATCCCCTATAGAAACCTGTCCTTCCTCTACCCTTACAAAGGTGGTGACCCAGATAGCCTTAATTCCTTTCAGCTTAAGGTTAAGCTTAAACAATTGAGTGTTATTGGGGCCTTCAATGATATCTTCTACTGTGCCTCCTAGCGCTGTTAAATGTCCTTCATAAAGAGGGTTAAGCTCACCTTGTAAAAAAGGGTTATCGTTTGCTGCTCTAGCTAAATCTGAAGTATTCCCTAGAATAGAGAAAGTCATAAATAACAAAAATAAAACTGGGAATTTAATTGAGCGCATCGTAATCATAAACATCTAAAGAAATTTGGCGTAACAATATCATTGAAAGTTATTAACTCAAACAATTGGAACGCGCCCTTAAGCGTAATTTCGCGTTCACCAAAGAAGTCGTCATATTAACTTTATCTATATTCCTCAGACTCTATAGGTTAATCAGTATAAATGACGAAAAAAACGAAAATAAACACTCTATTCGTCATAACTTAAAAACCCTCTCAGCGCACCGACTATTTCCTCACTCACTACTTTTAAACGCACAGAGTGAATGGTCGACAAGGGTGAAATTAATGAAACCGGTACATTGGCATATTGCCAGTCGGGCAATACGCTGATTAATTGCCCGCTATCAATATCTTTTTGACACAAGAAGGTCGGCAATACCGACACCCCCGCCCCAGTGAGGGTTAACTTATACACACTGGTAATCTGGTTGGTTTCTATTGTTAATGGCGTTTTGATGGTTTGTGTTTTTTTGTTTTTAGTCATTTTCCAAGCTTGATAAGGCTTGTTACTGCTTAACCCTATGCAACGCACATTCATCAAATCTTGTGGGGTGTTTAATTCAATCTTTGCTAAATACTGTTTGGCCACCACAGTGGCCAGTTTAATGTGGCCTATGGTTCGCACTTTTAGGTTACTTTCTTCTAGCGGGCCAATTCTTATGGCGAAGTCAAAACCCTCACCAATTAAATCCACCACTTCATTGGTGCTTTTAATGATGATTTTAAGCTTGGGGTACTTTTCACCTAATTGTTGAATACAAGATGACAGTAAAAATATTTCAAAATCTTCAGGCACGGTGATTTTTACCGTGCCTGAAATCACACTGTCTTGTCCGTATAAGGCTTTATGGGCGTCTTCTATGGTTTGTATTGGCCCGAGACAAGATTCGTAAAATTCGCGCCCTGCGGCTGTAAGGGTTTGTTTACGGGTAGAACGAATCAGCAGCTTAGTGCCTGTTTCTCGCTCTAGCTTAGAGACCGCCTTGCTTAGTGTTGATTTAGGCACCTTTAGAATGTCCGCTGCCTTAGTAAAGCTGCCATGTTCAATAATCTTCACAAAGTAGTGAATAAGCTGTATTTCCATAATTTCCTCAGGGAAACAGTGAAGTTCTAATATTGCATATTATCAACAATATAGCTCTGCGTCATAATGCATGCAAGACAGTCGACCACGCCCTTAAGAAAACACAATAGAGGCCTGGCCCCCTAAACCGCATTTGAGGTGCCCCATGACAACTAACACTAAGCAATCTACTAAAAACGTACTGATCATTAAATCTAGCCCGGCATTAGGGGCTTCGGTCTCTAATGAAATTGCCGACTTTCTAGTGGAGCAATTAAAGGGCAAAGAGCAGTCTTATCAATTTACCATTCGTGACTTGGCTAAAGATCCCGCTCCCATTTACGACAATCAAATATTACAGGCGTTTTATTCTCCGCAAGACCAGTTAACCGAGCAGCAGATACTCACCGCCGCCCCTTCTGTGCAATACATACAAGAATTAAAAGATGCCGACATTATTGTATTTGCGTCCCCTATGCATAACTTCGGCGTGACCACATTATTAAAATCTTACATTGATCAAATTTGCCGTATGGGCATGACTTTTCAATACACCGAGTCTGGTTTAAAGGGGTTAATAAAGGATAAGCAGGCGGTGATTATTGCCAGCGCAGGGGGAGACTTTCAGCCAGCGTCGGAACAACACAAAGACTTTCAAACGCCTTATTTAAAACACGTTTTAAATTTCATTGGCATTGAAAATGTTGAAGTGGTGCCCGTTCAAGGGGTGGGCCTTGGCGAAGAAGCGGCACAACAGTCTAAGGCAACTGCCAGGCAAGCGTTACAAACTTTATCAGCACAAGTTCTTTAACAGAATTTTTTAATAAGGAGCTAAACATGAATGATGTAATGCAAGCACTGGCCATTAATCAATGGGGCGACTCTGACGTATTTGAACACGTTCAAATACCTGTGCCCACGCCAGAAGCCGACGACGTATTGGTAAAAGTGGCGTACGCCGGATTAAACCCTGCCGATTGGAAAATGCGCGCGGGACACTTAGCGCAAGCCATGCCTAATTTAAGTTTTCCTCTGGTTATGGGGCTTGATGCCAGCGGTACAGTAGTGGCCGTGGGTGAAAATGTGACCAGTCTTAACGTGGGTGACCGTGTGGCCAGTGGTACCAATTTATTTCACTCTGGCAAGCCAGGCAGTTATGCACAATATGTGGTGGTGAATGCACAACGAGCCGTAAAAATACCCGATTCAATTTCACTGGCAGCGGCCGCCACGCTCACCACCCCTTCCATTACCGCTTGGCAGGCGTTGTTTGCCACGGGCAAGGGTGCATTAAGTAACGCCCGTGGTAAAAAGATTTTAATTAACGGTGCATCAGGCGGCGTGGGCAGCTTTGCTGTGCAGTTTGCCAAAAATGCAGGGGCTGAAGTGGCCACTACTTCAAGCACCCAAAACTTGTCGTACGTAAAATCGCTGGGATCTCATTTTCTAATTGATTATAAAACCCAAGATATCACTGCACGATTGAATAGTTTCGCCCCTGATGGTGTGGATATTATTTTAGATGCAGTCAGCGCCGGTTCACTTAACAACCCTTTAGACATGCTAAAACCTGGCGGCACTCTCATTAGCATCGCCACCATCACAGACGATGGCGACATAGAAGCCAGCATGGCCTTAGCAAAAGAAAAAGGTGTACAGCATGTTTATGCCATCGTCAGTGATGAAGGCATGAAAGAGCAACTTACCAAGATAGTGGCCATGGCAGACGCTGGAGAAGTGGTATTGCCACCTACTGAATCTTTTTTAATGAATGACATAGCAGTGGCCCACAAGCGCATGGAAACCGGCCATGCTCAGGGAAAATTAGTCTTAAAAATGGGTACTGAAAGTTAACTATTAACCTTCGCCCAAATAAACCTATTTAACAAATTGTAAAATATAGCAGGTGTAAAATGCCCCATTTAAAAACCAACCGCTTTAGAACAAACAAAGCTATGCCTTTTAAGTGGTTAACACCGCTTAAAGGAATAGTATCCTCAGTATTATTAACCGCCTTATTTTCAAACCCAGCGCTTGCCAACGAGCCTGAACATGAAAAACCGTACAAAAAACAATTCCAAACTATTTTGGGCCAAGACATCGCTTACATAGATGAAGGTAAAGGCCGCCCTATTGTGTTTTTGCATGGCAACCCTACCTCTTCATACTTATGGCGTAACATTATTCCGTATGTATCAAAAAATTACCGTGCCATTGCCCCCGATTTAATTGGCATGGGTGACAGTTCTAAACCAAATATTAAATACACCTATGACGAACAGGCAAAATACATACATGGCTTTTTAGATTCTCTTGATTTAAAAGATGCCATTTTGGTAGTACACGACTGGGGCTCGGCTTTGGGGTTTCATTATGCGCGCACGCATTCTAGCCGTATCTCGGCCATTGCCTTTATGGAAGCCACCCTGCCACCTTATTTCCCTATGCCATCACTTGAAGCCATGGGCCCCTCGGCAGACTTCTTGAAGAATGTGCGCACTAAGGGGGTGGGTGAAGAAATGATCATGAAGAACAATATATTAATTGATAAGTTCCTGCGTTACAGCAACCCGGAAAATCCCATCAGCGATAATATTATCGCGCAATACAATAGCTATTTCCCCAACGATAAAAGTCGCCTGCCTTTATTGCAGTGGTTAAGAGAAATCCCTATTGGTGGCACACCTGCCAATGTGAATGAGATAGGCCTTAAAAATAATAAATGGATCATTGAAAGTGAGATCCCAAAGTTGCTTTTTTATGTAACGCCAGGCGTGTTGGTGCCAGAAGCCACGGTTAAATATATGGAAGAGAATGCTAAAAACATTAAAACCATAGGCTTGGGACCAGCTGGGCATTTTATGCAAGAAGTCTATGCCAATGAAATAGGCAAGGGTTTGGCGCAATGGTTAGAAACCATTAATGACCAGTCTTTAAATAATAAAAAGGGATTAACAGCGCATAATTAATATGAAGTTATGTTTATTCTTTTGAATAGTCATGTCACCACGGGCCACAATGCAGTTAATGTGCACTTGGCTCTGTGACACGCTCACGCTAGAAGGGATGGAGGCCAGTATTTGAATAAAGACCAATTACTGGTGCTAGGCGTATTGGTCTATAGTTATTCAGATGAAATGCTATCTACTGTCAACCTTAGTAGCTTTAATATTGACTCTGCTGGGAGGGGCCTTTTCACCTACTCTGTATGCTGAAACCTGGTACATCACGTCACTAGATTGGCAACCTTATTCAGACTCTAAAGCCAAGGATCAAGGGCTTTCAGTTAAAAAACTCAGAGAAATACTAAAGACTGAGGGAATTGATCTAATTGTGGAATTTTACCCTTGGCTAAGATCGCAGGCATTAGCTCAAAATACGAAATATGTGGGATATTTTCCCGCCTGGCCAGAAGAAGTGAATAAGGGCTTTATAGCTTCCACCCCAGTAGGTTCGTCTAACATTGGGCTATTGGCCAATCACCAATATTCGTCTCCTGAAACCGATTTTAAAGTACTGTTTAAAAAAAATAAAATTTGCACAGTCAAAACCTATGTTTACCCTCAAATAATAACCCAGTTATTAGACATCAATTCGCACAACAAAAAGAGTTATTTAAATGAAGAAGCAATGGTGCGGGCTTTATCAAATAACTTATGCACTCTTGCCATTTCTGACCCAAAGGTTATGTTATTTAACGCAAAAAAACAGGGCATTAAAAACTTAAAAGTAATTCAATCTGAGCTATTAAAAAAAGCGCTAGTAGTATCACTTCGCAACCAACCTGATAATTATTCTAAGATTAAGCGACTAAATTCTGCTATTAGACGGTTTAATCGTAGCCCATAAAATAACTATCAGGCACAAATACGGCTTTAGTTAACTTTTAGTTTGATAATAATTAACACCCTTACTATCCGTTGTCAGCGTCATTTCACCACGGGCAATAAGGCAATTTAAGTGCGCAAGGCTTTCGCCTGTGGCCATTAATAAATTATTACGATCAATTGTCGCTCTGAACAAGATAGGGAAAACATCAATGGCACGCTTAGGTGTCATGCACTCCACTTTCAATTTCTCCATGTCGCTTTCATGTTCGTTAATAAGCCCGTTTAAACGCTCATGGGCACCGGTAAACGGCTTACCGTGAGAAGGTAATACCAATACATCACTTGGTAATTCATCTATTAATTTTTGGCAGGAATCTAACCAATCTTGAAGTGGGTTTTCATAAGGCTCGGTAGCACGCACACTCACATTGGAAGAGATAGTGGGTAATATTTGATCCCCTGAAATAATTACATTGAGTTCCTCACAGAAAAAACAAGCGTGCTCAGTAGAATGCCCAGAGCCGACAATGACACGCCATTGGTAATTACCAATTTTAAGAATCTGGCCATCGGTAAGACGCCGATAACTATGGGGTAAACCGCGCACAAATTTTCCAAAACCGCCAAATTGTCCACGATAGTTTTCAAGCTGCTCTTCATCAAAGCCAGCCGCTCGATAAAAATCCACCGCTTCTTGTGGGGCTTCTTTATGGGAGTAATCTAGTAAGTGGCGGCAAGTAAGGTATTCACTGCGAGTAATGGAAAGCTCAGCCTTACAAGTACGAGTGAGCCAGCCTGCCAAGCCAATGTGGTCTGGGTGCATGTGGGTAATAAAAATATTTTTAACGGGTTTACTGCGGCAATATTTATTGTGCACCGCTTGCCACAACTCAACCGTTTCATCACTGGCAAGGCCGGTATCCACTATCGACCAGTCATCATCCCCTTCAATGGCCCACAAATTGATGTGGTTCAAGCTAAAAGGCAGTGGCATACGCAGCCAGTTCACACCTTCCACTATGCTCACTAACTCGCCAGGTTCCGGCTTGTTTTCAAAGGGATAATCGAGATTGGCATCACGCCTTGGTTTATTCACTTCCGTCACTGAACATTCCCACAATTTAAACAAGGTGCCTGCATTGTAATGCACTTAACAGCAAGCTGAGTAGCAACCACATTGGAATATATTATTCCAATGTGGTTATTCGTACTTAAAGCAAATATAGATACTTTTCATCATGGACTTTGAAATAAATTCACGTTAATAGAAGCTATCTACCCATATAATGGCAGGATTTGCGGGATGTTAATGGGGTACAATTCTTGAAATTTTATTAAGGGATTAACAATGAACGTTCATCAAAGTGCAATAGTCCAAAGATTAAAGGCTATATTTATCATTTTGATCGCACTTAGCTTAAGCGCTTGTGCCACCACTATAGCCGATCATATTGAAGAGGGGAATTTGACCGCCGCGAGGAATATGATCGCACAGGGTACAGATGTAAATAGAAATCATCATCCATATCCACATCCGCTTTGGATTGCTGCTTTACATCGTAATTTAGAGGCCGCTAAAATGTTAGTGGATGCGGGGGCAGACGTAAATTTATCAAAAGCTTTATATATTGCTGTAGAGCGTAACAATCTTGATATGGTCAATTTTTTATTGCAGTCAGGTGCTGATGTAAATTTTCAAGATTATTATGGAAATACTCCCTTATTTCATAATGCTAAGGGTCAAATGGGAGGTATTGGCTTTAAAGAGCTCGTAGAGGCAGGAGCTGACCCAAGCATTCAAAACAAAAAAAATGAAACTGCACGAATGTGGGCAACCAAGCATAAAAATTCAGCTTTTATTAATTTATTAGATCAATATCAGGCTGATGTTCCAGCCTGGGAAAAGACCCAATCACTAGATACAGAGCTGGCCTACACTAAATACTTGAGTAATCCATTTATTACCTTTTACAAGGGAAAAGCTAAGAAAAAACTTGATAATATTGTAGCTAAAAATAAAGCTGTAAAAACCAAACAAGAAAAACAATATTCCAAATTAAAAAAACAAAGCACCTGTAACCTTCATGAAAAAAATTGGATTTACACTCAGGGCCAGTGCTCAGGAAAATACGGTCATGGGCAGGGTAAAGCCAAGACCATTAGCGGTTTAACGTTTAAAGGAAGTTTTAAAAATGGTTATCGCACATATGGACAGTTATTGGCCAATGGCACTCTTATGTATGATGGCCCCTTAAAAAATGGTAAGCCACATGGCTCCGGTATTTGTATGCACAAGGGCGAGCCAGAAGACTGTAACTATTACTACGGTAAGCGCACCGATGCCCTTTATAAACAACGTATTGAATTTTCAGAGCAAAGAAAAATACTAATGGCACAACAAAAATCATTGAATGAAAAATTGGCCCGACTGGGTACAGGGGGGTCAGCAAAGGGGAAAACCGCCACAGATATGCTTACCGATGCTGCTAAGAAAAAAGTAACCGATGAAGCGGTGGATTATTTGTTTGATAAGTTGTTTTAATATTTCTTAATAAAAAATGTCCATCACGCTCTTTAAAAGGGCCTAGATGGGCATTTCATTTCAAATTTTATGGGTTAAATTGCACTTCCTTTTTTCACTCCCGCCCCGGCAACACCATATTCAAAAGCAAGGCCACCAAAGACCCCGTAGTAATACCAGAGGTAAATACCACCTTCATAAACTCCGGTAAATTAACAAACAACTCCGGCCGTATGGTCACCGCCATACCCGCACCAATGCCCATGGCGATGATAGTACCGTTACGGCGGCTATGTTCAGTTTTAGATAAGATATTTACACCGGCGGTAATGATCATGGCGAACATCACTAAACCCGCGCCGCCCAATACCGGTGAAGGAATCATTACCACTAAGGCACCAATAACAGGAAATAATCCCGCCACCACCAGCATTCCTCCGGTAATTGCCACCACATGACGGCTGGCCACGCCGGTCATGCCCACAATGCCCACGTTTTGTGAAAACGAAGATAAGGGGGTGGTTGAAAAAAGCGAGGCCAAAGCTGACCCTAACCCTTCGGCTAGAATACCGCGGGAGAGTTTTTTGCCAGTGAGCTTGGTATTGGTCACGCCCGACAGCGCTAAGAAATCACCGGTGCTTTCAATAATGGTCACTAGATAGGCGATACACATGCCGATGATGCCGCCCACCGGAAAGGTCATGCCAAAATGCAGCGGGCTGGGTAATGCGACCCAAGCCGCCTCTTGCACGGGTGTAAAATCCACCAGCCCAAAGGCCATGCATACAATTAAACCAATGACGATGCCGGTGATCACCGCCGAGGCCGACAAGATGCCACGCCCCCAATGAGACAATACCAGCACTAATATCAATACAAATAAACCAATTAACAAATTAGTATTTGAACCGTAACCGACCTGCCCTACTTGGCCGCCGCCAATCCAATCTACCGCCACCGGAATTAACGATAATCCAATTAGCGTCACCACGGTGCCGGTAACAATAGGCGGAAATAGTTTACGAATCATGGGCATAAAAAAGCTGCCTATTATCATCACTAACGAGGCTACTAAGGCAGAGCCTAATATGCCGGCCACACCGTGCTCTAAGCCAATGGCAATGGACACACCCACAAAGGTAAAACTGGTGCCCATAACGGTGGGCAAACGAATACCCAGCTCCCCAATCCCTTTGCATTGAATAATGGTGACCACACCGCTCACTAACATGGCCGCGTTTACCAGTACCACCATGTCTTGGGTGGATAAACCTAAAACACCGCCTACCACTAAGGGCACCGCAATAATCGCTCCTAGAGCCGCTAGCAAGTGTTGTGCTGCCAATAAGGTAGAGGTGGCCAGTGGTGGCTTTTGTTCAACTTTGTAAAAAAGTTTCATGGGACTTCCTGTATTAAGCGCTGGCAGTCATAAAAATCACAACACATTACGAAAACTGCTCATAGATAAAGATTAGTCATTTGGCACAAGAAAGGATATTGAATGCCTTAACCTGGCATTTTATCAAATACAATCAATCAGCACACACGCTTTTATTTTCAGTATGCATATCAGGCTCATGGACTTATTACCTATTAATAAACAAGCCTGTTCAAGCTCATGATGAAGCCATTATTGACTACACTGAATGAAGATGATTAAACCACTACCATACCAATATACAGGCTAGGGTTAATGAAGAAGGTTTCAGGTCTTACCAGTTTGATACTGCTATTGATGGTTTCAAATTCCCATGCTCTGGACAAGCTCAGCTGTGCTGTCACTGGGGCTTTTCCACCACTTCATTACATGGAGAATAATATCCTGCTGGGCATGGATGTAGACCTGTTTCATCTGGCTGCTAACAACCTAAATATTAAGGTTGATATCGTTACCATGCCGCTGGAGCGCATTCTACACAAGATAAAGGTAGGCTCCCTAGACTGCATGTTTGCCGCCTTTAAAACCCCAGAAAGAGCCTTATTTATGGATTACACCAGCGTTCCTATTCATGTCTCGTCCTTGGTGTTTTTTGAAAAAATAGGATCTCAAATGAAATTTAACTCACTTGAAGATTTAAACGGATTAACTGTGGGTTTAATGCGCGGTTTCAAAACCAGTAAAGGGTTTGATACAGCACTCAATAAAGGCATGTTTAAAGTTGAGTTTGTTAATAACTTTGAACAAAATTTTCGTAAACTAAGTTACGGACGTATCGACCTAGTACTGGTTAATCGTTATGTGGGAGGGCGTGTATTGAAAGTGAATCAAATTAAAAATGTGCAGCCATTGCCCGTACCGTATATTGAACAGCCTGCTTATTTAACCTTCTCTAAAAAAAAGCAACTCAAGAAATTAGTTCCATTGTTTGATGCTGAATTTTCCAATGCCATGAAGAATGGCCAATTTCAAAAAATAACCCATAAATATATCGCCAATTAAAATTAAAAAAGCCCAAGCAATTGTGTAAATCGCCTGGGCTTTTAGTTTTCAGGTATTAATGCATTACGCCATTAAGATTGTACAGAAGACTGCGCCGAAGGTAATTCTTCAGTTTCGTCGTCATCCATGGCTTCAATTTCACGACCAGGCAATATCAGGTTAAGGAACAAGGCCACTAGCGAACCAGTGGTAATGCCCGAGGCTAAAATGACTTTTAAGAATTCAGGCAAGTTACCCAACAATTCAGGGCGAGCGGTTACTGCCATGCCTGCACCAATGCCCACGGCGACTATGATGCCGTTACGCTTGTTGTGTTCGGTTTTAGAGAGGATATTCACACCTGCGGTAATGATCATGGCAAACATCACCAGTCCAGCACCACCTAATACAGGTAAAGGAATAATGACCACTAGCGCGCCCAAAATTGGGAACAAGCCAGCCAGTACCAACATGGCGCCAGTGATGGCTACTACATAACGACTGGCCACACCGGTCATGCCGACAATGCCCACGTTTTGCGAGAAAGAAGAAAACGGCGTAGTAGAAAAGATTGATGCCAAAGCTGAACCCAGACCATCTGCCAGAATACCGCGTGACAGTTTTTTACCGGTAAGCTTGGTTTTGGTGACATCTGAAAGCGCTAGGAAGTCACCTGTCGATTCAATAATAGTTACCAAGTACGCGATAGACATACCGATAATGCCACTAATAGGAAAGCTTAAACCAAAGTGAAACGGGCTAGGCAAGGCAACTAATGCAGCTTGTTCAACTGGGGTGAAATCTACAAGGCCAGCAAAGGCACAAACAACAAAACCCGTCACAATGCCAATAACAACAGCGGACGCGCCAAAGATACCTTTACCAAACTGCGACAATACTACTACCAAAGACAATACCAGCAGACCAATCACTAAATTGGGAATAGACGCGTAACCTTCACTGCCTACTTGGCCACCGGCAATCCAGTCAACAGCTACAGGGATAAGGGACAAACCAATCAGGGTAACCACAGTACCGGTTACAATAGGTGGGAACAGCTTGCGAATCATGGGCATGAAGAAACTGCCGATAATCATCACTAACGAGGCAACCAAGGCTGAGCCTAATATGCCCGCCACGCCATGCTCGAAACCAATGGCAATGGATACCCCCACAAACGTGAAGCTGGTGCCCATGACTACGGGTAAGCGAATACCGACGGGGCCAACGCCTTTACATTGAATAATAGTGACGACGCCAGAGACCAACATGGCGGCGTTTACCAGTACGACCATGTCTTCGGTGGATAAACCCAGTACACCGCCTACCACTAAGGGTACTGCGATAATTGCACCTAACGCCGCTAGCAAATGCTGCGCCGCCAGTAGTATAGACGTGCCCACAGGTGGCTTGTCTTCAACTTTGTATAAGAGTTCCATAGAACCCCCCTTTTTTATTTTATTGTTTAACCAGGCCCTGACCGGATGCACCGTGCCTTAAGACTGATTGGTTGCCCACGATGGCTGCTAAACACCTAAACCGGATGAACCGTGTTTTTGTGATTTAGCAAACTGTAGCGTACTAAGATTTGCTACAGAGACAGGAGTAAAGAATCGTGGAAAACTTTACTCGCTGTTTTGCACTGCAAATTAATGCTGTGCAAAATTATCCAGTCACCTAAAACAATTTAGGATTTTATTGCCATGCCGGTGATAAAAATAGGCAGATGAAAATGGCAAAATATAAAAATAACAACCGGTTTAAATTTGTGAATAAGTAATTAGGTAACGTGGTCCCTCATTAAATTGACAGAATAATTTTCGGGTTTAGTCTTTGATATTTTAGTCTTTGATATTTTAGTCTTTGATATTTAAGTATAGAATTTGAGTCTTGATACTTGAATCTGGATATTTAGTGCTGGCGACGATGTGGCGCCTATTTCTTTTTATTCTTATTGTGCTTTTAGCATCAAGTAGCTGTTTAAAAAGCTTTATTGTCCACTTGCGCTAATTGATGCAACAAGCCATTTCTTGACCAGAAAGACAATAAACACCTTTAGGATTAATGTCCATAGCTACTACCATAGTATGAAATGGGTATTACTCGTTTATCTAAATCCTAGCCTAAGCGCCAAAACCCCCATTAAACCTAGGCTGAAGCCTTATTAATGGTCATTTCAAGCCAAGCCTGAAGCTTTTTCAATGCCTATGGTTTTAAGACAATATTTGGCTAGAGCCGAATAGTCTAAAAAATGAGCTAAAGAATGGGGCTATCGCTGGTACTAGGACAGCACAGATAGCTGAATAACGGGGATTATGAGTACTGACAATTCATGGGCACTCACTATTCATGAGCACTTAGCATTCAAGAGGTAAGTTAAAACGACCAATACAAGGCAAGCCGCGAAGCCAAAGTGAGTTCGGCCAATCCGTACTCGCAGGTATCACACCCAGAAAAGTATTCCAGCTGTAGACGCGCCGACAGTTCATCGTTGAAGGCTTTGTATACCTCAAGCCGGTGCAGTTGGCTGTCGTCATCTAGGTTAATTTGCACGCTTTGGCGGTACTGCCATAAATCCCAACTTTCTTCACTTAGGTACTGCAAATACACATAATGTTTACGCAGCTGTCCTACGGCTTGCTGTGACTGCGAGGTAGTTTCACTGCCGTTCAAGATTAACTCTTCAATAAAAGCCCACTCCGCCTTGCTGTAACCATGCTGGTTATACAAGTATTCAGCACTAAACAGCCCAGCGTTAGTAGATTGGTAGGCCAGCCCCACCACCCACTTTATATACTCATGCTGATTTTCACTTAATGGCGTAGAAGCTTTCTCTCGGTTTTGCTCAACCGATGCCTCTGTTCTTATTAGCCAGTGGTCTCCAAATAAACTGCTCATATTGGCGGCCCAACTAGGCTTGCTACCGGGCACCTGATAAACCAACCAAGAGCCATCAATGTTGCCGGTGTATGCCATTCTTAATACTTGTTGGGTTGTGGCACTTTGGCCTGACTGAGGTAGGTCCACCACATAGCCCGCCATTTGCCATGAACCATAATTAAAGTTGGCAGCGATTAAATCCCAGCCTTTAAGTTGCTCTAGATTATCGGCATCTAGATAAGGACGATCTTGGTAAGGACGCAGCAAGTTAGCTAAATTCCAATTGTAGCCGTTGCTCCACTGGGGTTTTATACGCCCCATTTTCAATCCATAGCGCTTAGAATCACTGCTCCAGCTGCCGTAGGCTTCTAATACATGGGTTTGGGTATCTTCGTGATTATTGTCAGTGGCCATTACACGGGTAAGTGCTTGCCAGTTTTCCCCTTGCTGGGTTTGAACTTGAAGGTCTACCGCCAACTGGTGAGTGGAATTGTCCGCTCCTTCGCTGGCCTGATTATATTGCTGGTAATAAAATAAGCGGTTTTGGCTATTTAACAATGAGGGCGCTTCTACAGGCGCATTGTCAAAGGGGTCTTCAATATCGTTAACATTTTCAGGCTTAGTTTGGGCACTCGCTTGAGTGCCCATTTGAGCACCGACCAGCACCAATATAAATAAGGCTTTTTTAAAATTCATGTAAAAAATTTCGCCCTTGCAACGCTTGCCATTAATTCACCAAGTTACTTTTATTAAACAAGGTCTCTGGCAGCTGGCTTTTGTGCATATTGTCAAATCGCATCCAGGTATAACTGCCTTCTATAAGCGGGTTAATAAACAACATCTTGTGTATTTTCTCTTCACCATTTACCTTCATAAAGCCTTTATAAAAAGCGCTCTTTAGCAATTTTCCTGACCGAGAAAAATAATCACTCTTGATAGGTTTATGCTGTGAGTCTTTATCCATATAGAAAACGATTCTAGGGTAAGAGGCCTTTTTATGAGTGGCCAGCAGCTCTAGTTTGAAGGTATCGGTTTCTTCTATCTTGGCCTCGCCAATAATTTTAGCGCTGTAATGAGTGGACAATGCCGTGCCTAATATATCACCGTTACTGGCTTCGCCTAATAATTTCTGCGCGGCTGAAATTCGCACTACCTTGCGAGTACCTGGAAAATAGATCCACATATTATTGTCTCGGCTTAAAATCATGCGGCCTTTTTCGCGAGCGGGCGATTCAAATGTTACATGGGATTTATCGCCCAGTACTTTTACCAACACTTGATTGGTACGTGGTTTACGATTCTTCTTATAACTCACGGTGGTGGTTTGCATAGTAAAACCAGAATCGTTATACCCCCGGTAACTGTCTAGTATAGACACCAGTTCATTGGCATTGGGCACGGCGTTGTTAAGTGCCCAAAGCGGCGTTGAAAAAACAAACAATAAAAAAGTAAATAAACGTTTCATATAAAACTCCCTATGCAAAGCGTAACGCTTGAGTAATCTGTAAACGAGACGCCTTTACCGCAGGGTATATACTGGACACAACCGCCATCACCAATCCTAATGCGGCGGTTTCAAGGATAATACCCGTTTCAAAAAACACCCTAACCGGATACGTTTGAGTGGCACCAGGAGGCGTGGGCATCATAAATTGCAATGCGGTAATGGTTTCAGCCAGAATAAATCCGGTGGCAATACCCGCAAGACAACCAATTACCCCTAATATGCCCGCTTCTGTCATCACCATAAAGACAACACCACTGCGGGTGGCACCAATTGCGCGAATGGTGCCTATTTCATTGGTCCGCTCCATCACTGACATGAGCATGGTATTGGAAATACTCAATGCCACAATAAATAAGACAATAAGTTTAATGAAGAAGAAAATACTGCCGTACATGGCCACTACTTCGTTATATAAGGTGGCTAATTCATCCCAGGTTTTAATTTCTAAATTCAGTTCTTGATCCACTATAATTTGATTAAGTTGCTTCACCACCTGTTGCGTATGCTCTGTTTCATCTAGCATTAACACTAAACGGGTAACATCCTGGGTATACATTAAATCTTGCACGTGGTTTAAATTTAAGCGAATGATGATGTTATCTAACTCTCGTACGCCTGTGCTTAACACCCCAGTTAGTTCCACATCTACCGCATTCATGGCACCGTCTGCTGTGCTGGCCAAGAGCGTTAAATATTCACCAACCTCTACGTTAAGCGCTTTAACTAAGCCGGCACCGATTAATCCACCGGCGGTGTTTTCTGGAAATAAAGACTCGCCTTTTATAATATTAATAGACGAACTAAGCATGGCTTCTTTATCGGCATCTATCCCCGCACCCACTACGGCAATGGAATGACGACCATTAGTAATGAGGCCTGAAAAGTTTAGCCTAGGCGTCGCCAGCACCACATGCTCAATACTGTCTATGGCCGCCTGTGTTTTCTGTTGTAATTCAGGGGACAATAAATAAGCCTCGGGCTCAGAGGTACCATAATCATTAAAGCCCTTTTTATAAATTTGAATGTGCCCCAATTCTGAATGAATAATCCCTTCACGGTGACCTTCATGCATGGCGCTAATGTAGCCACCAAAAATAATGAGACTGGCCACCCCAAACTGAATGGCAACAAGCGTAATAAGACTACGCCGGTAGTTGCGAATGACATTAAGTAGAGCTATTTTAAACTGCATTATATTCGCCTTACATATCATCTAAATATTGGGCAGCCTGGACACTCCAAACCGGATCTTTCTTAGCTATTACGGTTTTCCATAAAGTACGCGCTTCATCTTGTTTATTGTCGTTTCTTAAAGCCAAGGCTAAGAAGGTATCGACCATATTTAAAAACCCAGGAGCAATATCCTCCCCTAGTTTTTGTTTCAAATAATTTAAATCGGTCACGCCGTAATGAGCACGCCTTAAAAAGCTAGGCACAATCGCACTGTTAATGCCTCGCTGTAAGCGAGCACCTAAATTTTCTGGTGCAGCATTAACCGCTCTATCCATTAGGCGGTTGGCTTGACTGCCAAACAGACGCACCTTTGAAAGGTTTTGTAAAACATAGGTCACTTTAAAGCTTACAATACTGCCCCTTAGCGCCATTAGTTCGTAATCTGTTGGGTGACTTTTTAGGTAGAATTCAATTTGCTTATCGAGTGCTTCTATTTGTTCAAACTCGGCATTTTTTTCTATCATCCAATAAGAGGCTTGTATGAACCATAATAGGCGCTGTTGTTGCTGGGTTTTGTTATCAACCAATTGCAGCCTATTAATTTCCATTTCTCTTAAGTTTTGAGTTTCGGGAATATGAGTGAGCGTATCAGCAAAGGCCGGTAACATAAGACTTAACCAAATAATGCATAACGCAATTGTATTCCGAGTGAGTTTATTCACGTGTTTCCCTTGTTCTTATTCTTACTATTAATATTAAAAAATAAGCTATATAAATGAGCTTATACACTCGACTTTTAACTGGGCTCTAACGTGCATTTTCTGAATGATGATTTTTAGAGACGTCTTTAATTAACAGGCCATCTTTAAGCTCAACCACACGCGTGGCAGATTGAATAATGCTTTCATCATGCGTGGCCAATATAAACGTGAGCCCTTGCTCCTGGCTTAACGTCTTCATCAGTTGAATAATTTGCGTTGAATTTTTGGAATCAAGATTAGCAGTGGGTTCATCGGCTAGAATCACCGCGGGGTTTGTTACCAAGGCACGGGCAATGGCCACACGCTGAATTTGCCCACCCGATAATTGCGTAGGGCGATGTTGTAAAAAGTCCCCCAGCCCAACTTGCTGCAAAGCGATTGTGGCCCGTGCTTTAGCATTTTTGGCTTTTTGTAAACTTAACGGATACATCACGTTTTCCAACGCCGTTAATACCGCAATAAGATTGAAGGACTGAAAAATAAAACCAATATGATCGCGCCTTAATTGAGATTTCTGCCTGTCATTTAAGCTAGACAAGTTTTTACCCGCAATGAAAACTTGCCCTGAGGTGGCTTCATCCATAGCGCCTATAATGCTAAGCAAGGAGCTTTTACCACTGCCACTGGCGCCCATTAGCACCACAAATTCCCCTTTGTTGGCCTGAAAATCAACGCCCTTCAAGGCATCCACAAAGGAATCTCCAAGAGGATGACGGCGCTTAACCTGTTGAATATCAATGACTGGCATTTCTGTCCTCTGCCTTAATAAAGGCGTAATCCTCACATACCAACCTGCCTACACAGGTTGGTGAATTATTATTTTTCTTGCTCTTTACAGTAACTTAATGGGCACATGCATGGCGATTAACCACTTACCTTGTGGATTATCATGGCCACTTTGAATAACAATCTCGTAGCAAGGTTTGTCGTCTGGTACATAGCCACTTTTGGGTAACCAATCGCCCATGATATTTTTCCAAGGCGTATCAAAATCGTTATTCATGATGACTATGTTAAATACCGCATAGGTGCCCTTGGCAAGGGTTTGTAATGCCATCTCACCACTGTTCACAAAGCCCGTGGGAATAGTAATGCAGGCGTCATAGCGGCAATTTTCTTCGGCGGTGACACTGGAATTATCCCAGATGACCCCGATAATTTTTTCGCTCATGATGAGCCCACGACTAATGGCCCAAGGAATAAGCTTGTCGTAAGCCTGACTGCACCCTTCAAAGCCATAAGCGCCCAACCGTCGTGTGTAAGCCACCTCTAGGCTGTCTATGTGCTCAATACTCACCTTGTATTCATGCTGCATGCTAGGGCTCGGATCTTCCCATTCCACCGTATTCACATCATAGGTTGTAAGGTTTTCAGATGAGTGTCCTGTGTTGCTAATAATGTGTCGCTGGTTGCTATTTTCCTTTTTAAAGCCACTGGGCGTTACCCCGAAGTGTTGTTTAAAGCTGCGAGCAAAATTTTGTGAACTGGAAAAACAGAAATTTTGCGAAAGACGGGTGATATCTATAGATGGATCATGGATAAGAGTACGAGCGGCACCTTCAACCCGTAAGCGCTTGTTAAACTCCCCCACGGTTTCCCCCACCATAGAATTAAACAAACGGTGAAAGTGAAACTTGGAGAAGTGAGCCGCCTGAGCAATTTCATCCAGCGTTAACTCGGTTTGCAAGTTATTGCTTATGAAGTTCATGGCCGTGCAAATACGACGGCGATACTCTTGTACTTTAGGGTTTGAGCTGGTGTTCATGGCATTCGTTTACAAATTAAGAGTAATATAAAAATCGAGACTATCTGATAGTTTAGATTAGAAAACGTCCAATAATGGCTGCCATTCCTAACCACATAGTCAATATACACGATTCCAAGGCCTACCATAGCCATCACCACAATATGAAATGTGCCAATACTGACTGGTTGCTCCTAAGTGCCTTGGCCCAGCAAGCTAGCGTGATTGTCATCTATGGCATAGTTCTGTATTTATTATTGAGGAAGCCAAAAACAGAACGGCTTAAGATTTTTGCAAACGTAAATTGTAAATTTTCGCTTTCTATAAACTTGGTAAAGCTCTCCTAAAAAATGCGAAATTGGGCCGCAGACTTACAATTAGTATAGGAAAATTTACAAACATCCATTTGAATAGATATGTGTAATTTATTTAGAAATAGAATTAGATATGCGTAGCAACAAAATGTACTAATTCCCAAGTGAAAATAGACAAGGACTACTTTTGAATTAAGCTCACAGCCACGTTCTCCACCAATGTTTAGAATAGGCTTGTTCTAAACCTATTTTTGCCATCATAAATTAACCGTTATTTATGCCTTTAAATGGAACCTGAATTATTCCCCCCTTTATTGTTATAGTAGCGCCCTTAAATCAATGAGAGTCCGCCGAAAATGATTGATTACTCTGCCGGCCACATAATATTGCTGATCACCACAGGTTTGATTGCCGGGGTCATTAATACCATGGCAGGGGGAGGCTCCAACCTCACTATTCCCGCGCTAATGATCATGGGTTTACCCGCCGACATCGCCAACGCCACCAATCGTGTAGGAGTTTTTCTACAATCTCTGGTGGCCATAAAAGGCTTTAAAAAACACGACAAACTAGATACCTCAGACATTGGCCCGATACTGCTGCCCACTTTAGTCGGCGGCATACTCGGGGCCTGTGCTGCCTCGTTTTCCCCTGAATGGATTTTAAAACCCCTGTTATTAATCACTATGGTGGGCATGGCGCTGATTATTTTAATTAGCCCCTCTACTATTATGCCGGAGCTGGGTGTGGTGCCCAAAAAGATGAAAGATTCGCCCATGGCCGTAGTAACCCTATTGCTTGCGGGTTTTTACGGGGGCTTTGTACAAGCGGGTGTGGGCTTTATTTTAATCGCTGCCCTAGCAGGCAGTTTACGTTACGACCTAGTGCGCACCAACGCCCTTAAGATGGTGTGCACTCTAGCCTTCACCGCACTGGCATTGGTGATATTCATATGGCAGGACCAAATATTATGGGTGCCAGGGTTAATATTAGCGGTGGGTACTATGGCGGGAGCAGCCATTGGGGTAAAGATGGCCATTAAGGTGCAAGCCAATACTCTAAAGTGGTTCCTGTTTATCATGACTCTGTTTGCCTGTGGGGCAGCGTTGCTCTTTTAACATTATCACCTTGAGAATTCATCTCATTTCTTGTGCACCTAAATATTTATTATTATTTTATCCGCCGACTGTGTAGAGCATACCTTCAAGGTATGCCTCTTCATTTATGGAGAACGATCTTGGAGAGATTTAATTCTTGGTTCATAAATGAAAAAAGCGCTCAATAAATTAAGCGCTTTTTTATATTAGTTTTATTTTTTAAATTTAAGCGACTGTCTCGGCGGCCAGATAATTCTCCAGCAACTCTCTATTATCATTATTCCAAGGATGAAAATCTTTTTTGTAAAACGAGACGTACTGTGGCCAAAGTGTCCGTACTAACCCACCTTTTCCGAAGGTAAATTTCATCCCGCTTTTTAAGGTACTCCATTTCCATAGCTGTTTATTCTGGCGCAGCATACTGAAGGTACTGGCCATAATGTCCATTAAAAAATGTAAGGTGAAAAGTCGCAGCATGAATTTGCGTAATTTGTACGAGCCTCCCACTGTTTGGTAAACATCAAAGGCCACCGACTTATGCTCCAGCTCTTCACTGGCATGCCATAACCACATACTTTTCATTTCAGGGGCAACGTTTTCTAATAACCAGCCCTGTAGTAATTTTTCTGCCAGAATGGCGGTAAAGTGCTCTGCTGCCACTGTGCCACCCAACACCATTAATTTAGTGCCACGTTTATTCAGTTGACTCACACGCTTAGCCCAGCCCGACTCTAGCTTCTCAAGGTTGTAACCTCGTTTGGCGCACAATAATTCATTATATTTTTGATGCTCACGCCTATGCATGCCTTCCTGGCCAAAAAAACCACTCATTTCCTTTTTCAGCTTAGGGTCGTTTATTTCATCGGAGTACGCACGAACACTGTCGATAAAGGATTTTTCACCTATGGGGAAGCTCATGCTCATGCTATTAAAAAAAGCAGTTTTAAAAGCATCGCCATCTAACCAGTCACCTTCCAACTGCTGTTCAAGGTTGAACTGTCGATTGCGCACTTTAATTTCAATTCCGTCTGGCATTCTCGATGATTGCAATACAACCGTCATTTTCTAGAACCTCTTCTAGTGAGTGGTTCTTTCGATTATAGTGAAAACGCAGCAAGTAACCGGATCATTTTCGGCCAACCGATAGATCATTTTCGGCCAGTCATTATAGGCTTTAGAAGGAAGTGGACGCCTGTGAATTTCAATCAAGTGGGATTTTATAAGCCGTTAATTGCCCTGGCCAATGAGCAAGGGATTAATACGGATGATCTGTTTAATCTATCAGATGGTAAGGGCGATCAAGCACCCCCCGCTTTTGAGGCGCGTTTGCATGTGTGGGAGCAAATATTACAGCGCACCGCCGAAGTCAGCGGTGACCCCTCTTTAGCTCTGCGTTTTGGCCAACACGTTAGTATCACCAGCTTAGGAACATTAGGCTTTGCCTTGATGAGCTGCACCGACCTTGAAGAAGTTTTGCGCCTGGTGATTCGTTACCACCCCATTTTGAACCCTTTGGTTAGGTGTGAGTTATTCGATACACCAAACAGCACGGTTTTACGAGTAGTCACCGATGCCCCTACCTCCCATCAACGGCGCACCATCATGGAGGCCACTTTTTCTACCATAGTGGTATTGGGCGAATTCCTGTTAAACCAGCCGCTATTCGATATTCAATTACAGCTCGACTTCCCCGCGCCAACATATCAAAACATTTACCAACAGATATTTTCCATGCCAGTGCACTTTGACCAAGAACACTGCCAACTGAAAGTGGTAAAAAACGGCCTACTTAATGCCAAGCTAAAAACGGCTAACCCCAGCGGCCGTGTTATTTTTAAGCAACAGTGTGAGTTAATGCTGCGCAAGCTCAATACCCGCGAAGATGTGGCCGCAAAAGTAAGAAGCCTGTTGATGCACGCCAGTGGAAATTTTCCAGATATTGGTCGTATAGCCGCCGAATTAGCCATGAGTGAACGCACCCTGCGCCGCCGCCTAAAAGAAGAGAACACCAACTTTAGGCGAGTATTTGATGAAGTGCGCAATGTACTGGCCTGTGAGTATCTAAGCTCTACACCGATTATTGTGGCGGAAATCAGTAACTTGTTGGGCTATTCCGAATGCGTTAATTTTAGGCGCGCATTTGTACGTTGGAACAAGATAACACCCATTCAATATAGAATTGAAAACGGCGGGCTTATAAAGTCGTGACAACAAATAAGTCATTCACTAAACTTCGAGTCATATTCATTAAAACAAGAGCGTAACATGATTAAAAATGGCGACCACCTTCCACAAGCCAGCTTCCAATGCTTGGGCAAAAATGGCATGGAAACTCTTTCTAACGATGATTTATTTAAAGATAAAAAGGTAGTGGTATTTGCAGTGCCCGGTGCCTTTACCCCTACCTGCTCTGAGGCGCATCTGCCAGGGTATGTGGTTAATAGCGATAAGTTTAAAGCCAAGGGAGTGGATGGCATTATTTGTCTGGCGGTTAACGATGCGTTTGTTATGAAGGCTTGGGGCGATGCCCACAATTGCGACAATATTATTATGCTGGGTGATGGCGACGGCGCATTTACCAAACAACTGGGCCTGGGCATGGAAACCGGTTCGTTTGGTGGGTTACGCTCCAAGCGTTATGCCATGCTAGTGGAAGATGGTGTGGTGAAAATATTAAACGTTGAAGCCCCTAAAGAGTTTGAGGTGAGTAATGCCGAACATATGCTTGAGTTGATATAGCGTGAACCCAAAAAGCTAAATTTGTATATGGTGGGGTCTTCTTTGAAAAAGTTAGCCTCAATCTCGCTCAACCCCGTTTAAAGTGATACCTGAGTTGACTGCTCAGGTGCTCAAACCTTCTTTTCTCTGAATTCAAGCGGCGATTGCTCATACCATTTTTTGAAGGCGGCTGAGAACGTACTGTGTTCGCTGTAACCCAATAACATGGCTACTTCAAAAATGGACAAGTTATTGTCTTGCAGGTATTCCTTTGATTTTTTACGGCGAACCTGCGCCAGAATTTTCATGTAGCTGGTGTCTTGTGCGGTTAAATTTCTGCGCAAAGTGCGCGCCGACATATTATGTTCAGCTGCAATGTGCTCTTGAGAAAAGTCACCCTTAATTAAACCCCGGTAAATAGATTGGCTCACAGCCTGACTTAGGCTTTGCTCATAATTTAACGATTGTTGTAATTGTGCCGCCTGCTGCTTCATTAGGTTATTGATGAAGGGGTCGAACTGAACAATTGCCAGGTTTTCAATTTTCTTGCTAAATATTATTGTCGCCTCGGCTTGATTAAAAGCTAAATTATCACCAAACAGTTTTTTAAAAAATTGTACATTTTCAGGCTTGGGCCCAGTAAATAAAACCTTATCTGCTTGAACCTGGGTATTGGTGATATTTTTGGCCAGTTGAACCCAAGCAGCCAAAATAATTTCTTCAAGGAAATATAGGTAGTGCTCGCTATTGCTAGTGCAATTCCAACTTAACTCAAGATGATTTTCATGCTTCTTTAAACAGGTTTGTCCAAGTGTCACGGCTACTTTTTCATAAATAGGGATAACTTCAATGGCCTTACCCAGAGTTCTGCAACTGGTGGCGGCATAGCCTAGCGCACTAAAACTGGCTGGGGTCAGCCTAGACCCAATTTCTATAAAGAGATCACGCTTGTCACAACCTAGTCGATTTATTTGCTCTAATAATTTCAATAATTTACCGTGGGGAATACGTTGTACAGGATCAATTAAACTGCGTGTATCCAGCCTATTCTGCCGTAAATACCCCCCAAGTTTTGTAAAAAGTGAATTGTCTAGCTGCTGCACCGCCTTCAATATACCAATCACAAAGGCAGCAGATACGCTGTCTTGCCCACGGTGGCCACTTTTCATAAGTGATTGGCCTGCATTCGTTAACTCCTTAAATTTTTCTCTTATAAATTATGCCACATCAACTAACAAAATGAATACAGCCTAATTATGATTACAGAAAGTGCATTACAAGCCCAGTCTCTATTGCGCGATGGAAGTCAGTTTTCCTGGCACATCATTCCCATGTTCCTAGTGGTGCTTTATATCTATTTTCAGGAGATAGACAAGGGCAACTGGAACCGTGTGATAGCCGCCCTGGCATTTTTGGGAATGGATATTTTTAATGAAATCATTAATGGCATTATTTTTAATCTCTCAGATTTCGCCCCCCTGTGGGGCACACCTGGTAACGATTCTGCATTTGTCATGTTGATAGGCCTGAATATTGAAATATCTATGATGTTTGCCATAACCGGCATTGCCGCCACTCTCGCATTGCCATCAGACAAGAATAGAAAAATATTAGGCGTGAACAATCGCTTATTACTTGCCTGCTGTTTTGCCGCCTTCTCGGTGGGAGTTGAGATAATGCTTAATGCTGTGGGTGCACTTACTTGGGAATGGCCCCTATGGAATGCCAAGTTCCCCTGGTTTATATTCTTGTTTGGATATTTAACCTTCTATCTGATGTGCTACTGGGTCTACGATATGGTGAGCCGCCAAAAGCAATTAAAAACACTTTTAGGAATTTATAGTGTGAACCTTCTTGGACTTGGTGTATTTGGCTACGGACTCAACTGGCTTTAATGATCTTAAAGAATCACAGAGAAAAACTTCAGGGCTTTTATCGATAAAGCCCTGAAGGTCATTTTTAGGTAGGAGTATCTAAATAGGGTTTGAATTTTATGCTGATTTAAAAACTATTAACAACGCTTATCTTGGACAAGCGGTTAAACCAAGTTCCGTTAACTCATTAAACAAGGTATTAATTTCACTGGCCACCGCTGCTCTTTGTTCCTCATGCATGATGGCTTTTTGATTCACATCTTTTAATCTTATTATTGAATTAATGGGGTGGCCTTTTACATCAATCTTAACCCCAGCCCATGAATATTTATTAGCGCGTGACCTAATGGCAAGTATAGCTTTTATCTGGCGTTCATATACTTCATTACACATTCTATTATGGCTAATTTTATCTCGAGGAATGCTCGATTTTTGCTTGCTATCGTGAAATATACGATTCGATATGGTGCTCTCATCCTTCCACAATACAATTTTCCCAAGCTTAACGGCTGTGGTGTATTTAATAGCACTTTCAACATTAATAGCCGAAATTAAACTCAGTATGATAGTTTCCAACCGAGCCGATCTTTTTTTTCCAATTCTACGCTCTGCAAAATTGTCATTATAAAAATCTACAAGATTGGCAAGCTCAAGTTCTTTATCACTAAGAGAATCTGCGATACTCATTATTTTCTACCTCTACTCCCTGCATTTCCATTTATGCACTATTATTGACCAAAAACTATCAGTCTAAAGCCGACCACCAACTATACCGATAAGTATAATTTAAATGTACTGATCTGTATACATGGTAACTAAAGCAATCTATGATTAGCCGTACCTGTGGAGGGTTGATAGTTCAGGGAAGAAACTCAAGGAAGGTCGTACAGACGACAGCACAAGGAGGTGCCGCTATGGATAGCTCAAATTTTAGCGTTAACTATCTTTAAGTTTTTGCTTAATCTAGATGACTGCACTGTTAATGCAGTCATTAATTTAAGTAACTACTATGCAGGTTCGGCCTGAGCCTGCTCTTCAGTATGCGTAACTGTTAGATTATCTTGATACTGATGATTCCAAAACTTATCCCATAAATCGCAATAACTTTGACACATAGATAATATTTTATCTTGCTGATCTTGTGTGCAAGATTGAGTAAGGGCAATCCATAAATCATTTTCGTGATCATCATCAGCACCATCGGTATCGCCGTCTGTAGTAGTGCCATGTACTCGATAGTAACCAGTGGAGACATCATGTTCATGCTTGGCAACTGATTTTCTTAACGGCGGACTGAAAATAATAACCTGCTCCTCGGCCACCGCCAGTAGTGCAACGATGCTGGAGTAATCAGAAAAAGACGATTCAAGAAAATCCCTGACTTCTTTAGCGATTCCACTTGGGACATGTGAAATACGGTCGGCCGCGGACACGCCTAGTTCATTTAACAGCTTTTCATACAACACGTAATGGGAATATTCGTGATGCCCTTTGTAATAACCGTTAGTGGCTACTCCCGGCGTGAAACCAAACTCATCTAATATGTTCAGGGTTAGCAATGCACGAGGGGCCATTTTATCACCAGGGGCTAACCTTGGCTCTAGCTGGCGAGTTTGAAACTGGGCCATCAGTAATGCGTCGGTAAAAAGTTGAACAATGGCATGGCGGTATTCTAGGTGTATTTTCTTCACCTGCTCAAGGGTAAACTTGCCACTTGAAAGCGCAGCAATCATTTTATTATTACCAAGCACATGAGATTTCACGCACTCTTTCAATGAGTTTACAAAAACTTCATTATCATTCCAGGCTTTAATTGGTAAACTTAATGCCATGGCCTTTAAAGCCTGGCCTCTAGGATCTTCTATATTTAAGTTAGACACTTTTATCTCATCCATGTTGCTGATAGTACATTACTTCTGCATACATCTTAGGTAGTGGTGCTAGACCTATGATAGGCTTCAGTACAGGAAGTAGATTGATTCTTGCATAAAAACATACAGATCAGTCTGTATGCCAATATTACGTTCGGAGCCGTAATCCGTCAATAATTATAAATAGTCAAGGTACAAGTCATTGAATGTAAAAAAGAAGTCTATTTTAGATGCGGCCACGGCCCTATTTTCTAGAAATGGATACCACGCAGTGGGTGTGGATAGTATTGTTGCCAAGTCAAATGTTGCTAAAATGACATTTTACAAACACTACCCATCAAAAGAGTTTTTGATCGAAAGCGTATTATTTCAACGAGATCAGGACCTACGCGACAGTATTTGCGCCGCTATCGACAAGCGCCGAACTCCCAAGACCAAAGTTAAAGCCATCTTTGATTGGTACGAAGAGTGGTTTGCTGCGCCTGACTTTCATGGCTGCATGTTCATAAAGGCCACTGAAGAATTCCCAGATATCGGCGTTAAAATTCGTGAGATTTCTCAAAATCACAAAATTTGGATGGAGGGAATGATTTCCGATTTATTAAAGGAAGGCGATATTAAATCTCACACCGAAATGGCGATACATATCCTTATTGTTCTCGACGGCTTAACCGTGAGATCAAATATGTTTAAAAGTGAGGCCAAAAATGCGGTGCGGATAGCCTGGCGCTATGTGAATAACATGATCGATGCGGATCACTAAATTAGTCTCTGACTTCGTCCTAAATCAACACTTTTATGGCAAATAAAAGCCGTTGATTTAGACTAGTGAGACAAAAGCCTTCGCTTTAGGTAACTGGTTCGCTAGCTTTCAGGTTAGTGCTGTTGCTGCAACCACTCACAATCGTCCTCTTCCCCCGGTTCCGGCAATATATTACCCCCTTCCATCACCCAGCTAGCACTCACTTCGAAAAGAGAAAGTTCTACCAAGTTCTGGCCAATATTTAAAAAATTGGCCACAGCCTCATGCATATCCTTAGTTAATCTAGCATTCATTTCAGGCGTCCTACCTTTGCGTACATTCCCCAACACATTTATGGCAATGCCATCTTTGAGTGACACGTTTTGACTATAAATAACGTTCACAAATGTCTGTGGTGCCTTAGTAAGGCCACAGTGAATATTCATGATGACCCGAGCCAACTCTTGTCTCTTGACTATTTCTAGAGGCTTGTTAGTACTGACTGTATACATTGGCATAACTAATTACCTTGAAATTAAAAGTGGACTAAAAATTAATACTGGCAGTGAAATAGCCATTTTTAATTTTCCCAATAATTAAGCGCCATAAAAGCTTCATTTTAATAAAATACGTGAGAGAGGGCTTAAAGCGCTCATCCACTTTTTCAAAATAGCGTAGTGCATAGCTGTCATCTGGACAAGCTAGAATAATCTCGTTTTTACTACAACCACTAATCCTCTGCCACTGTGTGCAAACTTCGCTCATGAAGGCATGTCGTAATTCGGGCGCCAGCCCATCTGCCACCGGTATTTGCACAGTGGAGGAGGTTGAATTCTCTCCAGCCAAAAAGGATTGACCAAAAGGCATGGTTAACCAGATAAAATTCAAATGGCATTGACTACCAAAATGCCCCTGATAAATACTCTTAAGTATTTGTTCCAGCTCTTTAATGCTTTTTTTCTGAATGGCATTTTCCTGGATAGTACACATGACGCGCACTGAATTATTCATATTTAATACCTTACTCAATTGCAGGAATATTCAAGTTTAATATCTCATTTAGTCTAGAGAAGCATGGCTAGTTTATGTAATGAATTAACTTTGTAGGGGTAGTGAATAAATAGAATAACGATTTAAACCTGAAAAACATGACGTTTCATGTTATTGAGTACCAAAGCCAAAGGGCCCTCGCTTTCCTAATACCAACAATAACGTTATGTACCATGGAACTTACTCGCCCTAAAATTTGGTATAATATAAGCTGACCAAAAAACAATAATGAGTGAGTACTGCTCATTAAGTGAATTCATATAAGTGGTGAGACACATGCTGGATATTTCAGATATTCAAATGATAACGACGATCACTGAACTAGGCAGTATAAACCGTGCCAGCGAAGCACTTAATGTATCCCAACCAACACTTAGTAAACGCTTAACAAGGTTAGAAAAAAAGCTGCGTATTGAGCTTTTTCATCGTGATAGTGTTGGTATGATCCCCACCCAGGCCGCCAAATTTTTGATCGACTCTGGTCAAAAATTACAATATCAGATGCATATTATAGAGCGTCAACTAGACTTGATGGCTAACCTTGAAGGGGTAAAAATAAACTTGGGAGTAGGCCCAATTGTTGAACAGTTGTTACTGCCTAAAGTATTGTTGGATTTTGTCGAGCAATCTCATACATTCAAAATATCCGTGGTGACCGAATCCCCCCAGGCTTTACTCAAATCTTTACGCACTGGTGAAATTGACATTGCCATAGGCCCCTTTGACCGTGAAAGTGTCTCCGACGAATTCAAGTTGAGTCTATCCAGTTCGGAATCCCTTGTATGTGCGGTTCGAAAAGATCATGAGCTCAGTAAATTAAAAAGTTCGGTTACACCCAAACAAATATTTAGCTACCCATCTATCACCCCCAATATTCCAATCCAGTTGGGAAATCAACTGCAAGAACTTATCGAACATGTAGCGCTAGAACCTAATATAATTTGTGATAATTACGCCATGGCCAAAAACATAGTGGTCAACTCAAATTATGTAACAGCTGGCCCTGAATCTCTGTTTCGTAAGGAATTTGATAGTGGAGAATTGATGAAGCTGGAATTACCGGTCAATGTAATGTGGCAATGTTACTGTATTGCTAAGCCTGAGGTTTTATTAATGCCTGCAGTAAAAGAGCTGGTAAGTATTTTTTCGCAGTATATGGATGCCGAATAATTATTCATTCGGGTTATATCCATAGAAATTTTAGAGCCAGTTTCACCCCTTCGCTTTAACTCTGTACTTCAATTCCACATAGGCATCATACTGGCATAGGAAAACATCACCGCTTAAGTTCTTTATAAAACTGGTGTTTTTCAATGTATCCATTACCGGCCCTTTCACTTCTGATAAATGCAATTTCATGCCTAAGTTAATTAGGCGTATATTAATGCCATCCAGAATTTCTAGAGCACTATAGTCAATTTCATTAACTGCACTGCACATGAAAATGACGCTGTTAATTTCTCGCCGCTTATTCAGGAAATGAAAGAGGCGGTCTTCTAAGAAACTGGCGTTAGCAAAAAACAAACTCTCGTCCACTCTTAGTGACAGTATTTCAGGAGTAGTTTCCACCTCGTGGCGACGTACATTTTTAAAGTGTTGTGTACCTGCCATAAGCCCCACCTCAGCCACATGGGGTTTAGATGAACGATATAACAACAAAAAGATGGATGTGGCCACTCCGCAAATAAGACCCAGCTCCACGCCAAAAAATAAGGTTGCTATAAGCGTAATTAAGATGGCATAGAAATCACCCCGAGCGTAATTCCAGGTTTTTTTAAACACAGAAAAATCCACTAAGCTAATCACCGCAATCATGATGGTGGCAGCCAGAGTCGCCTTGGGTAAAAAATATAATATGGGGGTCAGGGTAAACGAAGCCACAGTGACTAAAATGGCGGCATAAATGCTGGCAGCCTGAGTCATGGCACCTGAATTAAAATTTAGTGTGGTGCGCGATAAACTGCCTGCCACCGGAAAACCACCTGACAGTGATGACGCAATATTGGCAGCGCCCAGTCCCACCAGTTCCTGGTTAACATCAATTTTTTCACGACGTATCGCTGCTAATTTTTTTGCTATGGATACCGACTCCACATAGCCAATTACTGAGATTAATATCGCGGGCATGATCAGCACCTTGATCAATTCCAAAGAGAATACAGGTAAAGCCAATACCGGCACTCCTACTTCAATCTCACCAACAATTGCAACCCCTTGGCTTTCAAGCCCTCCTTGAATCACTATCATAATGGTGGCCAACACCGCCAATAATGGCGCGGCCTTGCTTAGTGCCTGTGCAGGCCCTTTTTTAATACCCAATTTTTGTAGAGTATTGGCGCCGTATTTGTTGGAAAAATAAAGAAATACCACCACTCCAAATCCCAATAACATGGTCTTAGGGTTTATTTGAGTCAAATTTTCAAACAGTGAAGTGCTTAGTTCAAAAACATTTATTCCGTGAGCTTCAATTCCCAGTAAGTGTTTAAGCTGGCTTAAGGCAATGATGATGGCAGATGCGGTAATGAAACCAGAGATAACCGGATAAGATAAAAAATTAGCAAGAAAGCCAAATTTAAATGCCCCTAAAATTAACAAAAACACACCGGATAAAAAAGCCAGAACAATGGCCGCCGATAGGTAATCGGCGCTTCCCTGTTTTGCCACTTCAGCCAATGCCACTGCGGTCATTAACGAGGCGATGGCCATGGGCGCCACCGACAACGTACGGCTGCTGCCAAAAAAGGCATAAACAATTAGCGGCAAGATAGTGGAATACAATCCCACTTCAGCAGGTAAACCCGCAAGTAAGGCATAAGCCAAAGCTTGAGGGATAAGCAGGATAGTCACAATAACCGCCGCTAAAAAATCCTTTTTAAAAACCTGGTCATTATAATGCTTTAGCCAGGAAAAAATCGGCAAGGCAGTGGCAATAGATTGCATGAAATAAATCCTCAAAACTATCAGAGTATGGTAGCCGGTATTTTTCAACCGGCATTCGCCGTTTGGAGTGTCGAAACGAATTAGTAAAGCGTACTTTATTTATGGCGCGATGGTGATCCACTGCCCCACTCGAACATGCTGGTAATTCTGAGAGAATTCAGAATTAAAACGTTCAATCACTTCATCACTGGTATCGTGACCACCCAGAGCAACTACCCCAGGGTTTAATTGTTTTAACATTTCTATTTCGGCATCAATGGTTTGCTGATCTATGGGTTCAAGAGGACCATCACCTGACGCGAAAATACGCTGTAAATTAAGTCCCAGCAAACTCAATCTCCCCATGGGCACAGGGTAATGTAAGTCTCCTACTAGGCCATATACAGGTTCATCAAATACCTGCTCAGTTTGCTTTAGAATTTTTGGCAGGGTTTGATGACCACAACCTACGATAAGCACCAGCCCTTTACCTTGCACATTAATGGCAAGAGCTTGCTCCTCGATTCGCCCCATAAATAATTGGCGGGATATGGCACCAATGCTAGCGATGCCCTCGCCAATTACAGTTGCATTAGGGGTCGCCGTCACTTGGGCATTAGGGTATTCAAGTTTGGTCGTGGAAAAAATTTGTTTATCCGACAGATCTACCTGTTCAACACCTAAAGAAAAAGTATTATTGTTCACCCAGCCCTGACCACCGCTATGATCCAAATGATGATGACTTAAAAACAAGGTATCAATATCCTTAAGATTCACACCCAGTTGCTCCATGTTGTGCTGCAAGGGAGAAGGAGACTCACCATCACGATTAAAGCCCACATCAAACAATATGGTTTGATTATCGGTTTTAATTAAATAAGAAACTCCCGCTTCGCCTTTTAGTGAATCATTGGCCGTGTGCCAGTTTACCAGTGGCAATACAGATAGGGTTTTAGTGCTGCCTAGGTTAACTATTTTTTCAGGGGAAGACTGCTGCCACTGGCGCTCAATCAATGCTTTTCCCTGTTGAAAAGAAAATACAAAATAGATAATTAAGCCGGTGATAACCGCCATTACAGTAATACCGGTAAAAAAGACTGCTTTTTTAATGTTCATAGATTTTAGCCCCCGTGTCATCAGACAAATAGATTCCACTGGTCACTTAAAAAACTCGGCCAAATCCGCTGGTACCGGCATCGGCTTAACAGGGCTAACACGAGCACGACCTGTATTTCCAACAGGCACAGTATGAAAGACAGGGTTATCCAATAGAGAAAATACGCTCATAATCATACGGGTTACTTGCCCCACTACTTCACGTACATCTCCCTGTTTAACCCCTACCTTGCACATCCAAAAATGATTCACCACGTGGGGAATATAGTTACGTTGCCCCAAAATATGAGCCCTTTCCAGGTGCACATAACATTTTGAATAGTTTTTTTTGGAATACAATTTCTTAGCAATATTCATTTCAGCATTAAAGGCATTACGTAGTTTTGCTTTCATGATGATTTTCCTAACCTGTGAATTCAGTCTGTAGATTGAGTGTGTGAATATACTCAGAATAGCAGGCGCTCCCAGGTAACAATTGTATAAACACGCTATATACAACAAGGCACTTAACGGAAAAAAGAGCGAACCATATTATAATTGGCAGAGAATAAAGATATGAATAACAGTGATATTAGCAGGTGTGAGGGTTTAGAGTATGTAAGCACCCCACCAACATAGTGGGTAGGGGTACTTACATTAAAATTACAGGGATATTTTTCGGTTAAATAATATCAATATAGTGAAGATGGGTTATTCCCATATTACAGCTTTAGCCTCGGCATGCTCTTCTACCAGTGATTTATAATATGCTGCCACCTCATTACGCTTTACTTTTAAAGTGGGCGTCATTAAGCCATTCTCAGGCAACCATTCATCTTTCACCACAAACAAACCATTTAGCACTTCGTGAGATTTCACCTGTTTATTCACCTTAGCTAAAGTTGTTTCCAGTCCTTGATTAACTTCAGCCTGAAACAATGCCTGAGCTTGCTCCGACAAAACTACCAAGGCCATGGGTTGTGGCATGCCCAATCCCATCACACAGACTTGTTCGATGTGAGTGTTCTCTAAAATAAGCGACTCAATTAAACTTGGTGTAATAAATTCACCCTTAGCGGTTTTAAAGGTATCTTTAATGCGTCCAGTTATTGTTATATAACCGTCTTTACAAATTTCCCCCTTGTCTCCGGTGTGGTAAAAATCATCAATTATAACCTCGCGGGTTTTTTCTTCATCCAAGTAATACCCTTTCATAGTGGCTGGGCTCTTAATTAAAATTTCGCCAATTTCAGAAATTTTAATCTCACTTTTTGGCATGGCCTTGCCCACCGTACCAATGCGAATATCATCTTTTGGGTTTACCGAGCCATAGGCCCAGTTCTCGCTCATGCCATAACCTTCTTGAATATTAATACCCAAACGGCTAAACCACTCCATCACGGATGACGACAAGGGCGCAGCACCTGAGATAAAGGTTTTGGCATTATCAAGGCCCAGGCCTTTGCGAATTTTCTTTTTCACATACCAACTCAGTAAAGGAATGCTTAGCAGAGTATCAAGTTTTTGTTGCGGCATTTTTTCAAGTATGCCCATCTGAAACTTGGTCCATAATCTGGGCACAGAGAAAAAGCGGCTGGGGTTAACCATACGCAAATCCTGAGCAAAGGTTGCCAGAGACTCAGTAAAGGAAACCGTGAACCCGACATATAAACTCGGCAGTTCTACCATTACTCGTTCAGCTACGTGGGCTAGGGGTAAAAAAGACAAGCTATGATCATCTGGTGTGAGGTTAAACTGCTTAACCGAATTATTGAGTACAAAAGACGCAGATTTGTAATCATTTACCACCCCTTTTGGATGTCCTGTGGTGCCTGAGGTATAGGTGATGGTAAATATGTCATCCATTTTAGGATGATACGGGTTTTCAATGGGCGGATATTGTTTGATCAAATCATTCCACATTAAGGGTGCTTTAATACCCTCATAGTTGAACCCAATTTGAGTAATGTTATCTGGAATAATTTTTTGAATTTGCTCAGGGTTATCTAGTTTGCCCACAAACACCAAAGACGCACCACAGTGCCCTAGCACAAATTTAATAGATTCATCTGACTGCGTTGGATACAAGGGCACACTAATACAGCCACTCATCATGATGGCCAGATCACTTATAATCCACTCAGCACAATTTTTAGAAATAATGGCAATGCGACTGCCCTTCTCCAAATTTAATTCGGCAATCGCCGCAGCCATACGGCGCGCTTCATCGGCCACCTGCTTCCAGCTGTATTCCTGCCAAATGCGATTTCTTGGCTGTCTTAAATAAATTTTATCGGGGGCATTTGTTTCCCACTTATATAAGCAGTCCAGCGGCGTTATATCATTCTGTGTCATGTGGAAGTCTCTTATACTTATTGTAATCGCCACTAAGTTGATAAACAGCATCAAGACCTAAGCGGATTATCTTTTTTAGTGCAAAATTGATTATTCATATTAGGAGATTTAAAAGCGCTAAACCTAACCCATAGAGACAAGTTACCGACTAAAACGACACCCACAGCCAAGCTTTACAGCACAACACAGGATTAAAGGTATGCATAAAGGACGCGGAGTATGAAATCTATGCTATTTGAGGGAAACGGTAAGGGAGGTTATAAGTTGTTTTTTCTATAATCGCTGGGGCTATAACCGGTCCAGCGCTTAAAGCAACGAGAGAAACTGGTGGAATCTGAAAAGCCGAGTTTATAGGTAATAGTGATCATGGAAAGATCGAGCTGTTTAATATATTGCATGGCCAAATGCTGACGGGCATCATCTAGGATGACTTTATAGCTGGTATCTAACTCTTTTAATTTACGATGAAGGCTACGACTGCTCGTGCCCAATGCATCGGCCACCTTCTCTCGGCTAGGCTCTCCATGGGGCATAAGCTCAATTAATACACCGTACACCGCCGCAACTGTGTCGCTTTTATTAAATCGCTTTAAATATTCACTTAGCACTTGTTCGTTAATGCGAGTGAGTTCTGCATTGCCCGTTGGTAATACCTGATCGATAAAGATTTTACTTACACGAAATTCACAGCTGTCACTATTATAAGTGATGGGACAATCAAAAATGGCCTCATGGCGAGATGCATCTCTGGGCCGTTTTCGCATTAGTTTAACGCCACTAAGGTAATTGACATCATAACCATAAATGCCTTTCATCCCCAGAACTAACATGGCCATAAAAGCATCACGAGAATGCATGCTAGGTGCAGCAATCCCTTCCACCGGTGGCAAGCTCACGACCACCTCGCCCCCTTCATCTACCATATTCAAATTAACCGATGTGCTCACAATTTTAGAAAAGCGAACCATTAAGGTAAGGCTTTCGCGCAGCGAACTGGAAGCATGATGGGTGTTATAAAAACCATGAAAAGTAGTGGGGCTAATGTATTTGATCGACTCCAAGCCAATGCAGTCATCATTGGATACCTGCTCGGCCAGTTCCCACAGCTTGCGCATCTTATCTGCGGATACTCGCTGATTAGGGTCGTTAATACACTGCGCATCAATACCCACTTTAGCTAGGGCATGGGCCTCGTCGCAGAAGGGTTTAATGGCGCTAATAATGGGCATAACCCAGGTAGCAATGGTGGTGTGTGTGCTATCAGACATGCCCCAATACTAACATTTTGTCCTGTTTAGTCCACACCTTGGCCGTTTAAGCTCGGTACTTAGATACCAAGCTCTATAGCATGTGGATAGGTTTTTCTTCTTGCATACAAACATAATTTAGTTTGCATTTTAATCTGTTAACCCAAGCCAGTGCTGAAGCATAAAAGCCATGTCCAAAATGTATTAATGGCTATTAATACATTTTCAAGAAGCACAGCAAGCCTTGCAAACGATTTTAGTTATTCATCAGTTTTTAAATTTATCCACGTTTTTTGTCATTATAAATAGCAAAAGAATTGATATTTTTAGCCACTGAAGCTTTTCAGCTTAAGTATTAGAGTGATCACTACAAAATGAAATGCAGGCCCCTAAAATAGTAATAACCCATTAAACAGAGAGCCATCATGGATAATAAAAAACAGACATTAATCGTTGAGCGCGATAACCACGTAGCCATCATAACCAACAATGACGCTCCTTGGAATCGAATGAGCTTGGCCTTCATTGATGAACTCGAAGAAGTTATTCCCATGCTGGCAAACGACAACAGTGTACGCGCCATCGTTATCCGTGGTGCCGGTGAAGAACACTTCTCGGTGGGCATGAACCTAAAGCAATTTGCCGAAGGTGCTAGGGTGAAAGGCAGCTCCTATAACATGCTAGATCAACGCCTACGGGTACTGGCCATGATTGAGAACCTAGAGAAACCGGTCATTGCTGTTTTGTTTGGTTATTGTCTAGGGGGGGGCTTGGAATTACCTTTGTCTTGCCACTTTAGGTTGGCAGCAGAAGATGGCGCCCAAATAGGCTTGCCTGAAATGGATTTAGGCACCGTTCCCGCATGGGGTGGCAGTGCCCGCTTAACCCGCTGTGTAGGGCGAGATCATGCGCTTGATATGATCTTACGGGGTAAAAAAATATCTGGGCCACGAGCACTGGAAATTGGTTTGGTAAATGAAGTATGGCCTAACCACTTGCTACATGAAAAAGCACTAGAGCTAGCCCATGAACTGGCCGCACAACCCCCTTTAGCCATTGCCGGTGTATTAAAAACGGTGGTTCAGGGGGAAGGCTTACCACTTGATGAAGCCATCGCCCTAGAGCGTGAAGCCGTGCATAAAACCACCCTGACCAAACACCAGCGGGAAGGCATGATGGCATTTATGCAAAAGAGAAAACCTGATTTTTCCACCGATCCGGTTTAACCATCAATCAAATTACAAAAGTAGTATGACTATGGCCAGGCCACTGAATTTTGATCGCACTCGAGTATTAAAAAATGCAGCTATGATATTTTGGCATCAGGGCTATCAGAAAACGAGCATGAAAGATTTGGAGTCGGCCACTGGGTTATTGCCCAGCAGTTTGTATAACAGTTTTGGTAACAAGGAAACTTTATTTTTAGAGATTCTGGATTTTTATACAGACCATATTTTGGGTGGACGAATTGAAAAATATCTACGTCAAGAAGACCCATTAAAAGGGTTACAGCAATTTTTCATCACTTGCTTTACCGATTTACCCAGAGGAAGAAAAGGCATGGCCTGCCTAATTGTAAATTCCATATCGGAGATGGCCATACATAACGAAGCCATACGTAAAAAACTTCTTCGGGTAGAAAACACATTAACCAGTAATTTCATTACTAACCTGGATAAGGCAAAACAAGCGGGCACTATCGCCAAAAATATTGACAGTGAAATTATTGCCAACCAATTACTCATCTCTTTAAACGGGTTACTGGTTGCATCAAAAGTGATTAAAGATAATGTCAAAATGGTGGCTGCATGTGAGCAGTCTTTGCAATTCATTCTTGGCAATAGAAGTGGAAATGGAAACGAACATTAAGCGCCACTTATTTTGGCCCTGTTCGTCCAATCAATGACCGTTTAAGTACAGACAATACTTAAAGGTTAATTAATATGTATTTATCCAACCCATTAACAGGGAAGCAACATGAACAACACTATTTCGTATGAAGTTGAAAATGGCATTGCCAAAGTAACGTTAAATCGTCCTGACAAAATGAACGCCCTGAATACCGATTTATTTAACGCGCTAATAGCAGCTGGCGAAACCATCAAGGCCGACAAGAGCGTACGTGTGGTGGTACTAAGCGGTGCTGGTCGAGCATTTTGTGCTGGCCTAGATATGGAACTAATGATGGCCGTAGGTGAAACCAATTTAGATGAGCGTACCCATGGTATCGCCAATCTGTTTCAACAAGCGGCCTGGGTTTGGCATGAAGTCCCTGTGCCAGTCATTGCAGCAGTGCACGGCACGTGTTTAGGCGGAGGCTTACAGCTAATGACTGGCGCCGACATGCGCTACATTCATCCTGAAACTAAACTGAGCATTATGGAAATGAAGTGGGGCATCGTACCCGACATGGCGGGCACGCAACTGTGGAGCCGATTTGTGCGTGAAGACATCATTCGCGAACTCACTTATACGGCCCGTGTTTTTAGTGGTGTAGAAGCCAATGAATACGGCTTTGCCACTCGTTTAACACAAAATCCATTAGAAGAAGCGCTAGAGACAGCCCAGCAAATTGCCAATAAAAATCCAGACGCCATTCGTGCCGCCAAGCGCCTTATTGGTAATCAGATTCCAGGCGATGCAGTTGCAGGGTTATTGGCCGAGTCGGTTGAACAAACGGCGATAATTAAAACCCCAAACCAAATAGAAGCGGTTATGGCCAACATGCAAAAGCGTTCGCCCCAGTTTAACGACCCTAAATAACCAAGTGTAATGATCCAAAATAAATAGTTTAACAACCCAAACAATTAAAATTAATAGCAGGAGTTTATAACATGGCCAAGCCAATTCCAGCCAATATATTACGTGAACAAAAAACATTAAAAGACAGCCGTGAGCTAAAGTCCGGCCAAGAAAATTTCTATCGTATTTGGCAAAGTTACGCTTCGCCTTATTCATATAAAGTTATGACCTTTATGAATTACAAGGGCATTCCTTACAAGCGCATGGAAGCCGATTTAAATGCCAACATGAGTGAAATTCCACGCCTAGTGGGACAATCTATTATTCCCGTTATCCTCACCCCTGATGAACAGGTGATGCAGGACTCTACTCCTATTCTGGAGCACTTCGAGAAACAGTACCCTGAAAAGACTACCGTGCCTGAAGACAAACGCCTTGAATTTATCATGTGGGTATTAGAAGAGTTTAGCGACGAATACATGCCGCGTATTCACATGCACACTCGCTGGGGAAATGAACAGAACCGTCAAACCATTAGCCATCGCATTGCTCGTGGCGTGGCCTTTGGTAGCCCCAGCGCCAAAACCTCTGACATGGCTAAGTTTTTATTATCCCGTCAGTCCGGATTTGATAAACACCTAGGCCTAAGCGGCGATAATATTCGCGCCAACATGGATCAACAAATCCTAGACCTATTGGAAATACTAGAAGCGCATTTTAAAGAACATCAGTTTTTATTAGGCTTCAAGCCTTCCATGGCTGACTTCGCGTTATTTGGCCCGCTGAAAGTTCATTTGTTTAACGACCCACAGTCCAACGAAATTATGGAAATTAATGGTCCGAGAACTTGTCGCTGGTTAGACACTATTTCTGAGCTAGGTGATACCCGTGGTTGTGCAGGTCAAACTGAATTTGGTGACTGGATCAACTTAGATGACGGCTTGCCTGAAAGTCTGGAAAAAATTCTGGGCTTTGTCTCCAAGACCTACTTCCCATTTGCCAAGGCCTGCGCCCTTGCCGGAAAAGACCGAAATAAAACCTTTACCGCGACCGTTTACGGTGAGGAAGCCACGTTTAGTGTTCACCAATACCGAGTTTGGAGCTTTGAACAGCTGCAACTTAAATACCAAGCACTAACAGGCCAAGACAAGCACTTCATTGATGAAGTATTAACAGCCAGCCAGATACTGCCTAAATTCATGGAAGGCGAAATTGTACATAACGCTTTGTACGACGGGTTCACTCCGCCATTTATTAAGGACGGCATCGCAGATGCGCGCGCCAAACACTTAAAAAGTAAAGGTGCCAAGGTGACAGGGGTTTAGCCTCTAACCTTAAAAAAATGATAGGTGATTCCGTATCACCTACGCACCCAAATAAATTAGGAAACAGTGATGTCAGATATTATTTTAACTAAATTAGAAGACGGCATTCTTTATGTCACGCTTAACAGGCTTGATAAAAAAAATGCTATCTCTAATGATATGTACGTTGAGCTAATTCAAGTTATTAATGACTATGAAAGCAATGATCAGGCCCGTGTATTATTATTAACCGGCTCTAAAATGTGCTTTACCGCCGGCAATGACATGACCAGCTTTCTTGATGAGCCTCCTGTCGACGACAATAGTGTTTCACCTACATTTTTACGTGTTTTGTCTTTGGCCAAAAAGCCACTTATGGCAGCTGTAAATGGTCCTGTCGTTGGCATAGGTGCCACTATGCTCATGCATTTTGATCTGGTATATGCTGGCACCAGCGCTAAATTTGTTATGCCGTTTTGTAATCTGGCTATCTGCCCTGAAGGCGGCACTACCCTATTATTACCTCAGATAATTGGCCATAAAAAAGCCTGCGAACTCATTATGTTTGGCGAGCCCTTTGATAGTCAAACCGCTAAAGAATGCGGTTTTATTAATGACTTTTTTAGCGACGATGAATATTTAGATAAGATCATTGAAAAAGCTAAGAAATTGGTTAAACAACCGGCTTCATCTATTCGCTTAACCAAGGCCATGCTTAAAAAGAATCATGCCCCAGCGATGGTAGAAACCCTTTATTATGAAGGAGCTGAAGTTCGTAAAGCTCTTAAAACGCCTGAATCACGCGAAGCCATGAGCGCTTTTACACAAAAGCGTCGCCCTGATTTTTCTAAGTTTAGTTAGGCGCAGTTTAGTTAATCCGTTTAGCACTCACGTATTTAAAGGAACCATTATGAAAACTCGCATCACTGAATTATTTGGCATTAAATACCCAGTTCTACAAGGCGGCATGCACTATGTTGGCTTTGCAGAATTAGCCGCAGCGGTTTCTAACGCCGGTGGCCTGGGTACCATTACTGGTTTAACGCAAACATCGCCTGACAACCTGGCCAAAGAAATTGCCAAGTGCAAAACCCTTACCGATAAACCGTTTGCCGTTAACCTAACCTTTTTACCAGGGTTTGCTAAACCGGACTACCCAGGTTACATCAAGGCCATCATTGAAGGCGGCGTAAAAATTGTTGAAACCGCCGGGCGTTCTCCTGAAGAGTACATGCCAGTACTTAAAGAAGCGGGTATTAAAGTTATCCACAAATGTACTTCAGTACGCCATGCCTTAAAGGCAGAAAAGATTGGCTGTGATGCGGTAAGCGTAGATGGCTTTGAGTGTGGTGGTCACCCAGGCGAAGATGATATCCCTAACATGATTCTATTGCCTCGTGCTGCAGAAGAATTGACTATACCGTTTGTTGCATCTGGCGGCATGGGTAATGCTCAGCAGTTGGTCGCGGCACTGGCACTGGGTGCCGAAGGCATCAACATGGGCACACGTTTTATTGCCACCCAAGAAGCACCGGTTCACCAGAACGTTAAGGATGCGATTGTGGCGGCTAGCGAGCTGGATACACAAATTATTTTGCGCCCTCTTCGTAATACCGAACGAGTGTTAAAAAATGCCAATGTTCAAAAAATTGTGGATATTGAACAAGAAAAAGGCATGGACACAAAAATTGAAGACATCCTTCCATTCTTGGCTGGGGTTTACCCAAAAGTAATGATCGATGGCGATATGGATGCAGGCGCTTGGAGCTGCGGCATGGTGGCAGGTCTTATTAACGATGTGCCTAGCTGCGATCAACTAATTGGTGAAATGGTTAAAGAAGCCAAAGACATCATAAAAGATCGTTTGGTTAAATTTGCAAACTAAATAATTATTCTCTTGAGTGCCATAAGGCATTCGAGAGTTTAATCTATAGTTACCACGCAAAGCCAACACCGTCCCCCTATAAACAAAAATTCAAAAAATGCTTTTAATTAAAAATTAGAGGCAGGGATTTTTGCGCACTTTTTCTAGCTATATAAAGATAATTTGGAGTATTTAATGGTTAATTTAAATAAACAAGGCAACATTTACACACTGACTTTTGAAGGAGAAGGCGGCAATGCACTGGATCTAGAATTAGTGCAAGCCATGCATTCGGCACTGGACGAAGTAGTAGAAGACAGCAAAGGTCCTTGTGCCCTAATACTCACCGCCACCGGTAAATCCTTTAGCAGTGGTTTAAGTTTATTAAAGATCACCTCTTACAATAGCGATCAAGTCCTGACATTCAGCAATGAAATGCAGCGCCTTTATGGACGTTTAGTGAATTTCCCGGTTCCCACAGTCGCGGCCATTAATGGTCATGCCTTTGCAGGCGGTGCCTTTCTAGCCTTATGTTGTGACTACCGAGTAATGCGCAGTGATAAAGGCTGGTTTTGCATCAGTGAGATTGATGTTGGTGTATCCATCGTGCCTGAAATCATGGCAGTGGCAAAATTAAAACTCTCCAGAAATGTATTACGAGATGCAGTGTTAACCGGTAAACGGTTTTCAGGAGAAGAGAGTCTACGTCTAGATATTTGTGACGCCATATGTGAAGAACAAGAATTATTAAATACCGCAAAAGAAATTATTGCGCCCATCGCGCTTAAAAAACGTCAAATATATAAGAATTTTAAAACTACCCTTTATGGCGACTGCGCCAAAGGCATGGGCGTTAATCGATAATACTGACCGTCACTTAACCCCTATCACTTTTTAAGATCATTTACAGGACTCCATCATGAGCTATAAAGCCCCTATTCGTGACATTCAATTCGTGATGAATGAAGTATTGGATTTCCCCGCACACTATCAAAATATTAGTACCGGGGAGAATGCGACGCCCGAAATGGTAGATGCCATTCTTGAAGAAGGCGCCAAACTAGCTGAAAACGTATTGGCTCCCTTGAATCAAATTGGCGACCAACAAGGTTGTAAATTTGAAAACGGAAAAGTCACCACACCTGCTGGCTTTAACGACGCCTTCCGACAATACAAAGAAAACGGCTGGCATTCACTGGCCATAAGTGAATCTTGGGGCGGACAAGGCTTACCTCTTTCTTTGGGTAGTGTGTTAACCGAAACACAATTTACAGCCAACCATGCGTGGACCATTTATCCTAAAGCGGCCTTGGGGGCGATACAAACTATTCAAGCTCATGCAAACAAAGAGCTTCAAAAAAAATACTTACCTAGCATGATTGACGGCAACTGCGGCGGCACCATGTGTTTAACTGAATCCCATAGTGGATCAGACCTAGGATTATTACGCACCAAGGCTGAGCCTAATGCTGATGGCTCCTTCAGTATCACCGGCAGTAAAATTTTTATTACCGGTGGCGAGCATGATATGACTGCCAATAACATGCACATTGTATTAGCGCGCATGCCAAATGCACCAGCAGGAGTAAAAGGTATATCCCTATTTATGGTGCCCAAAATTCATGTTAATGATGATGGTAGCCTAGGTGAACACAATACGGTTAGCTGTGGTTCCATTGAAGAAAAAATGGGCATACATGGCAGCTGCACCTGTGTCATGAATTTTGATGGGGCTAAAGGCTTTCTAATTGGAGCACCCAACAAAGGCATGAGCTGCATGTTTACTTTTATTAATGAATCCCGCCTAGGTGTGGCGCAACATGCTCATGCCCATATAGAAGGTTCGTTTCAGAAAGCATTAGCCTACGCTAAGGACAGATTGCAAATGCGTGCTCCTATTCGCAAGCTACCTGAAAAGCCCGCCGACCCTATCATCGTGCATCCCGATGTACGCCGCATGTTGCTCACACAAAAAGCCTTCAGTGAAGGCGCGCGTATGCTCAATTATTTTTGCGCAAAACAAGTGGACCTTCTTCATGAAGAAGGCAATGAAGAACAAAGGCATCAAGCGCAAAACTTACTCGCATTATTAACCCCAATTGCTAAAGGGTTTATTAGTGAAGTAAGCCAGGAAGCTACGGGGTATGGGGTACAAATTTTTGGTGGCCATGGTTTCATTAGTGAATGGGGCGTAGAGCAGCACGTTCGCGATACTCGAATCACCACTATTTACGAAGGCACCACAGGTATTCAAGGGCTGGATTTATTAGGGCGTAAGATATTAGCCAGTAAGGGTGAAGTGATGCTGCCTTTTATTGAGCAGGTTAATTCTTTTTGTGCTGAAAACAAAGAGCACCCATTAGCGAAGCAAACCCAGCTTGCTTTAAATACGCTGTTAGAAATAACCGATGTAGTGGCCTCTAAAGCCAGCAATCCGGATGAGATCAATGGCGTAGGTGTTGACTACCTGATGTTTGCTGGCTATACAGTATTCGCTTATTTCTGGGCAAAAGCGGCATTAATTAGTGAAGAAAAAATAAAGGGTAAAGCAACAGACAGTGACTTTTACCAAGCCAAGGTAGCCACAGCCAACTTTTACTTCGCCAAAATACTACCACGAACTAACACCTTAGAAGCTACCATTAAAGCGGGCTCGGATACGCTCATGGCAATAAATGATAATGAGTTTTCATTTTAAACGTTCATAAAATAAAACGATAGGAATTAGACATGGCCATATATCAAGCCCCACAACGTGACATGAAGTTTGTCATGGATGAACTTCTAGACATGCAAAGTCATTACACACAATTACCAGGCTGTGAAAATGCCAGCATTGAAATTGTAAATGCCATTCGTGAGGAAGGCGCCAAGTTTTGTACACAAGTATTGGCGCCTTTAAATAAAGTAGCCGATCAAGAAGGTTGTACTTGGTCAGAGTCAGGAGTGAAAACCCCTACCGGTTTTAAATCCGCTTATGATCAGTTCCGTGAAGCGGGTTGGACGAGCCTAATGCAAGGAGAAGAGTTTGGTGGGCAAGGCCTTCCGTATTCGGTGGGCATTATGTTTGGCGAAATGACATCAGGAGCTGGGCTTGCTTGGAGCATGTTAAATGGTTGCAATAACGGCACTGCCGAAACCATTAATACTTGGGGCACTCAAGAACAAAAAGAAATGTTCATGCCTAAGGTTGTCAGTGGTGAATGGTCTGGCACCATGTGCTTAACCGAATCACATTGCGGAACTGACTTAGGACTATTAAGAACCAAAGCCGAACCTAATGGCGATGGCACTTACAATTTAACCGGTACGAAAATTTTTATTACCTGGGGTGAACATGATATTTGCGAAAATATTGTCCACATTGTATTAGCGCGCATTCCTGGTGGACCAGAAGGCGTGAAAGGAATTTCGTTGTTTATTGTGCCTAAATTTATTGCCAATGAAGATAACAGCGTAGGTGATTTCAACCACGTTAGCTGTGGATCCATTGAACATAAAATGGGCTTAAATGGCAGCCCCACTTGTGTGATGAATTTTGATGGTGCAAAGGGCTATTTACTTGGCCCTGAAAACAAAGGGCTAAACTGCATGTTTACCTTTATGAATCACGCTCGTTTAGGGGTGGCCACACAAGGCATGATGCACAGCGATGTAGGCTTTCAGCATTCTTTAGAATATGCGAAAGATCGTTTGCAAATGCGCGCCCTAACGGGTCCTAAAAATCCTGAATTGGCCGCCGACCCTATTATTGTTCACCCAGATGTACGCCGCATGTTACTGACTCAAAAATCATTGAGTGAAGGCGGGCGTATGTTTAATTATTATCTGGCTCAACAAATGGATGTGTTGCAACACAGCACCGATTCAGAATTAGTGAAGAAAACTGAAAACGAAATGGGTTTACTCACCCCTATTGCCAAAGCCTTCTTAACTGAGACTGGATTTGAATCTGCTAACCTTGCACTGCAATGCTTTGGTGGCCATGGCTATACCAAAGAATTTGATGTAGAGCAAAACGTAAGAGACTCTCGCATTGCCTGTATATATGAAGGCACCACAGGTATTCAGGCTCTGGATTTATTAGGACGTAAAATCCTTATGAACAAGGGTGAAAACTTACGTTCTTTCACCAAGAAAATTCATAGGTTTTGCCAAACTCATGAAAATAACCCGTCCATGCAAGAATTTGTAAAAGACCTAAAGCAGTACAACCAGGAATGGGGACAACAGGTGATGAAAATTGGTGCCTCTGCCATGCAAAACCCAGATGAGCTAGGCGCAGCATCGGTAGATTTTTTGATGTATTCAGGTTATGTGGTGCTTAGCTTTTTTTGGGCACAAGCCGCTGCTGTCGCGTTTGAAAAACTGGAAAATAATAATAATAGCGAAGCCGATTTTTATAGTTCAAAAGTCATCACAGCACGCTTCTTTTTTCAACGCATGCTACCTAAAAGCCAAGGCTACCTAGCCACCATGAACAGCGGCGCGGCCAATTTAATGGATCTGGATTCACGCCATTTTTCATTTTAATTAGCTCCATTAATTAATCATAGCAAAGGCCATTTTTAATAGACCATTTTTCGCAGAAAAATGGTCTATTTGTGTAACCTAGTGTTATTAATTTTAACCAGCCTAAATGACAGAATATGTGCTTATAGGTCGATATTTAAGCAAATATTCCAAATACCCGTTTCCCTGTCCTAAATAGACAAGCATCTGGTCTCCTTTGCCAAGCTCCTTGGCCCATTATTCCCTAGTATGGTGGGCAATAAGGATAAAAAAGATAAGCAGTGATTTTTCTCATGTGGCTTTGATGTATCCATAAAAATGCACCGTCCCTTAGATAATAACGGAGACACTATGAAACAAAGAATGCTCCCCATGGTTCTGGGCCTAGGCCTTGCGATAACAGGTTGTGGTTACGACAAGTTAGAAGCCACCAGTGATGCCGATGCCCAAGGGCATACGGCACCCACTCAAGCCACCATTGAAGCCAACAAACGTGTATTAGGCGAATTGCCTTTTGATAACATGGAAGATTTTGAGCAAGCCAACCGCGGCTTAATTGCCCGCGAAGACAGCCTGCAAATTAAGGCCCCTGAAAATGCCCCCAATGACTACGTGTGGAACCAGGATGCTTATAAGTTTATTCAAGGTGATTCACCCGATTCAGTAAACCCAAGCCTTTGGCGTCAAGCCAAGCTCAACAGTATTCACGGTTTATTTAAAGTTACCGAAGGCGTGTATCAATTACGCGGCTATGATCTTTCTAACATGACCATCATCGAAGGTGACACCGGATATATCCTAGTAGACCCGCTAACGTCTAAAGAAACCGCCAGTCGCGGCATGGCCTTTGTGCGTAAACATTTAGGTGACAAACCAGTTAAGGCCATCATCTTTACCCACAGCCACGGTGATCACTTTGGTGGCGTGCTAGGTGTAATATCAGAAGCAGAAAAAGACACGGTTCAGGTTATTGCCCCTGAAGGTTTTATGGAAGAATCTACCAGTGAGAACATGTTGGCTGGCCCAACTATGATTCGTCGCTTGGCTTACATGTATGGTCTTAACTTGGCTCGTTCTGAGCGTGGCCATGTCGATACTGGCCTGGGTAAAGAACCTGGTTTTGGTACCACGGGTATTCTTGCTCCTACCCATATTATTTCGCAAACGCCTCAACCTATGACAGTAGACGGTGTGGAATTTGTTTTCCATAACGCGCCTGCTACTGAAGCGCCAGCGGAACTGATGTTTTACTTACCTGAACTAAAGGCTTTTTGTGGATCAGAAGTAACATCGCGCAACATGCACAACCTGTACACCTTACGTGGTGCTAAAGTACGTGATGCGTTGGCTTGGAGTAACGCCATCGAAAAAACCCGTACTGAATTTAACGATGCCGATATTTATTTCGCTAGCCACCACTGGCCAATTTGGGGCAACGAAAAAATTCAAGATTTCTTGAAAAAGCAGCGTGACACCTACAAATTTATACACGACCAAACTTTGCACATGGCACATTCTGGTGTCACACCAAAAGAAATTGCCGAAAAACTAAAAATGCCAGAAGCGCTGCGTACCAATTTCTCTAACCGAGGTTATTACGGAACGGTTTCTCACAACTCAAAAGCCGTTTATCAAGGCTATTACGGTTGGTTTGATGGTAACCCAGCTAACCTAAACCCATTGCCTCCAGTAGAAGCCGGTAAGCAATATGTTGAACTCATGGGCGGCAGTGATGCATTATTGAAAAATGCTCAAGGTTTGTTTGATAAAGGTAACTACCGTTTTGTAGCGGAAGTCCTTAGCCACTTAGTATTTTCCGATCCAAGCAATACAGCAGCTCGTCAATTATTAGCCCGAACTTATGACCAGTTGGGTTATCAAGCTGAGTCTGGCCCTTGGCGTGATGTGTATCTAACCGGTGCTTATGAATTACGTCATAACCGTCCAGAGAAAGGCTTTAATCCAGCCATGGCCAAAGACTTGTTGATGCACGCACCACTTGAAAAATACTTCGATACCTTAGCGGTTCGTTTAGATGGTGTTGAAGCTGAAGGGGAAGAAATGATATTGAACTTTACCTTCCCTGATTTGGGTGTGACTCATGTGGTGAAAATTGAGAACTCAGTTTTACATCACTATATTGGTGAGCCTTTGGCCGATGCCGATGCGACTATCACCCAAGACCACGAAACTTTTGTAGATATCGCGGTTGAACTGGTAACACCGGTAAATGCCATGCTAGACGGCAAGCTAAAAGTGGATAATCTGTTAGCTATGCGTAAATTTAAAAGCATGACCAGTGATCCTGACTTCACCTTTGATATTGTAATGCCTTAAAAAGCTTACTCCTAAAACGTTAGCCTGTGTCTCTTATTTGGGGCCCAGGCTATTTTTGTTTGGGATTAATGAAATTATATTTCTATCATTCATTTGTAATAAAAATAAGAATTATCTGGAGCAATTAAGATGGTGACTAACTTGGCCCAAGCCAGTAACGAAAGTGCAGCACTAACCAATATGCACAGTGTTTTTACTAAGCAAAAAAGTGCCTTTAAAAATGCACCTATGGCCACTGCCAAAGAGCGCATTGAAAATCTAGCCAAATTGCATAAAGCCATGGTGAAGCATAAAGATGCTTTAACTCAAGCCATGTCCGATGACTTTGGTAATCGTCCACATGATGCCTCTACCCTAAACGACATTATGATTTGCTTAGAATCTATTAAGTATCAATCTAAGCGTATAAAAAAATGGATGAAAACCAGCAAACCCCATGTGGATATTAAACTTCAGCCGGTAAAGGCATCTGTGCACTACCAGCCTAAAGGTGTTATTGGCATTATTTCACCATGGAACTTCCCTATTAACCTGGCTATCTCTCCCTTAATTACAGCGTTGTCCGCAGGCAATCGCGTAATGATTAAGCCATCTGAGTTTACCCCTCGCACGGCTTTGGCCATGCAAAAAATGCTAAGCGAGATTTTTCCTGAAGAAATGGTGGCGGTGGTTCAGGGTGAAATGGATGTAGCCGTGGGTTTCACTAAGCTGGCGTTTGACCATATTATTTTTACAGGTTCTACCGAGGTGGGTAAACACGTTATGCGTGCCGCTGCCGATAACCTTACGCCGGTAACTTTAGAGCTAGGAGGTAAAAGCCCTGCCATTATTTCTAAAGATGTGCCTATGAAAGATGCGGTAGAGCGCTTGCTGTACGGCAAGACTACCAACGCCGGCCAAATTTGTTGCTCTCCCGATTACGTTTTATGCCCGCAAGATCGTATTGATGAACTAGTGGCCAGTTGCAAAGAAGTGACCGCACAGTTTTATCCAAATATAAAAGACAATAAAGATTACACCACCATCATTAACGACCGTCAGTATCAGCGCTTACAAGGACATATTGATGATGCTAAACAAAAAGGTGCCATGGTGGTGGAAATTAATCCAGCCCATGAAAATCTAGATCCAAAGTTGCGTAAAATGCCTTTGTATTTAATATTAAACCCAAGTGATGACATGATTTGCATGCAGGAAGAAATCTTCGGCCCTATATTGCCTATTGTGGCAGTTAACTCGGTAGAAGATGCGCTAGATTTTGTACGTGAGCGTCCTCGCCCACTGGCTTTGTATTACTTTGGCTACAATAAAAAAGAACAAACGTTAGTGGTAAACGACAGTATTTCTGGCGGCATGTGTTTGAACGATACCATTAATCACATTGGCATAGATGATATGCCATTTGGCGGTATTGGCCCATCTGGCATGGGGAACTATCACGGCTTGGAAGGCTTTAGAGAGTTGTCTCATAGCAAAAGTATTTTGTCTCGCCCTAAATATAACGGTATGAAAATGTTATACCCTCCCTACAACCGCTTTTTCCATAAAATCATTAATAAATTTATGGTGAAGTAGTCACAAAATTTAATAGGGCCAATCAATGGCCCTATTATTTCTATCTGACATTAGTATTGTTCTATCACTGCAATAAATTGTGCCGCGTATTTTTCAAGTTTTTTCTTACCTACCCCTGAAATATTAGCAAAGGCCTCAATGCTAGTAGGTTTACTGTGCAACATGTCTAGTAAGGTAGCGTCGTGAAAAATCATAAAGGGCGGTATGCCTTGCTCGGTGGCCAAGGTTTTTCGACAAGTTCTAAGCGCTTGCCACATTTCTTCTTGCTCCGCTGGAATTTCAGCTTTTGCCCCTTTATTCGTGCCGCCAGTACTATTTTTGGATTTGACTTGAACAGCATCAACCCGTAACAACAGTGATTCTTCACCACGTAATATGGCTCGGCTAGTATCACTTAAATACAACTGGCCATAATCAAAGTTCACATTTAAAAAACCTCTTGCCACTAATTGACGGAAAACCGAACGCCATTGCCCATCATTCAGTTCTTGCCCTATGCCAAAAGTTGAAACCTGTTGGTGATTAAACTGCTTAACCTTGTCTGTGACCTTGCCACGCAATACATTAATTAAATGCACCACACCAAATTTTTGTTCGGTACGGTACACACAGCTTAGCGCTTTACGAGCGGCATCTGTGCCATCCCATGTTTTTACCGGCGTTAAACAGTTATCGCAATTACCACAGGGGGTATTTAATTCATCACCAAAATAATTCATTAACATTTGACGCCGACAGCTAGTGATCTCGGCCAAACCTAACATGCCATTTAGTTTTTGTTGCTCAATGCGTTTGAATTGTTCGTTCGCTTCGCTACCCGCCATCATTTGTTTAAGTTTAATCACATCTTCTAAGCCATAAGCCATCCACGCTGTGGAAGGTTGGCCATCACGCCCCGCTCGGCCTGTTTCTTGGTAATAGGCTTCAATGCTTTTAGGCATATCTAAATGGGCCACAAAGCGCACATCCGGCTTATCTATGCCCATGCCAAACGCCACCGTGGCCACCATGACAATGCTGTCTTCATTTAAGAAACGTTGTTGGTTAACTTGGCGAACGCCTTTATCTAGCCCCGCATGATAAGGCAGTGCATTAATGCCTTGTTCACTCAACCAATGGGCTGTGGCTTCTACTTTTTTACGAGACAAGCAATACACGACGCCAGCGTGGCCTGTATGTTCGCTTTGTAAAAAGGACAGTAACTGGGCTTTGGGATTATTTTTGGGGGTAATTCGATACTGGATATTGGGACGATCAAACCCAGAGACAAACACCTTAGCGTTTTGCAAACCCAGGCGTTCTATAATTTCTTGACGAGTTTTCTCATCGGCGGTGGCGGTTAATGCCATGCGTGGCACATTGGGAAAATACTGCTGCAATAAACTTAATTGTAAATAGTCACTGCGAAAATCGTGACCCCACTGTGAAACGCAGTGGGCCTCATCTATGGCAAACAAAGAAACCTGTACTTGATTGAGCCACTCGATGGTTCTGGGCAAGGTAAGTCGCTCAGGGGCCAGGTATATAACATCTACTTCGCCACGCAGGGCTTGTTGTTCGGTTTGGTAGTTATCACTGCTGCTCATTGAGGAATTCATACAAGCGGCCCGTACACCCGCTTGATTGAGTGCATTCACTTGATCATGCATGAGGGCAATAAGCGGTGAAATAACGATACCCACACCATTTCGTACCAATGCTGGAATTTGATAACACAGGGACTTACCGCCCCCTGTGGGCATTAATACAAATACATCTTGGCCTGCAAGTGCCGCCTCAATGACCTGATCTTGCGGCGCACGAAATTGCTCGTAGCCAAATACGGTGTTTAAAACATTGAAGGCAGCTTGCATCATACTATGGGCTTCTAAATAGGTGAGGCTATTGTACCGCCATTTTAGTGTGAATGTATGAAGCCGGCCCCGGAAAAGTCTTTATCTGCTAAGGGTGTTGATATTGTCATGTCTGTTTATATTTATTTTGATAAACGTTAGGGGATTCTCCAGTCCATGATTTAAATGCCCTTCGAAAATTAGAGACTACGGCGTAGCCAAGAATACTGGCAATTTCTTTTACACTTTTATTCGAATTGATTAAATAATGGCAGGCACGAATCTCTAAAACTTCATTTACAATACTTTGGAAAGAATACCCTGATTCATTAAGGTGCCGAGACAAGGTTCGGGGTGTCATATTAAGTAAAGACGCCATTTTCTTTAAGTCAGGAAACTGAGATTCCAACTCGAACAAGGTGGCCTTGATACGCCCCACTACTCCAAAATCTTCTGCTGCCTGGGAAATAAACCCTTCACACTGAAGCAAGGCAATATCTAATGCAGTGGCTTCTGCCAGAGGCATGGGTATATCTAAATACTCTAGCGGAAAGGTGACTTGATCTTTGGTCCAAGAAAACACCACCGGGCACTCAAGTAACTCTTCATATAAATCCGCGTGTGTTGGCGGCAGGTAGCTAAAATAAAACGTTATGTCTTTAAATTTTTCTGCAAGAAAGAACTTTAGAAAAGATTTAACCGTTGCCATACTGCCTTCGGTATAGAGAATACGAGCCCCTTTTAAATCCACCATTTGACTAAATTCTAAAACCGCCCATTTGGAAGTTTTTTTGAAATCATATTGAACAACTGGGTTTCGAGTTTTAGCGTATTTGCAAAGTACTTGAAGTGCATCGCGGAAGGTTTCACTACTTAACATAGCCTGACCTAAGGGGCCATGAGTTAAAATATTAGCCTTTAAACCGAGTGCTAAAGCAATTCCAGCATCTTGTTTCGCAGCTTTTTCAAATAATTTTAATTGTTGTGCCAAGGTAATTGTACAGTCTGGATCTAATAAGTTTAATGGTTCAATCCCCGTTCCTTGCAATAATTCAGCGACTTCTTGTTCGTTGTGGGTTATTTCTCGAATCATTATGGTCATATAGCTTAATGGAACGGGGACCATTTCCAATAACTTATCCTGCATAATTATTTATTCCCATTGTATTTTCAGCTAATTTTTTCTGCCACAAAAAATAATTTTAAAGAGAAAAACTGATTAAGTTCTCCTAAAAACACTACCCAGACACTGAGGGCAACTATACCTATCTATCTAAACAGAGCAATCTCAAATTCGAAACTTCCTCCTATGTTCCTCAACTTATTATGCTGGCTACAAATAGTCTTATCATGACGCACAATGATTCAATTTTGTCATCATTTGACATCTTTTAAGGCTTTGACTCTTTGATTTAATCGCTATCATTTTACTTCCTCTTAAGCCTTAAAACTTACCTTTAAATAACTATAAAAATTCGGTGAAAAGAACATGAATAAATATAAGAAAATATCACTGGCCAGCCTTTGTCCGTTATTAGCATTCACGCTGACAGCCTGCATTGATCTTGAAGATGATAATAATTCCAGTCCCAGTTCATCCTCAACCCAATATAACAAATCCACTTTTATCACAGGGGCTGATATTCACAGTGCCAACGGCATATATTTTAACAACGAAGATCAGCTCTTTATTGCCAGTGGCATCGGCAGTGAAATCATCACGATGAATCCTGAAAGTGGAGAAATCACTCAACGAATGGGAGTGGAAGAAGGCATTGAAGAGCCTGATGATCTCACCTTTGGCCCCGATGGCTCACTCTACTGGACCGGCGTACTCACCGGCGATGTGGGTAAGATCAGTCCTGATGGCCATAACACAATCATAGCCCAAGGACTATTAGGCGTTAACCCGATTACGTTTTCAGACGATGGGCGTTTGTTTGCTGGCTTATGCTTGTTTGGCGACGCCCTATACGAATTGGATCCAGATGGCATCGAACCACCCAGGCTCGTGGTGGATGGCTTAGCAAACGATATAGGCACTTGCTCAGTTAATGCCATGGACTTTGGAAGTGATGGTTTTTTATATGGCCCCAGACTTTATGCTGGCGAAGTCATACGCATCAATGTTGACTCGGGAGAATTCAGTACCGTAGCCAATGGTTTTGGTAACCCTGTTGCCGTCAAATTTAATTCTCAAGGACAGTTGCACGTATTGGACACTCTGACAGGTGAAGTTTTACGCGTTGATAAAGACAGTGGCAGTAAAGAAGTCATAGCAACACTGGCACCCGGATTAGACAACCTTGCCTTCGATTCACAAGATCGCCTATATGTCTCTAGCTATGTGGATGGAACGGTAACAGAAATATTAAGTGATGGATCTTTAAGAGTGCTTAATCAAGGAGGGTTAGCTTCACCTGGAGGACTTGCCATAGTAGAGCTGCCAGACCAAGAAACTCTCTACATTGCAGATGGATTGTCTTTAATGGCCATTGATACCACCACCAAGGAGCAAGAAGTGCTATTGCGCTCTGTTGCATCAGATGGGTATCCCGGTGCCGTCAGTGTCTCTAATTTTGGGCCGTACCTTTTAATCTCATCTTGGTTTGATAGCTCCATTAATATTTGGGACCCTCAAGGGAAAGAAATGGTATTAACCATTAGCGACTTTCCTTTGCCTGTAAATGCCATTGAGTTTCAAGGAGATGTGGTCGTGGCAGAGGCTTATACTAAAAGTATCTACCGACTAAAAACTGGTGCCGCCCCTGAAGTATTGGTATCAGAAATGGGTGCCCCCGCAGGTTTAGTTGCCTTAGATAATAATTTATGGATAAGCGACCAGGTAAATGGAACTGTCTTACAGGTTATTCAAGATGGCATTACGCTAGAAGAACCCCTTCTTATTGCCTCTAGTTTGAGTTCACCAGAAGGCTTGGCCTTCTCTGCCGAAGGAAACTTATTGGTAGTTGAGGCTGGCACAGGAAAACTTTCCTCAATAGACATGAACACAGGGGAAGTTGAAACGATTGCCAGTGACTTACAACTAGGGCTTGAGGGTTTAGGACCTATTGTGCCCTCTACCTACATATTTAATGGCGTCACTGTAGATTCATCGGGGAAAATTTATGTGAGTGGCGATAAAGGCAGTATGATTTACCAATTTGACGCTATTTAGCGCTTCAAAGGGCATGTCAAATCCATAACCCTGCCTTAATAACCCTGGTTTAAACATATGGCAAACTCCCCCTTATATAGACATTAACTCTAGCCAGGGGGAGTTAATTACCGTAACCACGAATACCTTCAGGTCCTGCCAAAATCTAAATCCTTGCAAGTACCCAATATATTGCGTTTAATCAGTTACATATTTCAGTGATACATCCTCACAGAAAACCTTCAGTTTCGTTATTTTATGCCCATTCAGGGCGAAAGCAGTACATGGAATTTGTTATTGCCAGTCACATGGTATGGCTATCCAACACATATTATACTAAATATTCGCTTGATCTTTACATATCAACTAAGAGACATATGCTCAATGGCTAGCAAAGAATTTATTCACCAACGAATTTGCGCGTACGCTGGAAAAGATATTGATCCTGCTATCGATAAGCAAGTTAGTGAATTTTTACGCAATAAATTTAATATTCATTTACCGCAAAGACGATCTATAAACGAATCTCTAGAAGCCAGCATAAGCGACCATGAGATAATTAGCCTTCTTTTACAATATCGCACCATGAATGGCTGACATAGATATAAACCGTAAAAATTGACCTCCCTGCGCCATCCAGATAGATCTGTCAAATAAAGACTGTCGTTGTCATCATGCTGTCATTTTTTAGCACTAGCATGAATACCAAATATTCCAATAAGAGAATAAATACTTTAGCTATTTTAAAAATAGATATTGCTAGTATTTTGTATATTTAATTAAGTATGCAATAGCGGTTGATCAGCTCTGTTTGCCAAGTGTGATCTATTTGAAAGAATGACAATGATAATAATACTCTCAATATTCATAACCTAAGGGACACAGAACGTGTCCCTTTTTTTATACCTAAAAAGTGTTGCCGAACGGTTTCAACACTTTACCTCTCTCCCATCCTATTAAGTGCTTTAGTACATTGATT
>JBALXQ010000013.1:0-246 GCA_036960565.1 Bermanella sp.
ACTTGTAAAGATAGTTTTATGGTGCATGAAAAGTGTTAAAAAAATGTGCGCATTACTTTTAGGTGGGAATTTACTAGTGCATAAAAAACGCACAGTTTTGGAAGGTGGGGAAACTTACTGATAATAAGTTGAGTTTAATTGGTGCGTGGTGATTTTTACTATTTTGCCCAAGTGCTATTTTTCGCACTAAGTAAATGCATAAAGGGTATTTTGTTAAAAATACCTCTGCTTTTTAAGGGTTTGGCA
>JBALXQ010000013.1:256-95950 GCA_036960565.1 Bermanella sp.
TGCTATTAAGTGACATAAATTTAATTCTTACATTCATTTATTAAACGGAGAATCTTGTGTCAGACACGGGACTTAACCTGCTCAAAATTAAAGAGCCTAAAATAAAGATGCTGCATGTCAGCTGGTTTGCTTTTTTCCTAACTTTTGCTGTGTGGTTTAACCACGCACCATTAATGGGGTTCATAAAAGAAGCATTTGATTTAACCTCGCAACAAGTGAAGGCATTGTTAATTCTTAACGTAGCATTGACCATACCTGCTCGAATAATTATTGGGATGTTAGTTGATAAATACGGTCCTCGACATGTTTATTCGGGGCTTTTATGGATTACGGGTATTTTATGCATGGCCTTTGCATTGTCCGAGACTTATGAACAACTTGCGATAACACGTTTTTTAATGGGCTTTGTGGGGGCTGGTTTTGTAATTGGTATCCGTCTAGTCGGTGAATGGTTTCCAGCTAAAGAGGTGGGCATTGCAGAGGGTGTTTACGGTGGCTGGGGTAACTTTGGTTCGGCCGCTTCAGCAATGCTATTGCCTACTTTAGCATTATTGTTTGGCGGTGAAGATGGCTGGCGTTATGCGATTATGTGTACAGGTTTAATGGCTTTTGTTTACGGCTTCGTTTTTTTTAAAGTGGCTCGCAACACGCCTAAAGGCTCTACTTATTTTAAGCCTAAGAAAAATGGAGGCTTACAAGTGAGCTGTAAAAAGGATTTATATTTTTACCTGGCCATGAATATTCCTATGTACATAGCCTTGGCGGTATTAACTTGGAAGTTATCGCCTAGCAACCTTGGTTTATTAGGGGAGACAGCTTCTGCGATTATTTATGTGGGTTTAGTGGTGTTGTTCTTTTATCAAACTAAGCAGATTTTTAATGCCAATAAAGAGCATCTGTCAAAGCCTGTGCCTTCACTACTTCAATATAAATTTAAGCAAGTGGCGATTTTGCAGTTGGCTTATTTTGTAACCTTTGGTTCAGAGTTAGCGGTTGTCTCTATGTTACCGCTTTATTTTATGGATACGTTTGAAGGGCTGACGGCGGTAATGGCAGGTTTATTGGCCTCAGGTTTTGCCTTTATGAATTTGGCTGCACGCCCTGGTGGAGGATGGCTGAGTGATAAATTTGGTCGTCGTAAAACTTTGTCTATTTTAATTTTCGGTTTGGTGGTGGGTTATATGGTACTTAGCCAGATTGAAAGTAATTGGTGGATTCCTTTAGCCGTACTCGCAACGATGGCTTGTTCGTTTTTTGTTCAAGCTGGCGAAGGCGCGGTATTTGCTATGGTGCCATTGGTTAAGCGTAGTATGACGGGACAAATTGCTGGAATGACAGGTGCTTATGGAAACGTGGGGGCGGTTATCTTCTTAACGGTTTTATCATTTGTTGATTACAGTACCTTCTTCATGGTGATTGCAGCCTGTGCAGCGTTAATCTTTGTGGCTGTACAATTCTTAGAAGAGCCAGAGGGGCACGTTGCTGAAATAAATGAAGATGGTAGTGTTGAGCTTATTCAAATGGGCTAACAGCCTAACCGGCTGACAGGTATACAGGCTCAACAATAAGGTGTCTTTTCATCTTATGTGAGGCAGGATCTAATGGATATATTCTGCCTCACTTAATCGTGAATTATAAATATTTATTTTTACATAAATAAAACCAATAAATACCGCCTAATATATTATATACATTTCCTACCCTCTCTCCCTCCCGTTATTCATCTCTCTCTTTGTCGTTTGCTCACATTACCCTTCTTTAATATCAGCCCTTTATTTTATTTAATAATTCACTGTTAGGACTAGCTTCAACTTACTTTATGGGTACGTCTGATCTGAAGCGTTATTAATCTTTAATTGTATTATTTTATTCAGCTATCAATCTCATGCATAAATGTTTTAAATGTCTTCAGTTGTTAATTCCAACCATGCAAAAAAATATAATATATGCATTCTTTTAAAGTGCATGAATTAAGGCTTTAGTGCGTTGTGTGTCTAATTGGTTCAAGATCGAAAGGGAGTGGTAATTAGGCGTACTTTTAAAGTGTTTAAAAGTGGATAGTTCTGGTGCAATAAGAAAATACCCATAAAAAAATTATTTTATTTTGGTGCGTGCCTATTAAAAATCATGCCTGTATTTGGGGTTAATAGACAGGTAGTTAAAGTAAGTATGCAACATTTTGGTGAGTTCTAAATTAATTTACATATATTCGGGTATTAATTACTTTCTAAATTTTATTGGCACGCAGATTGAAAGGTATAGGTAGATGCAAAGTTAATTAAATATTTAAAAGGAGAAATAATTATGTCGCTAACACTTGCAATAAAGAGAGCACTTAAAAGTGCCGCTTTAGGCGCCAGTATATTATCTGCTGGGGCTTTCGCCGCTGAACTAGAAAAGGACGAACTGAAGTTTGGCTTTATTAAATTAACCGATATGGCCCCGCTAGCCATAGCCGTTGAAAAAGGGTTCTTTGAAGATGAAGGGTTGTTTGTAGAGATAGAAGCGCAAGCTAATTGGAAAGTACTATTAGACCGAGTGATTACCGGGGAGCTAGATGGGGCCCATATGTTGGCAGGGCAACCGCTGGGCGCGACCATTGGTTTTGGTACTCAATCCCATATCGTTACCGCTTTTTCCATGGATTTAAACGGCAATGGTATTACCGTGTCGAATAACGTGTGGAAAGAAATGAAGAAACACATTCCTCATGAAAATGGTAAACCCGTTCACCCAATAAAAGCAGATTCATTAAAGCCGGTTATTGAAAGTTATAAAGATAAGGGCAAAGATTTTAAAATGGGTATGGTGTTTCCCGTATCCACTCATAATTACGAGTTACGATATTGGCTAGCAGCCGGTGGTATACACCCAGGTTACTACGCTCCTGCTAAAGGGGATACCAGCGGTACTATCTCAGCGGATGTTTTGTTGTCGGTAACGCCCCCTCCACAAATGCCCTCCACTATGGAAGCCGGTACCATCGATGGTTACTGTGTGGGTGAACCTTGGAACCAGCAGGCTGTATTTAAAGGCATCGGTGTACCGGTTATTACGGATTATGAAATTTGGAAAAATAATCCAGAAAAAGTATTTGGTGTAAGCAAAGGTTGGGCGGATAAATATCCTAATACGCATATTGCGGTTGTAAAGGCGTTGATTCGCGCCGCTAAATGGTTAGATGACAATGATAATGGCAACAGACCTGAAGCCGTTAAAATATTATCCCAGCCTAACTACGTAGGTGCTGATTACGACGTTATTGCAAACTCCATGACAGGTACCTTTGAATATGAAAAAGGCGATATACGTAAAGTGCCTGACTTTAATGTGTTTTTCCGTCATAACGCCACCTACCCGTACTACTCTGATGCCATTTGGTATTTAACTCAGATGCGTCGTTGGGGCCAGATCTCTGATCATAAACCCGACAGCTGGTACATGGACATTGCTAAAAAAGTGTATCGCCCAGACATTTATGCTCAAGCGGCTAAAGCATTAATAGCGGAAGGAAAATTAAAATCGAGTGAGTTCCCTAACTTTTCTAAAGAGACTGGTTTTAAACCTGCACAAAATGGCTTCATAGATAAAGTGACGTATGACGGTACTAAGCCTAACGCTTATCTTAAGAGTTTTAACATTGGCCTAAAAGGAAAGGATAAAATTTAAATAGAGTTTCCCACGGCCTGAATTTGGGCCGTGGACTTAATGTAGGGGCGTGATAATGAGTATGGTTATGAAGTTAAAGAACATAAGTTTTTTTGCACCCTGGTTTCGTCTAGTGAATGTAGAAACTCGACAAGATCAGATAAACAGTTTATTAAAAAATATTGGCGTACCGTTGTTCGCCTTTATGATTTTCCTTGGCCTTTGGCATGCATCAGCTAATAGTGTTGTAACCTCTTTAGGTAAGGTACCAGGTCCAAGTGAGGTTTTTGTACAAGCTCAGAGTTTATGGGGCGAGTATAAAGAAGATAAAGTAAAAGAAAGTGAATTTTATAAGCGTCAAGAAGTTCGCAATAATAAAAAACTAGAAAAAAATCCAGATGCCAGCGTTAAATGGCGCGAGTATCGTGGAAGGCCCACGTATGTAGATCAAATATTTACCAGTTTAAAAACAGTCTTTACCGGTTTTATTATTGCTGTATTAATAGCGGTTCCATTGGGCGTGTTAACGGGATTAAGCCAAACGCTTTATATCGCCACGAACCCAATCATTCAAATTTTTAAACCCGTCTCCCCATTGGCTTGGTTGCCTATTGTTACAATGGTGGTGTCGGCAGTTTATGTAACAGATGACCCTATGTTTGATAAGTCGTTTGTCACATCCGCTATAACAGTCACGTTGTGTTGCATGTGGCCCACGTTAATGAATACGTCAATGGGTGTTTCATCCATTAATCAAGACCTTTTAAATGTAGCTAAAGTATTGCGTTTAAACTGGTTTACAAAAATTAGGAAAGTAGTATTACCCTCGGCCGTACCCATGATTTTTACCGGTATGCGTTTGTCTTTAGGTGTGGGTTGGATGGTATTGATTGCCGCTGAAATGCTGGCTCAAAATCCAGGTTTGGGTAAATTTGTATGGGACGAGTTTCAAAATGGTAGCTCTAATTCATTAGGACGTATCATGGTGGCGGTTCTAACAATCGGATTAATTGGTTTCTTATTGGATTGGATTATGTTGTTGCTGCAACGTCACTTTTCTTGGGACAAAACGGCTGCGAATCGTTAAGGGAACTCTTAACTAGCATTTTAATTATAAGATTTAAGAAATTATAGTATTTGAGGTTTTTATGAATGATTCACATTTAATTATCGACCATGTAACGATGGATTTTGAAACCAACAGCGGTCCGTATAGGGCGCTGGATAGTGTGCACTTAAAGATTGATAAGGGTGAGTTTGTATCCTTAATTGGTCACTCGGGTTGCGGCAAATCTACGGTACTGAATATTGTGGCTGGACTTTACCAAGCCACAAAAGGCGGGATTATTCTTGATGGTACAGAAGTAAACGAACCAGGCCCTGAGCGAGCCGTGGTGTTTCAAAATCATTCGTTGCTGCCGTGGTTGACTGCGTATGAGAATGTTGAATTGGCTGTTAATCAGGTGTTCAAAAAAACCAAGTCTAAGACTCAAAAAAAGCAATGGATTGAACATAACCTTGAGCTGGTTCACATGAGTCATGCTATGCATAAAAAGCCGGATGAAATATCGGGGGGTATGAAGCAAAGGGTGGGCATAGCCCGTGCTTTAGCCATGGAGCCATCGGTGTTGTTAATGGATGAACCTTTTGGGGCATTGGATGCACTGACGCGTAGCCATCTACAGGACTCGTTGATGGATATTCAGCGTGACCTTAAGAGTACCGTAATCATGATTACCCACGATGTGGATGAGGCGGTGCTGTTGTCAGATAGGATTGTGATGATGACAAATGGCCCAGCTGCCACCATAGGGGAAATTTTAAAGGTAAATTTAGCGCGACCTCGCCATCGCTTAGATTTGGCGGACCAGCCTGAATATAACGGTTACCGTAGTGAGGTCTTACGTTTTTTACACGATCGACACGCTAAGCCCGACGTTCCGGCTAAGGTCGCGTAAATGCTAGATGATGCTTTAACCTCTACAGTAAGTAGAGTGTTTTATATGCAGGCTAAGATATAGTAAATTTAGATCCGCACTTAATTGGTGCGTTAGTTGTTTTTATCTTGTGAGTTTAGGTGCATTTATTCGGGGGAGGTTGTAAAAATCCATATAAATACTAACTAAATCAATGGGTTATCTGGATGGCATGGTCTTTGCTCTATGCCTAGAATCAAATATTAACTCTTAAACACATATTTAATTCTAGGAAACACATCATGACTGAACCCAGTTTTAATGTTTTCAATTTCAAAGACCAGAAAATTCGTACCTTACATTTGGGGTGGATAGCATTTTTTATCACCTTCTTTATGTGGTTCTGCCATGCGTCTTTAATGCCGCTGATTCAGGAGTATTTTCAGCTAACCTCAGCTCAAGCCAAAGCGCTACTGGTTTTAAACGTAGCGCTAACCATTCCGGCGAGAACCATAGTGGGGATGATGGTGGATAAATATGGCCCTAAGTTAATGTTCAGTGCCATATTAATTATCAGTGGTGTGTTTTGTTTAGCGTTTTCCATGTCACAAAACTATAACCAACTAGCACTTACTCGTTTTTTACTGGGCTTCTCAGGTGCTGGCTTTGTCATTGGTATTCGATTGATGACAGAGTGGTTTCCGGTTAAACAAGCGGGCACTGCGCAAGGTGTGTATGGCGGTTGGGGTAACTTCGGTGCGGCAGCAGCCGGTTTCATTTTGCCCGCTCTGGCAGGCTTTTATGGTGGTGAAGAGGGTTGGAGATACGCGGTGGCCACAGGCGGTGTCGTTGCGATTATTTATGCGTTTATTTTTTACCGCTTTGTGAACAATACACCAAAAGGGAGCACTTATTTCAGTCCTAAGAAAATGGGTGCGATGGAGGTAACGAGTAAGTTTGATTTCTTCTTATATATTTTAATGACCGCACCTATGTTTGTTGCCTTAGCAATTTTAAGCTGGCGTTTGTCTCCTGCAGGTATTGGCTTATTAAGTGAAGGCTTTACGTTTGGTGTATATGTGTTTTTAGCGGCCTATTTTTTACAACAAGTTTACAAAATCTATTCAGTAAACAAAGATAATTTAAAAATAGAAGTCCCTGAATTACATCAATATAAATTTAAGCAGGTGGCAATATTGAACTTGGCCTACATGGTTACCTTTGGTGCCGAAGTGGCTGTTGTTTCAATGTTAGCATTGCACTTCACCAGCTTGTTTCCTGATTGGTCTTTGCCTAAAGCGGCAGCAATAGCAGCATCATTTATGGCTATGAACTTATTTGCACGCCCGTTAGGGGGTTATATAAGCGATAAGCTAGGTCGTCGCTTAGCTTTGCTGGTGGTGTTGGTGGGGTCGGGTATTGGTTTTTATATCTTAAGCCTAATGAACGAAAGCTGGACAACGTTTGAAGTGTTAGCGGTAGTGATTCCTTGTTCTTTCTTTGTGCAGGCTGGTGCAGGTGCTGTGTTTGCCGTAGTGCCACTCATTAAGCGCCGTTTAACAGGGCAAATTGCCGGTATGACGGGGGCTTACGGTAACGTAGGTGCTGCTACTTTCTTGTTGGTTTTTTCATTGAGTGATGCTGCGACATTTTTTAGCGTTATATCAGTTTGTACTGCCGTAGTGTTTGTACTGATAGCTATATTTTTAGATGAACCTAAAGGACATATAGCTGAAATTAATGAAGATGGCAGTGTAGAGTTAATTGAAGTTTCATAATGTTTTCAATTATCGATTCAGTGTTGCAAGGCGCAAGCCTTGCAATGTTAGACTTTAATTAAGGGGCTTTGGAGTGTTGCAAAGCTCTTTAATTAATTCCTTTTACACGTTCACTATCGCTATTTAATCTGCCAACAGTTCACCTATAAATGTTATTGCTGGTTGAACTTACTTTAAGGGAAATGAGTAATTGCAGCGCACCACTTCTTCAAGCATGATTCCTGAACACGCCACACCTAAAATAATAAATGATTTTTCTGAAGATCAGCATGAGAAGGAGGCCGAGATGTATCTAGATGCTCAACTTGAATTGACGGTGGGTCAAGCTACCAATGCTGGTAAAAAGCATCAAAATGAAGACTGCATTGGCATGCGTATTCCTGATCAGCCTGCACTTACCATTAAAGGTGTAGTGGCGGTCATTGCCGATGGTGTTAGTGCCGCTGAAGCTGGTAAGGAGGCCAGTGAAACCTGTGTTCGAAATTTCATTTCAGATTACTACGGTACCCCAGATGCTTGGTCAGTTAAGACGGCGGGCCAAAAAATATTACTGGCGTTAAATCGTTGGTTGGTCGGGCAAAGTCAAATTAAAGGGCATGTGAGTACTTTAAGTGCTTTGATATTAAAATCTCAACAAGCTTATATTTTTCATGTGGGTGATACCCGCATATACAGGCTAAGAGACAACTATTTTGAGTGTTTGACCCAAGATCATTGCACAGCCATTAATAAAGATACTACTTATTTATCCCGTGCCATGGGCATGGATAGTCGTTTAGAAATGGATTATCGCCAAGTAGAGTTAGAGCAGGGCGATATATTCTTTTTAAGTACCGACGGCATTCATGATTATATTTCGGAAAAAAACATTCTAAGTATTATTCGGGAATATCCGGGTGATTTTGAAAGTAAATGTGCGCAGCTTATTACTGCCGCACTGGAATCAGGAAGTGAGGATAATTTAAGTTGTCAGTTGCTGCAGGTGGATTCCCTACCAAGCGCTAATTCTCAAGATATTTATAAAAAGCTATCTGACCTTAAGTTTCCGCCACCATTAGAAGTGGGACAGTCCTTAGACGGTTATCACGTTTTAAAAGAATTACATGCCAGCCAACGCAGCCAAATTTATTTGGTTAAAGACAAGGAAGGCCGGCGCTTAATTATGAAAACCCCTTCATTAAATTATGAAGATGACCCCGCCTATATAGAACGCTTTATATTAGAACAATGGATTGGCAGTCGTATAGACAGCCCCTACGTTGTTAAAATTGCTGATTCGCAGGGCCATAAATCTGCTTTATATACCTTAATGGATTACGTGGACGGTATTACGTTAGAGCAGTGGATAAAAGAAAACCCCAAGCCAGATATTAATGAAGTAGTGCGTATAAGTGAGCTAGTTAGCCGCGGTTTACGTGCCTTTCATCGTAAGGATGTGCTGCATCAGGATATTAAGCCGGACAATATTATTCTTGATCGCGAAGGCATTCCTAGAATTATTGATTTTGGTTCGTGTTTTGCTGCGGGTGTAGATGAAATTCAAACGCCGTTTGAGCGAGATCATGCGTTGGGGACGGCACTGTACAGTGCTCCTGAAACACGCTTTAGGCAGAAGAAAACTAAAAAATCAGATTTATTTAGCTTAGCCGTGGTGATTTATGAAATGCTTACTGGAAAAATGGCATTTGGTAAACAGTTGGAAAAACTAACAGACCAAAGAAAAGTAAATGCATTACGCTACCAAAGTGCTCTGAATCATAATCCGATGGTGCCTTATTGGATGAATGCGGCATTGGAAAAAGCACTGGCACCTCTGCCAGAACATCGCCAGCAAGCAATGTCAGAATTTATTTATGATTTAAAAACTCCTAATAAAAAATTTAGCTACAAGCGGTCGGTGCCTTTAATCGAGCGTGATCCTCTTAGGCTATGGCAAGCACTGGCCGTGGTACAAGGTATTGCTATTATTACACTGTTAAAGCTGTTTGTTTTTTAAACAATTAAGTCGTGCTTTGGTGTATTAGTTATAGGCAAACGCTGTAAGCTAAATAAATAATACGCCTAGCGAGATAAAAGCCCAATAATCATAAAAAATATTATGTTTATTGGGCTTTTGGGTTTTTAATAGTCCCCAGTTTCGCGTATCTACTGGGAATAAAATTTAACATTATGCATATTCATATTTTAGGTGTTTGCGGCACCTTCATGGGCAGCTTGGCCCAGTTAGCGGCCGCCCAGGGCCATAAAGTCACGGGCTCTGATCAAAACGTATATCCACCCATGAGCACTCAGCTTGAAAATGCAGGCATAGGTGTCATGTCGGGTTTTCACGCAGAACACTTACAACCCGCCCCTGATTTAGTCGTTATTGGTAATGCCATGAGTCGTGGTAATGAGGCGGTGGAGTATGTTTTGAATCGCCAAATTCCCTATACATCGGGGCCAGCTTATTTAGCGCAGCATATTCTTAAAGGCAAATGGGTCATGGCGGTGGCGGGCACCCATGGTAAAACCACCACCAGTAGTATGCTCACTTGGGTATTAGAGGATTGTGGGTTTAAACCGGGTTTCTTAATTGGTGGCGTGCCTAAAAATTTCGATGTGTCGGCTCGTTTAGGGGAAAGTGATTTCTTTGTGGTGGAAGCCGATGAATACGACAGCGCCTTTTTTGATAAGCGCTCTAAGTTTGTTCATTACCAAGGACGAACTGTAATTTTGAATAATTTAGAATTTGATCATGCTGATATTTTCAAAGACATAGAGGCCATTAAGACTCAATTTCATCACTTGGTTCGCACTGTGCCAGGTGATGGCTTAATTATTTATCCTAAACAAGAAAAGCACATTAAAGATACTTTGGATCAAGGGTGCTGGACACCGGTTTCAATTATTGGTGAAGACTGGTGTTATCAGTTAATGGATAAAGCAGGATCGAAATTTAAGGTGCAGCATAAAGGCGTTGAGGCTGGCGAAGTTAATTGGCAGCAAACCGGTTTGCACAATGTGATGAATGCCATTGCCTGTATTGCTGCGGCTTATCACGTGGGAATTCTGCCTAAAGATTCCATAAGTGCGCTAAACCGTTTTGAAGGTGTGAAGCGTCGCATGGAATTGGTAACTCAATCTCGCGGTGTGACCGTTTATGATGATTTTGCTCATCACCCCACCGCCATTAAAAGTACTCTGCAAGGGCTGAAGAACAGCGGCCAGTTTAAACGAATTTGGGCGGTGATAGAGCCAAGGTCTAACACTATGCGTATGGGTATTCACAAAAAAGCGTTGCCTGATTCTATTAGCGATAGTGACCAAGTTATTTGGTTTCAGCCGAAGGGCCTAGACTGGCAAATGGACGATGTGATTAACAACTGCAATAAAATAGAGCGAAAAGCCGTTTTGTTTGATGACGTAGACGCTATAATCGCCCACCTTTTAGAGCACGCTACAGACGGCGATGCAGTGGTATTAATGAGTAACGGCGGCTTTGCCGGCATTCACCAAAAACTGGCCGACGCTTTAAAAGCTTAACTAAGTTTAAACGCTGAATCATTGCTATGGATATGGGAGCGAGTTACATGACAGACAAACCGATTACTCTGGCCATAACGGGCGCCTCCGGTGCGCCTTATGCTCTGCGTCTTTTGCAATGCTTAGTAGCGGCCAAGTGCACGGTTTATGTCTTGGTGAGTAAAGCGGCCCAGGTGGTTTTGGCCACTGAAACACGCCTTAAATTACCAGGCTCCACAGAAAAAATGCAAAGCCATTTAACAGAAGTCTTTAATGCGCAAGAGGGCCAAATTAAAGTATTTGGCCGCGAGCAATGGTTTGCGCCAGTGGCCAGTGGTTCAGGGCGTAACGGCCCGATGGTGGTGTGTCCATGCAGTACCGGTACTTTGTCGGCTATTGCCACCGGTGCCAGTAATAATCTTATTGAGCGCGCGGCTGATGTGGCCATTAAAGAAAAGCGTTCGCTTATTTTAGTGATCCGAGAAACCCCTTTCAGCGCCATCCATCTTGAAAATATGCTGAGGCTCGCCAACTTAGGGGTGACCATCATGCCTGCCAGCCCTGGGTTTTATCATGACCCCAAGTCGATGGATGACTTAGTGGACTTTATGGTGGCGCGTATTTTGACCCATCTAGGTATTGAGCAAGAGCTTATGCCTTTTTGGGGTGAAAAGAACAAATGAGAATTCGGCCATACCCTGGCCGAATAGGAAAATATTTAAAAAGCGTGAGATAGGAAGTAGTAAATGAAATTGACTGAACGTGATATTAAAATAGCCATAGTGGCGGCCTTACTGGCTTTTACTGTGTCTGTTGTCTTGTTAGATATGAAAGGCTACATTAAGCACACAGGGTCTGATGAGGCTTCTGTTGTTGAGGAGTTTAAGCTGTTGGCGGTAGGCGCAGAAGAATTGACTCGAGTGTCGTCTAAGTCTGCGAATAAAGAAGCGTTTTGTGCCGATGGCCATTTGTTGATTCGTCCGCAAAAAAATAACAGCGGTAATGCCGTAGCCGGGCTATTGGTGGATGCTAAAAATCGTACCATTCCATGCTCCACTGAGTTGCCCGCCCCTGGTATGTAATGGCCGTACGGCCTCTGCAGTGCACAAGTATGGGGCCAACGAAGTCTGGTGCGGCGTAACATAACCAATCTTTCGCACCATGATTAAGCCTATGGCGTGAACAAGGGTAATAACTGGCCTAGTTACTTGATTTTTCATTTTTGGCTCTTACAATCCCTAGCTTAAATGGATTTAGTCAGTCAGCAGTAGAAGCTTAACTTAATGAAAAATAACAATAATAAAGAATTACAAACTAAGTTGGGGCGAGAGATTTGGCTGTTTGAGCAGTGGCTTTGCTCAATTGAAGGTCAGGTTGGTGATACCCAAGAGCGCATACGCAGCGCATACCGCGAGTGTATTAGCATCCGTCAGCATCAACTAGATGAGCTCGTGAACGGAAATATCCCCACATTAACTGAAGTCACTTGCTAGGCCTGGTTAGGAATTTCCTTTATAGCCTGTTAAGCTTATAAAAAATAATAACAAATAAGCATTTTAGTGCAGGTACACTCTCATGGGTAAATTAGCCTTTTTCTTAATATCCTTTGGGATGTTGGGTTTAATTAGTTCCTATTCTCAAGCAAAAGAAATTGATTCTGATGCCGATGGCATCTCTGACCGCTTCGAACGCCTATTAAAAACCGACCCCAAAAATGCTAATAGTAAACCCGATGATTTAGATGCGGATGGTATTCCCGATGGATTTGATTTAGACATTGATGGTGATGGCGTTAATAACTGGCAAGACCCCTTTCCCCGCAATGCCCAAGAATCAGCCGATGCCGATAAAGATGGAGTAGGTGATAGCCAGGATAACGACAGCGATGGCGATGGATTTAGCAATAGCGATGAAAAAGCCGCTGGGACCAATGCGTTTAATAAAAACAGCTTTCCTGACAAAGTTGGTCCAGCCTTGCATGTAGTCGAGATGGAAGAGCACAGTGATGAGCGCATCGTCCATATTCGGGGTATGGCTTTTGATAGCGGTATGGGGATAAAAAAGGTTCAAGTGGTGAATGAAGATGGTGATATTTTCATGGGCTTTTTCGAATACACCACCCACTTTAATGTGAAAGTTCGACTAAATCGGGGTGATAATGAATTGCAGGTGGCCGCATTTGATAGTGCCAACAATGTTAGTCGCCAATTTGTGAATATCAATTACCGCGCTAAGTAACACTTTCTTAAACAAACTTATTCTAAGCCCTACGGAATCATTGGCTAAGCTAAAGATAACGCTTTTAGCCGCACCCTAGGCATGAAAAAGGCGGTAGCTCTTTAATTTGGAGAGCTTCGCCTTTTTCCTTTTTATTCCCCTAATGATTAAAAGCCAGCATTCTCAATGTCATTTGCTGCTGATTGTGAACCTGCTCGCTAGCCCGTTGTAAAAAATCTTCTGCATTTTCGTTGTTTTTTAGTGTGGCTAGGCCGGTATTTAATTGCAGTTCACCCACATCTCCCCAGTGTATTTCATCAAGGTGCTGCTGCAGACGCTCTCTCAATACCATAACGCCCTCCATCGGACAGTTGGGCAAAAGAATGTAAAAAGTACCTTTGCCATTATAAAAAATTTCATCCCCAGCTCTTAATAAAGTGACTAACTTAATACGAAACTCTTTTAGTACTTTGACGCTAATGTCGCGGCCATGAATTTCTAGAATTTGCTGGTAGTCATCTATGCTCATGGCAAATAGGGATAGGGTTCGGTTGGTAACCAAGCTACGTGATATTTCTTGATTGAGCATGCTTAATAAAAACCGACTGTTGTAAGCACCCGATTGGTAATCTGTAACGGCCAGCTCCAATAGTCTTTTTTGCTTTTCGGTATTGAGGTAAGCGTAACAAAGGGAGCAGCTGTCAATTAGTATGTAAATTAACATAAGGCGAAAGCAAACTTGGAAATCATAAATTATAATAAGTTGGGAGAAACTGCTAAAAAGCATGGTGATATTTAATGCAAAAGCCCAGGACAAGGGCAGCGAAAAATAGGCGAAAATAGGAAAAGTATAAATCCAGTATATGGTTAAGTCGGGCTGAAAACTTAACTGGTATTGCATAAGCAAGGCCAGCGAAGTGAGTGTAAATACATTAATGTATTTTCCGTAAGCCTGATTACGATTCATATTGGAAAAAATTGCAGCGAAGCTTAATACCGCAATGCTCACCAAGTTTATTAATAAAATATCATAATGTCCGAACCAATAATGAGTGATGCTCAATAGAATGCTGGCCAGAGCATAGACTGCGTATAGCAGTGTCAGTGCAGGGCCTTTTTCCATACTAATGGAAAACATAAGCACACTCCTGTCTGGCGGTATCAATGAGGGTATTGGCGGTGTCACCTACATTTAAGCTGGCTAACCCTACCTGTATATTCTTTTTATATTTAGAGGCCGGTATATCTTCTAGCATCGCGCGCGCTTTATTCAGTGCCTCATGGGAAGCTGTGTGGGGTAATATCACGGCAAAGTCATCAAAGTGTAAGCGGTAATAGCGATCAAATGGACGCAGGTCGGCATTTATTGCATTGGATATATGCTGCAAAAAAGCGATGGGCACGCGTCTATAATTGGTAGTGTTGGGTTGCAACTGAATGTACATCAGTAATAACCCGGTGCCTTCTCTTTCTGCTCTGGTAATTTCTGTGGTGAGGGTGGGTCGCAGAAATTTTTCTTTTTGTGCGCCTGTATCGGCATCCTTACTAATTAAAGGTTCTAACAATTGGTTGGTTCGGGATTTTACAATGGCTAAAAATATCGCCACAAAGGTGATAATGGCCAGACAGAAAAATATTTGCGGCTGCTGCAACGGTTTTGCAAAGCTGTAGAGGATGTAGATGGCAAGAGGTAAGTACATAATTAGCAATAACGCTGCGTGACGCATGGGGAAAAGAAAAAAAGCCGCGATAGGAAAGAAAAAAATCCAGTAAAGATTATCACTATGACCGTAGTCGCAGACAATAAATATGAAACCTGCCAACAGCAGCATGTAAAGCCACTTTAAATAAAACGTTTTGGGTTTTCTTTTTAATCTGGCCATGTATAAACCGTTGATTGCCAAGATGGTGGCCAATGACCCGATGATAAAGGTAATGACAAAATTGAATGCCAAGTAATTAAGGTAAGCCAGTAAGCACAGGGTAATGACCGTTACTAAGTTGTAGGCAAATTTGGCATGGCTTATTTTCAAAGGTGTGAGCATTGCGAACCTGTTTTCCGTTTCAAATAGTCGAGGTAACACTGGCCTGTGTAGAGCTTAATTACTGATAGATCCTGTCGAGCTTTAGGTAGTGCACGCTTTTGTGCCACATCTTTTGGTCAGTCCCTCTTTAAAAGGGTATAATCGCCCAAATATATCTTCTTAACTATAAATTCTTAAAATACCATGAAGCCAAGTCTTGTGAGTATAAAACTCACTATTGTCTTCATAATAGACCGTTAGGTGTCATTAATGGATGTTAAAGCCTATATGCAGAAAGTGGGTGTGCAAGCCCGCGCTGCCAGTGCCGCTATTGCTAAAGCCGATTCAGGCCTAAAAAACAAAGCCTTGCAAGCTATTGCTGTTGCTATTGAGAACAGCCGAGAAACCTTAATCATAGCTAATCAAAATGATATGCGCCGTGGCCAAGAAAATGGTTTGGATGCAGCCTTACTTGATCGCCTAGAGCTCACCTCTGCTCGTATTGATGGCATGCTGGAAGGTTTGCATCAGGTAACCGCGTTGGCTGACCCTGTAGGTGGTATGACCGATCTTGATTATCGTCCAAGTGGCATTCAAGTGGGTAAAATGCGGGTGCCATTGGGTGTTATAGGTATTATTTACGAGTCTCGTCCCAACGTGACCATTGAGGCTGCGAGTTTATGCCTTAAATCAGGCAATGCAGCCATATTGCGTGGTGGCAGTGAGGCAATTGAGTCTAACCAAGCTTTAGCTGTCTGTATTCGTGAAGGCCTAGAAGTGGCTGGTTTGTCAGAGCACACTGTACAAGTAGTTGAGACTACAGATCGAGCGGCCGTGGGTGAATTAATCACAATGACTGAATACGTTGATGTTATCGTGCCTCGTGGCGGTAAAGGCTTGATTGAGCGCATTAGTAAAGATGCCAAGATTACTGTGATTAAGCACCTTGATGGCATTTGTCATGTCTACATAGATGACGATGCCGATATGAGTAAAGCGGTGAACATTGCCATTAATGCTAAAACACATAGAAATGGTACCTGTAACACCATGGAAACCTTATTGGTGGCTGAGTCTGTGGCAAAAAAAGCTTTACCACAGTTGGCCACCGCTTACGCAGAATTTAAAGTAGAGCTGCGCGGCTGTGAGAAAACCAAGGCTATCTTAGCTGGCGTAGTAGAAGCTACCGAGGAAGACTGGGGTACAGAGTATCTGGGCCCTATCTTGTCTATTAAAGTGGTGGCAGATATGAACGAAGCCATAAAGCACATTAACAAGTACGGCAGTCACCATACGGATAGCATTGTCAGTGAAAATTATACTAAGGCTCGTGAATTTCTGCGTCAGGTAGATTCAAGCTCCGTGATGGTGAATGCATCCACTCGTTTTGCTGACGGTTTCGAATATGGTTTAGGCGCTGAAATTGGCATTAGCACCGACAAAATACATGCGCGAGGACCTGTAGGTCTAGAGGGTCTAACCTCACAAAAATGGATTGTACTGGGTGACGGACACATTCGTCACTAATAGAACAATTATCAATGGCTTATTCAGTATTAATGAAAACACCCCGACAATATGTGGTCCTTGGCGGTACATTTGACCCAGTTCACAACGGGCATCTAATTACTGCAAGAGCCTTAGCTGATAAACTAGGCTATGATTGCGTAAATTTGATGCCCTGTGGTGATGCTTATCATAAAGCAGGGGTAAGCAATGCACATCACCGCTTAGCCATGTTAAATATGGCCTTAAGTGGAGACGGTAAGCTGGCATCAGATGACCAGGAGATTGAGCGTTCCGGCGCCACTTATACAGTGGACACCTTGCTTAGATTAAGAAGTCAACTGGGTGATAATGCCCATATAGCTTGGGTGATGGGAGCCGATACTGCCGAGACAGTTCAGAACTGGCATAACTGGCAAACGTTATTCCAATTGGCTAATGTGATTGTAGTGGCTAGGGATAATGAAGTTCCTGTGGACTTGAGTCACTGGCCTGCAAAGTGCATTACAGAAAGCGAAGAGTTTAAACGACAGCCAAAGGGCTGTTATATGTTATTGGCTTTAGAGCCGGTGGCAGTGTCATCCACTCAGATTCGTCTGAAGATAAAAAACCAAGAGACTGTGGAAAACCATGTACCCCAGTCTGTCATTGATTATATTGAGCAACATGGGCTCTACCGAGGCGAAAACTGAATCCAATGGATGCAGCAGCACTAAAAAAACTTGTGATTGATTCACTTGAAGACTTAAAAGCCCAAGACATTACTGTTTTGGATGTAACCGGCCGCACTTCTGTGACCGATACCATGATCATAGCTACCGGTACTTCTAGCCGTCACGCCCAAGCGTTGGCTGAAAACGTATCAGAAAAAGCCAAAGCAGCAGGTGAAATGCCGTTAGGTTCTGAAGGCCGCGGTGATAGCGACTGGGTATTGATCGATTTAGGAGATGTTGTGGTGCATGTCATGACCGCACAATCTCGTGAATATTACGATCTTGAAAGCCTATGGAGCGGGGCGGAAGCGACCGACTAGTCGGTATGCGCATTCGTCTTATTGCTGTGGGCACAAAAATGCCTGCTTGGGTGGAGCAGGGTTTTGCTGAATACGCAAAGCGGCTCCCCCATGATTGTCGAATTGAACTGGTGGAAATTCCGCTTGGTCATCGAAGTAAAAATCAGCCCGTTAGTAAAGCTATTGAGAAAGAAGGTCAGGCCATGTTGGCGTCCATGAAATCTCAAAATACTTGTGTGGCGTTGGAAGTGTTAGGTAAGCCCTGGAGTACCGAACAGTTATCTAAGCAGATGAGCGGTTGGCGTATGGAAGGGCAGGACGTTGACCTGCTGGTGGGTGGGCCAAATGGATTAAGCCCAGCATGCACTAAGATGGCGAAACAAAAATGGTCCTTGTCTCCTTTAACTTTGCCACATCCTTTGGTTCGTATCATGCTTGCCGAACAGCTGTACAGAGCCTGGACCATATTGAACAATCATCCTTACCACAAGTAAGTCATTACTTTTGGTAATGCTGAAAAGCCCAAATAATTAACGACTCAATAATAATAAGAATAAGCGAAACCATAAATGAGCTTTGCTTTAAAGGACGCCTTACAGGAAAAAGATATATTTGCTAAGCGATCGTATTTAGCTGCATTTTTTGTAATGGGGTTGTTCGTCGTTTTGGCTTGGCGTATGGCATTTTTACAGGTTAGTCAGTACGAACTGTACGCGAGTAAGTCTGAAAATAATCGAGTTCAGCTCCAGCCAGTCGCCCCAATTAGGGGGCTGATTTTTGATCGCAATGGTATTTTACTTGCGGAAAACCTCCCCAGTCATAGTTTAACCCTAGTCCCTGAACGCATTGAAGACCTCACCGAAACCCTAGCCTTAATTGATACGCTGGTGGGGTTAAGTGAGGAAGAAAAGGCTCGTTTTCATAAGCGAGTTAAGCAATGGCGGCGGCCCTATGAGGCTATTACGTTAAAATTTCGCCTCTCTGAAGCTGATATTGCCAAATTAACCGTTAATGGTTACTTTCTTCCCGGAGTACAGGTTGAGGCTGAATTAGTGCGCCATTACCCGCGCGGTGCTGATTTTGCTCATGTACTTGGTTACGTGGGACAGATTAACGAAAAAGAAAAGAAACGTTTAGATGCTGTGAAATACAAGGCTACTCGCCGTATTGGTAAAATTGGCATAGAGAGGCATTATCAAAGTTTGCTGCATGGGCAAGTGGGTTATCAAAAAGTAGAGACCAATGCTCAGGGGCGTATTCTCAATGTGCTTGAGCGTCAAAGCCCTAAACCAGGCGGTAATCTAACGTTAAGTCTGGATGCTAATTTACAGCGAGTTGCGGTAAAAGCCTTTAACGGTCGGCGGGGCTCTTTGGTGGCAATTGATCCAAATACTGGCGGCATTCTGGCCATGGTTTCCAGTCCTTCCTTTGATCCCAATTCATTTGTAAATGGCATTAGCTATAAAGAATATAACGGCTTACGAGATTCTTTGGATAAACCCTTATTTGATCGAGCCAGTCGCGGCCAATACCCCCCTGGCTCAACCATGAAACCCTTTATTGGCTTAGGGTTTTTAGAGGCTGGTGTCACCAATTGGCAAGAAGGCATAGTTGACCCTGGTTGGTATAAGCTGGAAAACGATGAACGTATTTATCGAGACTGGAAACGCACCGGACATGGCCAGAGTATTAATTTACGTCAGGCCATTATTCAAAGCTGCGATGTGTATTTTTATGAAATGGCTTTTCGTACCGGCATAGACAGTCTGCATCCATTTTTAAGTCAATTTGGCTTTGGGCAAAACACAGCGCTAGATATTGGCAATGCGTTGCCTGCACTCTTGCCCGATCGAGATTGGAAAAAGAAATACCGTAAGCGGTCCTGGTATGCGGGAGACACACTGAACATGGGGTTGGGGCAGGGCTATATGTTAATTACACCATTGCAGCTGGCCACTGCCACAAGTGTGTTTTCGGCCAAAGGAAAATGGCATAGATCAAAATTAGTGCAGTTTATTGATGGTGAGCCCTTATTAGAAGAAACCGTGCCAAAAGATGTGGTGATTAAAAATCCTAAAGATTGGGATCGCATGGCGCGGGCGATGGAAGGCGTGATTAAACACTATAAGGGTACGGCAAGAAAATTAGGTCAAAACCTGTCTTATCGTTTGGCCGGTAAAACCGGTACCGCTCAGGTAGTGGGGATTAAACAAAATGAAGAGTATGACTCCGAAGCATTGCTGGAGCGACAGCGAGATCACGCACTATTTGTTGGGTTTGCCCCTGTTGATGCTCCAGAAATTGCGATTGCGGTTGTGGTGGAAAATGGTGAGTCGGCTGGGCGTACCGCAGGGCCCATTGCTAAAGTGGTTTCAGACTTTTATTTAAATTCTCTAAAGTCTAAGGTGGTTCAGCATGAGATATAAATGTTGCTACCAATCAATGCTTGGAGAACGTAATGTCGGGTGATTTTCTTCGTCAGCTTGATGATACAAGCATGAGTGGCGGTAAGTCTTTATGGCAAAAAATTCACATAGACTTCCCTCTGTTTGCGTTGTTGTTGCTGCTCGTATGCAGTGGCCTATTTGTTTTATACAGTGCCAGCGGCCAAAACATGCACATGGTATCGCGCCAACTGGTTTATTTTGCCATAGGGTTTTCAATCATGTTGTTCATTGCCCAATTTAATCCTAGGTGGTTCATGATGGCTGCGCCCTGGATGTATGGTGTGGGCATAGTGTCTTTAATCTTGGTGTTGTTGGTAGGTGTTGGTGCTAAAGGGGCACAACGCTGGCTAAGTATTTTTGGCATTTTTCGGTTTCAGCCATCTGAAATAATGAAGTTGGCGGTACCCATGATGCTGGCCTGGTTTATGGCGAGTAAGTTATTGCCGCCTAACTTTAAAAGCATTTCTCAGGCTTTGGGTCTTATTTTTATTCCTACCTTGCTGGTCATGAAGCAGCCTGACCTAGGGACATCTTTACTCATCGCGGCTTCTGGGTTGCTGGTTTTACTGTTTGCAGGGTTAAGTTGGCGCTGGATTGCTTTGGCGGTAATGACTATGTTGGCGGGTGCACCTGCTATGTGGTTTGGCGTCATGCATGCTTATCAAAAGCAAAGAGTATTAACTTTTTTAAACCCTGAAAGCGACCCTTTAGGCTCTGGCTGGAACATCATTCAAAGTAAAACCGCGATTGGTTCTGGCGGCCTTGAAGGCAAGGGTTGGCAGCTAGGTACTCAGTCTCAGTTGGAATTTCTGCCTGAGCGTCATACCGATTTCATTATCGCTGTATTTGCCGAGGAGCAGGGTTTAATAGGCGTGTTGATGTTGTTGGTTTTGTATTTGCTTATTGTAATGCGTGGCATTTACATGGCATCCAGGGCTAGGGATACTTTTTCCCGCTTATTGGGTGGTTCGTTAATCGTGACATTTTTCATATATGTTTTTGTTAATATTGGCATGGTGAGTGGCATCTTGCCCGTTGTGGGTGTGCCATTACCATTGATCAGCTATGGTGGGACATCTATCGTTACCCTTATGGCGGCATTTGGTGTGATAATGTCGGTTTATACACACAGACAGATTTAGTCAGTTGTTAGTAAATAATTAATTTTTAACGAGGTTTATGTGGTTTCAGCTAGTGTTTTAGTTCTGTTTGGTAGCTTGTTTTCTTCATCTGGTGATTATGTAGATCACCCCAAGATGCAGCCTTTTATTGACGAAATGGTGCAAGAGCATCAGTACGACGCAGAGGCCTTGCGTAATGTTTTGTCTCAAGCTGAGCGAAAAGAAAGCATATTAAAAGCTATTGCTCGCCCGGCAGAGAAAACCAAAGCCTGGCATGAGTATCGTGATATTTTTATCCAGCCTAAAAGAATTAAAGAAGGTAAGGCTTTTTTACAAGAGCACAAAGAAACCTTTGATGCGGTAGAGGCTAAGTATGGTGTACCTCGGGAAATCATTGCCGCCATTATTGGCGTTGAAACCTTCTATGGACGCAATACAGGCAGTTATCGAGTACTGGATGCTTTATCCACCTTAGCCTTCGATTACCCTAAGCGTTCTTTATTTTACCGTGAGTTAAAACACTACTTCTTGATGGTGCGCGATAACAAACTGGACCCATTAGAGATAAAAGGATCCTACGCCGGGGCTATGGGCTTAGGGCAATTTATTCCCTCTAGTTACATTAGTTATGCAGTAGATTTTGATGGCGATGGCTTTAAGGACCTTTGGCACAATCGTAAAGATGCCATTGCCAGTGTGGCCTATTACTTTAAGCGTCATGGCTGGAAAAACGGTCAGCCGGTAGCTGATCGAGTGACCTTATATAATACAGATGCCGATAACTTTGCCAATAAATCCTTGAAGCTTAATGGTGGTTTGAACACCTGGAAAAAGCGAGGAGTGAATATCCCTAAGGCGCAAACAGAGCGAGATGCCGCTTTGTTTCGTTACGAAAATGAGGATGGCATGGAGTACTGGCTAGCCTATAAAAATTACTACGTGATTACCCGCTACAACCATAGCCGCTTGTATGCCCGCGCAGTGTATGAATTGAGTCAGGCATTAATTAAATAATGTCCGCTCGATTATTAGTCGCATGTTTAGTAGTACTTCTGCTGCAAGCATGCACTTCATCTCGTTATCAGCAAGACCAAGATAGCACTCCGCTTTACAAAAATATTGAGCTTTTAGTTGAGCCTAAGCCTGTAAGGGAGCCTTTGAGTCGTAAAGGTAATCCTGATCAATACGAGGTGTGGGGGCAAACCTATCAGGTGGCTAAAGGTCTTACGCAATACACTCAAACTGGTATGGCCTCTTGGTATGGACAAAAATTCCACGGTCATGAAACCAGTAACGGCGAGCTTTTTGATGTTTACAAATTCAGCGCTGCCCACAAGTCTTTGCCCTTGCCAAGTTATGTGCGTATTACCAATCTTAAAAATCAGAAAAGTTTAATTGTTCGGGTTAACGATCGTGGTCCGTTCCATGGTGATCGCTTGATCGACTTGTCTTACGCAGCGGCCATGCGCTTGGGGTATGCGAATCAGGGCACTACCGAAGTTCGGGTGGACCTGGTGGCAGCGCCGTTATCTGCTCAAGAAGCATTGGTCGCTAAAAATCGATACCTCCAGGTGGCCGCTTTTTCGGCTCAGACTTTAGCGCTTAAATTTAAAAAAACACTGTCTGACCTTGTGAATGAACCCATTTTTCTTAGTCGTGCAACTCAGCAGGGTAAGGTTTTGCACAAGGTTCGAATTGGACCCATGTCAATGCAGCGAGCCGGAGAGGTCCAAGCCACTTTGAAGTCTCATGACCTTCAACCAGGATTACTCTTGCCCATATAGGCTTTTACCATAATTTATCTGAATAGAGTGTCGTGCTACCGATGGAATGGGAGCAATCTCTAAAAATGGGATTGGCTTGTTAATCACTTGTAGCTTAACTAACATCGCAAGCTTTCTTAGGTTGCTGCCAGCGGGATACGGACATTTTTCAAACTCAAAATTAAGCACTTGCTAGAGTGTGTCTTACTCGCTTAACAATCTCTCACACCATGCTACAATGCTCCGCAATTTCATTCTGAATTTTATCTGTGCCATGCGTATATTACTTTTTGTCTGTATTTCCCTCATTGCTAACTTGTCGGTAGCCGTGCCCAGTATCATTCCTAAGCCTCCTGCGCTGGCGGCTTCTTCTTATATTTTGATTGATGCCAATAGCGGCAAGGTTTTGGTAGAACAAGATGCCGACCGTATATTGCCGCCGGCCAGTCTAACCAAGATGATGACCAGCTATGTAGTTACCGAAGAATTGGCTTATGGCAATATTCAGGAAGACGAGACCACGCGCATTAGCATTAAAGCTTGGAAAGCCGAAGGCTCTCGTATGTTTATTCAGGAAGGCAAAAATGTATCTATCGAAGACTTATTAAAGGGTGTAATCATACAATCGGGTAATGATGCCAGTATTGCTCTTGCAGAACACATTAGTGGCAGTGAGGACGCTTTTGTTGATGTGATGAATCAGTATGCTGTCCAATTGGGTATGGTGAATACACACTTCAATAATGCAACGGGCTTGCCTTCTAAGGGGCATCACAGCTCTGCCAGAGATCTTTCTAAGCTGGCAAAGCATATTATTTTTGATCATGCCGAGTACTACCCTCTGTATAAAGAAAAAGACTTCACCTATAACAAAATTGAACAAAAAAATCGCAATCGTTTGTTGTTTCAGGACCCTAGTGTAGACGGCCTAAAAACAGGGCACACCAATGAAGCCGGTTACTGCCTTGTATCCAGTGCGCAAAAGAAAGGCATGCGTTTGATTTCAGTGGTGATGGGGACTCGCTCTGATAGTGCTCGTGCTAGCGAATCACAAAAATTGCTGACCTATGGTTTCCGTTATTTTGAAAGTCATCAACTTTATAGTCAGCAAGAAACGTTACAAACCTCGGAAGTATGGTTGGGCGAAACAGATCAGTTATCTTTGGGTGTTAAGGACGGCGCTTTTATCACTATTCCTCGAGGTCAAAAGGGTAATTTGAACATTGAGTATAGTGTTGACGACGTAGTAAAGGCGCCCGTTACAAAAGGTGTTGAGTATGGCCAGATAAAGGTGTCTTTAGATGGTGTTACATTAATCGAAAAACCCCTTGTCGCTTTACATGAAGTAAAAGAGGCCAGTTTTGTTGCCCGTATGTGGGATTATATTAAACTCTTCTTTTATTCTTTATTTAGTTAAACACTTGAATTGGCCTGCTTTTAAAATCATATTAAGGCAGGCTCACCTCGGAGTTAGCAGTTAAATTATCATGGCCAAAAAAGTAGACGCTCCAAAAATTGAATTTCCTCATCCAAATTACCCGGTAAAAGTTCTGGGTGAAACCGCCGACGATTATGAAGAGTTTGTGGTCGATATAATGCGCAGACACGCCCCTGATCTGAACACCCAAAAGATGAAGGCCAATCAAAGTAGTAATGGGCGTTTTACCTCTATTACCTTTTACATTACCGCAACAGGAGCCGATCAACTGGAGGCTCTTCACCAAGACCTTATTCAGCACAAACGTATCCGCATGGTGATCTAGTGCAGCTTATAGTCGACTATTCTGATTTAATACTCACAGGAAATTAATTCAATGAACGTTGGTGTGCGGTATTTAGGTGAAAACCTTGATTATGAGCCTGTTTGGCAGGCCATGAAGGACTTCACCGATAATCGTGATGAACACACTCAAGATGAAATTTGGATCTTGCAACACAAGCCGGTTTTTACTCAAGGGCAGGCAGGTAAACCAGAGCACTTATTATTCACAGGTGATATTCCTGTGGTCCAGGCGGATCGAGGCGGGCAAGTCACGTATCACGGTCCGGGCCAAATTACTGCCTATGTAATGGTGGATTTAAGGCGATTAAACCTCGGCCCAAGAGCCCTGGTAACGGCCATTGAAGAAAGCTTAGTGGCGCTACTGGCTCAATACCAAATTGAAGCCTATCCCAAAAAGGACGCCCCAGGCGTATATGCCGGTGTTAACAAAATAGCTTCGTTGGGATTACGCATACGTAAGGGCTATAGTTTTCACGGATTAGCTTTAAACGTGGATATGGACTTAGAGCCTTTTCATCGCATTAACCCATGTGGTTATGCCGGAATGGTCATGACGCACATGGCTGACTTTATTGATAAACCCGATATTTCGGTCATCGGCCACCAGCTAGCTGACCAATTAACCAGTTGTTTGTCTTACCAAGGCAAACAAGAATTAGGTGATACGCTGCCATGAGCACAGAAAATAATAAAAGCACTAAAGATAAAAAAATAGGCGTTAAAAAACGCGGAGCCGAAAAAGTAGCCCGTATCCCTATTAAAGTTATTCCCACTGAAACAATGCCGCGTAAGCCAGACTGGATTCGTGTACGTATTCCAGCTAGCCCCAAAATTTCCGAAGTAAAACAAAAGCTGCGTAAGCATAATTTGCACACTGTATGCGAAGAAGCTGCTTGTCCTAACCTAGGTGAATGTTTTGGCAGTGGTACAGCTACTTTCATGATTATGGGTGATATCTGTACTCGTCGTTGCCCGTTTTGCGATGTTGGTCATGGCCGCCCTAACCCGTTAAATGAAGATGAGCCTCGTGAATTAGCCGAGGCCATTGCCGATATGGGTCTTAAGTATGTGGTAATTACGTCGGTGGATCGTGATGATTTGCGTGATGGTGGCGCTCAGCACTTTGCTGACTGCATTAGTCATTCCCGGGTTAATAGTCCTAAGCTCGAAATAGAGGTATTGGTGCCTGACTTTCGGGGGCGCATGGATATAGCGTTGGATATTCTTACCCAAACTCCGCCTGATGTTTTTAACCACAACCTTGAAACAGTGCCGTCTCTATATAAGAAAGTGCGTCCTGGGTCAGATTACCAGTGGTCTTTGGATTTATTAAAGCGTTACAAAGAGAGCCAGCCTGACGTATTGACTAAATCTGGTTTAATGCTGGGCGTGGGTGAAACCAAAGAAGAAGTGATTCAGGTAATGCAGGATATGCGTGATCATAATGTCGATATGATTACGCTGGGGCAGTATCTGCAGCCTAGCAAACATCATTTACCAATAGAGCGTTTCGTTCATCCTGATGAATTTGATGAGTTAGCAAGGCTTGCTACTGGAATGGGATTCAAGCGTGTCGCCAGTGGACCCATGGTTCGCTCTTCCTATCATGCTGATCAGCAAATGAAGGGCGAGGAATTGGGTTAAACCCCACTGATTGAAGGGGAGGGATTTAAGCTCCCCCCTTCAATTTAAACAGCTCAAAAGTATTTTTCCCTTCAAAATAAGTGATCAAAAAACCAGCAGATAATGGTTTTTTGAGCTTTAATTAGTCAGAATACTGGTTTTCTTGGTAATGATATCGCCGATTAAATTGAGGTTTATCCCCAGTTTCCGGCCTTAAAGTCCCTAAGTAGACCAGTATTTGGTAATTTTACTGTATTAGTTTTGTCCTATTGCCCTAAGTTGGGTATAATCTCGCGCGATTTATATACACTCTTATATTATTTTCAGGACCGAGCATCTGATTCATATGGCTAAACCTGGCAAGCGTTCAAAAAATTCAAACCGTCCTACCTATAACAAGATTCTTAAGCAGCAAGAAGTACAAGAAGACGGTGAAGACATGATTGACCAAATAGCAGCTTTAGAAGCGCTATTGGGTGGCGGTCTACCTGAGCCTGAAGAAAGCACAGCAGGCGTCGTTGATCCCGAAGAGCAAGCGCGACTTCAGGAAGAGCGTGCAGCTCGCAAAGCTGAACTCGCAGTACTAGAAGAGAAGCGTCTTAAGGCTCGAGGCGAGCGTAATGGCGATCGTGGCGATCAGCAAAAAGATCTGATTAAGCAGCAAGAAGATCGTGAAGCTCGTTACAAGGAAGAGCAAGAAAAGCTAAAGGAAGAGTTCGAAGGCAAGAAAGAGCTAAAGAAGAAGATTGCTGAAGGCAAAAAAGAACTTAAGCGATTACAGAATGTTAATAAAATCGGCAAGCTAAATGCAGCGCAAAAAGCGCGTATGGAAGAGCTTAACGAGTTTATTCAATCTGGTGGTAAATCTGCTGAAGCTCCAGCTGATAAAGCTGAAGCTAAAGAAAAGCCTGCTGCTAAAAAAGCGCCAGCTAAAAAAGCAGCTGCTAAAAAGGTAGAAGGCGAGTCTGAAGTTGTAGCGGAAAAGAAGACTACAGCTAAGAAGACTACAGCTAAGAAAGCGTCTGCGACGAAAGAAACAGCTGCTAAGAAAACTACAGCTAAGAAGACTACAGCTGCTAAGAAAACTACAGCTAAGAAAACTACAGCTAAGAAAACTACAGCTAAGAAAGCGTCTGCGACGAAAGAAACAGCTGCTAAGAAAACTACAGCTAAAAAGACTACAGCTAAAAAGACTACAGCTAAAAAGACTACAGCTAAGAAAACTACAGCTAAAAAGACTACAGCCAAAAAAGCAGATTAATAATCTCCGTTATATTTTGGATGTAAAAAAAGCCTGCTATTGCAGGCTTTTTTTATGGCCATGGATGGCCAGTATCCTGATTTTGCAGGAGCAAAATCAGGATACTGGCTTCAGCTATAAAGGTGCTTTCTAATGGCTGTTAACCTCAGCTACATAGCTCTAATAATCAAACTGCTGTAAGTGCTCTAGAAAATCTTGTTTTGATATTTCCCCTAGGATTTGAGCTTCCTTTATAATCTCTCCATCTAACCCATAAAACAGCAGGGCTGGAGGGCCAAATATCCCATTGGATTCCAGATACTCTTTATGAAAGTCATTAAACTCGGTTATATCTAGTTTAATGCTCTCAAAATGGGCTAGCTGTTTTTGTACTTCTTCGTCCGTGAATAGTGTCTTTGCCATTATTTTGCATTCAATGCACCAGTCGGCATATACATCTACCATTACTAACCTTTCTTCTGTGCTGGCGCTATTTAATAGCTGGCTTAGTTCAGCTTTGGTTTTAACTGTGGTGAAAATGCTGTTGTTCGTGTGGCTTTTGTTTTGGGCTGTAACATCGGCGCTGGCACTTGTGTTTTCTATCTGATTGACCGGAAATGCCACTTTAAACATAAGTATTGCAGCCAGCATGAACATCAATAAAGAAAGTCCTTTTATAAAGCGCTCAAGCGTTGAATTTGCCGCCTCAAAAGCCCCTAAAACCACAGCGTAAGTGCCAAGTAATATGACCCACCCAGCTAGATAGGTTTCTTCTGGCAGTACTCTTCCTAGTATCCAGAGGGCTACCCCTAGTAGTAGTACACCAAAAAAGTGTTTCACTTTATCCATCCATACGCCTGCTTTAGGTAGGATTGACGCGCCGGTGGTGCCAATAGCAATAAGTGGCAAGCCCATTCCGAGTCCTAGGGCAAATAAAGCGAAGCCACCTAGGGCGGCGTCTCCTGTGGAGCTAATATATACCAGTGCTCCGGCCAGAGGAGCGGTGACACAGGGGCTGACCACAATAGCGCTTATGGCGCCCATTAAGAAAACGCTGACGAGACCGCCGCCATTTTGCTTTTGATTAATGCGGTCCAGTGGGTCCTGAATGAATCGTGGTAGGCGGATTTCATAAAAACCAAACATGGCTAGAGCCAATAAAACAAACAGAGCTGCAAATATGGCAAGTACCGTGGGTTGCTGCATGTAGATCTGGATATTAAAGCGTGCCCCCATGAGGCCTACCACAATACCTGCGGCTGCAAAGGTAATGGCCATGCCTAACACGTACGCGCTTGAAAGAAAAAATCCTTTGCGTGGCGTAAGATTGTTGTGGCCAGCTATAACACTTGAAAGTATGGGGACCATGGGTAGTACGCAGGGAGTGAACGTTAAGCCTATGCCTAGTATTAAAAAGGTAAGGACTACTGCCAAGGTACCTGCATTTTGCAAGAAGCCTTGAATGCTGCTGGCATTATTTAGTTCTGAAATATCGGTTTGTGCACTTTTGCTTTTTGAGTTGTTGCTGCCTTCAATAAGTGGGGTGATATCCAGTGAAACTTTTTGTGGTGGGTAGCATAGGCCAATGGCTTTATCGCAGCCTTGGTATTTTAGTGTGATGGTTTTGGTATTAATGGGTAATTGGCGGCGATCGATGAGTAAGGTTGCTTGGTTAAAGAAGACAAATACCTCACCAAAGCTGGGGTCTTGAATGACCTTTGCTTCTTCTATAAAGGAGGTATGTGGGTAAATTGTTTTGTCTGCCAGGGTGAGCTTTATACGGTCACGGTACAGGTAAACCTTGTCGGCCAGATTAAATTGCACCATTAGGTTTTCATCTAATAGCTGGCTATCAAATTGAATGGCTTCTTCGACCGGGATGGCAACAGTGCGATCAAATAGGCCGGCCCAGCCCAAGGAAGAGATTAGCATTGATATGACTAATGTTAGGCGAACCATCATGGTTGGGTTTCTCATGGGTTTTTATTAATTTCAGGGCGAGGTATGAAGTGTAACAGCCCTTGCTGAGTTGATGCTGTACTGCAAACCAATATGTTACAGAAGATAGGATTGCAAAGATGTGAAGAGGTTCGATTTATAAATGAGGGTGTGGGTTGGCATTGTAAAATAAGAGGCCAACCCATATTTTGATGGGCTAGTGATTACGCTCAATGGCGAGATCAGCAAGGGCCAGCAATGCAGATTTAGGGTCTGAGTCATTTAGCTGCGCGATGGCTTGTTTAGCCAGTTCAACATGCTCTCGGGCTTTTTCATTGGTGTAATCTATGGCGCCACAAGCTTGTACAATTTCAATTATTTGCGGTAACTCTTCGGTGCCGCCTTTACGGATGGCGTTTCGAATAAGCGTTGCTTGTGTCTTTTGTGCGTGTTGCATTGCATAAATTAGCGGCAGGGTGGGCTTGCCTTCGGCAAGGTCATCTCCTACGTTTTTTCCTAGTTCTTTGGCGTCGCCCACATAATCTAATACATCATCAACAAGCTGAAAAGCCATGCCGATGTGATGTCCATATAGGCGCAAAGCTTCGGCTTGTTCTGAATTTGCACCGCTTAATAAAGCTGCAGAGTGAGAGCTGGCTTCGAACAGCATGGCCGTTTTGCCCTGAATCACGTCTCTGTATTTGGCTTCGTCTACGTCAGGGTTTTTAACGTTCATAAGTTGCAATACTTCACCTTCGGCGATAACGCAGGTGGCATTGGATAGGCAATCCATTATTTCAAGGGAGCCCAGATTCACCATCATCTGGAAGGCTCGGCTATACAGGAAGTCCCCAACCAGTACGCTAGGGGCATTGCCCCATTTTGCATTGGCGGTTGCCTTGCCGCGACGCTGGTCAGATATATCCACTACATCATCGTGTAGTAAGGTGGCGGTATGTAAAAATTCAATAATTGAAGCGAGGAGGGCGTGATTCGACCCTTGATATCCTAGTGATTTTGCAGCCAATAACACCAATAGAGGGCGCATGCGTTTGCCGCCGCTTTCAATTATGTGCTGGCCAATTTTTTCAACCAGAGGCACGTCACTGTGTAATTGCTCTGTGATTAATTGGTTTACCTGTAGAAAATCCTGTTCTACAACCTGGTAAATGTCTTTGACTAACATGAACGACCACTTTCTTTAAAGAGGCGGCTATCCTAATGTTGAGGGGCAAAAGAGGCAAGCTGAAGAGGCTAAAATGGCCTGAAAAATGATATAAAAACCGATTTCAATGCGCACCTAAAGTCAGGTCTTGTCTGCGTGCCTTTTCTTTCATGTTATTGCCAATGCCCGCTTTGCTATCGATATTTATTTGCTATATAATCCGCGCCCGACTTGTTGGACTTGTTCCCTACAATAGAGCTGTCAAAGCACAGTTCATAGAAGTAGGCTAAGTAACAACCCAGTAACAAGCGTGTAAATGTAAGTCCTGGAGACGAAATATGTACGCAGTGATCGTAACTGGCGGTAAGCAGTACCGTGTTGAAGAGGGTCAAACCCTTAAAGTTGAGAAAATTGAAACAGCAACTGGCGAAAGTATTGAACTTGAGCAAGTGCTTCTAATTGGCAATGGCGACGACGTTAAAATCGGTCAGCCAGTTGTTGAAGGCGCTAAAGTGACTGCGGAAATCGTAGCTCATGGTCGTCACAAGAAAGTGAAGATCATCAAGTTCCGTCGCCGGAAGCACTCTATGAAGCAAATGGGCCACCGTCAGTGGTTCACTGAACTGAAAATTACTAGCATTTCTGCTTAATTTTCACTGAATTGAACGGCTTTAATCGGTTAGATAGATTAAAGCAAACACGAATCGAAAGCGGATGTATTGTTGGTAACGGTGATATGTCTGTGAAGGAGAAAAGGTATGGCTCACAAAAAAGCCGGTGGTAGTACTAATAACGGTCGCGATTCCCAAAGTAAACGCCTTGGCGTTAAAGCTTTTGGCGGTCAGTTCGTGACAGCTGGATCAATCATTATTCGTCAACGTGGAACGAAAGTTCACGCTGGCACTAATGTAGGTATGGGCCGCGATCATACTTTGTTCGCAAAGGCTGATGGTTACGTTCAGTTTGAAAAGAAAGGTCAAATCTTCCGTAAGCAAGTTAGCATCGTTTCTAAAGCGAGCTAATCTTACCAAGATGAAGCTGTAAGAAAGCCCTGTCGCCTAACAGCACAGGGCTTTTTACGTATAGGTATGTACAGGATGTACGGTATGACGCGGTGCCAGGGATGGCAAAGAGCGGCATGTTTCAGCTCGCCATAAAAATGGGAATAATATGAAATTCGTTGACGAAGCAAGTATCAGTGTAGAGGCCGGTAAAGGTGGTAATGGCTGCCTGAGTTTTCGCCGTGAAAAGTATATTCCCAAAGGTGGCCCTGATGGCGGCGATGGCGGTCATGGTGGCAGTGTATTTTTAGTGGCAGATATCCAGGTGAATACCCTGGTAGATTTCCGTTATGTGCGTCGCTATAAAGCCGAAACTGGACAGGGTGGCATGGGCAGCGAAATGAGTGGCCGTGCAGGTGAAGACCTTTATCTAAAAGTGCCTGTGGGAACCACGGTGATAGATGAAGATACTCTAGAAGTGATGGGTGACTTAACCGAAGATGGTGAAGAGTTAAAAGTAGTCCAAGGTGGTCAGCGTGGGCTAGGTAATATTCACTTTAAGAGCTCTGTGAATCGTGCTCCTCGTCAAATCACTCAAGGCACCATAGGTGAGAGTCGTAATTTAAAATTTGAAATGAAAGTGATTGCCGATGTTGGCATGCTGGGTTTACCTAATGCGGGTAAGTCATCTTTCATACGCGCAGTGTCCGCCGCTAAACCAAAAGTAGCTGATTACCCTTTTACAACACTTGTGCCTAACTTAGGTGTTGTAAGTGTTGCTAAGCATAAAAGCTTCGTTGTGGCTGATATCCCTGGTTTGATTGAGGGTGCAGCGGAAGGCGCGGGCCTTGGTATTCGTTTTTTGAAGCACCTGGTACGTACCCGAATTCTTTTGCATGTAGTGGATATGAATCCATTTGATGGCAGTACTCCTGCGCAAAATGCACAAGTTATTATTGATGAGCTTGAAAAATTCAGTCCGGAGCTTGTGAATCGTGAGCGTTGGTTGTTGTTGAATAAGCTGGATCTAGTGCCAAAAGAAGAGCGTAAAGAGCGTTGTAAGCAAGTGGTTGATGCGCTTAACTGGACTGGTCCGGTGTACGAAATTTCGGCTATTAGCAAAGATGGAACTCAGCAAATTTGTTTTGATATTATGAGTTTTCTTGATGAGCGTGCTCTGGCTGCTATTGAGAATCCTGAAGTGCTAGAGCAAGAGAAAGAGCATCGTGCGCAGGTAGAAGAAGAGGCTCGTGAGCGTATGGAAGAGTTGGCCGAGCGCCGCAATGAATTCCGTGCAAACCGCAAAGCTGAAAAACTGGCTGTGCAAGAAGAAGATGAAAATGAAGATGATGACGGTGAAGGTCCTGAGTTTATTTACACTCAAGAATAATCTTTGCCGGTGACTGATTTTAAATCGTTAACCTAAAAAATAATTAACAAAAGAAAAAAGTATGTCCCGCCAAGACCTTAAAAGCGCAAAACGCATTGTTGTTAAAATAGGCAGTGCCTTGCTGACCAATGATGGTGCGGGACTAAACAAAGAAGGCATAGCCGACTGGGTGGATCAAATTTCTGCCTTAAAGCAAAAGGGTATTGAAGTGGTATTGGTGTCTTCGGGTTCTGTGGCCGAAGGCATGACCCGCTTGGGTTGGAAAAAACGCCCCGATGCCTTGCATGAATTACAGGCCGCTGCAGCGGTTGGTCAAATGGGTTTGGTGCAGTGTTATCAAGCTAACTTTTCCCGTCATAACTTTAATACTGCTCAAATATTATTAACTCACGCCGATCTAAGTGATCGTACTCGCTATTTAAACGCCCGCTCTACCCTAAAAACTTTAATTGATTTAAATGTTGTGCCCGTCATTAATGAAAATGACACGGTGATTACAGATGAAATCCGCTTTGGTGATAACGATACTCTGGGTGCTTTAGTGGCAAACCTGGTTGAAGCGGATGCGCTTATTATGCTTACCGACCAGGATGGTTTGTACACGGCAGACCCCCGTAAAGATAAAAATGCCAAGCTTATTGAAAGTGCCCGCGCTGAAGATCCTGCCATAAAAGCGGTAGCGGGTGATGGTGGTGCGTTAGGACGGGGCGGTATGGTGACTAAAGTACGTGCGGCTAGATTAGCGGCGCGTTCCGGAGCTTGCAGTGTGATTGTGGGTGGGCGTATTAAAGATGTGTTAACGCGACTTCAACAGGGTGATGTATTAGGGACTTTGCTAACGTGTGATCAAAAACCCATGGTGGCGCGCAAGCAGTGGATTGCCGGGCACTTGCAAACACGCGGCGTTATTACACTTGATGATGGTGCGGTAAAAGCCTTGCGCGAAAAGGGTAAAAGCTTATTGCCAGTAGGCGTCATTAAGGTAGTTGGTGATTTTGATCGCGGTGAAGTATTGGCTTGTGTGGATAGGCAGGGTGCAATTATTGCCAAGGGCTTAGTAAATTACAGTGCAAGCGAGACACAAAAAATATTAAAAAAGGACAGTAAGGATATTGTTTCAATATTGGGTTATATGGACGAGCCTGAATTGATTCACCGGGATAATCTAGTTTTGGTTTAAATGATTGTTTTTCTATAGTCGGTATTGCTAGAAAAAACCCGCGGAGATGAAAGTTTCTGCGGGTTTTTTGTTTTTAATGGTGCTTTTAATGGGGAGGGTGTTCTCGGTGCTCGGCTCAGTCTATTTCTCAATGTCCAGTGTAGGTGGGCCTGTCTTTCCGATGGTGGCTTTGTTAATGGTTGAAACTTTATTTGTCCCTAGTGGCTAAAAAAAGCTGCCTTTTGCCGCTTTATTAATGGCTAGACAAATGCACCAAGCGTGACATAATGCCCACTTTTTAAAATCAGCCAAGAAAGGTTCTTGACAGGGAGATGTTATGGGTGGCCAGGGGTTGATTCGATCACACCAGCACAGTTTTGGATTGGGTTATCGTTTAATTGATATTTTGTTCATTGTTATTTCTTTGGCAGTGGCCACCAAGGCTTACGGTCTTGAATTAGGCTTGCTGTACATTTCGGCCATGTCTATCGCTTCTCTGGGGTTTGTATTGTTGGCCGAGGCCATGGGGGTGTACCGCTCATGGCGCACCGATAGTGTTATGCGTATGGTGTTGGCTACTTCAGCGTCCTGGTTTGGAGTGTGTTTGCTAATTTTATTGGTGGGTTTCTTTGCCAAAATTAGCGAATCATTTTCTCGGGTGGCATTGGGTAGTTGGATGCTGGCCACTACCTTTTTATTGTGTAGTTGGCGTTTATTGTTTCGCCAGATTCTTAATACCATGCGTAGTAAGGGTTATAATAGTCGTCGTGCTGCAATTATAGGTTTAAATGATAGTGGCCTTAAACTGCGTACACAATTACAGCAACACCCTGAATACGGCATTGAATTTGACGGTTTTTACGATGACCGCTGCCCAAATCGCTTAGCTGAAGATTTCTCCGAAGATAAAATTAAAGGTACCTTGGAAGAGTTATTAACGCGTACTAAGCAAGGTAAATACGATATTTTGTTCATTGCTCTGCCGATGAAAGCTCAAGAGCGAATCGCACATATATTGGAAGAGTGCGGTGACACCACCGCAAGTATCCATATAATTCCCGATTTCTTTACCTACAACCTTATGCATGCGCGCATGGGTAATGTTGGCAATATGCAAACGGTAAGTGTTTATGAAACCCCTATATTGGGGTTTAACGATACTCTTAAGCGTTTGTTTGATATTTCCTTTTCTTTAGCTGTATTAACTCTTATTGCTATTCCCATGTTGTTTATTGCCGCAGCAGTTAAATTTACCTCACCTGGCCCGGTTATCTTTAAGCAGGTGCGTTATGGCTTGGATGGTAAAAAAATTCGAGTGTGGAAGTTTCGCAGTATGAGCAGCATGGATAACGGAGCTAAGGTAGTGCAAGCCACAAAAGGCGATGCCCGTATTACGCCGCTGGGCGCTTTTATTCGCAAAACCTCTCTTGATGAGTTGCCGCAGTTTATTAATGTTTTACAAGGGCGTATGTCGGTAGTGGGGCCTAGGCCTCATGCGGTGGCTCACAATGAAGAGTACCGAAAGCTAATTGCTTATTACATGTTACGTCACAAAGTGAAGCCAGGTATTACCGGTTGGGCGCAGATTAACGGCTACCGAGGTGAAACCGATACCCTGGATAAAATGGAGGGTCGTGTTGATCATGATTTAGAATACATTCGCAATTGGTCGTTATGGATGGATATTCGAATTGTATTTTTAACTGTGTTTAAAGGTTTTGTGGGTAGTCACGTTCACTAGCTGCAGTTTTAAATAAAGCAGTAAAAATTACCATGAGGTTTGAAAGCATAAAAGACAAAGTTAATGTGGTATTGCTGCTTTTGTATTGCTTGTTTCTATTGCTCTTGAGCGGTTTTAAATCTGCCCAAATAGGCTTGCCAATTATCTCGGCCCTCGAGGTAAGCCTAGCTGGTGACAAGCTTATGCATTTTTATCTGGCATTACTGCTTTCCTTTTTGGCCTGGCCGGTTGCGCTTTTAATAAGCAATAAAAAATACAATACATTTATTGTGCTTGCTCTAGTCTTTGGTTTTTTAAGTGTCTTGCTTGCATTGGATGAGCTGCATCAGTTATTAGTTGATTCTAGGCACTTTGAGTTAAAAGACACTCTGTTTGGTGTATCTGGGTTGGTGTTGGGATTATTAATTAGGTTGCTGCTGGATAAATCTCTTCTGCTTTCAAAATAAAATCTTTTAGTCTTTAAAAATGAAATATCAAGTTTTTCTTTCTTCTTTATGCTTTTTTTGTCGAATAAGGGGTGACAAAAACACTAAGTACAATTAGTATTCACCCAGATTTTTTTTATGCTTAATTTTGGAGTTCGATATGAGTGCTTGGAAGCTATCCCCGTTAGCCATTGCTTTAGTTAGTGCGCAGTCTTTTGCCGTTCAACCTGTTGGTATGGCTATGGGCAGTGGTTTTACTTTATTGCCTAGCGTAGAAACCTCTGTTGAAAGAAATGACAATATCTATTCACAAGATAGCGGTGCTGTTAGTTCAAGCATTACTCGCGTAGCTCCATCATTTGCTTTGCAGGGTGACATAGGTCAGTTAAAGCTAGATACCTCATATAAGCTAGAACAAGGCATTTACGATAAAAACAGCGATGACGATTATATTGATCATAATCTAGCCTTTGGTGGTGACTACGAGCTAAGCGCTCGTAACCAGTTAAATGTAGGTGCTGTTTATAATGTAGGTCATGATGTTCGTGGTTCAGCTAAGGGCGCTGAATTGGCAACTGTTACTTATGCCAAGCCTGACGAGTATAGCGAAGTGACGGCTGGTGTTGATTATACTTTTGGTAGTGACTCTGCGCCGTTTAATCTTGACCTTTCTGCTGAGTCTTACCAGAAGCGTTACGATAATAACGAATTAAATACTGCTTCTCGTGAGTACGATAAAATTAACCTTGCGGCCAAGTTATCTTACACAGTGAGCTCAGCTACTGATTTATTGGTTAAATTAACCAACTCTGATATCAGCTATGAAGATTCAGCGAGCCGTGAAGGTACTGAAAGCACAATTCTTGTGGGTGCAAGCTGGGATATCTCTGGTGCCACTACGGGTGAATTCAAAATTGGTTTGAGCGAGCGTGAATTCGATCTTGCTGGAATTGATACTGAAACCAACCTTAACTGGGAAGGTAACCTTACTTGGGAGCCGTTAAGCTACTCAACGGTTTCTGTAACGACTTCTCAAGCAAGTGCTGAGTCTGCCGGTGCCGGTAACTTCATCGATAGCTCTTCTACTCTTGTTTCTTGGAGTCATGAGTATACTAACTTTGTATCGGCTGGCATTAACGCAAGCTATGGTGAAGATAATTACGAAAATAATGTTCGTAATGACATCAACACTGTTTACGGCATTGAAGCAACTTACTCGCCTTCTAACTTCCTAGATTTAACGGCTTCTTGGGATCTTGATTCTCGTAATTCTAACGTTGCCGATTTAGATTCAGAGAAGAATATCTTTAGCTTGGGTGTAACTTTGGCCTTATAAAGCCACCTAGCTTACTGTACAATAAACGGCCTATTTGAGGCCGTTTTTTTTTGGGGCTTTGGAAAGTCTTTAGAAGTAATTATTACAGGATGGAAGTCATGGCTCGAGTGCTGAGTTGTTTGTTGTTGTTAGTTTTCTCTCAGTTAAGTATGTCTGAGCCTGGCTCTCTATCTGGTTCAAACCATTATAAAATGGGGGCAGGTGATCTAATTAGTATCGCTATTTATGATGAGCCAGATTTAACCACAGAGGTACGTATAGGTTTATCCGGGCAAATATCGTTTCCGTTATTAGGTGGTGTGGCTGTTTCAGGTTTAAGCCCAAAACAACTCGAAGAAAAACTTATCTCGGGTTTAAAAGGCCCTTTTCTGGTGGACCCAAGTGTTACCGTATCGGTAGTAGAGTACCGCCCGTTTTACGTGAGTGGTGAGGTAGAAAAACCTGGTAGTTATGCTTTTCACCCAGGCCTTACTGTAGATAAGGCTATTACCATATCGGGTGGTTTTACTGAACGTGCCTCTAAAGGCAGTATTTATGTGGTGCAGGATCAATCTGCTGGCATGGATAAAACAGACAATAAAGAAAAAAAACAGGTTGAATTATCTGATGTAATTCAGCCCGGCGATGTTCTCACGGTTGAGCAAAGTTTCTTTTAATACGGATATAAAGCACAGAAGTAAATGAAATGAATAAAGCATCTGCAGTAGAAGTGATTGACCTTGCCCATTATTGGCATGTGGTGCGTCGCCAACTTAAAAAAATTATCGCATTATCCGTAGTCGCTACCATTATTGCGGTATTGGTGGTGCTGTCGTTAACACCGAAATTTAGTGCCACCACCACCTTATTAATAGAATCGGAAGAAGCCCGCATACTTTCCATTGAAGAGGTATATGGTATGTCGGGTAATTCTTCGGAATACCTGCTAACTCAGTTTGAAATTTTAAAGTCTCGTGCTCTAGCCCAGCGTGTGGTCGAAGAATTAAACCTGATTAATGATCCTGAATATAACCCTTACCATAAATTACATGGCAAAAAATTCTCATTGAAGGCGTTTTTATTGGGTGGCTCTGAGCCGCCTACAGACGCAGAAGTGCTAGCCAAGACAGTGGATAATTTTTGGGGGTTTATTTCCATTTCGCCAGTGCGTAAAACTCAACTGGTAAAAATATCAGTCGAAAGTGAATCAGCAGAGCTAGCAGCAAAGGCTTCTAATGCCGTGGCAACTGCCTATATTCAATCGCAGCTTGAAGCCAAAGTAGGTTTAACCAAGCAAGCAGTAGATTGGTTGTCGGAACGTATGGGGGGATTAAAAGATCGTCTGAATGATTCTGAGAATAAGCTTCAAGATTTTCGTGACGATAACAAGCTAGTGGACGTGAAGGGGGTGGGTACTTTAATAGCAAAAGAACTAGACCATATCACCGAAAAACTGGTAGATGCCCGCAGCAAGCGCCTGGAATTCCAAAGTACCTATGAGCAATTGCAGTCTATTAAAGACTTAAACTTTGAAAGTTTAAGTGATTTGCCGGTGATCTTGCGTCACCCCTTGGTGACTAAGTTACGTGAAAGTGAATCCACTGCAGAATTAAAAGTCTCTGAGCTATCCAAGCGTTACGGACCCAAGCACCCACGAATGATTGCGGTCCAATCAGATTTAGCAGCAGTTCAGCATTCCATGTTAGTGCAGATGAAGCGTCTGGCAAATGGCATTAAAAACGATTTTTTAACCGCCAAGGTGCAAGAAAAATCGCTGGAGAAAGCCCTTAAAAAAGCCAAGGCAGAAGTGACCAGCATTAACCGTACTGAATTTGCATTAAGTGGCTATGTGCGAGAAGTGAAAGGTAATAGAACCTTATACGATACTTTCCTTAAGCGTATACGAGAAACCTCCGAAACAGGCTCTTTGCAAACTGCCAATGCTCGTATTGTGGATCCGGGCGTACTGCCACAAAAGCCAGTTAAGCCTAAAAAATCCCTGATAGTGGCCTTGGTCATGATAATGAGTTTAATGTTTGGGGTGGCTTTGGCTTTCTTATTGGATGCATTAGATGCCACCATTAAAAATGCAGAGGAAGTGGATCATAAGTTAGGTTTTGGTTTGCTGGGTATTTTGCCACTTATTAAAAGCAGTAAAGATAAAATTGACGTGCAGCAAACTCCAGAAAAGGCACCCATACGGGCCTTTATGCACGGGGATAATACTGGTTTTAAAGAATCGGTACGCACCCTGCGAACGGGCGTAACGCTTGCCAGTCTTGAGTCACCAGTACAGGTGATGTTGTTTACTTCTACAGTGCCGGGTGAGGGCAAAACTACTACCTCGGCCAATTTCTCGGCGGCCTGTGGGCAAATGGAAAAAGTATTATTAATAGATGCCGACATGCGCCGCCCCACCATTGCCAAGCAATTAAACCTGCCTGCCAATAGTAAGGGGTTGTCTAATGCGGTGGCTTACCCAGATACACTTGATGACAGTATTCATCATGTAGAAGATTTAAATATTGATGTAATGCCATCAGGGCCTATTCCTCCTAACCCATTAGAATTGCTGGCCTCCAAGAATTTCCAGGCTGTGTTGGCTCAATTAAAGGGCCGGTATCAGAAAATTATTATAGATTCTGCCCCTACTCATATTGTGAGTGATGCCGCTTACCTCTCTACCCTGGTAGATGGGGTGGTGTATGTGATTAAGGCCGATTCTACCAATGACAAGTTAGTGAAGAGTGGGCTTAAACGTTTAGATGATTCCAATGCACGTATTTTGGGTGTGGTGCTGAATCAGCTAGATTTAGAGAAAGAAGCAAAATATGGCGGTGACTACAGTTACAGCTATGGCGCCTATGACTACAGCACAAACTCTTAAGGCCTATAAGGTCGCTTCAATAGTTTTATGCTTGCTAGCAATTATGTCGCTACATATTTTTGTAGTGGCAGTATTAATTGAGGCAGGCAAGGCGGCCGAGGCAAAAGCAGAAAATAATATTTGGTTGGACAGTGCTGAATTTATTTCGTGGAATAACCCCGATATATATGAGGCTCAAGCCTATTATTATCGGGCACTTGCTCTTACTGGGCGCGAACTTGGTTCGCGTTTAAATTTAAGTGATGCAAGTCCAGAAAAACAACAACTGCAAACTTCTTTAAATTACTGGTGGCAGGCTCAGAAGGTAAGCCCGCTATGGCCTTATTATAAAGTCGGTGCCCTGGATATAGAGCTATTGCTTAATCGCCCTGCGGCTGTTATTCAAAAGCGAATTGCTGAAATTTTAACTCTGGCACCCAATGAGCGTGGCCTAGATAAATCCTTATTGAAATTGTCTTTTTCTGGCTGGAAAAAACTCAGTGATGAGCAAAAGACTTTTATGTTAGAGCGCTTGCAACATAGAAACCGTAAGTTGCTTAAACCTATTTTTAAGGTGGCCAAAGCGGCGGGTAATCACCATGCTATATGTGTGAATTTACCGTGGAATAGAGTGCGTAAGTTGTGCAAATAGCTTTTTAGATTTTTTTGCTAACTGATTGTATTGGTCTACATAAAAACCCTATAACTGCTTAATAATAAAATCATTGCCCAAATAAGCCCCGCCTTCAATATAAAACCGATTACCCATTTTCACTTCACCTTCGCTAACATTGTGGCCATGAATTAAATAATCAATACCAGTTATAGTGTGCTCTGATTGAGATTTAAAAACACTGCGTGACCAGATGCAGGCCTGTAATTGCGCTTCATTAAAGCTACTCAGTTCGCCCCAGTCTTCCCCAGGAAAATCCGCATGCACTATTCCATAGTAGTGGCCATTTTGGCCTTCAATCTCTATAGCTAAGGGCAGGGCATCGATTTTTTCGAACCAGGCTGGCCATAGGTTAGGGTTACTGCTGGCAATCCAGTCGCCACCGTTTTGAAGCCATAACATTTTTTGCTGGCTTATTTTGTATTTTAACGCGCATATCATCATGTATTCGTGGTTGCCCAGCACAGAGTAAAACCAGCTTTCATTTAATAGCTCTAATGCCTCTGGGGATTGTGCGCCCCTGTCTATTAAATCTCCGGTGCAAACTAGCCTGTCTGTCTCAAAGTTAAAATTTAAGGAATCTAGACTTTGCATTAGTTTGTTGGTTTGGCCGTGAATATCGCCCACGGCAAAATCGCGGCCTTGCGTATTTCTTTTTAACTTTAATAATTGAGAGTTGATTTTCATAGTGTGGTGGGCATTTGGTTATTGCCTGTGGCCTCGAGTAGAGCGGCTGGGTGCCCAACGGGCAATGCAGGCTAGTGCCAGTAAAAATACAAACATGAAGGCATTAGCTGGAATTTGCAGGTTATAGTCAACACTGGAGTGTATAAGTAGGGCGACGATCCCCATGCAGGCACCAAAGCCCAATCCTTTATGTAAGCTGCTATGTCGTAGGTACATTGCTTGGATGGCCCAATACAAGCACCATAAAACTGAGCAGGCCAATAACGTAAAGGCAATTAAGCCAAACTCTGCTAAAAATTGTAAGTAATCGTTAAAGGCATGGCGCACCGTTAAGGAGGCCTTAAGATTGGGACCTCTGTTAGATGGATAGATGTGCCTGTAGTTGCCTACGCCAATACCGGTTAAGGGGTGTTGTTGCCAAATATTCAGCGTGTCTTGGGCTATTTCATCACGTACCTCAGATTTTGCGCTAGTGGCTTGTAGGCGTTGTGCAACTTTATCTACGCCAAAAAAAGTGCCCACTATGGCAACGTCAATTATTAATAGGCTACTTAGTAATATAACGGTGCTACGGGATTTATTTTTCATTAACAGTAGAGCTAGGGCACCGGTAATAAGTAGGCTTGCAAAGAAGGCTGTATTGCCCATGCGCGAGCGGCTTAATACCAAGGCAATTACCATAATAGCTAAAAGTAAGCGCATGATTATTTTAGGGCTTAATAAGGTCTCTATGCCTTGCCTTAATTTTTGCCGCCAATTGCCCTTTAGTGGTTGGCCCTGCGTTAATAAAAAGCCAATGCCAATGGCCAGGCTTATTTCAAGATAGCCCGCAAAATGATTGCGGAAGTTAAATGTGCCTGTGGCCACGCCTTGGAATGAGGGTTTTTTAACAAAAAAGCCCCACTCCAACCCGCTAAGTACCATGAGTGCGCCATACACAGCCTGAAAAGCGGCGGCGAAAATGATTAGCCAAATAATGCGCTTTATACGCTCTTTCTTTTCTAGCATTAATAGCGTTAAAGGTAAAAATAAACTGAGTGAAAGCCCTTTAATGAGTGCAAGGTAGTTGGTGTTGTTAAAGGGTGTTGGAGAAAAAAATAATTGCATAGCTGCTACTAATTGGGCTGCCAATAATAGAAGGAAAATTGGTGTAGCCTTGGATAGCGCAAGAGGGGGGGGAGTGTTTTGATTTTTTTTAAAGCGCTGATCAAGTTCAAGTATTAATAAGGTGAAGCAGGTAAAACTGTATAGGCTCCAGGCCCAGATGGCATCACCACCAAAAGGCAAAGGGAGTATTAGTATAAGTGCCTGATAGGCATGCCAGCGATTCATTTTTTTGAGTGGGTCCGGTGTAAGCTGTAGAGGCAATAGGTTGTATAATTCTTGCCAAAAAGCAAAATGCCCAGTCAATAACTGGGCATTTTTGTATAGCTTTTTAATAGCGCAAAGCTAAGGGTTTACGGTAGAGCTTCAGGTGTAGTCTCTGCAATTACTACTACTGGCTCTGATGCAGGAGCGGCAGCTGCAGGTGTGGCAGCGGTTTGACCAGCGATAACATCTACAGCGGCAATGTTGTTAGCAGTGGCAGCAGCTTGAAGAGTTGCAGTGTCAGTACCGGCAGCTGCAACACCTTGAACAACTACGGCATCGCTTACACCAGCGTCTTGTGCGGCGCTCATTACGGCGGCAACAGTTTGGCCTGCACTAACAGCGGCTGTTGTAACAGTTGCAACGGCTTGTGCTTGGCTTAGGCCAGAATCAATGGCAGCGGCAATAACTACTTCAAGGCTAACACCGGCAGCGATAAGGTCGGCAACCGCTTGGTCGGCACAAGATGCGCCTTCGCAGTTGATAGTGGCTGCGGCAATAATGTCGGCAGCTGAAGAACCACTTTTAAGATCTGATTCAACAGAGGCAAAAGCAGGTAGGGTTGCGCTCAATAATAGAGCCATTGCTAGTTTACGCATTTTTCATTCCATGAGACTAGTTATTTAGATTCGGCACAGTATAGCGAATTATTGTGCGCTGCCAATAGTTTGCGAACGAATTAATGAAAAACAATGAGTTAAAGGTAAAGTTTCCAGTTGCGTGCAGTAAGGGGTGGGAGTTATTTGAAGTGCCCCCTTAACTCTAATTAGACAGGAGGCTATATAACCACTTCGAATAGCCTTTGCCATTTCATTTATAGTTCTCTTAGCGTAATATGCGCGCAAAATTTGATCCAATACGCAGAATGGATATTCAGACTGTGTTGGGTGCAATGAATATTTTTATTTATTCCTGAAGGGCTCTTCAAGGACGTGGGTTGTAATACGTATGAATATTGTTTGGCATGAACACGAAATTACTAAAGAAAGTCGTGCGGCCCAAAAAAAGCAGCGCCCCTGTATTATATGGTTTACCGGTTTAAGTGGTTCGGGAAAATCTACAATAGCGGGTGCGCTTGAGCAAAAGCTTAATGCCCTTTCCCAGCATACCTACCTTTTAGATGGTGATAATGTTCGCCATGGCCTAAATAAAGACCTTGCTTTTAGTGATGGTGACCGAATTGAAAATATTCGCCGCATAGGTGAAATGTCTAAATTGTTTGTAGATGCAGGCTTAATTGTATTGTCGGCCTTTATATCCCCCTTTAGAACAGAGCGCCGCATGGTGCGTGACCTAGTTGAAAAGGGCGAGTTCATAGAAGTGCACATGGACACCCCCATAGATACCTGTGAAACCCGTGACCCTAAAGGCTTGTATAAAAAAGCCCGCGCAGGCGAAATTAAAAACTTCACCGGTATAGATTCAGAATACCAAACCCCAGAACATGCCGAAGTAGTAATAAATACCGCTACCCAATCTATAGAAGAATGTGCAGATGCCATTATTGCCTACTTGGTAGGGGTTAATATTCTGCAAGCAGATGCGTTAAAGGCACTAGCTAAGCCCGCCCCTGAGCTAGCATAAACATGGCCGATTACGATTTATTCAACGGCGATGCCGACGGCATTTGCGCCCTTATTCAATTGCGCTTGGCCGAGCCTAAAGACAGTATTTTGGTTACCGGTATTAAACGCGACAATGAATTATTAAAAAAAATAGACGTTAAGGCAGGTGATCAGGTCACTGTGCTGGATGTGTCTATGAAAAAAAATACCGCAGCATTACAAGTAGCGCTGGATAGGGGTGCAAGCGTTTTTTATTGTGATCATCATCAGGCGGGTGTTATTGCTCAGCATGAAAACCTGCAAGCGCATATTTATACGGAGTCGACCACTTGCACCTCTTTAATTGTAAATAAGTTATTAAATGGGCGCTTTCAAGAGTGGGCTATTGTCGCAGCCTTTGGTGATAACATTACAACTGTGGCACGCGAGCTATGTGAAAAACAAAATTACAGTGCTGATCAAGTAGAGCAAATACGTACACTGGGTATTTGTTTTAACTATAACGGCTATGGGTCAAGTCTTAGCGATTTATTTTACCACCCATCAGACTTGTACAAGGTTGCGGTGCAATATGAATCGCCCTTTGATTTTATAAAGAAAGAGCCAAATGTTTTTGCTGCGTTGAAAAAGGGTTATACGCAGGATATGGAAAAAGCCTTATCGGTTAAGGCTGCGCATGAGAATGAAACGGCGGCTATGTTTATTTTGCCTAATGAAAAATGGGCGCGCCGTGTAAGTGGTGTGCTGGGGAACGAATTAGCAAATCGTTTTCCAGATAGAGCGCATGCCATCTTAACAGAAAATAAAGAGTTAACTGAGCGCGAAGAAAAGAATGATAGCCCGGTTGGTGATAAAGAGAAGACTTATAAAGTGAGTATTCGAGCGTCTAAAAGTAATCCGTTAGGGGCTGATGATATTGCTATGAAATTTGGTGGTGGTGGCCGTAAAGGTGCAGCAGGTATTGATGTTCTATTAGAATCCGATATAAGCCATTTTTACAGCTGTATTGAACTGCAATATACCTAAACGAAGACTAGGGAAGATTAAATGAAAGTGCTGGTAACGGGAGCCGCAGGCTTCATTGGGATGCATGTTAGCAGGCGTTTGCTTGAATTGGGTGTGGATGTTGTAGGTTTAGATAACTTAAATTCATATTATGATGTGGCATTAAAGCACCACCGTTTGGCTCAAATTGAAAGTTACGATAACTTTAGTTTTGTAAAAATGGATTTGGCCGACCGTGAAGGAATGGCTGAATTCTTTAGGCAAGAGCAGTTTGATAGAGTAATTCATTTAGCCGCCCAGGCGGGTGTGCGCTACTCAATTGAGGCGCCGTTTGATTATGTAGACAGTAACCTAGTTGGCATGATGACCATACTTGAAGGGTGTCGCAATAATAAGGTGAAGCACTTGGTTTATGCTTCATCTAGCTCTGTATATGGGATGAACCCCAAAATTCCATTTGCCACGCAAGACTCGGTTGACCACCCTGTTTCCCTGTATGCTGCCACTAAAAAATCCAATGAATTAATGGCTCATTCATATTCTCATTTGTATGATATTCCCACTACAGGTTTAAGGTTTTTTACAGTTTACGGACCTGCAGGTCGCCCCGACATGGCCCCTTGGTTATTTACCGATGCCATATTGAAGGGCGAGCCAATTAAGGTGTTTAACCACGGCAAGATGCAGCGCGACTTCACCTACATAGATGACATTGTAGATGGCGTAGTGAAAGTGTTGGATTGCATCCCGCAAGGGGATGAAGAGATAACGTTAGATCCTTCCCGCAGCACAGCTCCCTACAAAATCTATAATATCGGTAATAACCAACCCGTACAATTGGCTGATTTTATTCTGGCCATTGAAAAAGCTTGTGGAAAAACTGCTGAAAAAATCAACTTGCCTATGCAGCCTGGTGATGTGAAAAGGACATTTGCAGATATTGATGAGCTTGTTTCGTTGACGGGTGTGTCACCTAATACCTCTATTGAGGATGGAATGCAAAATTTTGTTGATTGGTTTCGTGGTTGGAAAAAACGTTAGTTGTAATTTATTGGTCTAAATAATCATGGGATTTATTTTGAGCGTAATTAAAAATGGAATTAAGAAGGCTTTAGCGATTGCTATTAGGCCTTTTATTTTACACAAATTTTTTAAAGACTCTAAGGTGCTGCCGTTAGAGGAGGGGCATCGAACAACTTATACTCAACTGCATACCAGTTATTGGCTAACCTTTTTTAAATTCCCTAATTTGATTAAATGTGAAGACTATAATCAGAAAATACAGTGGCTAAAGTTGTTTGATAATACCCCGTTAATGATTAAATGTGTTGATAAAGTACTTGTCCGTGATTACGTCACTGAAGTATTGGGTGAGGGCTACTTACCGGAGTTATATCAGGTTGCAGATTCATTTAACGAATTGGAGTTTAGCAAAATCCCTGAAAAATTTGTTTTAAAGACAAATCACGATTCAGGGACTGTTTTTCTTGTGAAGGATAAAGACAAGGCCAATTATTCTAAAATGGAGGCTCAGGTGAAGCGGGCCTTAAATGAAAGATTTGGAAGTTTTGGTGGTGAATGGCCTTACCTTCAGGTTGTACCTAAAGTCTTTGCTGAGGAGTATTTGGACCCTACTAATCCCAAGCCTCCAGCGGATTACAAATTCCATTGTGTAAATGGAAAAGTTGAGTGGCTACAGTATATTTATGATCGAGGAATTGAAACTAAAGAGGTTGTAGCTGATTCAAGGGGGAAGGTTCTAGATATTCACTTTGATGAATCCATGACTAGTGTAAGAGAATTTGAAAGACCGATTGAGCTTAAAGTTATGGTTAAGATAGCTGAAAGGCTTTCCAAAGCGTTTAGGTATGTTCGAGTTGACTTGTATTTAGTAGAGGGGAAAGTACAGGTGGGAGAACTTACATTTTTCCCTATGTATGGGTGCTACAGTGGTGGTGGCCAAGCCTTGCTAGGAAAATATATGGATTTTGATCGCACTGAGTACCTATCTCCAGTTTGAGCGACTAAATTGGTCAAGCGAAAAAGATAATTGTTGGCATTTAAAGTACATGTTGACTAGCTTTAATTCTTTATTTATTTTATTTTATTTTATTTTATTTTAGTGAATCATATGCCTATTGCCCATCCTGTTCCGCTAATTGACCCAATTCGTAAGTATGTTCTTTTTACTAATGGTAAATGCGGTGGCACAACAATAAAATCTTGGTTTTTAAGTAATATAGATTTTTACCAGGCTGTAAGTAACCCTTTTTATTCAGCCAAAAGATTTGGCCTTCTTTTTGCGATAGGGGGCTACTTAAAGTATTTTAATTCTAGATTGCAAGTAAAGGAAATGACAAACGCTGACCTCAGGGATTCTATTAATTTCTACCGGAGTGCGTATTCCAAAAGAAATGCTAAGGCACGATATAGTCTCGATTATAAAAAAATTATTATCACAAGAGATCCATTTAAGAGAGTGGTTAGTGGGTTTGTTGATAAATTCTGCGGTGAAGATAGAAATGAGGCTTGGGTAGCTGGTGTTGTTGAAAGCCATGGGAATAATGGGGACTTTTCATTTTCTGATTTTGTTAACTATTTATGTAATGTGAAAGAAGAGCTTCATGACCCGCACTGGAGGCGACAAACATTTATAATTGATGGTGTGGATGTAGACTATTTTTTAAAACTTGAGAATATAGAAGAAGATTTTCGCTCTGTTTCTCATGTGGTAGGTGAAGAATTTTCAGATTACTTTGCGGTGAAAAGGCAAGGTAATATTTATAAGGACGATGCTAGCTGGAAATCTAATGAGGTACCTTATTTGTCGCAAAATGAAATAATGTCGCTTGCTGAAAAAGCTGGAAGCTTTCCGGGGCATTCTTGTTTTCTTAATGAAGAATTGAAAGTGAAAATCCGTAAGGTTTATGAAAAAGATTTCACGCGTTTTACTTATTACGATAAGTAAAGCAGTCGTATCTATGGTTTGTTATTTGCCTTTTTTGAGTTGAAGAAAGTGAACAGTAAAATAATACAGCCTATTAGGTGAAATGTATGCCTAAGCTATCGTTGCAATATTGTCATTTTTTATTTTAAAACTATCTGATTACAACTAATTTATTGAAAGCAAGGGGAGGGGTATGAAATATATCTTTGTTGTTCCATCTATGCCTATGGGAGGGGCTGAAAAGCAAATTAGCTATCTGGTTGATCACCTAAGCTCAAAGGTATCAAATCAGGGTGAGGTAGTGGCTCTTCTTCAGGGACGTCCAGAGGATGTGTCCTTTGGGTTGGATGTTATGCAGAGTGGTCAAGCTAATGCAATTGTTAAAATGGTAGCTAGAATGCATGCATTTGTAGTTGCATATTTTAAGTTGCTGACCCTTGGACAAACATTTGTTTTTTATAATCAGTTGTTCCTTCCTCTCGCTGTGGCCTTAAAATTTAGTGGTAAAAGAGTAGCCTTCTCTATTCGAGAGTATGATAAACGTTTTTATAGTGGCTGGAGAAAGTACTGCTTACAAAAAATGAACTTGATCTACACCAATACAGAGCGAGTCTCTAACGAATCCTCTTTAATTGGTTGTGATGTGAAATTTGTTCGAAATTTCCATGCTTTTGAAAAAGAAGCATCATATAGACCTAATAAATCAAATGATTCTCTTAACTGCGTAATAGTAAGCAATGTGGAGCCACATAAGCACATTCATATAGCTATTAAGGCGCTAGAGGGTTTTTCGTGTAAGCTTGAAGTGTTAGGGAAATGTGATAATCCTGAATACCTTGGTGAGTGTAAACGATTGGCTCAGGAATTAGGCGTTAATGCTTGCTTTCATGGTTTTGTAAATAGTGATGATGTGAATAGGTATTTACGAAATGCAGACTTGTTTCTGCATCCTTCTTCTCAAGAAGGTACGTCAAACGCGATACTTGGTGCCATTGATGTGGGGGTGCCAATGATTGTGTCTGATATTCCTGAGAATTTAGCCGTAGTCAGTAACTTGCAATATACTTTTAGGTTGGCCGATGTAAAGCATTTGAAAGATAAAATTGTTGAGTCCTTTAGTTGGTCAGCTAGTGGTGTCGCAACGTTAAGAGCTGACGTTGTTTTGCAATACTCAAATACGAATCTTATTGCACTAGATAAAATCCTAGAGAGGTTGGGTCGCTAGATGTTGTTTGATTTTCGTCAAAAAGTATTTTTATTGATGTTATTGTTTTGCATTGTGCAAAACTCTTTTTTAGTTGAACACTTAAATTACCTTGGGCTATCAGTGTCCTTCTTTTTTAGTTTTTTGCTAATAGTTGCGTCTTTCTTTGTTAAAGATGGCTTTGTTGAATTATCAAAATTTGAAAAAGCCTCTTATTTTCTTTTTTTGTTGATAAGTGTTTTGGGGTTCTACCTGTATTGGGGGCAGAGTAATTATTCAGAGCTTGGGCAAGCCAAAGGGGTTAAACTTTTATTATTGAATTTTCTTTTTATCGTACCTTTCTATTTGAATATAAGCCTCGAGATAAAAAAGGTGGTCAGGGTTTTACTGGTAATGCTGGCTGTCTGTACTCTTGCCTTTGTTTTACTTGACATGATGGGGCTTGGTACTTTCTTTAAATCGATTGTTTATCATTCAAGTCATGATGGTAGGCCCAGAGGTTTGTCAGCAGAGAGTAGTTATTTTGGCGCTACCGTTACTTGTATATCACTCGCAATATTGGCTTTTGCTCCTAGGCATTTAAAGTATGTTGCAATACTTGGCATTATATTGGTTTTATTAAGTACATCGAAGGGCTCTGTTGCTTGCTTAATTCTTGCTGTGTTGATTTCTAGGGTGATTTTGCATCCATGGAATAAAGTGCTATTTGGATTATCTCTAACTTTAATGTTTTTTTTGGCTTTTTATTTTTCTGTTGTTGATTTTTCAGTAGAGTTTGAAGGTGGGACTAGCTTTGCAACACGCTTTACGGTTTGGTATTTAGCAATAGATAGTTTTTTTCATAATTTATTAGGTGTTTCTTACGCAGGGTATTTAGCTGAATTCAATTTTAGGATTTTAAATGCAGTTCAGTTTGTAAGTGATATTCCTGTGTTTGGTGATGATGCGAACCTGTATGAGGTTGCTAATTATATAAATACAGATCAATCGTCTAACATTGGCACAAAAAGCTATTTTATGGATAACCTTATTGCATATGGTTTAGTGTTTCTTTGTATCTCATTCGCAATTGTGTCTAGGGCCATCCGAAGCGTAAAAGAAATAAAGATTGATAAAATAGAACATGGTATTTCAGAATATTGGTGTATGACCTTGGTCATATTCATGGTTTTAAGCTTGATAGTATTCATTCATGGTGTTGGGTTTTATTTCTATCCAGCATTATTCATGTTAGTGAATAATGTAAATAGGTTGAGGTAGTATTCTTTGCTGTTAATTAATGGGAAGTATCAAAATCAAGTGGTGACGGGTGTGCAACGAGTTGCACATGAATTGAGCGGTGGCTTGCCCTACGGGCATATTCAGGTGGCTGGTGATGGTCTAAAAGGGCATTTTTATGAGCAATTTATATTACCCTTTAAATTATCCCGCAATGATTTGCTAATATCCTTCTGTAATACGGGTCCAATATTTCATCGTAACCAGGTGGTTTATATTCATGATGTGGCGGTGCTAGAACACCCAGAGTGGTTCTCTAAAAGTTTCAGGTTATTGTATCGCGTTATGCTTCCTCTGTTGGCTAGACGATGTAAGACAATAGTGACAGTATCGGAGTATTCAAAAGAAAAAATTTGCCAATTACTATCGGTGCCAGCGTCTAAAGTCCATGTTATTGAAAATGGTGTGTCAGATCGTTTTGCGGCAGAGGAGGGGGGTGATTATGAGCTTAGCTATGGATTGGAGAAAAAGAAATACATTCTGTCTGTTTCTTCAATGGACCCTAGAAAAAATATGGTTTCGGTGATTCAAGCTTGGGAGGCCTCAGGCCTACATCAGGCTGGCTATAAATTAGTGTTTGCAGGTGGAGGGAATGCTTCATTCTCGAATGCTAATGATAATAAAGCACAGGATTGTAGTTCGATTATTTATACCGGATATGTAGAGGATGATGTACTGGTTAACTTGTATCAGCAGGCAGCTGGATTCGTTTATATGTCGTTATATGAAGGTTTTGGTTTGCCGGTCTTAGAGGCTATGAAAGCTGGGGTACCAGTTCTTGCTAGTAACACTACTTCACTAGCCGAGGTGGTTGGCGATTATGGTTTGTCATGTGATCCTTTAGATATTAAAGAAATTACTAATTTGATGAATGAATTGCCTTATCAGGAAGACGGGTTTGTATCTAAAGCTAAACTTTATGCGGATTCATTTAGTTGGAATAAAGCAGTTGATAAGCTTCAGGCTTTGTTAAAGGAAGTAGAATAATGCGTGTAGCCATTGTCCATGACTGGTTGGTTGAATCGGGTGGGGCTGAAAAAGTTTTAGCTGAGCTGATTAATGTATTTCCACAGGCGGAAATTTTTTCCACTGTGGATTATTTATCTGACTCACAAAGAAATACAATATTAAAGGGGAAAAGTGTTACTACTAGCTTTATCCAGAAGCTTCCTAAGTCTAAAAGTTATAAGAAGTACTTCCCTCTTATGCCGGTTGCAATGGCAAATTTGGACCTGTCTAGCTTTAAGTTGGTTATTAGCTGTAGCTCATCTGTGGCAAAGGGAGTGATAACAGGGCCTGATCAACTGCACATATGTTATTGCCATTCTCCTATGCGTTATGCTTGGGATTTACAGCACCAATATCTAAAAGAGAGTGGTCTAGAACGTGGAATAAAGGGGCTTTTAGCCAAATTTATGCTGCATAAGATGAGGAGCTGGGATGTGACTTCTTCATTTGGCGTTGACCACTTTATTGCCAACTCAAATTTTATCGCTCGTCGAATAAAGAAGGTTTACAGAAGAAATGCAGACGTTATTTACCCTAATGTTGCAGTTGAAGATTTTAAGGTAGTTGAAAAAAAGAGTGATTACTATTTTACGTGTTCCCGCATGGTGCCTTATAAAAAAATAGACCTAATTGTAGAGGCTTTTTCGAATATGCCCGATCGAAAACTAGTGGTAATAGGTGACGGGCCAGACATGAATAAAATAAAAAGTAAGTCAGCAAGTAATATTGAATTGATGGGTTATCAGTCATTTGACGTACTAAAAGAAAAAATGGCTAATGCTAAGGCGTTTGTATTTGCTGCAGAAGAAGATTTTGGCATCGTACCTGTTGAAGCCCAGGCCTGCGGTACCCCGGTAATTGCATTTGGTAAAGGTGGTGCTCTTGAGACCGTTAAGGAAAACATTAGTGGTGTTTTCTTTAACGAGCAGACTACCCAATCCTTGTCGGATGCAGTGGATAGATTTGAAAATATGACTTTCGATGCTAATAAAATAAGAGGCCACGCTGAATTGTTTTCAACAAAACGCTTCAGGATACAGATAGAAAGTTTTGTCTCTGAAAAAATAAAGGATTTATAATATGATTATTCCAGTAGTAATGGCAGGTGGCTCAGGCACTCGTTTATGGCCTCTATCTCGAACAGCTTTTCCAAAGCAATTTTTAGCATTAAATTCTCAATTAACCATGTTGCAAGAGACTTTAGCCAGGCTTGATGGACTTGAGACTGATCGCGCCATGGTCATTTGTAACGAGGAGCATCGCTTTTTGGTGGCTGAGCAATTACGTCAGCAAAATCAAAAAGCAGATATTTTACTAGAGCCGGTTGGCCGTAATACAGCGCCTGCAATTGCCTTAGCGGCGTTGCAAGCCTTAAAAAACTCTCCCGAAGAGCCTCCTGTTCTATTAGTGTTATCGGCCGACCATGTTATTAATGATTCCGCCGCCTTTGTTAAGGCTATAAACGAGTTAAAAACCCCGGTTAGCGAGGGTGTATTTGGCACTTTGGGTATTGTTCCTACAGAGGCTGCAACTGGATATGGATATATTAAATCTAAAAGTGGAGATGCTAATTTACGGCTGGTAGAGCAATTTGTAGAAAAACCCGATGCCGAAACCGCCCAGCTATACATAGACCAGGGTTATCTTTGGAACAGTGGCATGTTCATGGTTCGCGCTGATCGTTATTTAGATGAACTAAAAAAATATCACCCAAATATTTTTAATGTATGCTCTAAGGCAATGATGAATAGCCAGCAAGATATGGACTTTGTGCGGGTTGATAAAGCGGTATTCGAAACATGCCCAGATGAATCTATAGATTTTGCAATTATGGAGCCTTTGTCTAATGAAAACAAAGGCAGTATTGTTATGGCTGCCCTCGATGCGGGCTGGAGTGATGTCGGTAGTTGGTCTGCATTATGGGATATTGCTGAAAAAGATCTACAAGGTAATGTGCTTACGGGCAGCGAGTCCAATTCTATAATTTTGCAAAACACTGCTAATAGTTATGTGTATGCCGAGGATCGTTTGGTTACGACTTTAGGTGTTGAAAATTTAGTAATTGTGGATACTCCCGATGCACTCTTGGTTGCGCATAAAGATAAAGTACAAGACATTAAAAAAATAGTGGCTCAAATTAAGGAATCAGGCCTAACCCATCATCACCAGCATCGTCAGGTATTTCGTCCGTGGGGTAAGTACGACTCCATTGATAACGGTGATCGTTATCAGGTTAAGCGTATTACTGTAAATCCAGGTGCCAAGCTATCGGTACAAATGCATCACCATCGTGCGGAGCACTGGATTGTTGTATCAGGTACAGCAAAAGTTACCAATGGTGACAAAACCCATTTAGTTGCTGAAAATGAATCAACCTATATTCCTATTGGTCAAGTTCATGCACTTGAAAACCCAGGGGTTATACCTCTTGAGATGATCGAAGTTCAGTCGGGTTCTTATCTAGGTGAAGATGATATTGTGCGCCTAAAAGATAAATATGGAAGAGTGTAAAGCATGAAAAAAAGCAGTTTATTTATTAAGACTGCACTCGCTGCAGCGATAAAGGCCTTAGCGGCCCTTATCGCTTTTTTTATGACCGCAGCAATAACCCGGGTTATGGGGGCCGAAGAGTCAGGTTTGTTTTTGTTGGCCATTTCTATCTTGGCTTTCTCTAGTGTTTTTTTTCGGTTGGGGTTAGACAATGTTTTTTTGCGTTTAATTGGAGCCGATAAAGGAACGCCGCGTTCAATTGGAGCTGTTAGCACCGGTGTTATTTGGTCGGTTTTGGCTTCAGGACTTTTTGCCTTACTGGTATTTATATTTGCCGATTTTATAGCTGTATCTATCTTCTCTAAACCTGAGTTTTCAATCGTACTTTCCGTCATGATATGGGCTTTGCCCTTTATGGTGGTGTTTATGCTGTTAAGTTTTGGTTTTCAGTCTTTCTATAGAGTGATAGCTGCCACATTTTTTCAAAACTTGGGCTTATCATCTTTATTCTTGGTTATGTTTTTGGCGACTTATTTATATGGAGTTGAGCTGAGTGCAATTAAGATATCTATTAATTATTTAGTATCAGCAATCTTGATTTTTACGCTCGCGTTAATATTATGGCATAGGCAAATTAACGGGCAATGGGGCGGGAAGCTAAAAGATAAGGAACTATGGCATAGCGCATCCAATTTATGGGCTGCAAGTTCAATGAGTCTTGCAGTGCAATGGTCTGGTGTTTTAATGGCGGGTGTTTTTGTGTCTTCGTCGGAAATCGCATTTTTATCCGCGGCGCAGCGCACTGCTATGTTAACCAGTTTTGTCCTGATGGTGGTAAATATGGTGGTGGCTCCGCGATATGCGCGATTATGGAAAGAAAATAAAAAGCAAGAAATTCAAAATTTAGCAAAATGGTCTACTAGAGGCATGATCGTTCTAGCTTCACCTTTAGTGGCAGCAATGATTTTTATACCTGGCACTATAATGGGGTTGTTTGGTGATGAGTTTGTGGTGGCGGGCAACCTATTGGCTATTATGGCTGTGGGGCAATTTGTTAATGTAGCCACAGGCTCGGTAGGCTATTTGTTAACCATGAGTGGCCATGAGAGAGATTTTCGTCGGGTTACGCTTTTTGCTGGCCCGCTAACGGTAATATTAAGTTATTTTCTTATTATGGAATATGGCGTATTGGGAGCGGCTATTGCGACCGCAATTGGCCTTAGCTTACAAAATTTATTGGCCTTGGTGATGGTTCGTAAACGACTGGGATTTTGGCCTTTAGGTTAATTCTTAATATATAAATACTTGAAATACCGTTTAATAATTTGAATTGCCATTTGACTTTAGTGGTATGGGTACTGAGGGAAGCGAAATGAAAATTGCAATTGCTGGTACAGGCTATGTAGGTCTGTCAAACTCTATGTTGTTGGCACAACACAATACTGTGGTGGCATTGGATGTAATACCTGAAAAGGTGGCCATGTTAAATGATCGTATATCTCCCATAGTTGATGTCGAAATAGAAGCTTTTCTAAAACGTAAAGATATCGATTTTTGCGCCACGCTTAATAAGGGAGATGCTTATAAAGATGCTGATTTCGTAATAATCGCCACACCAACCGATTACGATGAACAAACCAATTACTTTAATACATCTACTGTAGAGTCAGTTATAAAAGATGTCATGGGTATCAACCCTACTGCAGTCATGGTGGTGAAATCTACTGTTCCAGTTGGCTTTACTCAGAGAATTAAAGAAGAGTTTAATTGCCAAAATTTAATTTTTTCTCCTGAATTTTTACGTGAGGGTAAAGCCCTTTACGATAATCTTCATCCTTCTCGAGTGATTGTGGGTGAGAAGTCTGAGCGTGCTCAGGTGTTTGCTAATTTGTTGGTGCAAGGGGCCATAAAAGAAGATATATCAGTTTTATTTGTGGACTCAACTGAAGCGGAAGCTGTTAAGCTTTTCTCTAATACATACCTTGCTATGCGTGTTGCCTATTTTAATGAATTGGATTCTTATGCCGAGGTACATGGGTTAGATGCGGGGCAAATTATTGAAGGCGTGGGATTAGATCCGCGTATTGGATCCCACTATAACAACCCTTCTTTTGGTTATGGCGGCTATTGCTTACCCAAAGATACCAAGCAACTTTTGGCTAATTTCCAGGATGTACCTAATAATATGGTGCGGGCTATTGTAGATGCTAATACTACTCGTAAAGATTTTATTGCCGATTCTATTTTACAGCGTAATCCTAAAGTGGTGGGTATGTATCGCCTGGTGATGAAATCTGGTTCTGATAATTTTAGGGCATCTGCAATACAGGGCATTATGAAGCGTATTAAAGCTAAAGGGATTGAGGTTATTATTTACGAGCCAACCATAAATGACGCGGAGTTTTTTCATTCTAAGATTGAAAATAATTTAGGCGAATTTAAGAATAAGGCAGATGTTATTGTGGCTAACCGTCTGTCTGAAGATTTAGAGGATGTGATAGATAAAGTTTATACTCGAGACTTATTTGGCAGTGATTAGCCTTTAATATATAAGTTTTAGTTGATTTTTGCATTGTTCGTTGGCTTTACTGCCCTATTAAATAAACAGTAAAGCTAACTTTTTAATGTGTTAAGTCTTATTGTTAAGGTTATTGTTTTTTTCAAAAATCTTTTTAATTAACGGGATTAATAAATTTGCCCCTCTAAGGCTTAGGTGATCATCATCTGAGTATAGCGGCATCTCATTTTTTGACCCGTAACAAAATTCTTCATCGCATAGGTATGGAATTGGATTTAAAATATTAATTCCACATTTCTTTTTGGCAATATCCTGTGCCTCCCAACTGAGCCTCTGTCTAGAGTAATAATCTTTCAAACTTATTTTAACAGATGCATTCTTTCCAAGTAGGAGGTTTCTTCCCATTGTTTTTGGTACATTTTTAATTAGTTCGGGTATGGGACGAATTATAAATACTGTTCTGGTTTTAGATATTTTACAGAGCGTCTCTATATATTTATCTGTGATAGATTTCTTGTGGTTTCGGTTGAGGTTTGAATTTGTATCAAAGTAGTATTCTTCTTCAGGGTTTGTCGAACTATCCTCGGGCTTTCCGTGATAAGGATTTGCATTACGGTTAAGGATAAGAATTGGAATGCTAGCATCTACAGTTTCTTGCTTTTTTATTATGTAATTATTAAATGGCTTGCAGTTAGGGTTGCTTTTTCGGTTTATACCAAGAATGGTTGGGCAACCAGACATAGTCCAATCAAGTACGTGTTTATCGGTAGAGGGTAGAGCTTTCTCTGTTGCTCTCACTAGGGTTGCAGCATGGCTATCTCCTAACACAATAATACCTAGCTGACTTCCCCCATATTTACATTCAGGAGGATATTGTTTATTACTTCCAATACAATGTTTATTAAGTGGATTGATGTTGTTTTGTTCGTTAAAAACGCTATCAATATAGGCTGGAATACGGCCAGGTAGCCCTGATTGTCTTTCAACATAAAGGCCAATCGATAAGACGAGCACACTGGTTGAAAGTGTTGCCAAAGCCGTGTTGCGCTTGTTCAATTTACTTAAAAGGTTTGAGCTTGGTGATTCAATATACTTAAAGGAAGCATAGCCAAGTATGACTGTAGCCATCAGTAATATTGTAACCCATATTGCATTATTTTGATTGTCAGTATAATTAAGTAAAACTACTAATGGCCAGTGCCATAAATAGAGAGAGTACGACCACTTTCCTAACACACTATGTAGTTTGGTGGTGCTGAATATAGATTGCTCCTGGCTGGCTATTATAACAAAGCATGTACCTATAACGGGTAGCATTGCGAGCCAACTTGGCCATATAGTCTGACTATCAAATATCACGATAGATAGAGTTATCAAGGTAAAGCCTATCCGCTCAAGTATTTTTAATAAGGTTGTATTTAGTGTTATTTTGTTTGATAGCAATAATACAAGACCGCCAGCCAGCATCTCCCATGCACGGGTAGGTAATAAATAAAATGCAGCGCTTGGTTTTAAGTTAGTTATCGCAATAGACAGCGCCAGAGAGATGAATATACCTATGATGTAGGCGGTAATAAGCGAGCCTTTAGTCGGGCGAATTTTCCAAATAAAAAGCAGAGCAATAGGCAATAAAATATAGAACTGCCACTCAACGGAAAGGGACCAAGTGTGTAACAACCATTTATCGTGTGAGTCTGCATCAAAATACCCAGACTCTTTCCAAAATAGAATATTGGAAAGAAAAGTGGCCGCTCCGAAGCTGTGTTTTCCAAGCTGTTCAAACTCCATGGCAGGTAGAAAAAGGTAGCCTGCAATTAACAATGTTACGCAAAGAGTAAGCAGCGCAGGTATAATTCTTTTTGCCCTAGCTAGGTAGAAACTGGTTAGAGATAATGAATTATTGTTAAGGCCATTATAAATGATCCTGGTCATTAGATAGCCTGAAATAACGAAAAACACATCAACTCCGATAAAGCCACCTCTAAATCCAGGGATGTCAAAGTGATATAAGATTACTGCTACTACAGCCCAGGCTCTAAGCCCGTTTATGTCTTCCCTGAAACTTTTATTCCTTTCCACAATACTGCTTCTCGATAGTTGTTTTGCGCATTTTACCTTTATAATAGCTATTATCTAGTATAAATAGCGTTCATTAAATGATAATGGGTTCGGACTGCATTAAGTTAAGGGTGTTTATCGATTGAGTGAATATCGGACTAGTTAGCCCTTGAGTTTAGAGTTATGTCTTTAACAAAGTATTGATAGTTATTGTGTGTATTAAAAACAGATTTAGGACCCTAAATCAGGAGTGAAAAAGATGGCTTAAAGGTTTTCTGGTGGAGTTAATTAAGTGGGGGTGGAGACTCTCATGTTTATTGTTAATTAACTGGAGAGGGTTTAATCAATTTGGGGTAATTGATTAGCGTTTATTTTGGTATTTTTCTATGCTGAGTATTACAGTGCCTTCTTAAATTTAAAAATGAATTGGCTGATGACTATCCATTTATCGTGGAAAGTACAGCCCAGTGATTTAACATTGATTAATTTGTGTATTTTATGCGCTCATTTTATTAGAATACTGCGAAATCTATCACAGTTAACTTATAGCTATAATGTGTAGTTAACGGACAAAAATAAAGTTTTATATAAATACGGATAATTAAATGAAAGCCATTATTCCAGTAGCAGGGTTAGGAACACGTATGTTGCCTGCTACTAAAGCCATTCCCAAAGAAATGTTGCCGATAGTGGATAAGCCGCTTATCCAGTATGTAGTAAATGAAGCTATTGCTGCGGGCATTAAGCAAATTGTTTTGGTAACGCATTCTAGTAAAAATTCTATCGAAAACCACTTTGATACTAGCTTTGAATTAGAAGCCACTCTAGAGGCTCGTGTTAAGCGCCAGTTGCTAGATGAAGTACGTGCCATTTGCCCGCCAGATGTAACAATTTTGCACATTCGCCAAGGTGAGGCCAAAGGGCTTGGGCATGCCATTGCTTGTGCACGCCCTTGTATCGGTAATAATCCGTTTGTGGTGATGCTGCCTGACGTTTTAATTGATGATGCCGCTTCCGATTTATCTAAAGATAACCTAACGGATATGATTAATAACTTCCGTGCTACCTCTAATAGCCAGGTAATGGTTGAGGCAGTACCTGATGATCAGGTGAATAAGTACGGAATTGTAGATTGCGCCGGTAAGGAGTTGGCACCGGGTGTAGCACAGGCCATGGTGGGTATGGTGGAAAAACCCAGTCTTGAAGATGCTCCTTCTAATCAAGCGGTGGTAGGTCGTTATGTTTTGTCCCGAGCTATTTGGGATATTTTGGATAAAACCCCTGTAGGTGCTGGTGGTGAGGTTCAATTAACCGATGCTATTGCTGAATTAATGAGTGAAGAAACCGTTGAAGCCTATTCTATGATCGGTAAAAGCCATGATTGTGGCAGTAAGGTAGGCTATATGTTGGCCAATATGGAATACGGTTTACGTCACCCTGAAGTTAAAGATGCCATGGAAAGTTTTATGCTAAAAAAGCAAAAAGCAGTCAGCGAAACCGGTAACTAGCCACAGCTGATTGTTTTTTAACTGCTATAAAGCCTTCTATTTTACTAAATAGGGGGCTTTTTTGTATCTGTTGATTGTGTTTACTTCAGCTATTTATACAGATAAAGCATTTCTCTTTTTGTCATGAGTATTCGCAGGTATAGTGTGAAATTTTTTTAAGGATTGAGTCATGATCAAACAGGTGAATATAGCTGGGTTAAATGTGGCCAACGACGCCCCTTTCACATTATTTGGTGGCATTAACGTATTAGAAAGCCGTGATTTGGCCATGAGAACTTGTGAAACCTATGTTGAGGTGACGCAAAAACTCGGTATTCCTTATGTATTTAAGGCTTCGTTTGATAAGGCTAATCGCTCTTCTGTTAATTCGTATCGTGGTCCTGGTATGGAAGAAGGCCTTAAGATATTTCAAGAGATTAAAGACACCTTTGGTGTGCCCATTATTACCGACGTGCACGAGCCGTTTCAGGCTGCACCTGTGAGCGAGGTGGTAGATGTTATTCAATTGCCTGCTTTTTTAGCGCGTCAAACCGATTTGGTAGTGGCCATGGCCAAAACGGGTGTGGCCATTAATATTAAAAAGCCTCAGTTTTTAGCCCCCCATGAAATGCGCCACATTATTACCAAGTTTAAAGAAGCCGGTAACGAGCAAATTATGTTGTGCGAGCGTGGCTCTAGTTTTGGTTACAACAATCTAGTGGTTGATATGTTGGGCATGGATGACATGAAGCCCATGGCTCCGGTTATTTTTGATGCTACCCATGCGCTACAGCGCCCAGGTGGCCGTAGCGATTCAGCCGATGGCCGCCGCGCACAAACATTTCAATTGGCGCGCTCGGGTATGGCATTGGGTATCGCAGGTTTGTTTTTGGAAGCGCATCCGAACCCAGATGTTGCTAAATGTGACGGGCCTTGTGCCTTGCCGTTGGATAAATTAGAGCCTTACTTAGCGCAGATGAAGGCGGTGGATGACTTGGTTAAGTCGTTTGCGCCCGTGATTATCGATTAATTGCTTGGCTGGCTAACTCTTAACGTTGTGATTTTGCTCTGTGTTAGCCCGACTCCAATGTGCTAGCACAGGACACTTACTTGCTGAATAGTGGCAGCTTTTTAAAGCCATTAATGCTAAAGTGCTTGCCGTTTAAAATAGCTAATGTAACGGTACCAAGACAAATGGATAGGTCAGTTTCACTCCCCTTGCAGTTGGATCAAACCGCTGAATTTAAAGCCCTAACTGAGCACTTTATCGATATTGAATCGCTAAAAATGTGCGATCAATTTACTCAGCATGAAAATCGTTTTAGCCTGTTCAGCTTACAAGCGGCTGGGTTGAATCTGGATTATTCTAAAAATCGCATTACCCCCACTACCCTTGAGCTGTTAACTAAATTAGCTCTGGCCCGTAAAGTACCTAGTTCTATTCAGGCTATGTTTAATGGTGAGTTAATAAATCAAAGTGAAAATCGCCCAGCATTACATACCGCTTTACGAAATTTTTCTGGCGATGCGGTCATGGTTGATGGTAAAGATGTGATGCCAGAAGTGCAAAAAACCCTCATTAGGATGAAGGAGTTTTGTTGGTCTATTCGTAGCCATCAATGGCGCGGTTTTAGTAATAAGCCGTTCACCGATGTGGTGAGTATTGGTATTGGAGGTTCCTTTTTAGGTCCTAAATTAGCCTCTGAATCGTTAAAGCCTTACTGGAGCAAGCAGATAAACTGCCATTATCTAGCCAACATTGATGGCTCCGACTTTACCGAAGTTCTTCAAGGGTTAAACCCGGAAACCACGCTATTTATTGTGCAATCTAAGTCGTTTAATACCCAAGAAACCCTAAAAAATGCACTGGCTTGCCGAGAGTGGTTTTTAAATAATGGTGGTACTAAGGAATACCTGGCTCGCCACTTTAGTGCTGTTACTGCCAACGTGGCCAAGGCCACCGAGTTTGGTATAGCGCCAGAAAATATATTCCCCATGTGGGATTGGGTGGGTGGTCGCTATTCATTATGGTCGGCCATTGGCTTGCCGCTTATGCTTACTATAGGTTATGAGCATTTTCGTGAAATGCTGCTGGGCGCCTTTGAAATGGACTGTCATTTTAAACAGGCCCCGCTAGAACAAAATATGCCGGTGATCATGGGCTTATTAGGTGTGTGGTACGTTAATTTTTTCAATGCTCAGTCTCATGCTGTCTTGCCATACGATCATTATCTACGAAATTTACCCTCCCATATTCAGCAATTGGATATGGAGAGCAACGGTAAGTCGGTGGATATTTATGGGCGTGCATTAAATTATCAGGCAGGTCCTATTATCTGGGGTGGTGTCGGTAGTAACGGTCAGCATGCTTACCACCAGTTATTGCATCAGGGTACGCTATTTGCCCCTTGTGATTTTATTTTGCCGCTTACCAGTCATAACCCGATAGAACATTTTCATGCCTTATTGGCTTCTAACTGCTTTAGTCAAAGCCAGGCTTTAATGCAGGGAAAAAGCTTGCAACAGGCTCAGGCTGAATTGAAAGCCTTGGGTAAAAGCGAGGATGAAATAAGCGTTATTGCTCCGCAAAAAGAGATTCCTGGTAACAGACCTAGCAACACTTTGTACTTTGATAAGTCCACGCCTAAAGCAGTGGGTGCCTTAATTGCCTTGTATGAGCATAAGGTATTTGTGCAGGGGCAAATATGGGGGGTGAACAGTTTTGATCAGTGGGGGGTTGAGCTAGGTAAACAGTTGGGTGACAAGGTGCATGAGTGCCTACTTGCTGAAAAATGTATGGGTGAAGAGATGGGCTTTGATGACTCTACATCGGGTTTGATTAAGGCCTTTAGGTCTATGCAGGATAAGCTGTAATACATAAACACGAATACTGGCTAGGCTCGGGTTTGCCAAGTTAATTTATCAATATTAAAAAACGTATTTAGAAATAGCCGTGACAAAGTTGGGCTAAGGGAAATAAAAAATGAGCACACTAACCTGTTTTAAAGCCTACGATGTACGTGGTCGTATTCCCGATGAGCTTAATACCGATATTGCCTACCGGATTGGTCGTGCCTATGCCGAGTTTTTAAAACCAAAATCGGTGGTGGTGGGTTACGACATTCGTCTAACCAGTTTTGAGATGAGTCGCAGTGTGATTCAAGGTCTTACCGATGCTGGTGCGGATGTCATTGATATAGGCCAATCAGGTACCGAAGAAATTTACTTTGCCACCAGTCATTTGGGTGTGGATGGTGGTATTTGTGTAACCGCTAGCCATAACCCTAAAGACTACAATGGCATGAAGTTTGTGCGTGAAGATTCTAAGCCTATTAGTGGTGATACCGGTCTTAAAGATATTCAGCGTTTGGCTGAAGAGAATGTATTTGGTGAGGTAACTCACAAAGGTACTTTAACGGAGCAGGATATTGGCCCTGATTACATAGAGCACCTTTTAACCTATGTTAAAAAAGAAAACCTTAAGCCATTAAAAATTGTTTGTACTGCTGGCAACGGTGGCGCGGGTGCGGTAATTGATGCCATTGAAGGCGAGCTGCCTTTTGAGTGGATAAAAGTGCATCACGAAGCTGATGGTAACTTTCCTAACGGTGTGCCGAATCCGTTATTGGAAGAAAATCGTGCCCCTACCATTAAGGCTATTAAAGAAAGTGGTGCCGATTTAGGCATTGCTTGGGATGGTGATTTTGACCGCTGTTTCTTTTTTGATGAAAGCGGTAATTTCATTGAAGGTTATTACATTGTTGGCCTACTAGCTGATGCCTTTTTACAAAAAGACCCAAATAATAAGGTAGTGCACGATCCTCGCTTGATCTGGAATACCATTGATATTGCTGAGGGTTTGGGTGGCGAAGCGGTGCAAAGTAAAACTGGCCATGCCTTCATAAAAGAGCGTATGCGCAAAGAAGATGCTGTGTACGGTGGTGAGATGAGTGCCCACCATTATTTCCGTGATTTTGCCTATTGCGACAGCGGCATGATCCCTTGGTTGTTGGTGGCTGAGCTTATCTCTAAGTCGGGCAAGAGCATGTCCGAGCTAGTGGCCGAGCGTGTAAAGGCTTTTCCATGTAGTGGTGAAATTAATAAACGTCTTACTAATCCAAAAACTGTATTGGAAAATATCGAGAAGCATTATGCCGCCAGCGCATTAAATGTAGATCATACCGATGGCATTAGTATTGCTTATGATCAGTGGCGTTTTAACCTGCGCTCTTCAAATACAGAGCCAGTTGTACGTCTAAATGTAGAGTCAAAAGCTGATAATGACTTGATGCAGGAAAAAACTAAAGAGTTGTTGGCTATGATCGCGAAGTTTGATAAATAGCCTAACAGGCTGGTTTTAACTTCTCTGTAAAATAAAAAACCTTCATTAATTAAAGTTAATGAAGGTTTTTTTGTGGATGCTTGTTTTTAAATAAAGCTAAAACTGAACCGCCAGATTTAGCATAGATTCAAACCCACTTGCTGAGCTTCTATATTGCTGAGTTTGCACCACTATTTGTGTGTGCATCCAATTACTCACTCTGTGGTGCAAGCCAAAGCCATAAGACTTGCTGGAGCGGTATTGCATGACGCCTGTGTGATTAGCGCTCTGGTGGCGGTTTACACGGGTGTATGCCATCAGGCTGTACTGAGATTGGCTAAGTGGAATTAACAGGGTGGGTTGAATGCTGGTGACTTGCTCAGAGAAATACTGGTTGTGGCTGTTAAGTATTACCCAGTGGCTTGAATCCTGAGCGAAACTGGATTGAGCATATAAGGCTAGCAGGATAAGGCTGCCGCTAATCAGGCTCTTCATGGTGGTATCCTTTGGGATATATTTGGCTTCATTCTTAACATTAGACCAGGGCCATTATTCTGGCTGTGTTTTTAGCTCTATGTGGAAAATGGGGCTAACAGTTAAGGGTTAAATTCCTTGGGGTTATGTCTGGTGTGTTTGAAACGGACGGGTGGTCTTGGCTGAGGACTTGTAGGAGTTAAGAATTTTGGGTTTTGGCTAGGTATTGCAGAATGCGATTGGTTTTAAACTAGTGGCTGTACTGGGCGTCGCTTGGTGGTTCCGGGCCTTGATTTAAGCTGGGTGCATCCGACACCGACACCGAGACAAGCTTACTCTTGATTTAAGCTAGGTACATCCGGCACCGCTTGTATGTTCCCGACACAAGCTCGCTGTTAATTTAAGCTAGGTACATTCTGTAGGCACTCCCTGAAATTTGCTCCTGCAATTTCAGGATACCGCCCATCCCTGGGCATAAAAAAAGCCAGCAATGCTGGCTTTTTTTATTAGGGTGATTTCTCACCCTTAAACACTTTGAATTAAGCTTTAAGGGCTTTAACAGAAGTGTTTAGGCGGCTCTTAATACGAGCAGCTTTGTTCTTGTTGATGATGCCTTTAGTAACCATCTTGTCAACATAAGGAGCAGCAACTACAAGAGCGGCTTGTGCATCGTCATAGCTTTTAGCTTCAATGGCAACGTGTACTTTCTTGATGTAAGTACGAACCATAGAACGTAGGCTTGCATTGTGAGTACGACGGCCAATTGCCTGACGTGCGCGTTTACGAGATCCAGCGGAATTTGCCACTATCAGGCTCCTTCAGTAATTTGATTAACTTCAATTTCAGGCGCGAGATTATCCTGAGTAACCGGTTTTTTGTCAAACTCTTTATGTGTATGGCCCTCCCTTTCGTGAATATATAATCCTTCGATCAGTAAACTCGGCTCTATTAGAGGAGTTATTGCTCGTTTATTGCAGGTTGCTTGATTACAATGCGCGCCACTCTTTTAAAAAACTCAATAAAAATAAAGGCTTGGGCCGTCCCTTCATGGCTGAATCAGAGCAAAAACCAAAAAACACCACAGTAAAACAAGCTAAATCTTCAGGGTTGCTTAAATCGTCTTCGATCGTCAGTGCTATGACCCTATTATCTCGTGTAATGGGGTTGGCTCGGGATGTGTTTGTGGCCTCCTATTTTGGTGCTCGTGCCGATGCATTTTTTGTGGCCTTTAAAATCCCTAATTTTTTCCGTCGCCTGTTTGCAGAAGGGGCCTTTAGTGTGGCCTTTGTGCCTGTGCTGAGTGAGTACAAGGTTCAAGAGAAGGATATAAAGTCGCTGGTAAGGTCGGTTTCCGGCACCTTGTTGGCCATCCTTGGGCCATTTACCATATTAGCGGTGGCGGCAGCACCCATTCTTACCTGGGTATTTGCGCCCGGTTTTGCCAATGATGCGAACAAGTTTGCCCTCACCAGTGATTTACTTCGCATTACCTTCCCTTATTTGTTGCTCATCAGCCTTACTGCATTTTATGGCAGCGTACTCAATACCTATGGTCAGTTTGCAGTGCCTGCCATTACTCCGGTGTTGCTGAATATTTGCTTAATTGTGGCTACTTTGTATTTCACGCCCTGGTTTAACGAGCCTCTCATGGCTTTGGCTTGGGGGGTGTTGTTGGCCGGGGTTACTCAATTGGCCTTTCAATTGCCATTTGTCATGAAATTAGGGTTGCTGGCCTTGCCTAAACCTGCTTTTGCCGATGTGGGGGTGCGCCGTATTTTAAAGCTAATGGTGCCTGCCTTGTTTGGTGTGTCGGTGAGCCAAATTAATTTATTACTGGATATCTTGCTGGCCTCATTTTTGGAAGCTGGCAGTGTCAGCTGGCTTTATTATTCAGACCGTCTTACTCAGCTACCACTTGGTGTGTTTGCCATTGCCTTGGCGGTAGTGATCTTGCCGAGCTTGTCTAAAAAGCATGCTGATAAAAATAAAGAGGAGTTTGCCATTACCCTAGATTGGGGGGTGCGTATGGTTTTGCTTATTGGCTTGCCTTCAGCATTGGCCCTGATAGTTTTGGCGCAACCCTTAATGATTACCATTTTTTATCGGGGGGAAATCACGCCCTATGATGTGGAAAAAATGGCCATGAGCTTACGGGCTTATAGCGCGGGCTTGCTAGCATTCATGCTTATTAAGGTACTGGCCCCTGGTTATTTTGCCCGTTTAGACACTAAAACCCCGGTTAAAATAGGTATTAAGGCCATGGTGGCTAATATGGTGTTGAATATTCCATTGGTGCTGGCCATGGCTCATGTGGGCTTGGCGTTGGCGACTACCTTGTCGGCTTACTTAAACGCGGTCTTATTATTTTTGGGATTACGTAAGTTGGGGGTGTATGTGGTACAGCCTGGCTGGTGGGCTTGGATTTTACGTATTATCTTTTCAAGTGTACTCATGACGGTTGTGATTTTCTGGCTTAATCCAAGTGAGCAGGCTTGGCTAGGTTTTAGTGAGTGGCAGCGTATGAGTTGGACAGCACTATTGGTAGTGGCCGGGGTTTTCACTTACGGCGCGAGTTTGTTGGCGTTGGGTGTGCGCGGCCGTCACTTGTTGGTGGCTAAGCACTAGCAGAGCTGCCTGTCCTGTGGGATACGCTCTTACCTGTGCCAGTTGAAATAGTGTCTCAGCTGGCTATCCAGTGGCTCGTTGCTGCTCTATAATGCGTGCTTTTATTTTTAATATTGATGTATGCAATTTTTTCGCGGACTTCACAATATACGACCCCTCACACAAGGCTGTGTGCTTACCATCGGTAATTTTGATGGTGTGCATCTGGGTCATAAACAAATTTTGCACAAGCTCAAGCAGCGGGGGCAGGAATTAGGCATGCCTTGTATTGTCATGACCTTTGAGCCTCAGCCCCGTGAATTATTCGATGCGGCACAGGCCCCAGCCAGGTTGTGTAACTTGGCTGAGAAGACCGAGTTATTTGCTAAAGAGAACCTAGATGGCTTGGCTTGCATGGCCTTTAATGCCCGTTTTCGCAGCCTAAGTGCTGAGCAGTTTGTTAAGCAGGTTCTGGTTGACGGGCTTAATGTGAAAGCCTTGATTGTGGGCGATGATTTCCGTTTTGGTTGTGATCGTAGCGGTGATTTCTCTTATCTAAAAGAGGAAGGGAGAAAGTACGGCTTTACCGTGCAAGATACTCATACGGTTCAGCAGCAGGGGCAACGTATTAGCAGCACCCTTATTCGCCAATGTTTGAAAGATGGACAACTGGCGGAAGCCGCAAAGTTACTTGGGCGGCCTTACAGTATTTCTGGCCGCGTAGCTCATGGTCAAAAGCTGGGGCGTACTTTAGGCGTGCCCACAGCCAACGTTATATTAAAGCGCGAAAAAACTCCCTTAGCAGGGGTGTTTGCAGTGACAGTTGCAACGCCTTTAGGAGAGTTTAAAGGAGTTGCCAATATTGGCATGCGCCCAACTGTAGGCGGTGTAACCCCTATACTGGAGCCTCACTTATTTGATTTTTCTGGTGATTTATATGGCCAGCGCATACGTGTGACCTTTAATGAAAAAATACGGGATGAAAAACGCTTTAATGGTTTAGATGAACTTAAAGCAGCGATTCACCAGGATATTCAATTGGCCAAGGCCTATTTTGAACAGATAGATAAAGAAACTAAATGACCGATTATAAGCACACTCTAAACCTACCTGAAACCGACTTTCCCATGCGCGGTAACCTAGCAAAGCGCGAGCCTGAGACTTTGGCGCGCTGGCAGGAAATGGATTTATACAAGGCCATTCGAGAAGCCCGTGCTGGTTGTGAAAAATATATTTTGCACGATGGCCCTCCGTACGCCAATGGTGATATTCACATTGGCCACAGTGTGAATAAAATTTTAAAAGACATCATTATTAAGTCTCGCACGCTTTCCAATATGGATGCCCCTTATGTGCCGGGTTGGGATTGCCATGGTTTACCGATTGAACTGAATGTTGAAAAACAGATAGGAAAGGCTGGCGATAAAGTAACTCCGAAAGAGTTTCGCCAGAAATGCCGCGAATACGCCCAAACTCAGGTTGATGGCCAGCGTGATGATTTTAAACGTTTAATGGTGTTGGGTGACTGGGATAAACCTTACCTAACCATGAACTTTAAATTTGAAGCGAATATCATTCGTACTCTTGGTCGTATTGCTGGCAATGGCCACATGCACAAGGGCGCCAAGCCTGTTAACTGGTGTATGGACTGTGGTTCGGCTTTGGCAGAGGCTGAAGTGGAATATCAGGATAAAAAATCGGTATCCATCGATGTTAAGTTTGAATTTGAAAACACTGCAAACTTGCTAACTAAGTTTTCACTTGTGAACACCACAGATGATTTTTCTGCTAAAAAATCCAGCATTGTTATCTGGACCACTACACCTTGGACATTACCTGCAAACGAAGCGGTTTCAGTTCATCCTAGTATTGAATACGCATTGGTGCATTTAAAAGAAAATGATGAGATTTTAGTATTGGCGACAGAATTAGTTGCCGGTTCTATGGAACGTTACGGAATTGATACAGATGGTTTTGAAATAATCGGTCACGCTAAGGGGGCTTCATTTGGTTGGGTTTCTGAAGAAACCGACAGCGCGCCGTTTAGTGTTAAGCACCCATTCATGCCAAGTGATGACGATGAATTTCAAGAAAAATTTGTTCCCGTTATTACTGGTCTACACGTAACGGCCGATTCAGGTACGGGTTCGGTTCATACTGCCCCCATGCACGGTGCAGACGATTACGTTGTGTCTAACAAATACGGTATTGCCTCTAAACTCATGTTAGTAAGCGATGAAGGTCTATTCATCGACTGCCCCGCTACACAAGCACTTGAATTAGTGGGTTTAAGTGTGGCCGACAAGGGCAACTTTAAAATATTAAGCATTATAAATGAAAAAGGTGCGTTGCTTAAAAAAGTAAATATTAAACACAGTTATCCGCATTGCTGGCGTCACAAGAGCCCAATAATTTTCCGCGCCACACCTCAGTGGTTTATTTCTATGCAGCAAGGTGGCTTATTAGAAAAAGCCATGCATGAAGTTGAAAATAGCGTTGAATGGCGTCCTGATTGGGGCAAGGCTCGCATCGAATCAATGATGGCTACTCGCCCTGATTGGTGTATTTCTCGTCAACGTACTTGGGGTGTTCCCATTGCCTTGTTTGTACACAAAGAAACCGGCGACCTGCACCCAGATACACAAAACCTAATTGAAACCGTGGCTAAAAAAGTTGAACAGCAAGGCATAGATGCTTGGTTTGATTTAGACCCTAAAGAACTGCTGGGTGACGAAAGCGACCAGTACCAAAAAATTACAGATACGTTAGATGTATGGTTTGACTCTGGTGTGACACACGCAGCAGTACTGGAAGAACACCCAGAGTTGCACGTACCTGCCGATTTATATTTGGAAGGTTCAGATCAACACCGCGGCTGGTTCCAGTCTTCGTTGTTAACCAGTGTTGCCGCTCGTGGCAAGGCACCTTATAAAACGGTCTTAACTCACGGCTTTACCGTAGATGGCGAAGGCAAAAAAATGTCTAAATCATTAGGTAATGTTATGTCGCCGCAATCTGTGGTGGATAAACTGGGTGCTGATATATTGCGCTTGTGGGTAGCCTCTACCGATTACACATCTGAAATGACCGTAAGTGATCAAATTCTAAATCGTACCGCCGATTCATATCGCCGTATTCGAAATACCATGCGTTTCTTGTTGGCAAATATTAATGGTTTTGACCCTAAGACTCATATGGTTAAGCCTGAAGATTTATTGCCGTTGGATGCTTGGATGGTGGATCAGGCTTACCAGCTGCAAAAAGAAATTCGCCATAGCTATGACGAATATCAAACCATGAATATTTATCAAAAACTTCACCATTTCTGCGTGAACGAACTGGGTGGTTTTTATCTAGACGTCATTAAAGATCGCCAGTACACCACGCAAGCCGATAGTGCTGCACGCCGTAGTGCACAAACGGCTCTTTACCATGTGGCTGAGGCCATGTTGCGTTGGCTTGCACCTATTCTTAGCTTCACTGCTGAAGAAGCGTGGCAGCAAATGCCTGCACCGGTTGAAGGTGAGCGTGAAGAATCTGTGTTATTGGCTTTGTGGTATGAAGGCTTGTTTGAGTCAAACAATAAAGAATTTGATGATGCATTCTGGCGCCGAATCATGACGGTGAAAACCGAAGTGAATAAATTATTAGAAAAAGCCCGTAACGAAAAAATTGTGGGTGCAAGTTTAAGTGCCGATGTCACACTTTCTGTAAACGGTGACTTGGCAAACGACTTGTCCCGTTTAGGAGATGAGTTGAGATTTGTCACCATTACCTCTACCGCTAAGGTTGTGGCCTTTGATGAGTCACTGGGTGAGCAAACGGAGTTGGAAGGATTACGCGTTGCCATTACCGCAAGCGAACACGAGAAATGTGATCGCTGCTGGCATCACAGTGAAGACGTGGGTACTCACAAGGAACATGAATCTCTTTGTGGGCGCTGTGTTGTAAACGTAGATGGTACTGGTGAGCAAAGGGCGTTTGCTTAATGCTTAAAAAACTATGGCAGCAGGCTTTTGAAGACACCCAAACCACTCGCCTAAAATGGCTATGGTTGAGTGTTTTAGCCATCGTGCTGGACTTTGCCACCAAACAAATGGCTCAGCATTTTCTACAGTTTGCTCAGCCAGTGTATGTTTTGCCTGTGTTTGATTTAACCCTGTTATATAACAAGGGTGCTGCCTTTAGCTTTTTAGCCAGTGAGTCTGGTTGGCAGCGTTGGTTTTTTACCATCATTGCGATATCGGTGAGCAGTGTTATGGCAGTGTGGTTAATGAAATTAAAGTCTAGCGAAAAGTGGTTGGCCGCTGCTATATCTTTAGTAATTGGCGGAGCCATTGGCAATCTTTACGATCGATTAGCCTATGGCCATGTGGTGGATTTTATTCATGTACATTGGGGAGAGCATTATTTCCCGGCCTTTAATATTGCCGACAGTGCCATTACGTTAGGGGCTGTTATGTTGCTCATTGATAGTTTAATTTTTTCTCGTAAAAATTCAGAAGTGGAATGAAAGTGATGCAGATTAAGCAAGGCTCGCAAGTGGTATTGAACTTCGCATTATCACTTGAAGATGATCAGGTTATTGATAGTACTTTTGATAAAAAACCGGCTACCTTAATTGTGGGTGATGGTAATTTACCTGAGGGTTTTGAGGCACTATTAGTGGGCCTTGAAGCTGGCAGTAAAGATACTTTTATTGTGCCTCCTGAAAATGCATTTTCTCAGCCTAACCCTAATAATATTCAAACCATGAAGCGCAGTGACTTTGCTGCGGATATGGAACTAGAAGTAGGCATGGTAGTGTCATTTGCTGATGCCAATCAGGCTGAGCTTCCTGGTGTGCTTAAAACTATTGAAGATAATCTAGTGGTGGTGGATTTTAACCATCCTCTTGCTGGCAAAGAACTTAAGTTTCAGGTGGAAATACTTGAAGTGAATGACGCGCCCCATAGTAACGCAGGTTAATAATGGATATCACATTAGCGAATCCCAGAGGCTTTTGCGCTGGAGTTGATCGCGCCATTGACATCGTGAACCGTGCGCTGGATTTGTTTGAAGCCCCCATTTATGTGCGTCATGAAGTGGTGCACAATAAATTTGTTGTGGATAACTTACGCAAGCGTGGTGCGATTTTTGTTGAAGAGCTTCATGAAGTTCCAGATGACAAAATTGTTATTTTTAGTGCACACGGTGTGTCTAAAGCAGTTCAAGTTGAAGCCAAACGTCGCGGCCTAAAAGTATTTGATGCCACTTGCCCGCTTGTTACCAAGGTGCACATGGAAGTCATGCGTTATTCAACTAAGGGTAATGAAGTTATTTTAATTGGCCACAAGGGGCATCCAGAAGTGGAAGGCACCATGGGGCAATATGATGACAGCGCTGGTGGAAAAATCTACTTAGTAGAAGACGAAGCGGATGTGACTGCACTCACTCCCGAAAACCCTCAGGTGTTGTCTTATGTGAGTCAAACGACTTTGTCTATGGACGATACCGCTAAAGTTATTAAGGCTTTAAGAGTAAAGTTTCCCAATATCCACGGACCAAAAACCAACGATATTTGTTACGCTACGCAAAACCGTCAAGATGCGGTAAAAGAACTGGCCAACAGCAGCGACCTAATTCTAGTGGTGGGTTCTCCAAATAGCTCTAACTCAAACAGGCTGCGTGAATTAGCGGAGCGCATGGGCAGCAAAGCCTACCTGATAGATAATAGTGATGAGATAGACCCTACTTGGTTTGAGAATATTGCAAAGGTTGGTATTACAGCGGGTGCATCAGCTCCTGAAGTTTTGGTGAAGCAAGTAGTGTCTCGAGTACAGGAATTAGGCGGGGATATCCCTGTTGAATTAAGTGGCCGTGAAGAGAATATTGTTTTTCATTTGCCAAAAGAACTTAGGCTTAAAGAAGTTTAAGCTTTTGTACAAACAACTTCATGCCTAATTTTAATGCTGGCATGAAGTTGAACCTATCAGTTTAATCGACAATTATTGGTTTACAATTTTATAACAGGGGATGTATTTCTTACCTGGTAATTTCATTCTTTGTTGCTTAACCATACTGGCCAATAAAACCTCCATGGGTTTGATGATGTTATCGTCACCGTGTAATTCAAATGGCCCGTTCTTGCGAACTTCTATTATGCCATCCTCTTTTACGTTCCCTGCGACTATGCCACTGAAAGCTCTTCGCAAATTTGCTGCCAGTCTGTGAGATTCTTGTTGTTTATGTAAATTCAAACTTGCCATGTTTTTGTGATTGGGTATGAAAGGTGTTTGAAAATCTGGGTCTATGGTTAGCATCCAGTTAAAGAAAAATGCATCATTATGTTTCTTACGAAACTTTGTCACTTTATCGATGCCTTTTTTCATGTGTGTGGCCACAGCACTAGGATCATCTATGATTATTTTGTATTTTTTTTGTGCCTCCTTTCCTAAAGAAGCGCCAATAAATGCATCAATTTGCTCGAAATATTCCTTGGCTGATTCCGGGCCGGTAAAGATTAGCGGAAAAGGAATTTTTTGATTGCTAGGGTGCAGTAAAATTCCCAGCATATATAGAATCTCTTCTGCGGTGCCAGCGCCCCCTGGAAAGACAATAATACCGTGAGTACTTCGTACAAAGGCTTCAAGGCGTTTCTCAATGTCGGGTAAGATCACTAATTCATTTACAATGGGATTAGGTGCTTCGGCGGCAATAATACCTGGCTCGGTAATGCCTACATAGCGGCCACTTTTATTGTGCTGCTTGGCATGGCCTATGGTTGCCCCTTTCATGGGTCCTTTCATAGCCCCCGGACCACAACCGGTCCCTACATCTAAACCTCGAAGACCTAATTGATAACCAACTTTTTTGCTGTAGCCATATTCTTCATGGCCAATACTATGGCCGCCCCAGCATACAACAAGCCCGGTCGGTACCCCGTAACGCAACATGTTGGCATTGCGTAAGATGTGAAACACCATGTTGGTAATCTGTTCGCCAACTAGGGGTTTAAATCTTGGGTTATTTAATATTTCATCATGGGTGTAAATGATATCCCGCAATACCGCGAATAAGTGCTCACGAATACCAAAAATAACTTCACCATCTACAAAAGCATCATCGGGTGAATTAAATAAATCCAAGACAATCCCCCGATCTAACTGGATAACCTGAATATCAAATTCAGCGTATCCTTCCTGTTCGGCGAGGCAATCATCTCCTTCATTTCCACAATTTAAAACGGCGTAAGCACAGCGTTTAAATATTTCATGCAAGCCGCCGCCGCTTGCATCTTTTAGGCGGTTAACCTCATGGCGAGAAAGAACCCTTAATGCTTTACGAGGTGTAATTCGGGCAAGACCGACTGTCATACAGAACTTATCCTTATTCTTATTTAACGTAATTAGTTTAGCACTTCACAGGGTTATCCTTAGAAAAGTTATAAGCCTGTTTGATTTGATTAGCCACCATCTAGGCCGTTATTGGAATAAAATGGCGTTTTGTGACTTATATTTTCCTCCTAAATAAAATGAGAAAAGCATTGTTGTATCAGGCCCAAAACTCCATAGGCCCATAACGACTAATGAGCTTTAGTATGTCGCTACGGGTAATGAGCCCAATTAGGTTTTGTTTGTCATCTATAATGGGCATGCTACCAATATGCTGATTAAACATTGTGTGGGTGAGTTGATGAATGTCGATATCTGGGGTGGCAGCATAGACCTTTTTAATGAACCAGTTTTCTTTTAAGTTTTTCTTAAAAGCAAAAGAATGTAATACATCCCTTTCACTAATGATGCCAATTAATTTTGAGTTTTGAGTGATAGGCAAGTGTTTAATATGATGGCTTTGCATCATATCCCAGGCTTGTTCAATGGTTGCGTTTTGGCTATCTAAAAAGACAACTGGCTCGTTACTCATAAGTTCTTTTGCTAGATAAATTCTGTGTGGGCTAGAAGACGTATTTAAGTAAGGATTAAGGAGCAGCTTGGCAGCTTGAGTTTGATGATCCTGTGAATGCTTGGATACTTTTTTTGCGGTCGAACTTTTACTGACGCTAACAGTGCCCTTCGGAATTATATGTTGATAATTGGCAATGGCTGGATGGCCATGATCGATAATGATAAAAGGCAAGGAGACTCCATCTTAACAAGCGCCCGTTGAACTCATTAGTGTAACGAGCGGCTTGACGGGTTAATCGCATCTTTCCATTTTATAAACTGCTTTTTTTCATGCTGACTGGCTTGCTGCCACCAATATTTAAGTTGCTCTAAACGTGGCAGCTCAGTCTCACCTTGAGCGCTTTTTGTATTAAATTCAAGAGGATTGTCCTTTTTAATATGGCTTGCATAAAAAGAATGCTGACCATTATTTAATGACAGCTTTGGATTAAGAGAGAAGGCTTGGGCCTCCTCAAGGGTGGTTAAAGCAGGGTAATTCAGCTTATAAGTCTCATTAGGTTTCATATGGGCTTCGATGATTAGTTTTCCACTGGTAATTCGCTCATGGTTTTCATCATCTACTTCCCATACATCTTCGTATTGAATAACCACTGTATGTGGGCCTGCCGGTAATTGAATATTAAGGTTTTTATTGCGAAAACCTTGTGTGAACGAAGATACTTCACGGCCATCTAGGCTGAGTAAATTAAACTCCACCGGTAATACTAATGTGGCTTCGAGGTTTTCACCCAGTGCAGGGCCCTCATAGAGTCGCATTGTTTGTTGAGTGGAGCAGGCTAGTAAAAGGCTGAAGGCTAGGATCAGGGAGATAAATTTCAAGGTCATGGGTTTCTGGGTTTTAATAAGTCTGTGTTATTGTGGCGTGCAATAATTTTAGATACAAGCTGTGTTTTAGCAGGTGGTAAAGATGGAACGTACATACAGGCTTATTATTTCTTGCCCAGATCGAGTGGGAATTGTGGCATCCGTGGGGCAGTTTGTGTCTAACCACGGTGGATGGATAGTGGAAGCCAATCATTATGCCGACCCGGTAAGTGGTTGGTTTTTTATGCGTCATTGTATTAAGGCCAGTTCGTTGCCTTTTAGCCTTGAAGAATTTCGTCTGAAGTTTGCTAGCATTGCAGAAGAATTTAAAATGGATTGGGCTATCAGCGATAGCGAAGCACCTAAACAAGTTGTGCTGCTGGCCAGCAAAGAAAGTCATTGCCTAGTGGACTTGTTATATCGTTGGCACAGTGGAGAAATGAAGGTCGACATTCCATGTGTTATCTCTAATCACGATGATTTACGCAGCCTAGTGGAATGGCACGGTATTCCATTCTTTCACGTTCCTGTGGATAAAAATAATAAAGCCGAGCACTTTCATCGTGTTAGTCAGCTCATAGCTGAACACAAAGCCGATACCATAGTGCTAGCCCGTTACATGCAAATATTACCCGCTGATGTGTGTGAAGAATATGAAGGGCGCATTATTAATATTCACCACAGTTTTTTACCATCCTTTGCTGGCGCTAAACCCTACCATCAGGCTGCTCAGCGCGGAGTGAAGCTGATTGGTGCAACTTGTCACTACGTGACTCAAGAGTTAGATGCTGGCCCTATTATCGATCAGGATGTGATGCGCATTAGTCATAAAGACTCGGTGGGAGATATGGTGCGGTTGGGCAAGGATGTGGAGAAAATGGTGTTAAGCCGAGGAGTACGTTTACATCTGGAAGACAGGGTTTTACGTCATGGTAATAAGACCATTGTTTTCTAACTTACAATTAATTATTTGAAGCATAAAAAAACCGAGCTTAGCTCGGTTTTTTTATGTACAGGATGTACGGTATGACGCGATGCCATGGATGGCAAAGAGTGGAAAAACAGCCCTATTAGCGAGAGCTTCTTCTTAGTAATGAAACACTACGACCTGGGTGTAGGCTTATGCTTGGTTCGCCTTCGGCCACCTGTTGGAAGCTGTGACGTAAACGGAAGCTCTTATCGAGACGACGTACACATAAGGTAAGTCGCACTGTTAACCAGCGGTAATCCCGAGTATTACGAGTGTGCAGAATAACAGATGCATCATTGTCCAGTATCTCTTGGCAAACAGGCATAAGCGCACTGCGAATTTCACGAGTTTCACGGTTATCAATGAGGTCTTGGTTTAAGTCAAAATCGGCGATTGAACGACTTTGCTGTTCTTTAATGATGGCGGCTTGAGCCAGAGCGCGTTGTGCGTTTAGTGTTGCTAGCTTTTCAGCAGCCTGACGCTTGGCTTCCATCTCTTTACGTTGCAAAGCCAGTACACGTTCTTTCTCTTCGTTGGCCAATTGTAATGCTTTGGCTTTCTTGGCTGCTTTTTGTTTGGCGAGCTTAGTAGCGGCCAATTCTTTTTTGCGTTTTGCCTTTAACGCAGCTTTAGCTTTTTTCTTATCTATCTTGGCCACTTTTTTAGGCGCCGATTTTTTCTTAGCTACTTTCTTAGGGGCTTTTTTCTTAGCAACTTTAACGGCGGCTTTTTTAGGTTTTGCCTTCTTCGTAGTACGGGCTATTTTGCTGCTACCTTTATAGACCTTATCTAGTGCGTCTTGAGCGCTATCAAGTCCAGGGGTTAAATAAGCCAACATCCAGGCTTTATCTAAATAAAGTTGAGACTTACTGTATTTTTTAGCCGAAGTACTTTTGTTAGCCAAGGCTACATAAGCGGCTCCTACATCATAGGCGCGGCTGTTAATGCGCTGATCGTAGGGAGCAATGGCTTTGAACTGTAATATTTTTTCAATAGCGTTGTTGCCCGCAGGATTACTCAGGCGTTTGGCACTAATATCGGTATCTATATTCGACAACAGTTCATCCAGCTTGGCATCAGCCATAGCACCGGAGGAAAGCAGGGCCAAAAAACAGGTTATCAGTGTTGTTTTAGAAAGGATTCTCATAAGCAATACTCATATTTTTCTTTTTATTGATGTATTTACTGGCTCATATTGCCTAGACCTATGGGATAATGCAATGCTTGCATCGGTCAAAAATGTGCTAATTTTAGCCAGTATTGTCAAAAGTGATTAATAAGGAGACCCACATGTTGAGATGGGGGATGATTTTGTTGTTTATGCCCAGTGTCGTTCTGGTGACACTTTACATGATTGAGGCTCAAAATGTAGCTCGCTGTGTACAAACAGGAGGAAGTTGGGATTTTGTGCGGGCAGTTTGCGACATGAAGGGTGAGCATGAGTTTAGTTCCTACATGACGCGTCATGGCTCGTGGGTAAATTGGGCTATGTTGGTGTCCATTGTTGGCCTAGTCATGGGCACCTGGGGCATGATTACTAAGGGTATGTCTACGCCTAAGGATGAAGCTTAACGAGCTAGCCGCCGCTGTATTCAAACTTTAGGTTTCGATAATAGCGAGACAGTTTTGGCGAGGAGGGTATTTGGTAACGAATAACCCCTCGAATAGCCCGTAAAGCAGAGTCGTCTAAATCTCGGTTACCACTGGGTAGATGTATCCATGAACTCAGTAGGTAGCCTTGCTGGTCCAGCTTTAACTGAATGACACCTCGAGTATTTTTACCAATCCCATCCGGTTTAACCCATATATAACTTACTTGATCGGTTATGCGCCTAAGCGCTTCGTTAAACCAACGGGCTTTTTCTTCCTGTATTTTACTCAATGGCGACTCCACGAGACTGTCATCTAGTTCGAGATCACTGATTTCGTTTAGCTTAGATTGCTTATTGTCTTTTTCACCACCTTGTACTTTGGTCTCTTTACCAAAAATAGCTTTGAGTGCTTTTGCTTGCTTGGATTCATGCTGACTGGCGATTAATTCCTTTTCACTGGCCGGATTAGGCTGTGGTTCTGAATCCCCTTTTTGACTGGCTTTGCTAGGCTTGCCACCCGATTTTTCAGCGAGGCCGTCGCTGGTATTGGCTTTAGATCGGTCATCTTCCATGTGCCTGGGTGGCGGAGGTGTATCGTCCTCGGTCTGTGGTTCTTTTAGCGGTTCTTTTTGCGGTGTTTGAGATGGCTTGGGTGTAGGTGGCACTAAGCTAATTTCAACCGTTTGGTCTTTAGGCTGGCTTTTGGTCAACAGTTTTTCAGGGGCATGCTTGAGCAATGGCAATAAAAAGGCCATATGAATGAATAGGCTAACTAAAATCGTTAAGAGTATAGGTCGATTCATATTGCTAGGGTTTAGTGGTCCAAAAAATGAGTTATGTTTGGCAATGAGTTTAAGGCTTCTGTAAGACACTGCAACTGAGTATAAATTCCATACTAGCAAAACACTGTACAGGTATTAACTCTTGCTTATTAAATTCAAAAAGGACAAGTTAGCCAGCTTGTTTGGTTTTGCAGGCGTAAAGATGTCTCACTATATTACTCCCAGTTTTGATTATTGCCCCAACTGTGGTGCAAAGACCCGGTTAATTCAGCTTGAAGCCCAACAACTTAAAAGCTGTAGTGCTAAATGCGGTTTCACACATTTTAATAATCCCACGCCAGTGGCGGCGGTGATTGTAGAAACCCCAGAGGGTGTTGTGTTGGCGCACAATGTAGCCTGGCCTGAAGGCATGCGCTCTATTATTACCGGTTTTGTAGACCCGCTTGAATTGCCTATTGATACCGCCGTGCGTGAAACCCAAGAGGAGCTAGGTTTAAAAGCTTACGATGTTAGATATGTGGGTCAATACATGTTTAAAGCTAAAAACCAGTTGATCATTGCCTATGCGGTAAAGGCGCAGGGGGATATTCAGTTGAATCACGAGTTGGATAGTTACAAGGTAGTGCCAGTTGAGAAACTTAAAGGCTGGCCGGGTGCCACGGGTGAAGCGGTAAGTGACTGGTTAAACATGATGAAACCCTCTCGTAAAACCAGTGGGTAAAATCAGCCTATAAAATCGGTTGTGGTCGTTAGTTATTTAAAGGCCACAACACTTTTTGAATTTTTTGCCGCTGCCGCATAAACAGTTTTGATTACGCTGCTGCTTTGCTTGGCTCATTTCACTGTCGCCAGACAAGTAAAACCACTTCCCTGATTCAAACACAAAATTGCTGGTTTCTTCTAATACACTAAAGCCATTTTTTATGTCGTTATTAAAATTCTCGTTTTTAAAGTAGGCGCAAAAATGCACCTGTTTTTTGTTGCTTGAAATTATTTCAAGTTTTACCCACTGGTCGTCTTCTTCAATATTTAAATTATCTGGACGGGTGTTGGGGTGCCAGCTATTAGTTATGTATTCATTTAAACCCAGCACGTAGCCACTAAAGCGCGAACGCATTAATACCTCAGGGTTAGCAGGGATTTTACCCAGATGAAAAGGTTCGCAGCATTCTTTATATAATTTGGCATTGTCTTGCTGGTTTTGACATGGGCAAATCATTAATGGCAGTCCTGTTTATTGGTTGTTTATTTTTTTGAATCAAGCAGCGCTTGTAAGGCTTGGCCAAGAATCTCTGGGCGGTTTTCATTGCGCAGGGCATTAAGCAATAAATTACGCGTGCCAGGAATAAACAACAGGTCGCCAACAATTTTTATAAAGGCATTAAAGTTGCCATTTAGGTTAGCCAGAGTCAGTAAAAAATCGTCGATACATTCAGGGAAAAATGCCAAATCATCATAGTTGCGAGTAGCAAAGGTTAATACCACCGCTACCTCATCTTTATATTGGCTTTGAAGCCAATTTTTCCACGTTTGAATACGCAGATTGTCATCACGGCAGGTGCCAATAATGCGCATGCTGGCTTCCACTGCAGCGATATTGCCTGCTGTTTTTAGATCTTTCTCAAGACGCTGGCTAACCACTTGTGCAATTTCATGGGGCACCACTTGGTGCTCTAGGCATTGAGCAAACGCCAAATAGGCTTCGCTTGGCATTTTTGGAAGGCAATGCTGCAAGCTTATTTTGTGTTTATCAAGTCGTGCTGCCACATCGCTGATGCCCTGCATGCCCAAATGTTGCCATTGGTTTAGTTGCTCGGGATTTAATGTACCCGCCTGCAGATAATTCAGTACCGCATCATAATGACTCGAAGGCTTGCGGTGCATTTGCGCCTGAATAAGGCTATGCAAGTTAGCGCGGCGAATATCATCTGGGTTAAATGAGAATGGGTTGTCCTTTAGTGGATCCTCTATCTCTGTGTCGGTGGCTGGTTGTTGTTTGTCCAAAGCCTGTAATCGGCCAACTAGGTCATCACGCACATAAGGGATTAACTTACCTTGTTCGTCTAATGGCCACTTTAAAAACCATAAAGTTTCATTGCCCAGTTGACCTTTTTGGGTGATAAACAGCGCCAGCCAAGCATGCTGCAAATAAGGAAACGGGTAGGGAATATCTTGAGATTCAAATTGCTGAAACTGGTTTTTATCCAACTTACGGATACGGCGACCCACATCAAAAATTCGATATTGCCCTTCAAGCTCAGATAAATAGCGAGTTAAATCCATGGGGTACGTGCACTTAATGAAAAAGCGGCATTATACCTAGTCGGGGCTTTAAATGCCTACTAGTTCGTGAGGTGGCTAGGATGAAAGTCAGGCTTATGTTGCCAGTGCAATCAGTACAAAATAAATGAGTATTTCTTGAATTTGCTGGCTGGCGCCCAGGGCATCCCCGGTATAGCCCTGTAGGCGCTGATTAAACCAGTGGCGAATGACCCACATGGCGATAGCACCTATTAATAATAAGCAAAAGGTAGAAGTCAGGGGTATAAATAGCAGTGGCAGCAGTGCCCAAAACCAGGCGAGTAATAAGTCTTTGGCATGCCATTTTTGGGCAATGGGTTTGGCTTTGCTTTGGCTATCGGCTTGCACATAGGGCAGTACCGCGATCAAACTAATGGACCAAGCTCGACTCAGGCTGTGAGCAATTATCAAACTCAGGAATAACTGGCCTGCGTCAATGGCGGTAAGGCTTACCCATTTCAGGGCCAGTATGAAAAATAGTCCGCTCACCCCATAGGTGCCTAGGCGGCTGTCTTTCATTATGCGCAGTATATCTTGCTGGCTCCAGCCTCCACCAAAGCCGTCACACAAGTCGGCAAAGCCATCTTCATGAAAGGCTCCGGTTGCTAGCAGGCTTACCGCCATGGAAATGAGAATGCTAAGTTCCATTGGGAAAATCATGTGAGCCAGGTGAAACGCGCCATAACTTATGCTGGCCACCAATATCCCCATTAAAGGAAAGTAAGCGCTGGCTCGATTAAGATTGTCTGAATTGTATTTAACCCATTGTGGCGCTGGCAGCCGTGTATAAAAGACCAAGGCATTAAAGAAAACATGAATAGATTGCTTAAACATTGAAGTGGCGCCAAATCATGGGGTGCAAATCATATAGCGAAATAAGCCGCGATTCCAACTTATCCAGCTGTAATTGAAGTGCCTCCCGGTATATGGCATTCAGCAAAGCCAGTGCTAGTTTCAGGTCTTAGCTTTCATTAAGATTACTTGGAGTACATTACATCTAGCGATAGAATAGCCGCCGCACGAAATATGGGGTGACACGCTATTTTAAATTCAAATAAGTCACAGGCATTATTGGCCTTGCTGGCAGAGCTAAAACAAGGCCTGCAAAAAAAGGACTTGTGGAGTGAACATGCTCCTAGTCAGGACGACCTGAATAGTGAGCAACCATTTTGTGTGGATACCTTGAGGTTTGAGCAGTGGTTGCAGTTTGTGATGATTGTTCGGTTTGAGAATATGGTGGCGTTAAATACTCCGCTGCCCGCTCGGTGTGATATAGCGCCCATGGCACAAGAGGCCTTTAAGCAACGGAGCTTAAATCTTGTTATTGAAAAAATAATCGAGATTGATGCACTGCTAAATCAGAAATAGTAAGTTTGTAGCAATAAATTGACGCTTTTATTTGTAAAGTTTAGGAAAAGGTCCCTCTGGCCAAAATAAACCCCTAAAAAGTATTGACACAGGGTTTAACGCTTTTGTTTTATGCACATTTTTCAAGCAGCCCTGATAAACACTGAGCTTTTTATCATTAGGGAATGTAAAAAGGCTTATGTAATAGTCTAAGTTGTTGTTTTATATGAGATTTATTTAAAAGGTTGAAAAACAAACAATTTGCTGGAGAGCTAGAAAACTAGCGCTCCATGGACACTTTTCAAATTGTTATCACCTAAGTTATCCACAGATTCTGGGGGTAACTGAAATTGTATTTTTTTTGACACATTTTTAGTGTGTTTCCACATATCTAGGGGTATTAAAATGGTTTTTATCGTAGCGGCAGGCTTTTTGGCGGGGATGATAGTGGCTTATGGGCTGTTTGCTTATCCGGCCCGCAGGTCTCAATCGAGCCTTAATGAAGATTTAAAGCTGTCAAAAGAGTTATTGGAAGCCGCTCAGAAAAGCAGGGACGAACTAAAGCAGCAGGTGGCCGATCAGAGTTACCAGTTAAAAGAGCTGGAAAAAGACTTGGCATTTGAGCGCAGTAAAAAAAGTTAAACACTGTTAACGATTGTACCCATCACAAAAGCAAGCCAAGGAATTGATATGTCTATTCTTGAAAAAATTTCCAACCAAAAGTTGATGCTGGCGGCTGTGATGCTGCTGGCTATCTATCCCATTTCTATTCTGGCGGCTCGCCTTGAGTTTTGGCACTTTCGTAATAGCTTTTTGCTGTTTATCGTCGCCGCTTTGTTGGGCTTTGGGGTATTGGTTATCTCAATTCTTAAGATGAGTAAGATTGGCGGTGATACGGAGGGCAAAGAGCCGGCCCGCTATTTAGTTATTTCAGTGGCTGCCACCTTGCTGCCTTTGATGTTACTAGGCAGTAATGTGTATAAGGCCCAGCAATACCCATTTATCCATGACATTAGTACCGATGTAGGGGCTCCACCTGAATTTGTGGCCGCTCAACAAGACCGAAAGGAATCGGATCACAGCGTATCTTATGAGGGTGAAGAGCTAGCGCTTACTCAAAAAAAATCTTATCCAGATATTAATTCTTTGATAGTGAAATCGGATGCATTGCAAGTGTTTAATGCCAGTAAGGCGCTATTGAGCGAGAATGGCTGGGATATACTGGCAGCTCAGAACCAGAAAATGCCTTTTACATTGGAAGCGGTTAGCACCAGTGCGTTATTTGCGTTCAAAGACGATGTGGTGATTCGCATACAGTCGCTCAAGGATTCTGTGCAGGTGGATATGCGCAGCATGAGCCGTCAAGGCAAGAGTGACCTGGGGGTAAATGCAAAACGCATTAATGAGTTCTTGGCCTCATTACAATCGCGCTTATAATGCCCACAAGGATGTGGGTACATAGATTCTGTCGGGAACAAAGAATCTTGTTCTAATTTGCACAAATATCGAATTTGGTGCTGTTACAAAGAATCTTGTTCCAATTTACATGAATTCGAATTTGGTGCTGTTACAAAGAATCTTGTTCCAATTTACATGAATTCGAATTTGGTACTGTTACAAAGAATCTTGTTCTAATTTGCACAAATATCGAATTTGGTGCTGTTACAAAGATTCTTTCTCTAATTTGCATGAGTATCTAGTTCTGTGTTGTTGCTAAGAATCTTGTTCTAATTTACATCAGTATTTAATTGGCTGTTGTTAGAATGAATAGAGTACTAATCAGCCTAAATAATTAGTTTGTACCTATGAATAGAAACTTGCTCTAATGAGCTTGTTGAAGTGCTCGATGAAATGTCAGTGATATAAGAAAACCGTGTCGCAATTAGGCAATGCAGCAGGCATTGCCAAAATTTCAGGTGGCATTGATTTATACGTTTAACCACCTGTGTGTTGTTTAAGAGGAAGGGCATGGCCGCACCATTTGTACATCTTCGAATTCATAGTGAATTCTCCTTAGTGGATGGTATCGTTCGGGTTAAAGACCTGGTGAAAAATATCGCCGCTGATTCTCAACCCGCCATTGCTTTAACCGACCAAAGCAACATGTTTGCTTTGGTGAAGTTTTACAATGCTTGTCTGGGGGCTGGGGTAAAGCCTGTGCTGGCGGCGGACATTTACGTTGAGCGTGAAGATGAGCCTGCAAACCCTTATAGCATTACTGTGTTTGCGCAAAATGCCGATGGTTACCGTAACCTAACTGAGTTGGTGAGTGCTGGCTTTACTCAGAACCAGCATCATGAAAAAGCGCAAATCAAACAAGAATGGCTCGAAGAAAAAAATCAGGGGCTTATTGCTCTGTCAGGCTTTCAGCGAGGAGATATCGCTGAGGCTTTATTAAAAGACGATCTTGAATTGGCCGAGCAGCGCTTAGCCCGTTGGCTGGAAATATTTCCAAAGAGCTTCTATATCGAACTGCAACGCACCGATCGTCCAAACGATGAAGTCCTAGTACAAAAGAGCGTTGCACTAGCGGCCGATAAACAAGTGCCTGTAGTGGCCACCAATGATGTGCGCTTTATTAAGCAAGAAGATTTCGAAGCACACGAAACTCGAGTATGCATCGGCGATGGTGTGACCCTTGATGACCCTAGAAGGATAAAGGCCTACTCGGAACAGCAGTATTTAAAAAGTAGTGATGAAATGGTGGAGCTGTTTGACGACATTCCATCTGCCATCAGTAATACCTTGGAAATTGCTCATCGTTGTAGCATGGAGGTACGGCTGGGCAAGGAGTTCTTGCCCGATTTCCCTATTCCAGATGGCCTTAGTGAAAATGAGTTTTTTCGCAAGATATCCATAGAAGGATTAGAAGAACGTTTAGAATCTATTCTCGATATTAATCAGTCTGATTACGAGGCGCGCCGCCAAGAGTATTTCGATCGCCTAGAATTTGAATTGAAAATCATCATCGACATGGGGTTCCCTGGTTACTTCCTAATCGTAATGGACTTCATTCAATGGGCTAAAGATAACGACATTCCAGTGGGCCCTGGCCGTGGTTCAGGTGCGGGTTCTTTGGTGGCTTATGTACAGAAAATCACCGACATAGACCCACTTTTATACGACTTACTGTTTGAGCGATTCTTGAACCCTGAACGTGTATCCATGCCCGATTTCGATATCGATTTTTGCATGGAGCGCCGTGAAGAGGTGATTCAATATGTGGCCGATACCTATGGTCGTGAGGCGGTATCACAAATAGTGACCTTTGGCACCATGGCTGCCAAAGCGGTAGTAAGAGATGTGGCACGTGTGCAAGGTAAAAGTTATGGCCTAGCCGATAAACTGTCTAAATTAATCCCTGCCGATCCGGGCATGAAACTCAAACTTGCCATGGAAATGGAACCGGGTATTAAAGAGTTCCTAGACGGCGATGAAGACGGCCAAGAAATTTGGGACATGGCGATTAAGTTAGAAGGGATTACACGTCAAACCGGTAAACACGCCGGTGGTGTTGTAATCGCGCCTACTAAACTCACCGATTTCTCGCCTACCTTGTGTGATGAAGATGGTACGGGGCTAGTGACTCAGTTTGATAAAAACGATGTGGAAGCCGCAGGCCTAGTTAAATTTGACTTCCTGGGTCTTAAGACCCTGACCATTATCGACTGGGCATTAAAAACCATTAATAAGGTGCGGGCTAAAGACGATTTAGCGCCCATCTTAATTGAAGAAGTGCCATTGGATGACAAGGCTTCTTTTGATTTATTAAAACAAGCCAAAACCACCGCCGTGTTTCAGTTGGAATCGCGCGGAATGAAAGACCTGGTAAACCGTTTGGTGCCGGATAATATCGAAGAAATGATCGCGCTGGTGGCATTGTTTCGACCTGGGCCACTTGAGTCGGGCATGGTAGATGACTTTATAAACCGTAAACACGGTCGTGCCGAAGTGGCTTACCCACACCAGGATTTCCAGCATGAAAGTCTTAAAGCGGTATTAGAACCCACCTTCGGGGTGGTTGTTTACCAAGAACAGGTAATGCAAATTGCCCAGGTTCTTGCTGGTTATACTCTGGGCGGCGCCGATATGTTGCGTCGTGCTATGGGTAAGAAAAAACCTGAAGAAATGGCCAAGCAGCGCGAGACCTTCCGTGAAGGTGCTATATCTGTGGGTAATGACCCTGATTTGGCCATGAAGATCTTTGACTTGGTGGAAAAATTCGCTGGTTACGGTTTTAACAAATCTCACTCCGCCGCGTATGCGGTGGTGTCTTACCATACTCTCTGGTTAAAAACTCATTATCCAGCGCCATTTATGGCGGCCGTTTTAACGGCCGATATGGGTAATACCGACAAAATAGTTATCTTCATTGAAGAATGCCGCGAAATGGAATTGGATCTTATTCTTCCTGATGTGAATCAGGCTGAATTTGGTTTTACCGTTAATGAAGAAGGCTCCATTGTATATGGTTTAGGTGCTATTAAAGGAGTAGGTGAAGGCCCTATTGATGCGATTGTAGAAGGTCGTAAAGACGTTGGGCAATTCACCGATATATTTCATTTCTGTAAATCTATTACCAAGGGCAAGCTCAATAAACGAGTGATGGAAGCCCTAGTGAAATGTGGTGCATTTGACGCCATCGGGCCTAATCGTTCAGTGCTGTTTGCCTGTATTCCTGATGCGTTAAAATCTGCAGATCAAAATGCACAAAATAATGCTGCTGGCATTATGGATATGTTTGGCGAAGCAGAAGAGGAAGAAAATAAAGATCCATATGATGATTATTTGGGCAAAGTAAAAGACTGGAATCCCAAACAAAAATTAAAGGGTGAAAAAGATACCCTGGGTTTATTTGTCACCGGGCATCCGTTTGATGAATATGAAACAGAAGTACGTCGCATGGCTCGTACCAAAATTTCTAATGTGCAAGCAGATAAAAAGCCGCAAAAACTGGCGGGTATTATTGTGGGTATGCGGGTGATGCGCACTAAGCGTGGCGATAACATGGGGATTCTAACCATAGATGATCGCAGTGGCCGAATTGATGTGCGCCTGTTTAGTGATACCTACGAGAAATTTAAGCATAAATTAATAGTTGATCATTTAGTGATCGTTGAAGTAGAAGTTCGTCATGATAGCTATAACGATTCTATTAGTGCTAACTTAAGTAATATTTGGGATGTGAGTGAAGCCCGTAACAGTTTTGCTTCTGGCTTAAAGATTAATATGTCGCATACTCAATTGGGTAAGCACTTTATTCGGCAGCTTAACGAAAAATTAGTTCCCTTCCAGCAAAACGGCACGCAAGTGTTGTTGGATTATACCAGTAGCGATGCGAGCGCCAGATTAACCCTTGGGGATAATTTCAGGGTAGAGCCAAATGATGATTTGTTGTACCGCTTAAGAGATCAGTTTGGCATTGAGAACGTTGAGTATTATTACGAATAATGATTGCTGTAACATTGTGAGGCATATTCAATGAATATGTTACCTATTGAATCTATGGTGAAAGCTCGCTTGCATGAAGCGGGTTTTAAGCGCCTGTTTGTCGCTTATTCAGGCGGCATGGATTCAAGTGTGTTACTGCACCTTATTAGCTCATTAAAACTTCAACTTCCTGTATTTGCCATTCATATCCATCACGGCTTATCGATTCATGCCGATGATTGGGTGGTACATTGTAAAGAGCAGTGCCGAGAATTAGGCATTGAGCTATTTTCTGAAAAAGTCCAATTAGTTAAGCCCAGCTCCGAGCAAAAATCGGTAGCAGGTATTGAGCTGGCGGCTCGCCAAGCTCGGTATGATGTGTTTAGTCGGCATCTAAAGCCTGGTGATGGGTTGTTAATGGCGCATCATCAGGATGATCAAGTTGAAACCTTTATGATGCGTCTTATGCGCGGCTCTGGTCTAACCGGTCTGTCGGCCATGGATGATCAGCGTAAGCTCGGTGAAGGCCAGTTGTTACGTCCGCTTATGGAAGTCTCTCGAAAGCAAATTGAAGAATTTGCTTCTTTGCACAACATAAAATATGTGGAAGATGATTCAAATACCAATACCGAATTTGATCGAAATTGGTGGCGCCACGCCATGCTGCCAATACTGAAGAACCGCTTCCCTCAGGGTGCGCAAAGTATTCTAAAAACGATTGAAGTGTTAAAAAATGAACATAAATTACTCAATGATTTGCTTGAGCCAATTTATCAAAACATAAAAGATCTACAAGGTTGTCTGAATATAGTGAGCCTTAAAGAGCAGCCCTTGCGTATTCAGTGCCAAATAATTCGAAAATGGTTAGAGGAATTGGGTTTTTTCCCTTTGCTAGCGGATAAACAAATTAACTCTGTGCTTCAAGATGTCATGCATGCCCGACAGGATGCCGAACCTGTTTTTAAGTGGCAGCAAAATGAAATTCGTCGCCACAATGGCAAGCTGTATTGTATGAACGCTCTGCCTGAAATTAATCCAGACATTTTCCCTGTAATTTACGAAGGCGTGGCGCTATCACAGTTGCCTTTGGGAACCTTAGAGCAGCGCATGGGCTTAGGATTGAAGCCTGGACGCTATCAATTATCTTTATATGATGGCAGCGCCAAAGCTCGTCCGGTCAACCGTCCCAATAAAAGCCTTAAAAAATGGTTTCAAGAATATGCTGTACCTCCCTGGCAGCGCCCTTATTGGCCTGTATTAATTAAAGAAGGGGTCGTGGTAGCCGTACCTGGCCTATTTGTTTGTCAGGGGCATGCATGTGAGCAGGGCTGGCAATTAAAATTCAAATTGTAATATGTTTTTTGTGTAATACCCTCCTCTCTATGAAAAAGCAATGAAAGCTTTATGTACCTGATCATTCTTACGATTGATTTTAATTTTTTCATGACTTTTTTATAGTTACCCTCCTGATTTTTTAAATTTTTCAGGCATACTAGCCGTCGCAATATTCACGAGTGAGTGCAAACTTCGCTCATTTTCAGTTAGCTATGCCCAGCAAATTTACAATGGTTTTGTTCAATGGCGATCGACTTAATTAAAGTCCCACTATTCTTACTGGTGCTTCTGGCCACTAGCTTTGTGTATGCAGAAACGCAAAATAACGAGCTAGCTGACGATGCCTTTGTTGATATGTTTGATAGCAGCCTAAATGATGATGCCTTCCAAGATATGTTTGATGAATCATCATTAGATATTCCTGTTGTGTTAACTGCTTCGCGCTTACGTCAATCTCAATTAGATGCACCCGCCTCGGTTACCGTGATAGAAGCCGACACTATTGCGGCGTTAGGCTTTAAAGATATTGAGGAAATTTTTCGATTGGTTCCAGGCATGCTGGTGGGTTATCACAGCGGCTTTGGTGAAAAACAGCCCACAGTGAGTTATCACGGGACACAAGCTGCGGAAAATCGACGAATGCAGGTATTAGTCGATGGTCGTTCAATTTATAAACCAGGTCTTGCTCGGGTAGAGTGGGTTGATATTCCATTGGCAATTGAAGATATCGCTCGAATTGAAGTTATTCGCGGCCCCAACGCCGCGACCTACGGTGCTAACTCTTATTTGGGGGTGATAAATATTATGAGCAAACACCCAAATGAAACCAGTGGCACCGTGGTTAAAGTGAGAGGGGGCGGACGAGGAGTGTCTGATTCCTATATTAATATTGCTAACCAGTTGGGCAGCACTAATGTTCACTGGACGTTGGGCAGTAAAAACAAGGACGGGTTTGATTACATCAACAAAGATGAAGATGAAAACCGTGATTCATCTTCATCGGTTTATACCCAGCTGCGTACCCATACTCAAGTTACCAATAACTCAAGCATTGAATGGCAGGCTGGAATTAAGGTTGGTACCAATCAGCAGAGGCAGTCGTTAAGCGAAGAGCTGATTTATATCGATGAGGAAGATATTGACTCAGAAGATGTGTTTATTATGAGTAAATATAATTATGAATACTCTCCTACTCAGTTTTCTCACTTACAAGTCTACAGTGAAAACTTTAAGCGTACGCAGGAATGGAGCGCATGTTTTAAAGACCTTCCTACGGCATGTGGGGATCTGAATAAAAATCTCGATGAAACCAAATCCGAAATTGAGTATCAACACACTTCCATATGGACTGAGCAAGTGCGCAGTGTTGCTGGATTTCGTTTGCGTTTGGATGAGTTTGAATCAGAAGCATATAATAATGGTAACAGCGAAAATCGAAACGCTAGTGTATTTTCAAATATAGAATATAAATTCTTTGAAAATTTTGTTGCCAATATCGGTGGCATGTATGAAGAAGACCAGCTAAATGGAGAATACTTTTCTCCCCGTGTGGCGCTCAATTATCATGTGAGCCCTTCACAATCAATTAAGCTTATATACTCCGAAGCTATACGCTCGCCAAACTTGTTTGAATTAAGCGGTAGGTCTAGCCAAAGCATTAATAATGTAACTGTAAATGGTGAAGTTTTAACAGAGCCACTTGAGATTACTGATGAATTTACCTTAACCAATCCTTATGTCGCAATTCAAGGCGAAGCGGATGGTCAGCTCACTTATGAAAAAATTTACAGTCATGAATTAAGTTATTTTGGTTTGATGCCTGAATTAAATGCTCAACTAGATATTAAGTTTTTTTATGATGAGCTGAGTGGATTAATTTCTGAATCATTAGACCTTGAAAACGCTCTCACTAATGAGAACAAGCTGGTGCAGCATGGTGTAGAAGGGCAGGCCAAATTTCAGCTAAACAGTGATAATCAACTGTGGCTTACTTGGGCCTATGTGGAATCGGATGATGATTTCAACGGGAATAATGTTGATATCGAAAAGGAGCAGCGTCTATCGGCCAAAAAGAGCGGCTCAATAGTTTGGATAAGCAACCTGAACAGAAATACTCAACTTGGCGCCGCCTATTATCATGTAGATAATTGGAATGACCCCCAAGATGGTGGTTATCGCTTTTCAAGACTGGATTTAAACCTCGCTCGCACCCTAGCATTAAATTCGGGTTATCAGCTTAAATTACAGGCTGCTACTCAATACCGTCTTGACGATGATCCTTTGCTTTACAGTAAAAATATCTACGAAGACAAGCTGTTTGCCTATGTTTCGGCCGAACTGAACTTCTAACTCGGTTGAATTACAGAGCAAAAACAGGGTGATTCTCACACTTTTTAATATTTCCTGAGCTTAAATCTCGAATAGTGTAAAAAACAGTCAGTTGTTGCACCTTTTCTCTGGCGTGATTCCCCCAAAGGTGCGAGAATGCGCGCCGTTACCAAAGTATCCCCAATTTCCAATCTAAGTTTTAGTGTCTACCCCCTAAAACTCAGCAAAGCGCGTTCGCTAGTTAGCAGGATGTCGGGATCAATGGTCAAAATTTACTGTGAATGAATTTTGGTTGTGCCCGTGCCTGAGCTAATAGCTCCTTCGTGCCGATCTTTATGTATTCCCCCCAAAATATAGGTTTTTCATGTCTGAATCATCTACTGGTTTTGCCAGTTTAGGTCTTCCGTTCAATCTTTTGCGTGCCGTAGAAGAACTGGGTTACGAAACCCCGTCTCCAATACAAGAACAAGCTATTCCTCATTTATTAGAAGGTAAAGACGTTCTAGGTCTTGCTCAAACCGGTACTGGTAAAACAGCCGCGTTTGCTCTGCCTATTTTATCTCGTACCTCAGCCGAAAATCGTGTTCCACAAGTATTGGTATTGGCCCCTACTCGTGAATTGGCCATGCAAGTAGCCGAAGCGATAGAAAGTTTTGGTAAGCATATTCCTGGTATTAAAGTAGCCACTATTTACGGCGGCCAGGATTTTGGCATTCAGTTACGTCAAATTAAAAACGGCGCTCAGTGGATTGTGGGTACTCCGGGTCGAGTAATGGACCATATTCGTCGCGGCACTCTAAAGCTAGGCGACATCAGTGCGGTTATTTTAGATGAAGCCGACGAAATGCTACGCATGGGCTTCATTGATGACGTCGATTGGATTCTAGGCCATGTGCCAGCTAAGCGCCAAGTTGCGTTGTTCAGTGCCACTATGCCACGTCAGATTCAACAAGTGGCTGAAAAGCACTTGAACAATCCAGTCGAAGTAAAAATCAAGTCTAAAGCCGCTTCTAACGATGCCATTACCCAGAAATTCTGGATGGTGCGTGACGTAGATAAAAGCGATGCAATGGTTCGTATATGCGAAACCAGTGACATGAATGCCATGATTGTATTTGTACGTACTAAGCAAGCTACAGAAGAAGTAGCCGAGCACATGCGCACGAATGGCTTTAAAGCCGAAGCGCTTAACGGCGATGTTGCTCAAGCACAGCGTGAGCGCACGGTTGACCGTTTGAAGAAAGGTCAAATTGATATCCTAGTGGCAACCGATGTTGCTGCTCGTGGTTTAGATGTAGAGCGCATTACTCACGTAGTGAACTATGACATTCCATACGATGCTGAATCTTATGTTCACCGTATTGGTCGTACTGGCCGTGCTGGTCGTACTGGTGAAGCTATCTTGTTTGTGCGTCCACGTGAGCGTCGCATGTTGGGCACCATTGAGCGTGTAACCAAGAACAAAATTAGTGAAATGCAATTGCCTTCAATTGACGATGTGAATGCTAAGCGTCGCGAGCATTTTAAAGTACGTATCGTAGAAAACATGGAAGGCCAGGACATTGAGATCTTTAAAGGCATTATTAAAGAGATAATGACTGAAAACCCAGAGCTTGTAGCTTCTGATGTTGCTGCGGCTATTGCTCAGCTTGGACAAGGCGGTAAGCGCTTGTTCATGCGTGAAGGTGATCGCGTTAAGCGTCCTCGTCAAGAGCGCAGTGATCGTGGCGAACGCGGAGATCGCGGTGGTCGTAATGATCGCGGAGATCGTGGTGGTCGTGAACGTGGTCGTGGTGATCGTCCTGATCGCGGTGGTGATCGTGGACCTCGCAGCGGTGCAGACAAGGTTATGGATCCAAACGCCATGCCGCTAAAAGGTCACCCTGATATTCAAATGCAGCGTTACCGTTTAGCCGTAGGTTATAACGACGGCGTTAAGCCTGGTAACATCGTAGGTGCGATTGCCAACGAAGCGAATATTGAAAGTAAGTTCATTGGTCATATTGAAATTTTTGACGGCTTTGCGACGGTAGATTTACCTAACGAAATGCCTAAAGAAACGGTTGATCATTTGAAGAAAACTCGTGTTTGTGGTCGTCCATTAAACCTAGAAATAGCCAGTAAAGCGGCTGGAGGTGGTGACACTAACAAGCGTGCTCCACGTGAAGATGCTAAGCCTCGCGATGCTCGTCCACGTGATCGCAAGCCAGCACGTAATACAGAAAGTAAAGACGCCTAATTTTAAGTAATTAGCGTGTAGTCTTTTGATTTAAAAGCCAGCTTACGCTGGCTTTTTACGTTCAGGGATGAACTGTATCCTGTTTTTGCAGGAGCAAAAAACAGGGTAGTTCAGGGATGAACCGTATCCTGTTTTTGCAGGAGCAAAAAACAGGGTAGTTCAGGGATGAACTGTATCCTGTTTTTGCAGGAGCAAAAAACGGGGTAGTGTAGGGATGAACCGTATCCTGTTTTTGCAGGAGCAAAAAACGGGGTAGTGTAGGGATGAACCGTATCTTGTTTTTGCAGGAGCAAAAAACGGGGTAGTGTAGGGATGAACCGTATCCTGTTTTTGCAGGAGCAAAAAACGGGG
>JBALXQ010000013.1:96050-115210 GCA_036960565.1 Bermanella sp.
CGTATCCTGTTTTTGCAGGAGCAAAAAACGGGGTAGTGTAGGGATGAACCGTATCCTGTTTTTGCAGGAGCAAAAAACGGGGCCGTGAAGAGATGGGCGGTACCCTAGAATTGCAGGAGCAAATTACGTTCAGGGATGAACGGTATCCTAGAATTGCAGGAGCAAATTCTAGGGTTTTAATGTATTCGTTAATCTAATTTAAGTCATATTTGAACTAGCAACACTTCTGAGCACTTGTACCCAATTCCAGTACCTACGCCAGTAAGCCCTTCATTATTTTTCATGTAACAAGTCTCGACCTAACTAATAAATAAAGAACCATTACTGTTCAGTTAATAATTTAACAGATCTTCTTCCCTCTCAATTTTTATCTAATGAATTAGCATTAGATTTCGCTGTTGGCTTTAAGTGTCCCATATTGGTTTTATTTTGTATGATTAATGATCAAATTTAATAAAAAGAGCCAAGCTAATAAAAGATGGCGAGAAATGACTTGCGCCTTAATCAAAGCCGACTATTTTTAAATCAAAGGCTAAGGAATAGCCCAAAGGACAATACAACAGGATGTTGTAAACAGGACGTAAAGGAAAAAAATCTAAGGAGTTGGCCACGGATGGCCTGTCAGGAAGACACCTAGGGTGAGCAAAGGGAGGAGGCCAAAAGCTTCTTCCCTTTTTTTATGTACAGGATGTACGGTATGAAGCGTGCACAGGGATGTGCAAAAGCTTCGATGTACAGGATGTGCAAAAGCTTCGATGTACAGGATGTGCAAAAGCTTCGATGTACAGGATGTACAGGATGTACGGTATGAAGCGATGCCAGGATGGCAAGGAGCGGTATCCAATATATTTCTAAACCTAATTAAAGTTTAACGGCTTACTTCTATGTGTTTTATAGTAAGCGCGGCTATATAATTAGGTTCTCTTGACCTGCCCAGTTAGACCCCCCATGTGATTATGTATTTATCCAAGCGCTCAATCTTACTTGCAACATCATTCCCTATCTTACATAGAAATTGATGATAGCTAATTGGCAGCTCTTTCGCTTCTGAAGGCAGTGCGGTAAGGTGGCTCATATTTTCTAAGTAGATTGGTACTTTTTGACTTAATTTGTCTACTTGGTATGCCACTGTAAAAAGGAATTACACTGTGTTTGCAATATTATTAACGGAGGGCATGAATCCGTTTTATCAAAATATATCCTCTTTCCCCACTGTATTTTTTACCTTCTTCTTAGCACTGACTACCTTGTATTGGCTGGTGGCCGTTCTTGGTTTGATTTCCATCGATATTCTAGATTTTGATCTTCCTTATATTGAAGGGGCTGATTTAGACATGAGTAACGCATCCGATTTAACCAACGCCAACGCACTGGCAGGGCTCATGTTACGTTTTGGCTTGAACGGCGTGCCAGTCACAATAATTATTTCCCTGATTTCACTTTTTGGCTGGATATTAAGCTATTACGCTGTTTATTTTTTATTCAGTTTCATCCCTGATGGATTACTTCAATATATTGCAGGTGTTCCCGTTTTGTTTTTGTCACTTTACTTGGCAGCCATGATGACTGCATTAGTGATAAAACCACTTCGCCCGCTATTTAAAAAAGCACATCAAGAAACTGAAAAATATGTGTTAGGCCAGGTGGCTGTGGTGAGGACATCACGTGTAGATGAAACATTTGGCGAAGCAGTAATGGCTGATGGTGGCGCGGGTTTAATTTTAAAAGTAAGAAGCAGTAGCGACAGTCATTTTAAAAAGGGTGATAAGGTCGTGCTTTTTGAATATGTAAAAGAAACCAATGTTTATCGCGTTATCTCAGAACAAGAGTTCAACGCGTAAAGTTCTTAATAATCTAATAACTCAAATCTAACTATTAATATCTTGGAAATGGAATAACCACTATGGCCGATCTTTCAGTACTTATGCCTATCATCATGGGCGTTGGACTTATTTTTGTTTTACTTATGGGAGTGGCATCACTCTTTAAATCTTTTTATATAAAGGTAGATCAAGGCACAGCGTTAATTGTCAATGATATGAGTCATTCGCCTAAGGTTCATTTCACGGGTGCTTTGGTTTACCCCATTATAAATAAAAAAGAATTAATGAAAGTATCACTTATTACCTTGGAAGTTGACCGTCGTGGAAAAGACGGGCTTATTTGTGCTGATAATATGCGTGCCGACATCACTGTAGCCTTTTATTTACGCGTGAATGAAACCACCGAAGACGTTCTAAAAGTGGCTAAGTCAATCGGTGCTGATAGAGCGTCCGATAAAGATGCTGTAAATCAGTTATTTAATGCCAAATTTTCAGAAGCCTTAAAAACCGTCGGTAAGCAAATTGAATTTGTTAATCTGTTTGAAAACCGTCAGGAATTTCGCGAGAAAATCATTGAAGTGATTGGCGATGACCTAAACGGTTACATACTTGAAGATGTTGCCATTGATTACCTAGAGCAAACTCCTAAATCATCTTTGGACCCTACAAATATCCTAGATGCTGAGGGTATTCGTAAAATCACCGAATTAACCGCTAAGCAAAATGTTCAAACCAACGATTTAGAACGTGACGAAGAATTGGCCATTAAGAAAAAGAACGTTGAAACAGTAGAAGCGATGTTAGAGCTAGAGCGTCAGCAATCAGATGCCGAAGCCAAGCAAGAGCGTGAAATTGCAACGATTCGTGCACGTGAAGAAGCCGAAACTAAAAAGGTACAGGAAGAAGAACGCCTTAAAGCTGAAGGTACCACGATTCAAGTTAATCAGGACCTTGCGGTACAAACTGAAAATCAACAGCGTGAAATTGAAGTAGCTGAGCAAAATCGTCAACGTGCAGTGGCCATCGAGCAAGAAAAAGTAACTCGTGCTCGTGATTTAGAAATTGTTTCTCGTGAACGAGAAGTAGACCTTCAAAGAATAGAAGCTGAAAAAGCCATTGAAATTGAGAAAAAAGAAATTGCGAATGTAATTCGTGAACGAGTGGTGGTCGATAAAACCGTTGCGGTTGAAGAAGAGCGTATTAAAGAAGTGCGTGAAATTTCTGAAGCCGATCGAGATAAACAAACAAAAGTTCTCGCAGCCGAAGCTAAAGCCGAAGAAGAAAAGATTAAACAAGTGAAGGCGGCAGAAGCTGAAGAAATTTCAGCCAAACATAAAGCCATAGAAATCACCACATTGGCCCAGGCTGACTTAGAAGCCGTGGCTAAAGAAGCGGATGCTAAGAAAAAAATGGCTGAAGGCGTTCAAGCCGAGCGTGCTGCACCCGGTCTTGCCGATGCGAAAGTTCAGGAAGCGCGTGCTGATGCTCTTGAAAAAGAAGGTTATGCAGAAGCGAACGTTATTAAAGCTAAGGGAGACGCTGAAGCTGATGCCTTGTTAGGTACTGGCCGAGCTGCTGCAGAAGTGACTCGTGAGCAATTTAAAGCCGAAGCCGATGGCCTTGTTGATAAATTTGATGCCATGAACAACATGAGCGATCAAGCCCGTGACCACGAAGAGTATCGTATGGGTCTTGAAGTGGCATTGAAAGAAGCACTGGCCACCATTGAAGCTGGTAAAGAAATATCTAAAGAAAATGCTTCTGTTCTGGCGACCGCGCTTCAGAAAGCCAAAATTGATATTGTTGGTGGTGAAGAGCACTTCTTCGATAACTTTGCCAAGTCACTGTCTATCGGTAAAGCCGTAGATGGTTTAGCACAGAAAAGTAGTGTGATATCAGGATTGATTAATAAGGTGGTGCAGCCTGCTGCAAAAACGACCAGTGATGAAAACGTGAAAGCCTAAATAACGTTAGTTTTAGGATTTACAAAGGGCGCTTAGCGCCCTTTATTTCATTCAACTGGCTAAAAAGGATGCTGACATGGCACAGCCTAATGAACCTTCTGCTGCTGATAATCTTGTAGATGAAGCCGTTGCACAAGGAGGGGCTTATGAAATTATTCGTAAGCGCCTTGTGGAGCAGGGAAAGCAGTTAAACAGCGAAACCTCTCAATTAAACCAAGCAAGACTTAAAGAATTTGGTGCCACGGATATTGATGTGGTGGCTCGGGTGCGAGTGCGCACAGAAAATAACTGCATTGCCCGAGATATTGTTCAGGTAGGCGAGCATCTATTATTTGGCTATAACGTTTTTATAGGCTTAAAAAAAGAAACTAAAATAGAAGATGTTTTTGCTCTGTTTGATGTAGTTGAGACAGACGGCAACTTTGAAATGAAGCCTGTTTCTATGGCGGGTTCTTTTTTATCACAAAGTGGTTTTGTAAATGATTTTGAAGAACTGTACCGCTATTACAAACATACCAAGCTTGTTCAGCTCACGATTAAAGGTGGCCGTTTATTGGCGGGCTTTCAAATTGGTGAACGTCTAGAAGATATTCGTGTTTTCCGCTGGTCTATTTCAGCAGACGGCAAAGATATTCAATATATTGATAACCGTGGCGAACGAGACATTCAGTTACCGCCTGCTTATGATTTTGAGTGGATAGAAACACATCGCGATCACCGCATTAATGGTCGCCACCCTCACGTTAATATTCTAGATAAAATATTTGTAGAGACCATTAATGGCGATCTAACCATTAAGGTGGAAAACAATACCGAGGATGGCTTTGGCATATACCGAGAGCCAGTAGAAGATAAATCTCAATCACTAGATGATGCAAAAATAAGTTATGCCCAGGTAGGCAGTCTTATATTATTAAAAATACTGCCTTATCGCGAAGAGCAGTGGCGTTATCTTATTTTTAATACGACTACTCAAGACGTATTACGAGTGGATGCCATTGGTCAGTCTTGTGTTCAGTTGCCAGAAGATCACGGTATTATTTTCCCCGGTGGATACTACTTACAAAGCGGTGAATACAAGTCTTTTGATGGTGAAGAAAACAGCCTTACCTTTAAAAGGGCCATCAAGTCTCCAAATGGCGAAGATGTATTATTTGTATTTTACGACCCAGAAGAAGGTTCAGTAGGGTTATTCTTTTACAACCTAATTAATAAAGAATTACAAAACCCTATATATGGGCACGGTTATGCCTTAGCTGAAGATGGCCGACTGGTTATTTTCTCAGCCGAAAACGAACCCACCCGCATTCATCCTATGCAAATCTGGTCAACACCTTATGTTAGCGATGAATACGCCAGTCAAATCCCAGCTAGCCAAACTTTCTTAGGGAAAATTGGTAATGCTGAATTGGTTCGCGGGGTATCGGATTTATACAGTGTTTACCGAATGCTGGAAAAACAAGATGTATCTTCTCGTTTATATGAGGAAATCAGCAAGTCGGCCAAAAAAATATTTGATGATCACTATTGGATAGAAAGTAGCGACACCCAAGCGATATTTGATGCGTTAAAAAATATTGCTGCTACCTCAGAGCTTGTAATTGATGAATTTGAAAAAGTTCAGAGTATTCGTCAGCAGTCTGTTAAAGCATTATCGGATGCTCAAAAACAGCAACAATCAATTATTCAAGAAGTGCGCCCAGACAATTGGCAAACGGCAGAAGAATTTGTAGATGCGCTAGGAAAAATCCGTCGCCAGCGTGGCCATTTAATTACCATTAAAGAATACCGGTATATTGATGTCACCAAAATTGAGTCTTTAAATACCGATCTTACTAAGATTGAAGACTCGTTAAGTCGACAAACTGTATCCTTTTTATCAGATGAGAAAGCCATAGAGCCCTACCTTGATAAAATAGACAATATCAATAGAGAAATTGAGCAAGCCCAAACCATTGCCGTGCTTAACCCACTAATTGAAATAGTGGAAAGTACGGCATCTGGTTTAGATTTATTGTCAGAATTAATGGGTTCGTTAAAAGTACAGGATCCTACGGTTCGCACTAAAATAATAGATGCTATTTCTCAAGTTTATTCTAAGCTGAATCAAACCAAAGCCCGTGCCAAGCACAAGCAAAAAGGTTTAGGCTCGGAAGAGGCCATTGCCCAGTTTGGTGCTCAGTTTAAACTGTTCTCGCAAAGTATTACCAACGCACTAGGCTTGGCCATCACGCCAGATAAATGTGATGAACAGCTATCTAGGTTGCTGGTGCAACTAGAAGAGTTAGAAAGCCAATTCAGTGATTTTGATCAGTTCATTGCCGACATTTTAGATAAGCGTGAAGAGATCTATGAATCCTTTGAAAGCCACAAACAAAGGCTGTTAGACGAGCAACAACGTAAAGCGCAGTCGGTGTTTGATGCCTCAAGTCGAATTTTGTCTAGCATAGAAAAGCGTTCACTTAAATTTAGTGAAAGTGATGAGCTAAATACCTACTTTGCCTCCGATTCACTGGTCATGAAAATTCGTGAGCAAGCGGATGTATTGCGTGGCCTTGGCAGTGAAGTAAAAGCCGATGATATAGATGCGCGCTTTAAAGCCATTAAAGAACAAGCGATACGCTCCCTAAGGGATAAAAGCGATATCTATGAAGCCGGCGGCAGTATTATTAAACTGGGTTCACGGCATAAGTTTTCGGTCAATACTCAAGAACTTGATTTAACGATCTTGCCAAAAAATGGCGAGCTGAATGTCCATTTAACGGGCACCAATTATTTTGAAGCCATTACCAAACCCCAGTTATTGGCATTAAAAGATTATTGGGAAATGTCTTCTGAATCTGAAACCCCTCAGGTCTATCGTTCAGAATATTTGGCATTTTTAATATTGCAGTCAGCGCGCTCTGGAGATTTTGGTCTTTCATTGGAACTATTGAATAATGCAATAGCCGATACAGATCAGCTTAATAAGCTAGTGCAAGAATTCGCGGCACCGCGCTACAAAGAAGGTTATGAAAAAGGCGTTCATGATCACGATGCACAATTAATATTAAGCGCACTGGTGCCAGCCATAACACGGGCAGAAGAACTAAGTTTTGATCCCTTATGCCGTGCCGTCGCGCAAGTTTTTTGGGCTAACATTAAAGGCAAAGAAACGGGGCGCAAAACACTTAATGATAAACCTAGCGAGGGGTTATCTTATAGTACTTGGGCAGAGCGCGCTCAATCGGCCAAACAAATGCAATCGGTATTCTCAAGCACCGATGCGCTTAATTTGCTGGCTAAAGAGATTGAAGACGCTATCACGCAGTTTTTAGCCATTAACCCGATAGATGTCACGCCGTTGGATATTAAACGTGCTGCTGACTATTTGGTGGCTGAATTGTCTCGTGAACGTTTAGAATTTATATCCAGCAAATACGCCACTGAATTGGTTGAGGAGTTAAAGCGCTCTTTAGATGAAAGCTCTTGGCGTCAGTACCAAGGCGCGTTAAAAAAGATGTTGGGCTTTCCGGCTCAGCGTTGGAATTTAACCCGTGCTTGGTTAGAAGCATTAATACGAGACAAAAAGTTAGATCACCTGGCTCGTTATATTCCTGAAGCCATTGCATTAATTAATGCCGATGAACGTATCTCTAGGCGCGCTACTCAAGCAGATCTTGAGTTAAATATTGAAGGTTTATTGGGAGATCACCGCACCATAGAAAGCCAAAAGCTATCGTTTGCTATAGATGCGTTTTTACAGCGACTAGAACACCATCAGCAAGTGGTAGTACCAGCTTATCAAGAATACTTAAAAGTAAGGCAAGACATTATTGCAACCGAGCGAGCAGACTTAAAGCTGGAGTCCTTTAAGGCGCGGCCATTAAGTTCGTTTGTTAGAAACAGGCTGATTAACGAATCTTACCTGCCGCTCATTGGCGATAACTTTGCCAAGCAGATGGGCACAGTGGGGGATAATAAGCGTACCGACCTCATGGGTTTGTTAATGATGATCTCACCGCCTGGTTACGGTAAAACCACGCTCATGGAATATGTGGCCAGTAAGCTGGGTTTAATTTTTATGAAGATCAACTGTCCCTCTCTTGGGCACGATGTGTTGTCTCTTGATCCAGCACAAGCGCCTAATGCCACCGCTCGCCAAGAGTTAGAAAAACTCAACCTAGCGCTTGAGATGGGTGAGAATGTGATGTTGTATCTTGATGATATTCAGCACACCCATGCTGAGTTTTTACAAAAGTTTATTTCCTTGTGTGATGGTACTCGCCGTGTGGAAGGTGTGTGGAAGGGCGAACCCAAAACATACGACATGCGCGGCAAGAAGTTTAGCGTGGTCATGGCCGGTAACCCTTATACCGAATCGGGTGAAGCCTTTAAAATCCCCGACATGCTCGCCAACCGTGCAGACATTTATAACCTAGGCGACATCCTTGGCGGAATGGATGAACAGTTTGCCTTAAGCTATATCGAAAACTCACTCACCTCCAACCAAGTGCTGGCGCCTCTCGCCACGCGTGAAACCAGCGATGTATACAAGTTAATTAGTTTGGCGCAAGGCGCAAACGTAGCGGCGACAGATTTAAAACACCAATACAGTGGTGCCGAAATTAATGAGATCACTCAAATATTTAAAAAAATGTTTGTGATTCAAGATGTGGTTCTGAAAATTAACATGCAATACATTGCCTCAGCCGGGCAAGATGATAAATACCGTACCGAGCCTTCGTTTAAATTACAGGGCAGTTATCGCAACATGAACAAGATGACCGAAAAAATTTCATCGGTTATGAATCATGATGAGTTAATGCAAATGATCAATGATCATTACATTGGTGAAGCTCAGTTGCTTACAGCAGGGGCCGAGGGCAACCTGTTAAAACTTGCCGAACTGCGAGGCAATTTAACCCAAGAGCAAGACCTGCGCTGGAAACAGATTAAAAAGGACTTTTTAAGAAACAAAACCATGGGCGGTGATGACGCCGATGTAGGCGCTAAAGTAGTGGTGCAATTGGCTGACCTAGCCGAAGGCATGAAAAATATCAGTAATGCCGCACTTATGGCCGCTAAACAAAATGCCATTAAAAAGCCTGATGTTAACCAAGCACTGTCTAATACGTTAGAGCAGGGCATGGATAAACTATTAAAGGTGATTAAAGACAATAAACCTAATGTGGAAGTGGTTAATCAGCCGGTGCCGGGTATTGGAAAAATATTAACGGTTTTGGCCGACACCATAGAACACAGTATTTTCCCTATTGTAAAAAGTATGGATAAAAAGCTCGATATCGATCTTAAAACTCATGAAAAAATGAAAGAAATTTCTGAGCAATTAAGAAACCTAGAAATAGATGCGGCCATTAAAAAACTATGAATAAACAACTAGCCCAATACCTAGTGAGTAAAGGATATGCTTAATTGGTGTAGGCAGTTAATTCATCGCCTTTTTTCAAGCTCGGTAATTGATACGCCGCTATTAAAGGGCCAGTGGTCACCAGATTGGAGTGAGTTTTTAAAAGACACTGTCGCTTTTTATAAGGATTTATCAAATAGCGATCAAGACCTTTTTAATAGGCGTGTCTTTTTATTCTTGCAAACCACCAGTGTGGAGTCTTCGTACAGTGACGTCACCGATGAAGATAAATTGTTGGTGGCTGCCAGTGCCATTATTCCAGTTTGGGGTTTCATAGATTGGCATTACTTTAATTTAAAGGCGGTACACCTATTACCGGCATCCTTTAATGACAAGTTTGAATGTTATCAGGCCGACTCGCAAATAACCGGCATGGTGGGCACGGGCGCCATGAATGGCAAGATGGCGCTAAGCAAACCGGCGCTTTATCAGGGTTTTAGTAATAGTCGTGATAAACAAAATGTAGGCATTCATGAGTTTGTTCACTTAATTGATATGAGCGATGGTGAGTGTGATGGTTACCCTGAACGCTTAAAAGAGTTTTCCTTTTCAATTCCTTGGTTTGAACTGGTCGGGCGAAAAATTAAAGCCATTAAAGACAGCGACAGTAATATTCGTGAATACGGGGCTACAAATCGCCAAGAGTTTTTTGCGGTGGCGTCAGAATATTTTTTTGAACGCCCAGATATGCTTAGCCGTAAACACCCCAAGCTATATAAATCGCTAAGTGATTTTTACCAACAAGACATTAAAAATATAGGCAATGATATAAAGCCCAAGAAGAAGGCACCTTGCCCATGTGGCAGTGGTAAGCGTTATAAACATTGTTGTATGCCAGCACGCTAAAAACACCATTTAAAATAAGAAGTGATAAAAAATAATGAACTGCCCACAATGCAAAGGCTACACCCTAGAGCCCACAGAGATTGAACCCGGTTTAGTGGCGGGCAGTTGCAGTAAATGTAAGGGCAGCTTGTTGTCTTTAATGAATTACCGCTTCTGGGCGGACAGGCAGGCTTCTGTGGAAAAACCCACCGAACCTATGCCGGTGGCGGAAGATAATCAAAAGGCCCTCGCTTGCCCCAAGTGCACACGCTTAATGACCAAGTTTAAAGTGGGCAGCCAAACCACCCACCGAATAGATTTATGCACAGGCTGTGATGAAGCTTGGTTAGATAACGGCGAATGGTCTTTGCTTAAGCAGTTAGATCTACACGATAAGTTGCCGAAGATATTCACCGATGCCTGGCAGCGCAATATTCGTATTAAACGCCAACAAGATTTTATAGATGATAAGTATCAGGCTTTACTGGGGCTGGAAGATTTTGAGCGACTATCAAGTTTTAAAAAGTGGTTAGATGAACAGCCGCATAAAGAAGATATTAAGCAATATCTTATCAATAAGCCCAGTTAACAAAACTAGCTAACGTTAAACAGCAGACATAAAAAAACGGCTATTAAGCCGTTTTTTTATGCACAGTATGAAGCGGGCATTAATGCATGCCCTAATTAAGCGTGGACTATCTTTCCAAGTGCTTAATCTTACCTTCAACACCATCCCACTCTTCGGCGTCGGCAAGTTTCTCTTTCATTTCTGTGATGTTTGGCCAAATTTCAGCTAGCTCAGCATTTAGCTCGGTAAACTTCTCTTGTCCTGCTGGCACTTCATCTTCGCTGAAGATGGCTTCTGCTGGACATTCTGGCTCACACAAAGCGCAATCGATGCACTCGTCAGGGTGAATTACCAAAAAGTTAGGGCCTTCGTAGAAACAGTCTACAGGGCACACTTCAACACAGTCTGTGTATTTACACTTGATGCAGTTATCAATAACAACGAAGGTCATGGTCTTTTCTCTGTCTCATCGGCGCTATGATAGCTGCGCTCTGTTTTAATCTTGTGGACACTTTCTGGGCGGCTATTCTAGTGATGCAGCCCAGATTGAGCAAGTGTTTGGCCCAATTCTTAATATAGCGGGCCTTTTAAAAAGGCCGCCAAGGTACCTGATTTTACCGTTTTGTAAAAGGTGCTTTTAAGCACCCTAGTACAATTATCTGTGTACTTTATACGCTTTTTATCTATAGCTTTAAAATCGTTTAAAGTAATGAATCTAATCTATTTACTGAATTAACGATTATGATCAAAAGTACCTGCTAAAACCTACAGTTTTGCCTTTAGTTCATAGAGTAGTTCAAGTGCTTGGCGCGGGCTTAAATCATCTGGGCTAATCTCTTTAAGCGCTTCTTCTACTTTAGAAGGTGCCGCCATAGCAAACATATCGCCTTGCGGAGAGAGTGCTTGCGGTGAAGGTTTAGTTGCCTTAGCGGGCTTCACATCGCTGGCAGGCTCTTCAACTTTTTTAACCACCGCAATAGCTGCCTGTTGCTCAGCCTCAACACTGCCGTCTTCTAGCATTACCAGTTTAGATTTGGCCTGATCAATTACTTCAGTGGGCACACCCGCTAACTTGGCCACTTGTAAACCATAGCTTTGGCTAGCTGGGCCTTCTTCCACGTGGTGCATGAAAATAATATGGTCATTGTGTTCGGTGGCGGTAAGGTGAACATTCACCACGTCGTCATCTAAGTCGGCTAACTGGGTCATCTCAAAATAGTGAGTGGCAAACAAGGTGTAAGCACTCACTTTACTTACTAGGTGCTGAGCACAAGCCCAGGCTAAAGATAAACCATCAAAGGTGCTGGTACCGCGGCCCACTTCATCCATTAATACCAGGCTGTGTTCGGTGGCGTTATGCAAGATATTCGCGGTTTCGGTCATTTCCACCATGAAGGTAGAGCGGCCACCGGCTACATCGTCGCTAGAACCCATGCGGGTAAATATTCGGTCAATCAGGCCAATAGTGGCAGCCTCGGCAGGTACATAACTGCCAATGTGAGCCATTAACACTATGTGCGCGGTTTGACGCATATAGGTCGATTTACCACCCATGTTCGGGCCGGTAATCATTAGCATTTTGCGCTGTGGGTTAAACGCCACATCGTTGGCCACAAAGGGATCTTCAATTACCGCTTCTACTACCGGGTGGCGACCCTGGGTAATGTTAAAGCCGGTATCGGTATTTAATACTGGGCGCACATAGTTTTGAGTCACGGCGCGCTCGGCCAAATTCGACAATACATCCAGCTCGCTAATGGCGGCGGCAGTGACTTGTAGATCGGCAATTTGTTGCGCCAAGGCTTCTACAATTTCTTCGTAAAGTGCTTTTTCACGGGATAACGCACGGCTCTTGCTAGATAGAGCCTTGTCTTCAAATTCTTTTAATTCAGGGGTAATAAAGCGTTCGGCGTTTTTAAGCGTTTGCCTGCGTACATATTCAACCGGCGCTTTGTCCGACTGCGCCTTGCTGATCTCAATGAAATAACCGTGCACACGGTTGTAGCCCACTTTTAAGGTGCTAATGCCGGTGGCGGCACGTTCGCGGGTTTCTATATCAATTAAGAACTGGCCCGCGTTTTCACTTAAACCGCGTAATTCATCTAGTTCGCTATCAAAGCCTTCGGCTATTACGCCGCCGTCACGCACCACTACCGGTGGGTTTTCAATAATGGCTTTTTGTAAATTGGCCACGGTTTCTGGGTAGGTGCTAATTTGCTTGCCCAGCATGGCAACGGGGGCGGCATCTACTTCGTTAATGGCGTTTTGCAAACTTGGCAGAGTAGCCAGTGCATCACGTAGGCGGGCTAAATCGCGTGGGCGTGCCGAGCGTAATGCAATGCGGCTTAAGATACGTTCTATGTCACCAATTTGCTTTAACACGCTGTGGATATTTTCATAACCGTAGCTGTCTATCATGGCGCTAATGGCCAGTTGGCGATCGTTTAACACACTGTGATCGCGCAGCGGCCTATTTAACCAGCGGCGCAATAATCGGCTGCCCATAGAAGTGGCAGTACGATCTAGCACCCAGGCTAGGGTGAAGTCGCTGTCGCCATTAAGGTTAATGTCTATTTCTAAATTCTTACGGCTGGCCGCATCCATCACGATGGAGTCGTCGGCTTGTTCAACCATAATGGTGCGAATATGGGGTAACTCGGTACGCTGGGTTTCTTGTGCGTAGTGAATAAGGCTACCGGCGGCTTCAATGCCTTGCTGTAAATCTTGGCAACCAAAACCGTGTAAATCTTTAGTTTGAAATTGCTGCGTTAATAGACGGAATGCGGTTTCAAATTCAAACTCCCATGGTGGCAGCTTCTGGCAACCACTGCGCTCGCTAATGGCGCTTGGGTATTCTTTGTCTTCACTAATAAGTAACTCGGCAGGGCGGAGGCGCTGTAATTCAGCTTCTAGCGCTTCTTCGCTGGATACTTCCATCATGGTAAAGCGGCCAGAGCTAATGTCTAAACTGGCAATGCCGTGATTTTGTTTTTGGGTGCGGCCATCTATGTGTGTGCTTACCGCCACCAACAAAGAATCACGCTTTTCGTCTAGAAAGCTCTCATCGGTCAGGGTACCTGGGGTAATAACCCTAACCACTTTGCGCTCAACCGGGCCCTTGCTGGTGGCAGGGTCACCTATTTGCTCAACCACCGCCACGCATACACCCATTTTCACAAGCTTGGCAATGTAGCCCTCGGCACTATGATACGGAATACCGGCCATGGGAATGGCGTTGCCACCGGTTTTACCACGGGCGGTAAGGGTGATATCCAGTAGGCGGGAGGCTTGTCTGGCGTCGTCATGAAACATTTCATAAAAATCGCCCATGCGATAAAAAACCAAGTGGTTTTTATGCTCGGCCTTAATGCGATTATATTGCTGCATCATGGGCGTCTCTGCGGGTTTAGCAGATGGTTTAGCGGCCTTTGATTTGTTTGTGGGTTTAGCTACGTTTGTCATGTTAACTCTATATAAATCAAAGGGTTGTGAATGTGGTTGGCATTTAACTGTGTGGACAAAGGAATCGCCTGACTAGCTGCCCATTCACTTGGTATTAGGAATGGCGCACAGGATAGCAAAACTCACCTTAAACCACTATCGGGGATGGCGGATTGTGGCGGGCGTTTTAGGAAATGAGGGCTATGGGAGTGAGGGCGAACGGGTGGAGAGGAGTGAGTGCTTAAATTGAAGAAGGAAGTAAGACTAATAAGCTGCTGAATTCTAACGGGCCAGCTTGCATGGGGCCGCAGGGTCCATGTGGTTGATTATATCTAACCCGGGAGGTTCAGGATCAATTACTCTCGCCGATTGTGGTTTGATCCAAAGGGCTTAGTCTGCTTGTGTTTAGAATCAGGGTGATTGGCGGTAGCGCCATGTGTGCGTTTTGATTCAAAGGGCTTAGTCTTCCTGTTTTCAGGTCCTGGGTAAACAGGGGTAACGCCATGTGAATACTCCTCAAGCCTTTTCACTAAAAGCGTGTGATTGGCAGTTGAGATGTCAGCCAATTTACTCACCATTCTAATTTCACTGTCTAAATACAAATCAGCCGATACTTCCTTAATGACAGATAAGATTGAAGACAAAGCTTCATCACAAAACCTTAAATAAATTTTCATTAGTTGCCTGCCCCCTAAACCCGTATCTTGAAAATACAGATCAAGGTCGGATCGTTTTATCTCTTGTACACATCGTACTGCCCCAAAATTCATGGCCATTAGATGCTCCAACGGATATACCTGCGTTGAGACCAAATCATAGGCGGGCGTGAGTGTTAAGCGGCCGTTGTCTAAATGCAGGAATGAAAAATTCTTGGCATGGGCATCATCGTTACCGCAAATAATGCTAAAAAATATTCTGAAACCGCATTCTTGCAAATCCTTAATAGGTAACGTGCTCTTGTCTCTAATGGTGGTAAATAATTCTTTAATTCCGGGTCCAGCTTTATACCCCGGCATTCCGGTATCTGTATTCATTTCATATTTACTGCCAGGGGGAAAACCGCATATTTGGCAAAGGTCTTCTTGATGAATACGTTCAATATGGCCGCCCGAAATCTTACGGTCGTATCTTTCTACCAATAAGGCAGTGTCTTCATCACCATCGGCGTTGTGGTAATCCAGTAATGTGACAGGGGCAACCGTTAAACCTGATCGGGCCGCGGCAGTCATGCAAATATACTCATTAATCACAAGGTAGGGGAACTCTTTATCGTTACGTGGAGGCTTAATGATATGAGTGGAAGGCTGGTCTAGGGAGTCATAAAAATTTAGGTTTCCATCATCATTTATTTCCACAAATACAGGCAGCTTAGGCTGGGCCCCGGCCAGACTCATACGCGTTCTATTTGGAGTTCCGTCTTCTTTATGATTTTTATCATTTACGTGAAATGGATTAACTTCAATCTTGTTAATGAGGTTGCTTAGCTGGGTTTCATTTAGTTTTTTAGATTGGCCTAAAGCCGGTTTTAAATAGTCTTGTGGGAACAATTCAATGGCACCGGCGAAATCCCCACCCATCACTTCAATTAAACGCTGAATATCCTCTGAGTTTAAACGCAGAATTTTTTCAATTCGCTCCATAACCTTTCCTTCGGGGAAGAGGTTGCTTAAAAATATGAAGGTTTCTTTATTGTTATAGGCTTCACTTCTAATAGGAAACCGCACAGACAATATAGGTGTGCCTGCCACAGCATTATCAACGTAATCTTTTGAATATTGGAAGGCCATAGTGGCGTCGTCATTAAACGTTAGTTGCCCTACGTTTTTTGACAGAAGGTAAACATCAAATACAGCACTCATGTTTTAAACTCCATTTTCACACCCAGTGTATGCAAGGCGACTAAAACCTTATCTAGCATCAGTGTTGGCTTGTTAGCTTCAAGATTTGATATGAACTTAGTAGAGAGGCCACTAAACCCTGCAAGTGATGCCTGTGTAAAGCCGAGAACCGACCTGCTTTCTTTTACTAATTTACCAAGGTCAATATCTTTGCTGATAGGGTGCAAACGAATACCAAGGGTAGAGGTAAGGGCTAAAACTTTATCGAGTTGAACACTTGTTTTACCGCATTCAAATTGCGAGATAAATTTTACGCTTACATTTGCATACATTGATACGGTGGCCTGATCTAAACCCAGCTCCTTTCTCCTTTGATTGCAAAGCAACCCTAGATAGCTGGCATCATGTGTTTGTTCAAAAAACATAAATCCCTCAATAGGCGTTAGTTTTACCGTACGGACATATCTTACACATAATAGCTGGAGTTGGCAGGGGTTTAACCGTACGTACATATCTTATATTAAATAGAGCGAATTTGATGTGAATATAACCGTACGTACATATTTTGTATGAAATAGGGAGGTATGGAGCTGATTTTACCGTACGGACATATTATCGGGTTGGCGGATTGTGGCCGGAATTCTAATTAGGAAATGAGGGTTATGAGAGTGAGGGCGAACGGGTGGAGAGGAGTGAGTGCTTAAATTGAAGACGCAATGGCGCAATGACGCTAAGGGGTGGTGTTAAGTGTTGGCGTTAAATGGTGGCGTGTTGAGTGGGCGCTGCCCTTGATTTAGGTCATTACCTTAATGTTAAGAACGGTAAATCCCACATGGAAGAGTTGGAGAAATAGCATACAAGTCTGTATAAAGGTGTGGATTTGGGAAAACGTACCAGTTTTGGGCGATTTTTCTTCGGTATTCAATATTAAGTATCAGGCCAAAATGAACGGCGCTGCTCTGCTTAAACACGAGTGGTTTGCTTAGGTTGGAGTGGTTGGGTACATGGATATAAAGCACTTAGGCGAAGCTGCTAAGCCCTGCCCATTTTGCCAGATTTTTGCTGGCACCATTAATAAAGAAATACTGTTCGAAAACGAAACAGGCTTTGTAGTACGTGATGGCTTCCCCATTACCAAAGGCCACACCCTAGTTATCCCCAAGCACCATGTGGGCAGCTTTTTTAAAATTACTCAGCAACAGCGCCAAGACTTGTTTGCCCTAATAGACCTAGCCAAAGTCCAGCTTGATAAAGAATTCCAGCCTGAAAGTTACAACATAGGCATAAACGATGGTGAAGCCGCAGGGCAAACCATCCCCCATTTACACATACACCTAATTCCCCGTTATACAGAAGCAGGCAAAGACCCACGCGGTGGTGTGCGCTGGTTGGTGCCTGAAAAAGCCGACTATTGGAGCAATCCATGAGCTTAACCTCTTATCTAGCGGCTTTTTCCAAAATTAAAATGAACGCATCCACGGGCCATAGCAGCCCACATAAAGCGTGTTTGCTACTCGCCATTATGGATTTAGTGGCAAAAGAGCGTATTGCCAATAACCGCATTTTTTTAAATGACGAACTTACGCAGCACTTTAACCAACACTTTAGCCAAGTGGCCCAAGCCAGTGATAAAGCCGATATAAGTCAGCCGTTTTTCTATTTGCAGTCATCCAGCTTTTGGCATCACAAAGTTATCGCCAGTTTCGCGCAAGAATATAAACAACGCACAGCCCCCAAGCAGCGCAATCATGGCGGTATTAACAAAGTAAACCAGCTTATTCAATACGCCCATGTAGACCCCGAATTGTTTGAATACTTTAAAAGCCATACCGCCCGCGAAGCACTCACCCAAACACTATTAAGTAAGCTAAATTCCCAGCAACAACAAAAGCTACTTATACCAGCCAATGGTTGGAACTGGCATGAGTGTGAACTTATCGTAAACGACTATTTTGAAATGCTGGCACAAGAACTAAAGGGCAAAAATTACAATAAAGCGCAGCATAATCGCGACCTAGTGCAAGCCATGAATGAAAGCCGAAATAGAAGTGCCATTGAGAACAAGCACCAAAATATCAGCGCTATATTAAATGAAATGAGAATGCCCATTATTGATGGCTATAAGCCCCTCAGTAATTACCAGCGTAATATCCTGCCCGATGTCATTGGTGCAACCTTGGCGCAGCGCCAAGATATTCATAAGCTTATTAAGCAAATAAACCAACAGCCTGTGGCAGTGCCCACGGTAAAAAACATACTGGATGCATTGGTAGCAACACCCCAAGCCAAAAAAGCGCCCACCAAAAAGAACCAGCAAGCAGAAAAAAGGGCGCAATACGATGTAAAGCCCTATCCACTGCCTAAAAAAGATTACCTAGCGCAAGAAGCCGTAAACCAAGCGTTAGGCCTAAAGGGTGAAGAATATGTACTTAACTACGAAAAAGCGCGCTTAATCCTAGCTGGAAAAGAAACCCTAGCCGACAAAATAGAGCACCTAAGCCTAGAAGATGACCGCTACGGTTACGACATTCACTCGTACAGTAACAACGGCCAAGACCGCTTAATAGAAGTAAAAACCACCAATTACGACCGTTATACTCGGTTTTATGTGAGCCCCAACGAGTTAAACGTGTCCAATAAACGGGGGCAAGACTACCACCTATACCGTGTATTTAATTTCAGCACCGCCCCCCAACTATTTATTAGCCAAGGCAGTTTAGAAAGCGGGTACAATCTCGCCCCATCTGCCTACGCCGCAAACATAAAGTGAATCTATGACCACCACCCTATTACAAGCGGAAGAACAAACGTTTCTTAATACGCTAGAAAAGAAACTCTGGACCAGCGCCAACAAGCTATTACCATCGCTTGATGCATCCCAGTACAAGCACGTTATGCTGGGCTTGGTTTTTATAAAGTATGTGAGTGATGCCTTTGATATTCGCCGCGAACAGCTTAAAACCCAGCTACTAGACCCAAAACACGATTACTACTTCGACCCAGACGAGTTTGAAAACGGCGTAGACGACGAAGAATACCAAGCCGAAATTCAGCACGAACTAGAGCAGCGCGACTACTACGCCGAGCAAAATGTATTCTGGGTGCCAACCCAAGCGCGCTGGTTATTTTTGCAAGATAATAACAAGGTCGCCATTGGCGGTGCCGATCTCACCTTTAAAGATAAAAACGGCGAAGACAAAATCTTAAAAGTAAGCTCAGTAGGCCACTTAATAGACAACGCCCTAGACGCCATAGAAATAGACAACCCAAAACTGAAAGGCGTACTCAACA
>JBALXQ010000014.1:0-112405 GCA_036960565.1 Bermanella sp.
GTTCTTATTTCCAGTCTCTCATGAGTATACCTATAAGTCTGAGTTCACCATTGTGCATTTGGATAAGGTTATCGGGAAATATGCTTATGATAGAAAATCAGAAGAAGTAAGTTTTTTGTTTAAAGAGCCTCAAAGCAATAAACAAAATGCAGTAGAGTCAATAATTAGCAACCTAATGCATGATGTGAAAGAGAGCCAAACATTTGAAAGTAGTACTTCACAAGCATTGTCTGAAAGTACGTTATAAAGGAGCTTTCGAAAGCTCACTTTACTGTGAATTCAATAACATCAAAAATGCCGAGATATCGGCATGACTATTTTTTAGGAAATTAACAATGAAACAAAAAATACTAATACTTTCAATTTTACTGGTTTCTCTAATGCAAGCAGGTTGCACCACCTTTAAGTCACCAGAAAACAGCAATACCCAAGTGACATTCAAAATGGCTGATGATCTTACTGCAAATGCCAATCAGTTTTATTACATATACCCAGAAGCTGAATGCAACAAATTAGACGGTTTTGGAAAAGCTGCAAGCATGATGAAAATGTGGGGGCTAGGGGGATCAGACTCTACGGTTGATGTTGTTGCAGGGGAGAAATTATTCATTCTATCTGAAATAAGAACTCATACAGGCGGTACTACCGTTTATACTCGTGGTTGTAGAGACTTTATTAGTTTTACTCCCGAAGATAATCAGCATTACGCGATTCAACAGGTTAAAAGGTGTGCTGGTGTATCTGTAGCCAATCAAAATCAACTAGAAGAAGTGGTTAGTGTAGATGATTTGAAGCTGCCTTATAGCTGCACGTATAAAGCAAATAAAAACTTATAAGCTCTAAAATAGTCTTAGGTTAATAATTATCATGGCCCAGCTCTGCTGTATTTAGGGCGCGGGCTTAATGAAAGTTGTAGCCGAAAAGTGAGCTACCTATGGCTTCACTTTTAAACAATAAACCGACTCATCCACTTTCTGTTTGTTATCTAAGATGTCTATTTTTCCCCCACGTTTTTTCATTTCTTGGTTTATAGGGCTATTAAATAAAATTTTTCTAAACTCGGTGTAGCTTAATTTGACCAGTTCATCATCTAAAGCCACAAAGCATTCAAACAGTTGCACTAGGGTAAACTCACATTGTTTACTGTGGTTGTCACCAACCAGCACCAGTTCATAAAAGCCTGTCTCGTTATTTAAAACGGCATCTAGCATCTTGTGAAATAGGGCGGTCACTCTTTGTGAGTTGGCCTTGGGCATTTGTTTTCTCAAATTTTCACTTACAATGAAAAAGCCCACTTACATGGATAAGTAGGCTTTTTTTGAAGTGTGCAGATTTTAAAAACGTTAGTGACAAGTAAACTAGTTTTTAGCCGTCTGTAATATGCCAAACTTATTAATAAAGTAACCACAACTTAAACCCAACACTACCCAGAAAGCAGCATTGGCAATGGCGGTGGCTTGTAAAAAGTCTGCCGCCAGTGCTTCCAATGCAAGTAAAGCTTGTGGGTCAGGGTGCGAGAAGTGGCTGGAACCTGCTGTCAGCTCAGGCAGTGGCGCACCCAAAACATGGGGAATCGCCATTAACACCACACCGGCCAATTTCAAACTAATATGCGCAAAGGCAATTAGTCCAAGGCCCAAAGCGGTAAGGGTAATGGTGGTTAACCACCATCCTTGGCGGCCTTGTAAGTTAGCCGCTTCCATTCCTGGGATTTCCGGGTGTAAGCCCAGTGCAGGTGCCACAAAAAAGGTTAGGTAACCGGCTACGCCCCACAAGGCTCCCATTTTCATATTGGCTTTACCGTGATATGTCATGGCGGCCAATATTAATAAACCAAAACCAATGCCCGCTAATACATTAGAGAACGCGGTGAAAAATAAACGCTCACCCCCATCTTTTGGTGCCCATGCGTCTGGGTCATGGCTGTGCCCTGTGTGTTGCGCGGCTGCACTGTCTACAACCAAGTCATTGTCATGGTGGGTGGTTCCATTGTGAGTCGTACCATGGTGATCACTTGCATGGCTGTGGCCATTATTGGTGGTGGCTGCTGCTTCGGCCACTTCAAATTGTTCGGCCGCTAAAATGGTGGGGGTCACTGCAATTTGTTGTACCGCCGCTAAAACCACACCCGAGATAATGCCTACCACTACGGCGGCAAAGACTAAATTTCTAAAAATCATTTTTATCTTCTCATTTTAACACGCTATTTTTACACGCGATTAATTCAATAAAACTAGTGACAAGGAAAAGCAAAAGAATGGCGAGTATCGTGCGCCGCGTTATGCGCTACTTCCATAGGCGACAAACCCACACCCATCATAATGACAAAACCCAAAATGGCCGCCGATAATATTTGCGACTTGTTTGAAATTTTAACTTCTGCGCTGTTAGTGTTGGTACTAGTAGTTTGAGTCAACATTGCTATCTCCATGACGCGCTGCGTCTGTTTATTATTAAGTTTATTTATCTTTGTTGCTGGGTTTGAAAATTAAAACTCAGCCGCCAGTTGCATGCTAAGGCTGTAATCTGTGTGGTTTCTGCCGCCGTCTTTCACGGCATAATCTTTGGCTTGCATAAACTCTAGCGCAAACGCCGTTTTTTCATATAAGGGATACGAGGCCACCAGCATGTTGCGTTGTTCGGGCAGTTCTAACGCTAACGCCTCGCTAGATTTCTGATGAGCCGCCGCAAGCGTGACGGGCTTGCCGAGTACCGTAAAGTCGTAAGAAACTTCTAGGTTGTAGCTGCTGGGTTGTGCGCCCTTGGTTGCGAAGCTTAAATCACTTTTATTAAAAGCGTGGGTGGCGCCTATGTATTCTGCTAAAAGTTGCCATTTATTAAATGACAAAAAACCGTGAATGCTGGCGGCCGGCACCGTTTTTTGTATTTCGGCATCACCATCATCTGCTTGTAGATAATCAACAAGGCCTTCCGATTCTGCCAGACTACTAATGTAGTCCACACCAATTTTTAGCTGGCTGTCTTTATGAATACGAACATAGCCCAGTTGTGCACCGGCTTGTTTTATTTCATTGTTGTCATCTTGTTCATTTACATCGCCATTAAAAATATAGGCGCTGCCATAAAAACCCAAGTGCTCAAATTGCACTTTAATGGCGGTGTCTTTGCTCTCGGCCAATTCCAGTGTGAGCGGGTCGGAAATAAAGTGCGATTCAAAATTTCCAAAACCCAGCACTTGTTTACCGGCTACTAGGGTGACGGGAATATCTGGCGCCGACAGGGCCATGAAGCCTTCGTCTACTACCAGTTCTTGATCAGCCCCATCTTCATGCAATAACAACACTTGTGCTTCCACATACGGATTTAGGTGTGAATGAATGGCCACCTCTACCGTGGCTAGGCTGGCATCACTTGAGTTATTGGTATTTTCGTTGTCTTGCACAAAGGCTTCTAATTCAACCACCGCACTTACGTTAAAGCGTTGGCTTAACGATGAAGCCAAAATGCTAGATTGATTTTCTAACTGGGTTTCCAGCTTTTTTTCTAATAGGTGTATGCGCTTAAGCAAGCTTCTTTCGTGATTGCTGCTGGTCTCCACATTAGCCATAGCAGGAATGGTTAAGGCCAGTACGGGTAACAGGCAGGCAGACTTAATTAAAGTTTGGGTACTGTTTTTCAAATTAACAATCTCAATTTACTTAACTGTTCACACCAAAAATAATGAATGCTTTTTGGTGTGCGAATTCTATGGACAAGTGTTCTGAAGAAGGGGCAGGATCAACCAAGCCGATCAGACAATTGCCATATTTTCTTTATGGTTAAGTAAATTAAATTATGAGATAACCGGGCCATGCGCCTAGTTTGGGGAAATAAACTGATAAGTGTGCACATTGTAACGTCGCCCTCCGCAACTAATTACTAAAATAGATTGATGGCTGGTATCGGGCTAAGGAGAAACTCCATCACCGTTGCGGGGGCAGCGTAAGAATTGAACTTACTTCCCATTTAATTACTGGCTGTCACGTCTATACGCGCTTAACCAATAAACCATTCTTCTATAATTTTTAAGAGCGGCAATGCTACCGTTATCCACATTGTGCTGCAACACTCAAACTGGATTGCTGCATGAGATTTACTAAAGCAAAGCGTGAAAGCCCTTCAAGCTTATGAATATAGGGGGTAAGTAGAACAAAATAGTCTGGCCAAAGTGGTTAGAACTTAGACAGAAGTAGGTATTTAAATTGACAGTTTCCCCGGCTTCAAATACCCTGCCGCCATCAAGTGTTCATGTAACTATGAGTGAAAAGGGAAGTACGGTGTGAATCCGTCGCTGCCTCCGCAACTGTAAGCGTCATTACCATCTAACACTATTCACTGGGGCTGAACCTCTGGGAAGGATAGTGTTTATAAGACGTAAGCCAGGATACCTGCTTGATAACCGCTTCAGTGATATTCGGCAGGAATATAGAAGTCATTCGGACGCTCAGGTACCGAATGCCCTACAGGTGAACACACTAAGGGAGGATAATGGTGAGTCTTTATCTTGTCTGCCTTTTCCCATGGTGGCCATCTCACCATATTTAATTCTCTCTTTACGCTTTCTCCTATACTTCTTTTTTCTTCCTTTGTGGCTGATGTTTTCTCAATTCTTTGAGCTGACTTTTACAGGCTTTGGAGGAAAACATGACACACCCATTTCCTTTTACGGCTGTAATTGGGCAAGGCGAATTTAAAAAAGCGCTCATTCTTAATGCCATTAATCCCATGATTGGTGGTGTGCTCATCAGTGGCCCGCGCGGCTGCGCAAAATCTACTTTGGCCCGTGCACTCGGCCAACTACTCCCTGTGAAAGAGTCTCAATCAAATGAACATTCTCAATCCTTTGTCACCCTGCCACTGGGCGCCAGCGAAGAAATGCTACTAGGCACCCTGGATTTACAACAAATACTGAATAAACAAGACGTTAAATTTCAAGAAGGCCTATTAGCCAAAGCTCATAACGGCGTTTTGTATGTAGATGAAGTGAACCTGTTAAACGATTCGTTGGTGGATTTACTGCTGGATGTTTCCGCCAGTGGCGTGAATGTGATCGAGCGTGATGGCATTAGCCACAGCCACGCCGCACGCTTTATCTTACTGGGCACCATGAATCCTGATGAAGGTGAGCTACGCCCACAGCTACAAGACCGCTTTGGTTTAATGGTTAAGCTAGATAATCAGTTCTCCATTGAAGAGCGCATGGACATTGTGACGCTGCGTGAAGATTATGAAAATAATCCAGCGAATTTTCATGAAAAACACCAAAGCTCACAAGGTGAATTAATAAACACCATTCAAGCCGCCCGTGAACTATTACCCCAAGTGCAATGTAATACAGATATGCGCAGGAGCATTGCGCTGCAATGTGTGAATGCACAGGTAGAAGGTTTACGTGCCGATCTAGTTTGGTACCGATCGGCAAAGGCCCACGCGGCTTTTTGTGGGCATGAAAATGTGCAACTTAGTGATATAGACGCAGTGAAAGAATTGGTATTGGCGCATCGCCAGAACTATAGTAATGATAACCAGAATAATAGCGACCAGAGCAACAATGGCCAGGATAATCCTCCTCCCCCAAGTTCGCCTCAACAAAATAATAGTCCTAGCTCTCAAAATCCATTCAGCCGCCCGAACGATAGTTTTGGCGACGTTGCCCAAGGCGCTTCAAATAAGGGAAGTGGTCAGTGGGGTAGCATGAACCCGGAGTTTCAATCGTTAAGTGAAACCAAAGCCCAGCCTTTTAGTTTAATGAAAAGCCAGCTCAAACCGCGTTTAAATAATGGTGCGTTACCTTCGTTAATGGATACCAGTGCCCAACAAAAAGGCCAGGGCGCCAAAGGGCCTCATGCCTCTAGCTTGTTATCTAATAAACCCAATTGGTTTAAGACCCTTCTACAAAATGGAAAGTTACAAAATGGAAGGCTACGTAATGGAAAGTTACAAAATGGAAGGCTACGTAATGGAAAGTTACAAAATGGAAGGCTACGTAATGGAAAGTTACAAAATGGAAGGTTAAATAATGGCGGGCCTAATAATAGTTTGTCATTGGTATTTAAAAAGCAACGCAGCGCCACGGCAAAACTGCATTTCATTTTATTAGACACCAGCGCCTCTACCCTAGCTAACCAAAGCTTTGCCCAAGCCAAACACATTATTCTAAGCCTTGCCCAGCAGGCTTACTTAAAGCGTGAACAAATGGCCATTATGGGTTTTGGAAATGCACAGGTTAAAAACCTATTGGCCAGTGTGCGCGCGCCTAAACACATTAGGACTTTTTTAGAATCTATTCCCGCCGGTGGTGGTACCCCTTTTAGTGATGCGCTGAATACAGGGCAAGAGTATTTAAAAAACCTAAAGCGAAAGGTGCCAACACTAGAGGTGTGTAGTTACATTTTAAGCGATGGTCGTATCAGTCAAAACGTCTTACAAAACAAAGCCTACTTGGGAGAGTCTTGTGTGTTTATTGATACCGAGTCATCCCAGGTAAAGCGTGGTCGGGGTCAGGATATTGCTCAGAAAATGGGCGCGCGCTACTGGGCATTAAACTAATCGCTAGCGCTTAAATGTTTTTATACCTGGTAATCCATTCAATACGGGAGCAATAAAGTGACAGATTCCATCAATACACAATCGGTTAATACAGACAGTAAACACGAACAGCGCATGATCTCTCGTAAGAAAATTATGGATGCCAAAATTGCCGCATCTACCGAAGAGCGTGGTGTGCTGATTTTATTAAAAGGCACAGGCAAGGGCAAAAGCAGTTCGGCCTTTGGCACTATGGCGCGATCGGCTGGCCATGGTAAACGTTGCGCTGTAATTCAATTTAGCAAAGGGCGCATGGAAACAGGCGAATACAAGTTTTTCCGTGACCATGAATTAATCGACTGGCATGTGATGGGCCATGGATTTACCTGGGAAACCCAGGATAAAAGCCAAGACATAGCCGCCGCGCAAAAAGCCTGGGAAAAAGCACAAGAGCTATTGCAAGACGATCAATACGACATGCTGGTATTTGATGAAATGAGCTACATGTTCAAATACGGCTACCTAGAAGTTGAGCCCGTGGTAGCGGCGTTAAAAACCCGGCCTAAGATGCAAAACGTGATTATTACTGGCCGTACGATGGCCACGCCATTACAAGACATCGCCGATACTATCTCGGTAGTACAAGATGAACGACATGCCTTTCGCTTAGGTGTTAAGGCACAAGCTGGGGTGGAGTTTTAATGTCTTCCTTAGATGAAAATTTAGTTACGTGTCCTGCGTTATTTATTTCTGCACCCTCATCAGGTGAAGGCAAAACCACTATCACTTCAGCCTTGGCGCGTTATTTTAAAAACCAAGGCAAGCTAGTACGGATTTTTAAAACAGGCCCAGACTATCTAGACCCACAAATTCTAGAGCAAGCTTCAGGCAATGAAGTTCAGCCGTTGGACATGTGGATGGCAGGCGATGCTTGGTGTCGGGATAAACTTTTTCAGGCCGCCCAGAGCAGTGATTTAATTTTAATAGAAGGCGCCATGGGGCTGTTTGATGGTGATCCTTCCAGTGCCGATCTAGCCGCTAAGTTTGGTATTCCGGTAGTCGTGGTGATGAATGTAAAAGGCATGGCCCAAACTGCTGGGGCAATCGTGCGTGGCCTAGCCAATTACCGAGATGACTTTGATCTAGTAGGCATGATAGCCAATCATTGTGCCACCAATCGCCATAGAGAGTTAATTGAACTGGCATTGCCATCCGACATTAGCCTAATTGCTACCTTCGCCCGTGATGAAGAAGTGGCATTACCCGAGCGTCACTTAGGCTTAGTGCAAGCCAGTGAAGTGGCGGATGAATTAGAAATTCGTTTTGAAAATGGTGCACAAGCTTTAATTAATGGCTCTCTTCAAGAAAGCCCACAAGAAAAATGGCTTAAGCCTATTATTTTCATGCGCCCAACGCCTTCAGAATTACAGCCTTTTAAAACTGAAAAATGGCTAGCCGGAAAAACCATTGCCATCGCCAAAGACAAGGCCTTTAGTTTTATTTACCAAAGCAATGTGTTGTTGCTTAAACAAATGGGGGCACAAGTTAAATATTTTTCTCCATTACAGGATGCCAGCTTACCCAAGGCCGATGCCCTGTGGCTGCCCGGTGGCTACCCTGAATTGTATACACAGAAATTGGCCAGCAATATAAATATGCTATTGGCCATTAAAGAATTCTTTCAGCAAGACAAAGCCATATTGGCCGAGTGTGGTGGCTTATTGTATTGCCTAGAAACCCTCACCGACCTGCAAGACAACACCTATCCCATGCTGAATATTTTGCAGGGCCATGGTGCCATGCGTGGTAAGCGGGGTTGTCAGGGCATGCAAACCGCTTGTTTGCCCGAAGGAGAGGTACGGGGCCATGCCCATCATCGTTCACGCACAGCCGACACGCCAATTCCTGTGGGTTATGGCCGTCGTCAGCATCACGCGGCAGCGGGTGAAGAAATTTATCGCAGTAAACATTTAACCGCCAGTTACCTGCATTTGTTTTTTGCATCTAACCCAAGGGCGGTGGCTCAAATATTTAATCCAAGCCTTGCGGAAAACACTTCGAATTTCAGCAAGGTCGGCGAGGCACAAACAACATGTTAGTGAGTTCTTTTTCAATTTTAGCCGCTGGTTTTTCGCTGGGTTTATTACATGCCTTGGATGCCGACCATGTGATGGCGGTCTCTACTTTAAGCAGTCGCAAGCCAGGATTAGTAAACAGTTTTAAACACAGTGCCCATTGGGCATTGGGTCATGCGGGCATGTTGGTGGTGATTGGCATGTTGCTATTTGGTTTGGGTGTGACCATTCCAACGTCTTTTCAACATGTGGCCGAAGCCTTTGTGGGCGTATTATTGATGGTTATGGGTGCATGGTGCTTGTGGCACTTTAAGAAAAATCCAATTCGTTTCAGTGAACACCGCCATGGAGATGTGGTACACCGCCACTTATGTTTAAGCGATGAGAAAAATAATGATCATGAAAAAAAGGCAAAACATGCACCTGTGTTTATTGGCATGTTGCATGGCCTAGCGGGTAGCGCGCCTGCTTTGGCTCTAGTGCCTATTGTGATGCAAGGTCAGTTAATCGTCGCGCTCACTTATTTAGTGGTGTTTTCCTTGGGAGTATTAATTTCCATGGTGATGTTTGGTGCCATGCTGGGCCAGCTGCAAGTAAAACTCAAAAATTTTAATGTGAAACTGTACCAAGCCAGCCGCTATTTAATTGCCAGTGCTTCTGTGGTGTTAGGTGGTGTGTGGTTAGGGCAGAGCCTATAACAAGTCGTCACTTAAAATAGTTTAATTAATCATGTGGCCTGAAAGCGAAGAGAAGCCTAAAAAACTAAGAAGCGGTTTAACCACAGGTTGTTGTGCCACCGCCTGTACGGTATTGGCTGCCACCGTGCTTTTATCTAAAAAGGATATTGAAAAAAACACAGCCAATGCCACAAGCTTGGTTAGCGTTAAGTTGCCCAAAGGAAAATTGGTTCAGTTGCAGGTAAGCCATGTTCCTTTTGGGAGTCAGTGTGTAAAAGCCAGCACCATTAAAGATGCAGGGGATGACCCAGATGTTACCCATGGTGCCATTGTTTTTGTGCAACTAACGCTTAGTTCAAATGCTGGCATTGTTTTTAAAGCCGCGTCTGGGGTGGGCACGGTGACCCGTGATGGTTTGTTATTGGCGGTGGGTGAACCCGCCATTAATCCGGTGCCGCGTAAAATGATAAGTGAACACTTATTAGAAATTGCACAAGAGCATGGCTACCAAGGTGGCTTTATCGTGGCAGTGGGGGTGAAAGGCGGCGAAGCGTTAGCTCTAAAAACCATGAACCCTCGCTTAGGCATTGTGGGTGGTCTATCGGTATTAGGCACCACTGGCATTGTTAGGCCATTTTCATGTGCGGCCTATATTGCCTCGATTCATCAGGGTATTGATGTAGCCAAGGCCAACGGCTTTAACCACATTGCAGCATCAACCGGTAATAGCAGTGAAACTGCGATTCGTAATATTTACCAACTGCCCGAGATGGCGCTAATAGAAATGGGCGACTTTGTTGGTGCCGTTTTAAAATATTTTAAAAAAGTATCGGTTAATAAATTAAGCATATGCGGAGGCTTTGGCAAACTGAGTAAGTTATCTCAAGGCCATTTAGATTTACACAGTGGTGCCAGCAGCATTGATTTTAATTTTTTGGCCAGCCTTGCCAAACAGCAGGGCGCTGAACCAGAGTTATTAGAAAAAATTGTGAATGCCAATACCAGTGTACAGGCGCTTAAGTTTTGCCAAGAATGTGAAATTGATTTAGCCGTATTGGTGTGTCAAAAAGCCTTAGACGTGGCGAAAAAAATCGTGCCTAGCCATGTGGATGTTGAAATATGGGCGGTGGATAGAAAAGGCGTGGTGGTGGGTAAGGCCTGGTCTAATGACAATAGTAATGAACAAGCTTCATGAGGCTTTTAATATTAGGCGGCACCGCACAAGCTAAGTGGTTAGCACAAGCCTGTATTGATAATGGTATTAAATGTATTTATAGCATTGCCGGGTTAGTGCGAATTCCTCAATTGGATTGCGAGATAAACATTGGCGGCTTTAGCAAGTTAGGCGGTTTAGGTGTGTTTATTAAGCGCGAGCACATAACCGCCATACTGGATGCCACCCATCCTTATGCAAAAAAAATGAGCGACCAAGCGGTGCGCAGTGCTAGGGATTGCAATATTCCCGTTTGGCGATACCAGCGACCGACCTGGCTTAAAACGCCCTTAGATAATTGGCAAGAACATGATGATTGGCCTGATTTGTTGTTGGCCATAAAACTAAGTAAATCGATATTTTTAAGTGCAGGACAACCCAGCGCACAAGTGCTGAATGTATTAAGTAACTATCAAGCTGATGGCCAGCAACAAACATTAAGAACTGCGGTGCCTTGTGAACATGTTTTGCCAAAGAATATGGAATGGATAAAAGCCATAGGGCCTTTTAGTTGGCAGCAGGAATTTGAATTAATGGCGTCTAGAAAAATAGACGCTCTCATTACTAAAAATAGTGGCGGCAGTGCCACGCAAGAAAAACTTAAAGTAGCACAAGCCTTAGGCATTAAAGTTCATATGCTTAAGCGCCCAATACTTGAAAAGAGCGACAAAGAATTTAACGATTTAAAAGCCAGTAAAGACTTTTTAGTTGACTGGCATAAAAACGAGAGATGAAAAATGACAGATACAAAACTGGAAAATGATAGCGCTGATTTACCTTTAGTCAATTTACCCGTTGTTAATCTAGAGAAGCCAGCTATTTTGTTCGCTGGTCATGGTTCACGCGACGTGGATGCCGTAAATGAATTTTATCAATTGGCCGATCACTTTCGTCAACGTTTTCCTGACCGTTTAGTAGAAACTGGCTTTCTAGAATTTGTACGCCCCATCATTGCCGAGGGTGTACAAAAGCTAAAAGACAAGGGCGCCACCCAAATCCAGGCTATTCCAGGTATGTTAATGGCGGGTGGCCACGCTAAAAATGATATCCCCAGTGAACTTAATGCCTTACAAAAAGAGTTTGATGTAAGTATTGAATACGGGGCTGAATTGGGCGTGAATGCCAAGATGATTCAAGCGGCGCAAGGGCGTATTGAAGAAGGTGAAGAACAACTAAAGGCGTTACTAGCTGATTTAGGCCAGAACGAATACAAACGTGAAGATACTTTATTGGTGGTGGTGGGTCGTGGTGCCAGTGATGCCGATGCCAATTCTAATATTTGTAAAATTAGCCGAATTCTTGAAGAAGGCATGGGCTTTGGCTGGGCCACCACTTGTTACAGCGGCGTGACCACTCCTCTCGTGCCTGATTGTTTAGAGCGTGCCCATGGTTTGGGTTTTAAACAAGTCATTGTATTTCCTTATTTTTTATTCACAGGTCGCTTAGTTAAAAAGATTTATAGCTGGGTAGATGATTACGCTGCTAAGCACCCAGACGTAACTGTAGTGAAAGCCCCTTATTTAAATGATCATCCAAAAGTGATTGATACCTTTGTAGAAAAACTGCAAGAGATTGAAGAAGGTACTGCCAATATGAATTGTCAGTTGTGCCAGTACCGAGTGCAGATTGTGGGCAGCGAACATAAGGTTGGCCTGGCTCAACAAGGACATCACCATCATGTGCAAGGAATTGGTACGGATGCGGATCATGATCACGGCCATAACCATAACCATAACCATGCACATGCACATGCACATGCTCACAGTCACAGTAGTGAACCTGTAACAGAACAGGAATAATAACGTGACGGTTAATCGTGAAACGTTTCAATTCGAAGCAAGCCCTACAGCCATAGAGCAAGATAGCTTTGTGCAAATTCGTTTGTTGACGCAACTGGATCACTTTAGTTTAGATCAACAGCAAGTAGTGATGCGCATCGTACACAGTGTGGGTTTACCTGAAATTGCAACACAAGTGCGCTTTAGTCAAAACGCTTGTGAAAAAGGTCGCAAGTCCCTGCAAGATAATATGCCGATCTTGTGTGATGCCGAAATGGTTAAGCAGGGCGTCACGAAACGCATGATTAACCAAGAGCCTTTATGTTTTTTAAACCACGAAAGTGTTCCTGACTTGGCGAAACAAAGAGGCGAGACACGTTCTATGGCCGCCTTGCAGTTGTGGGGAGATCACTTGGAAAACTCTGTGGTGATTATTGGTAACGCGCCTACTGCACTTTTTAGACTATTGCAGATGCTAAAAAAAGGTGCGCCCAAACCGGCGTTAATTATTGGAATGCCTGTGGGTTTTGTGGGTGCGGCAGAATCTAAAAAAGCCCTGTGGGACGTTCATGAAGAACTGGGTATTGAATGTATTACCTTATTGGGCCGTCAAGGTGGCAGTGCGGTTTCAGCGGCTAGTTGTAATGCATTGTTAAGATGTAATCATGGTGAATACTATTAATTCCGTTGACGCGCCTATTTCTATTCATGTAATTGGCCTTGGCATTAATGATAAAGCCCAGCTTACGGAGCCGGCGTGCGCTGCAATATTGAATGCCGACTGGATTGTGGGGGCGTCACGACAGCAAGAGGTCGTCGCGGGAATATTATCTATGAAGCCTCAAGAAGCAAAAAAATCTCGGCAGACGTTATTATTGCCGCCTCTAAAAGAATTAAAAGTATTCATAGAAAATATTATTGGTGAAGCGGCTGACAGTGATGATGTTAAGTCTATTGTTGTTCTCGCCTCGGGTGATCCACTTTTTTATGGCATTGGTGGTTGGCTGAAACGTTCATTTATGGATGCGAACCTACATTTTTACCCAGGGGTGTCTAGTATTCAGGGCACCTGCCATGCGCTGGGTTTATCTTTGCAAGATGTTAATGTATTGAGCCTACATGGCCGCCCACTTGCAAAAATTCGCCGACAATTAAAATGCAATAGCACCCTGGTTATCCTTACCGACAAGCACAGTCACCCTCGGGCATTAGCACAAGAATGTTTTAACGCTGGCTTTGAAAGTGCTGAAATCTTTGTTTGTGAAGCGCTGGGTTACGAGCATGAAAAAGTACGCTCTTTTACCGTGGCGCAACTAATTGAAAGCTCGTTCCAATTTGATGCGCTGCATGTCAGTGTGATTAAACTTAAGCATAGTAAAAAAGAAGTTTATGAATTTCCAGGCATTCAAGATGATGCCTTTTTCACAGATGGCGAAAAAGGCAGGGGCATGATCACTAAGCGTGAAGTGCGCTTGAATATATTGTCTTTAATGCAGCCCGTTAATGGTGATGTAATTTGGGATGTGGGCGCTGGCTGTGGATCGGTAGCGATTGAACTGTGTTATTGGAATGAAATGACCCAGGTACATGCCATAGAACATCATCCCGATCGCATAGATTGTTTGGAAAAAAACCAAGATCATTTTGGTGTCGTGACTAATTTACATATTGTGCCGCATCGCGCTCCACAAGCATTTGAAGGTTTGCCCAATCCTAACAAGATATTCATCGGCGGCAGTGATGGTGAGCTGGGTGCCATATTAGAAATGTTATGGAATAAATTGCCTGTAGGCGGATTGCTTGTGGCCAGCTCAGTCATGGAAGGTAGTCGTCAGTACTTAGTGAGCTTTTATCAAGAACGTAAACAAGCACAAGATGCCCAATGTGAAAGCGTACAAGTGGCAGTGAGTCGTGGTGGCGAATTAGCAGGGCAGCTTGTTTTTCGTCCTGCATTGCCGGTAACGCTTTTTAAATGGCTAAAAAAAGAGGTTTAATATGAATCTTGCCCCGCAATATAATATTGATCATGGTCGTTTTATGGGTGTAGGCGTAGGCCCAGGTGACCCTGAACTTATCACCCTTAAGGCCGCGCGCTTAATTGAGAGCAGTCAGGTGATTTGTTATCTGGCCAATAAAGAAGGTGCATCGCAATCAAGAAATATTGCTAAGGCGCACATACACCGCGTCCACATAGAATTGCCTATTTATATGCCCATGAGCGACGATCCAACTGTAGGCAGTGCGGTTTATGATGAAGCGGCCATAGCGATTAGTAAGCATTTAATGACAGGCCATAGCGTGGTGTTCTTATGTGAAGGAGACCCGTTATTTTTTGGTTCGTTCAGTTATTTATTAGAGCGTCTTACCAATCAATATCATTGTGAAGTGGTGCCGGGTATTCCTTCGCCTAATGCGGCTTCGGCAAGATTACAAAAACCGCTTACCATGTTAAAGGAATCATTTGCGGTGATCAGTGGCCGACATACTGATGCGCATATATTGCATACTCTAAATAATTTCGAAAGCGTCGTGATTATGAAGGCAGGGCGAAATCGAGTGCGTATCTTAAATTTGTTAAATGATACGAATCGTGAAGAAGATGCCCATTACCTTGAATACATTGGCCGTGAAAATGAAAAAGTCATTGAAGACGTGACGCGTCTGGAAAGAAAGGCTGGGCCTTATTTTTCATTGTTTGTGATCTTACCTCAAAAGCGTCAGCGTCATGATTAAAGCAATATGATTAAAGCAATATGATTAAAACCAGTGCGATTAAAAAAGTGCCAATGATTAAAATTGTCGCTCTGACAGACGCGGGGCATAAATTGGCTTTGTGGCTACAAAAAAATATCCCTGATAGTGAAGTGTTTTTTAAGCCTAAGCCCTTTAAAGAGTCTATACAGAGGTTTTTTGAAAAGGGTGACCGTCTCATCATGATTTGTGCTACGGGCATAGTCATGCGAACCCTAGTCCCAGTGTTAAATACTAAGCACACCGATCCTGCTGTACTGGTTTTGGATGAACAGGGAGAATTTGTAATTCCACTTTTATCTGGACATGAAGGAGGCGCAAACGACTGGGGGAAAACCATTAGTGATCTTCTTAATGCCCAGCTAGTGGTGACGACCGCAAAACCTTACTTGAAGCCGGTTTACACAATTGGGTTGGGGTGTGAGCGAAATTGCCCAGAATCGTTTTTACAAGACGTATTGCAGCAGTGTTTAAGCGAAGCGAATTTAACGATGAGTGATATTAGCAGTATTAATAGCATTGATATTAAAGCCGATGAAGTAGCATTAATGGAGATGGGGCAACGCTTTACACTTCCCTTTGAAACTTTTACAAAAACCTTATTGGCAAAAATGGAAGGGAAATTAAGTACCCGATCAGATTATGTTTTTAAGACGGTGGGCGTGTACGGCGTAGCAGAGTCTGCCGCTTTATATGCAGCTTGCCAGATAACGGGGCAAGAAAGTGAGCTGGTGGTGAACAAGATTAAAAATACCAAGGCCACTTGTGCGATTGCCCGTAGTTTTCCTCTAATTGAAGAGTCGTTAGGCGCAATAAGCTAATTATAAAACCTATTTAAAACACTTTAACAAGAAAATGAAATGACAAAATTATTTGTAGTAGGAACAGGCCCCGGCGATGCTAGCCTAATTGCACCACGTGCTATTAGTGTCATCAACGCCAGTAGTGATCTAGTGGCTTATGGTTTGTATTTGAATTTACTGGGCGATGTTTGTGATGGCAAGGTTCATCATGACCTGCCGCTGGGTGAAGAAATTGCTCGTGCCCGCTTGGCACTAAATCTCGCTGCCCAAGGTAAAACCACCGCGCTAATTTCCAGTGGTGACATTGGTATTTATGCCATGGCCACTCTGGTATTTGAATTACTTGATTTACAGTTGCAGGGCAAAGAAAATTATCCTGAATGGTTAGATGTGGAAATTGAAGTCGTGCCGGGTATTTCTGCCATGCAGGCAGGGGCATCTCGTGTGGGGGCTATGCTGGGTCATGACTTTTGTACGGTGTCGCTAAGTGATTTACTAACACCATGGCAAACCATAGAAAAACGTATTGATGCTGCAGGTCAGGGCGACTTTGTTATTTCTTTTTATAATCCGGTGTCTAAAAAACGTGATTGGCAACTCAATACGGCACGCGACATTTTATTGAAATATCGCCCTGCTTCTACGCCTGTTTTAATTGGTCGCCAGCTAACCCGTGAAGATGAAAAAATCACCATTATTCGCCTAGATGAATTAGATGCCAAAGATGTCGACATGTTTACGCTCGTGAGTGTGGGTAACAGTGAGTCACGTCATATTGTTAACGGCAGTAAAGAATGGGTATATACACCGCGCGGTTATCGTAAAAAACTGTAATGTACTATTTAACAAAATATTGAAGGCTATTTTATGAAGGTTTATTTTATTGGTGCAGGTTTGTGTGAAGGTGAACTGCAATTAAACGGTGTTAAGGGGCAAGGGTTTTAATTATGACAGTTTATTTTATTGGTGCAGGTCCTGGTGACCCAGAACTCATTACCGTAAAGGGGCAGCGGCTTATTGAACAATGCCCTGTGATTTTATATGCAGGCTCTTTAGTGCCAGAAGAAATTTTTGCCAGTGTGAAAGATTCCGCACTAAAAATTATTGATACTGCCTCTATTGCCCTTGATGAAATTATTGAACACATTCAACTTGCTCATGAGCAAGGGCAGGATGTGGCGCGCATTCATTCCGGTGACCCTTCAGTATACGGTGCTATAGGTGAACAAATTCGCCGTCTTAATGAACTGAATATAGATTTTGAGATTATTCCAGGAGTAACGGCCACTTCAGCATCGGCTGCCTGGTTAGGAAAAGAGCTAACACTGTCAGGTGTATCGCAAACCATTATTATGACCCGTTACGAGGGCAAGACACCCTTCCCTGAGCGTGAACGATTACCTGCCTTAGCCGCAAGCGGTGCCACCCTGGCTATTCATCTTGGGGTGACACGTATTCACAAGATAGTGGAAGAGTTGATTCCCCATTACGGTGAAGACTGCCCCGTGGCGGTGTGTTATCGCACCTCTTGGCCGGATGAAGATAAGGTTCTGGGTACGCTTAGTAATATTGTAGAAAAAGTACGGATAAAGAAATTTACCCGCACCTCTCTTATCTTAGTGGGGCATGTATTGGGCACGGACGATTTTGATGATTCATACCTATACGATGAAAAGCAGGCTCATGTTTATCGCCCTAAAAATAAACCTAAAGTGGCGCGTACTGTTAAACGCTAATGTTGTTTAACGGATAACTCTTTAACGGATAACTCTTTAACGGAAGAAAAGTATGAAACTTAATAAAATACCCGCCACCATCGTTACCGGATTTTTAGGCAGTGGTAAAACAACCTTATTATCAAATGTATTAAAAAATGCCGTTGGAAAGCGTATTGCGGTGATTGTTAATGAATTTGGTGAACTGGATATTGATGCGGAAATTCTACGTTCTTGCCCGCTAGATTGTGACGATGAATCTGCCACATTGGCCGGTAATGAAAATGGTATTTTTGAACTGGCCAATGGATGCATTTGCTGCACTGTAGAAGAAGAATTTTTACCGGTGATGCAGGAGTTAGTGGCGCGCCGTGATGATATTGATCATATTCTCATTGAAACCAGCGGCTTAGCTTTACCTAAGCCTTTAGTGCAGGCGTTTAACTGGCCTGACATTAAGCAGCATTGCACAGTCGATGCCGTGATTACCTTGATTGATGGCCCAGCCGTCGCAGCGGGTCGTTTTGCTGACAATGAAGAAAAAGTAGAGGCACAACGCCAAGCCGATGAAAGCCTAGATCACGACCCGAGTTTACAAGAGTTACTGGATGATCAACTGGGTGCCGCCGATTTAATTGTGGTGAGCAAAAATGACTTATTGAGCGATGAGCAGCGTTTGGTGGTAGAGAAAACGGTTAAGCAAAAAACCAATGACAGTGTTAAAACTCTATATGCCACTCACGGTATGTTAGGCGGTATGGTAGGCGACATGAGCATTGAAGAATTGTTAGGCATAGGTGCAAGTGCTGAAGACCAAATTAATGACCTGCATACCCACCACGATCATCACCACAATCACGGCGAACACCACTATCACGCCCACGATAAATTTGACTCTTTTGTAGTCTCTATAGGCGAAGTAGACAGTGATCAGTTACAAGCGGTATTGAAAGACTTGCTGGCCCAGCACAATATTTTTCGTGTTAAAGGTTTTGCAACCTTGCCTAATAAACCTATGCGTCAAGTATTGCAGGCGGTGGGCGAACGCCTGCATGTTTATTTTGATCGCTTATGGGAAGCATCTGAAGAACGTGCCACAAAACTAGTATTCATTGGTAAAGATTTAAATGAAGACTTAATAACGAATGCGTTAAAAACAGCACAGCCTGTTGTAGAAGCGATATAACATTTGTTCATCAAAATATTTAAAGCCACATTAATTGGAAAGTAACAAGTTTAATGCATTTATTCGCAGCAACGCCCGGTGGTTATATAGATGATGAAGGTATTGTGGATCTGGATCAGAGCCCCGCTGACATCATTATTTTATCGGCCGCCGACAGTAACTTAAGTGCTTTGGCGGCTGCTGCGGAATTATTAGGCAAAGACTTTCCATCGGTTCGCTTGGCTAACTGGATGCATCTGGTAAAACCGGCGGCTTTCGATCTATACGAGCAACAGGTACTTGATTCTGCCAAGGTGGTGGTGGTGTCATTATTGGGCGGCGCGGCCTACTGGCAATATGGGTTTGAGCAGTTACAGGCTTGGGCGGCAAGAACGGGTGGCACGCTTATCTTAGTGCCAGGGGATGACAGTCCAGATGAAGAACTGTTTAACGCCAGTACTGTAAGTGGTGATCTTACGCAGATGGTGTGGCGTTATCTTCGCGAGGGTGGTTTAGAAAACAGTCAGCAGTTATTTTACTTTATTGCCGAGCAATTTTTACAGAATGATTCTTTGCCCTCTAATTTTGTAAAAAATAGCTGGTTACCGCCCAAAGCCTTACCCAATTGCATCTTGTATATGCCGGAGTCGTTAAGCACATCCACTTCCCAAACTGTGTATTTAAAAGACTGGCAACAGGTTTGGCGTTCCCTTCCTGTTAATAAAGTTGAAAATCAAGCCAACAAGGCGCTTAACCATACCTGCATAGTACTGTTTTATCGTAGTCACTTGCAAAGTGCCAATATCCAAATGTTCGATGATTTTATACAGTGTTTGTTAGATCAGGGCCTCAAGCCCTTGCCTGTGGCAGTGACATCATTAAAAGATGAAAGTTGTTTAATGATGATCAATGAATTAATTGTTCAAAGTAATGCCAAGCTTATTGTGAATACCACAGGCTTTTCTATTAATATTACCGCTAACGCCGATGTAGCATCACAACCCACCCGCATCAGCTCTCCTTTTGTACAAGACATTGCGACTTTGCAAGTGATCTTGTGTAGCAGTACCGAAGAGGATTGGCAGAGTTATTCACAAGGGCTGCGTAGTCGAGACATTGCCATGCACGTGGTATTGCCAGAAATGGATGGCCGTATTATTAGCCGTGCGGTGAGCTTTAAAAGTGAAAGCCATTACAGTGATCGTTGCCAAACGTCTGTGGTGCGCTATGTCCTCAAGCAAGAACGTGCCGTGTTTGTGGCTAAGCTTGCCAAGCGCTATTGCACACTGGCCAGTAAGGAAAACAAGGATAAACGTATCGCGTTTATTTTAGCGAATTACCCCACCAAGGATGGACGTATTGGTAATGGTGTGGGGTTAGATACGCCAGCTTCAACCATTAATTTATTAAACTCGTTAGAAAATGCTCAGTACCCAGTTGAAAATATCCCTGAAGATGGCACCGCTTTAATTAAGGCATTATTAACGGCAGTGACAAACAACCCCAATACGCTGCACTATTTGCCGTGTTGGCAAAGTATCGCCATGGATGATTACATGGCGCACTTTAAAAAATTGCCAATAGAAAATCAAAAACAGGTGTGGGAAAAATGGGGTGCACCCTCGCAAGACCCAAAGTGCAGAAATGAGCGGTTAATGGTGGCGGGTATTCGTTTAGGGGAAACCTTTGTGGGCATACAGCCTGCACGGGGTTTTAATTTAGATTTAACCGCTAATTACCATGACCCAGATCTGGTTCCCCCTCATAGTTATTTGGCTTTTTATTTTTGGTTAAGTGATTGTTACGGCGTAGATGCGGTAGTGCATGTGGGCAAACACGGCAACCTAGAATGGCTGCCGGGCAAGGGCACGGCATTATCGATAAACTGTTGGCCTGACATAGCATTAGGGCCCATGCCCAATTTCTACCCCTTTATTGTTAACGACCCAGGCGAGGGCGCACAAGCCAAGCGCCGTACTCAGGCGACGGTGATTGATCATCTAATGCCACCCATGACGCGCAGTGAAACCTATGGGGAGCTGGCTGAACTAGAAATACTGGTGGATGAATATTACCAAGCATTGGGTTTGGATAAACGCCGCGAAAATTGGCTAAAAGATGAAATTATTGATTTATTAAAAGCGTCTAACGTATTGCAGGAATTGATTGGAATTGAAAGCCCTGCCCAAAGTGAAAGTGAGAGTAAAGCTGAAAAGAAGAATGAGATCACTTTAGACGAAGCAGTATTAAATCAGCTAGATACTTACCTGTGTGAAATTAAAGAAGCGCAAATTCGCCACGGCTTGCATATTCAAGGGCAACTGCCAAATGCCGATAAACTAGCCGACACTTTAGTGGCGTTACTGCGACTACCAAGAGGAAAAAATATTTTAGATCAGGGCATATTGCACAACCTTGCCTTTGATTTAAATTTGAAAGTGGGTAATGATTTTTTTGACCCATTAATGGCGGATGCCTCGATTTGGCTGGGTGATAAACCGGCAATTTTAAAAGAGGTATCAACAGATGTTTGGCGCAGCCAGATGGATACCCGCGAGCGCCTAGAATGTTTGGCCCAAAAGTGGATGATGGAATTCATCTTAGAGGGCGTTGATTTTAGTCATTTACAATTATCACACCCTAGAAGTTTTGAGCAGCTTCATTATGTAAAAAATACCCTAATGAGTGCGTTAAATGAAAGTGCCCATTTAGAAATACAATCTTTATTGGATGGCCTAGATGGAAAATTGGTGCCGCCTGGCCCCAGTGGTGCACCTACTCGTGGTCGGCTTGATACCTTGCCCACCGGGCGTAATTTTTTCTCGGTGGATAACCGTGCTATCCCGTCAAAGGCAGCTTGGGCTTTAGGCAAAAAATCGGCACAGGCATTGATTGAACGCCACTTACAAGAGCATGGCGATTACCCAAGCCAGTTAGGATTATCGGTATGGGGAACGGCCACTATGCGCACCGGTGGCGATGACATTGCCCAGGCCTTTGCGTTAATGGGCGTTAAGCCCATCTGGGCACAGGGCTCTGCGCGCGTGGTGGATTTTGAAATTACCCCTACCATGTTATTGCAACGCCCAAGAGTGGATGTGACGTTACGCGTATCGGGCTTTTTCCGTGATGCTTTTCCTAATGTCATGCGTATCTATGACAGTGCCGTGCAAGCATTGGCTAAGTTAGAAGAGCCAGGCTTTGGTAATACTATTTATAAAAACGTGCAGATACGAAAGCAACAGTTAATAAGTGAGGGCATGGATGAGGCATCTGCTTTTTCTCAAGCCAGCTATCGCGTATTTGGCAGCAAGCCCGGTGCTTATGGCGCGGGTCTACAGGGCTTGATTGATGAACGCTGTTGGGAAAAAGACTCCGACCTATCCGATGCCTATTTAAACTGGGGCGGCTATGCCTACGGCAGTGATAAAGATGGGGTAGAAGCGCGCGGCGAATTTCAACACCGTTTAAGTCAGGTAGAAGTGGTGGTGCAAAACCAAGATAACCGCGAACACGATTTATTAGATAGCGATGATTATTATCAATTTCAGGGGGGCATGACCAATGCGGTTAATGTCTTGTCTGGAAAAATGCCGGCGGTGTATCACGGCGACCACTCTAACCCTCATGTGCCTAAGATACGTACCTTAAAGGAAGAGCTTAATCGTGTGATTCGCTCGCGAGTATTAAACCCAAAATGGATAACCGCCATGAGGGAACACGGTTACAAGGGCGCATTTGAAATGGCGGCCAGCATTGATTATTTATTTGCCTATGATGCCACCACACAATTGATAGACGACTACCAATACAAGCAGGTGGCCGATGCATTGGTATTTGATGAAACCAATCAGGCATTCTTAAAAGAACATAACTTACCTGCACTAGAAGAAATGGCCGAACGTTTATTGGAGGCCAAGCAGCGAGGCTTATGGGGAGCCGAGCAAACAACAGATGAATACAAGGGTGCGCTACAAGATTTGTTATTAGAAATAGATCAAGAAAAAGAGCAAGCCTTATGAGTTTTACAGTAATGATATCCATCTTACTGGCTTTTTTATTGGATTATTTACTAGGGGAGGCCAAGCGCTTTCATCCCTTGGTAGGTTTTGGTAACTGGGCTATCTGGCTTGAGAAAAAATTTAATGTAAAGGCCATTCACCCACCCGTTAATAAATTACTGGGAGTACTGGCCTGGCTTTTGGCCGTATTGCCCATCACGATTTTATTTTTGGTTATTCAAAAATGGCTAGCTCATGTCGTAGGTGAAGGGCATTGGCTTAATATTGTTTTTTCAGCCTTTGTTTTGTATTTGGCGATTGGTTGGAAAAGCCTGTTACAACACGCCATGAATATCGCCACGCCGTTGATCATTGGTGACCTAACAAAGGCACGCTTATCAGTATCTATGATTGTCAGCCGCGACACCAACAGCCTAGATGAAAAAGGCATTGCGACAGCGGCCACCGAATCGGTTTTAGAAAATGGCGGAGATGCTATTTTTAGTGCACTGTTTTGGTTTTTAATATTAGGTGTGCCCGGTGTCGTGATGTACCGCTTAAGCAACACGCTAGACGCTATGTGGGGCTATAAAAATGCGCGCTTCTTGCACTTTGGTTGGTGTGCGGCCCGTATTGATGATGTATTAAATTTTATTCCTGCGCGCTTAACAGCGTTAAGTTATGCCCTTGTAGGGAATACTCGTCTCGCCATTAAATGTTGGCGTCGACAAGGTTTGAATTGGAAAAGCCCTAATGCAGGGCCTGTTATGGCAGCAGGGGCTGGTGCGCTAAATGTCTCGTTAGGCGGTGCGGCACAATATCATTCTCAAATGCAACACAGGCCAGATTTAGGGCCCAGTGATGTTTTAGCGAAACACGCGACTGGCAAGAGTATTGTGAATGCGTGCCGATTGGTGAATAGAGCCATTCTAATATGGATCGGGGCATTGGCTATCTTTTTTGTTTTGTGGGAAATGGGCTCCTTATGAATGGCATTAATCAATTAGATAACATTAGCCCTATGCACGGTGGTAACTTACATCAGGTTAGCGTGCAATATAAAATAGATATTGATAATTGGATTGATTTATCTACAGGATTAAACCCTAACCCTTTCCCTGTGAATTATATTCCCATGGAAGTGCTTAGCAATTTGCCCTATGACAATCCGGACTTTATTAAGGTGGCAGCTGATTATTACGGACCAGAAAATTTTATTGCGCTAAATGGTACTCAAGAGGCCATTCAAGGGTTGCCCGAACTTTTAGAACGTCACCCTGTTTTGCTGCCTGAAGTTGGGTATCAAGAGCATATACAGGGTTGGCATTTGGCGGGCAGTGAAATATCTTTATACCCTTCGTGGGATATGAATGAATCCATACATGTAATTGATAACTGGTTAGAAAACAATCCACGCGGGCATCTGGTGATTATTAATCCTAATAATCCCACCGGTTTGAAATTTACACCTGAGCAAATTCACCACTGGGCCAGTAAAAGAGACTCTGGTTGTTATGTAATAGTGGATGAAGCCTTTATGGATTTAACGCCACAAGACAGCCTTTTGTGTCAAAATTTTAATGATAATGTAATTGTACTAAGGTCATTTGGAAAGTTTTTTGGATTGGCCGGTATACGCTTGGGCTTTGCCTTTGCCAGTCAAACGGTATTGAGCGCACTCAAACACAGGCAAGGCTTATGGGCGGTAAATGGCCCAGCGCAATATATTGCCAAACAAGCCTTTAAAGATTTAGCCTGGCAAGCGCAGGCAAGAGCCAATATTCAAAATTTAGCCCAACAAAATAAAGTTTGTTTTTCCGGGTTATTGAATAAACTTGACCTTATTAGGAAAAGTGAAAGCGGATTGTTCTCCAGTTATTGGCTGCCCACAGTGCAAGCTAAAGAGTTATATGAATTTTTTTGTGAAAGAGGGATTTTATTAAGGTTGATAAAGGCAAATACCCAGACGGCCATTATTCGAATAGGTTTACTGGATATGAGTAATACCGCGCAATTAAGTGTTGTGTGTATGGCAATGGATGCGTTTGAAAAAGAAAATATGTTAGAGAAAGAGTTTTAATAAGGAAAACATTTTGTAGAAGTATTAACATACCAGTTTTTTTAGGTGCCCATTTATAGTGAAGTCCTTCATGTATGAATGGGAGAATCGGGAAGGAGGTATTGGATAACATAAATATCCTGTACATAAGCTCCACGTGCCCAACGCTGTGAGGCGGATTATTTAAACCTGCAATGTAACGCGGTAACCACTGAGTCTATTTGTGCTTGGGAAGGTGTTTAAATAAATCGATGCCCAGTCAGAAGACCGGCCTAAAAAATTTTAAATGCGTTTGGACAGGCGTATAAAAAGCCTTAGATTTAACTAGGGTTTTATTTTTCCATTAAGGGGACTCATATGGAAAACAATAGCGCAAAAAGAAAAGTGATAGAAAAAAAACTAGAAGATAACAATCGCCTTATTCAAGATGTTGAATTCAGTCAAGATGATAAAGACGGTCTTTATAAAAGCATTTTTAACCGCCGTGATGTGCGTGGACAGTTTAAACCCGACCCTATTCCTAACGACGTGCTAGCGCGTATTTTACAAGCGGCTCATCATGCGCCCTCGGTAGGATTCATGCAGCCGTGGAATTTCCTGGTGATTCAATCTCCCCAAATAAAAGAGCAAATTCATAATGCTTTTGTCAGCGCCAATGAAGAAGCCGCCAATATGTTTGAAGATGAGCAGCAAAAAACCTACCGCGCCTTAAAATTAGAGGGTATTCGCGAAGCGCCTATTAATATTTGTATTACTTGCGATAGAGAGAAAGCTGGGCCTGTGGTTATCGGGCGCACTCATATGAGCGACATGGATATTTATAGCAGTGTTTGCGCGGTGCAAAACTTATGGTTGGCGGCCCGTGCTGAAGGGGTAGGAATGGGTTGGGTGAGCATCATGGAGGAGTCGGCGTTTCATGAGATATTGGGTATTCCTAAAAAGGTGATTCCGGTGGCTTATCTTTGTTTGGGCTATGTGAGTCATTTCAATAAGGAGCCCGAATTAGAGACCGCCAATTGGCGCAAGCGTTTACCCTTGACTGAACAAATTTATTTTGACCAATGGCAACAAAGCCGCAGCAGTGAGCATGATACGCTCATGCAGGAATTGGAAAAACACAGGGACTTCCCGTTACAGTATAAATAATCGCTTTCAGCCGTATTTTTAACTGACAAATAAGGTCATCTGCGCAGGTGGCTTTATCTCCACTCCCTGCTCTGGGTCAATAAATATAGCTCGAGAAATACTGGTATTAGACTATGTTATTAGAGGTGTTGGTAAATTCTCTTTGGCAATGCCTGAGGAAAGGCATGACCCCTATAGCCATTATACTGAAACGTTCTAAAAGCCTATTTGTTATTCTTGCCTTAATCCTTCTAACGGCAAAGGCTAACGGACTTACCGAGCTTAAATATTTTCAAAGTGATCACCGCTACGACTACCGCATAAATCTACTCACTCTGGCCATGGATAAAACCCTGGCCACTGATGGCCCTTATTCATTAATGCCCTTTAATGAAAGTGTTACCCAGTTACGAGGGTTACACATGCTAAACAAAAATAAAAACGTGAATGTTGCTTTTTTATCCACCACCCCAAAAAGAGAAAAGCGTTTTTTATCGGTAAAAATTCCTATGCTCAGAGGAATACTGGGTTATCGAATATTTTTAATTAGAGATTTATCGGTGGGGAAATTTTTGCAGGTAAATAGCCTAGACGAGCTTAAAACTAATTATATGGCGGGCTTTGGCAGCCAGTGGGCCGATATGAAAATTCTTACCAGTAACGATATTCCTGTCATCGGTAGTGTTAAGTATGAAACCCTGTTTGGCATGCTTTCCAATGAGCGTTTCGATTATTTTCCTAGAGGCATTAACGAGGCTTGGGGAGAAATTGAAAACCATAAAACACAATACCCACGTTTAATAGTGGAAAAATCCATGGCCTTTTACTATCCGTATCCAGTTTACTTTTTTGTGCAGAAACAAAATGCTCTTTTGGCCTCTAGAATTAAACGAGGCTTAATTAAAGCCATGGGGGATGGTTCATTTAAGGCGCTTTTTCTTAAGTACCATCAAGCGATCATTGATAAAGCTAACTTGCCAAATCGAAAAATATTTGTATTGACCAACCCCAATTTAACCAAACAAACCCCACCACCCGATACCAGTTGGTGGCTGCCAAAGAGGAGGTTGCATTAGCGTATTATTGAGCGGCCGTGACTGAAGTGCTGTTGTGAATGATCTGCCAATTTTCATCTTGTTTGATGAGCTGAAGGTGGTCGTGGAATACGGCTTTTTCACCACTAAGGATAAGGCTAATTTGCATTACTTTTTCGCCTTCCACGGTACTTTCAATGTGCAATTTACGTTTATGGCCACCAATTTTCTTGGCTTTAATTAATGCAAGGTAACTCTCTCGGTCAATCACGCGTAAACCATCTTTGGTCATGGCAACGACCCTAAATTCCTTATGAAAAGCCTTTTCTAGCAACCCCACATCGTGGTGTTCTGTGCCCTGCGCATAGTTGTTTAATACCTGCATTACCTCTTGATCGAGTGTTTGTGCACCTGAATTGGCGGCCACTGTGGATAACATACTCATTATAACGACTCCTAATATCTTCATGGTTATTCCCCGTTTAAGTATGTTTAGTAAACTACATGACAGTATTATAGTCAATAAGGTTGACTATAATACTGTCATGTTCAGGTGGGGATGATTTAGCAGGGAATAGGGGCTTAAGCCGGAGCATGGTAAAATAGGCGTCACTGAGCTTATTGAGGTAACTACCTCAATATAGTGAAAAAAGCGTTATTAAAAATCGGAACTTAACATGGATATTTTCGGCTTAATTGCCAAGGCCTTTTCAAAACCAAAATTTACCAAGCCTTGTGAACGCTGTGGGCTTCACTACCCAGAAGATGAAAGTGACTGCCCTCATTGCCATGAGATCTCCAGCGAATTTGAATTGAATTTATTCAAAGAAAAGATTGAGCAAGAAAAGCAGGCCGGTGGCAAGCTTGGGCAATTGTTTTTCATGTTTTCGTTAATGATTGGTGTACTGCTTTTACTCTCCATTCTAGATGGCTAATTAACCCCTTCTAAATTTCAGTTTTATTTTTGTGGCGTGTTTGGTCGAATGCATAGGTATAGAATCGCCATTCTGTTGTCTTTTCCAAGTTTGCACTTCTCTTTGGCCATTTTTCACCTGTGGCCATTGTATTTCATCAACTATTACTTATTTGTTAATTTGCTAAGACATTTAAGCCGATTTTCTGCTCAGCATTCCTAAATACAATAATAAAGAGATGACTATGAAATACAGACTCGCCATCAATGGGTTTTTGGCTTGTTCGGTTCTGGCTAGCGCTACAGTACATGCTATGTCCAGTACGCCAGACGAACCCCCAGAACAACCACAAGCCACCGGCTACAGTGGAGACGTTAACGGTTTAGCACAGGGCTGTTATGCAATTCAATCGCCGGAAAATGGCGATTACATGAAACGTTTTGACCAAGGGGGCTTAGTAGACGATGGTTTAAGTTACCATTTTGAAAATATCTCTAAAGACAGCGCCACAAAATTCTTCATGAAACCGACTTCATTTGGTAAATATTTATTAACCGATGTGGATGGTCGTTATTTTGCGAGCCACCTACCGGCCGAAATAAGTGCCGGCAAATACGCCGGCACCTTTGCGGAATGGACCATTGAAAAACAAGGTAGTGATCGCTATAGCTTGCATGCTACGGCACTGAATATGAAAGTACGTCACCACACCACAAAAGATGGTATGTACTTTTTTGATTTATTAAATCCTTTTAATTTTAACAGTGAAAATGAGTTTAAATTAATTCCTCAATCTAACTGTACCGACTTCCCAGAAGTCACCACCAACGTGGCCGCTAATCTAAGCGCTTTAAAAGGCAATGTGAATGACCCAGTACGAGGCTTTGTAGATTCTCATACGCATATCACCTCTTATGAATTTATGGGCGGCAAGATGATGGCCGGTAAACCTTTTCACCGTTGGGGAGTGGAAGAGGCACTACAAGACAGTAAAAATGTGCACGGGCCAGATGGCGCACTGGATTTAGTGGGTAACCTTTATACCTTTGAAGATCCCAACATGCGTTACGACACACGTGGCTGGCCTGAATTTCCTTGGTGGCCAAACCATAAACAAATGAGCCACATGGGTTATTACTATAAGTGGATTGAACGAGCCTATCTTTCGGGTTTACGTTTAATGGTTACCGACCTAGTTGAAAACGAAGTCTTGTGTAACGTGCAAAAAGTCGTGAACCCTGCCAGTTGGATTAATCCTAATAGCTGCAACACGATGGACAGCATTCGTTTGCAGGCAGGGCGCCTACAAGAAATGCAGGCCTACATTGATGCGCAATCTGGTGGCCCAGGTAAAGGCTTCTTCCAACTCGTGACATCTCCTGAGCAAGCGCGCCAGGTCATTGCTAATGGCCAGATGGCCGTATTGATGGGTGTGGAAGCATCTGAAACATTTAACTGCGGCTTAAAAGATGGCTGTACTTTCGACACCATAGAGGCTCAGTTAAACGAACTTTATGATTTAGGTGTACGCACTATCTTCCCGTCTCATAAATTTGATAACAAGCTGGCTGGCTCGGCAGTAGAAGATGGTTTAATTAATTTAGGGCAATGGTTAGCGTCGTCACGTTTCTTTGAAACAGAAGAATGTAACGATGAAACTCATGGCGGCCATTTTAAATCGGGCTTCCCGCTTATTGGCCAAGTGCCAGTATTAAAAGAGATTTTAGATCTTGCCAATTTAAACCCTGTATATGACGAAAGCATTGAGCATTGTAACCAGCACGGCATTACCGATTTGGGTGTGTATCTGGTGAATCGCATGATTGATAAAGGCATGTTAATCGAGCTTGATCACATGAGTAACTACACAGCCACTGCCACCATGGATATTGTAGAAGCGCGTAATTACAGCGGTGTGATTACATCGCATAGTTGGATGCGTGACAGCAAAAATGGCGAAGTGCACAACAATACTCGTCGCCTAATTGAAGCCGGTGGTTATAGCTCTCCTTATAACGCGAATGCTAATGGCCTTGTGTCTAAAATTTCACGCTTTTTGGATGTGGCCGAACAAACCCCATACTTGGATGGTGTGGGTTTTGGTACCGACATGAGTGGTTTAGGTGGCCAAGCGGGTCCTCGTGATGATAGTGCTAGCAATCCATTGGAATACCCTTATACATCGGAGTTTGGCTTTGTATTTGATAAACAAGTATCGGGCAACCGTGCATTTGATTTAAACACCGATGGCATAGCCCATTACGGTTTAGTGGCCGATCACTTACAAGACATTCGTGAGCAAGCTCCGCAGCGTATTTACGAGTCGGTAATGAACTCTGCCGAGGCCTATTTGCAAATGTGGGAACGTGCTGAAAGCAATACCAATACGGCTTTTATTGATCCGCTTCAATAACTTCTGCTTTAACTAGACCCATCCCCCGGCAGTAGACTGCCGGGGCCTTTAGCGGCTGTTAGTGATAGATAAAGTGCTGACAGTGCTAAAGCTATTTAACCCGCTAAACTGAAGTTAAACCTGCAAGATACAATGCTCATATGCTGAGTATTTTTTCTAAATTATTTATATTTATCCATGCTTGGGCCTTATTGGGTATTCCGGTGCTCGTTAGTGCGTCTGAGTTACGCTTTGCTGCCGTGGATGTAGGAGAGCCTTACGGCTACAAGGATGATAACGGGGAAGAGAAAGGCATACTGCGTGACATTCTTAAGCATCTTGCTAACGAAATATCCCCAAATTCCACAGTATCTTTACTGCCTTATAAACGCATGCTGTATGGATTGGATAGTGGCGAATATGATTGCTCCATTTTTTTTAATTCACCTAAAGGAAATGAAAAATATCATCAAATAGCGCTTGTCACTAAAAAACCGGTGGTCATTATGTCCATTGCGAATACTGAGAAAGCTCGAATTCCTGCACCCGCCAAATTGGCAGACTTTGAAGGAAAAGTGGTGGGGGTTATCCGTTCCGCTTATTATGGTAAGTCGTTTGATGATAATAAAAAAATATTAAAAAGAGAGTTAGATAATTATCAACAGGCCATTAACCTAGTGCGGCAAAATCGTCTAGATGCGCTGATTGGTCCACAAGAATTGATTAGGGATGCCTTCCCAGAAAGTGGAATGCCATTTTTACTAAAGACCAATCAAATTTGGCTTCAATGTTCCCGACATTCTCTGCGCCTTAAAGAACCCGGCGTGCTTGAAGCGATAAAAAACGCCGAGCAAGGGCTACATCATAAAGATGAAAAAAAGGATCTGATTACCCAGATACATCGGCGTTATTTAAAGAACTATCATCGACCATAACTAACAATTAGTTTCACATAACGCAGATCGCTAACACCATAACTGAGGCATGGGCTTTTGTTCAACTAGCTCTTTTAAGTTGGCTTCAATAACCCGGTAACCCACATTGCCTATTAACCTTTGACGGCCCTCATTAAACACCCAAGCAGGGCTCACACTTACTTGATAACTTTGTGCATTTTGAAAATCTTGTTGTAAATCAGCCAGGGAAAAACCGCCATTAAAATAATCCATTACCTCAATCCAGTTTATTTTTAAAGACTCTGCAATCTCCTGCAATACTTCCAGTCTTGAAATATCCATGGCTTCCATAAAAAAACTATGGCGGACCAAGGCACTGTATTGATTGGCCAGCTCAATGGATTCCAATTTCATGATGGTTTTAATAATGGCGTGGGCCAGCATGGAGGTGCTGGGTTGAACTTTGTGCCAGCTGTCTGGGTGTAGTGATGCTTCAAACTGGTGGGCCACTTCGTTTACGTGATTGGCATAACCATCAAAGCCGCCCTTATTTTTCCAACCCTGCTGAATCTTTTTATGACAAGAAGCAAAATTTGGCAGGAACTGTAAATTCACCTGAACATCTTCCGCCAGATTCAGGCGTACTTCATTTAATCTTTTCTCGCCAATAAATGCCCAGATGCACAGCACATCAGAAAAGTAATCTACCTGAATCATGTTTGCCTCCATTTACAATATACCTATATTAGTATTGACTTATATAGCATTTATACTAGCATCATTAATAAAGAAAAGAAGCATGCTATTTTAAGCGGCATGCTTATTCATTATGTCGTGAGATCTAAAGGCTTAGCCGCATTTTGAATCCCCACAGCTTAAACAGGTTAAACAACCATCCATTAAAATAGCCGCCTTGGTATGGCATTTTTTACACAGTTGCGCTTCTTCGGGAAAGTCGGATGCCTCATTACTGGTACTTTTAACCCCTTTTGTTATTTTTTCAAATTCGGCGCGTTTTTCATCGAGTATGGCTTGTTGATGTTCGGGCAGTTCAGGCTTTTTCAACAACCCTATCATGGTGAAATGCTTCTCTAGGGCATCACCTATCTCTGCCACTACCGAGGGCATAAACTTACCGCCTCTTTTAAAATAACCCCCGTGAGGATCAAACACCGCTTTTAATTCTTCGGCTAGAAAGGTGACATCCCCCCCTTTTCTAAATACCGCCGAGGCGACCCGGGTAAGGGCTACAATCCATTGAAACTGATCCATATTTTTAGAATTGATAAACATTTCAAACGGGCGACGCAATTCGTGTTCGGTGCCCTGGTTTAAAATAATGTCATTAATGGTGACATATAAAGCATGCTCTGAATTAGGCGTTTTTATCTTGTAAGTAGACCCCATTAATAGTTCTGGGCGCTGCACACTTTCATGCATATGCTCGATGTCTGCGGTTTGTTCTTCTTTAATTTCGTCTTTTTTCACGACTTCAAAGGCGACGATGTTTTTTACAATTTTTGTGCTCATGCTGAACTTCCTGAATAATGAATAGTTAGTGAATGACGTTACAGTTTTCCGTAATAACCTTCTTTTAAAGCGTCATAAAGATTGGCTGCACTGTGTTCTTCACCATCGTATTCCACGGTTTCATTGCCTTTTAGCTCTACCACTTCGCCATTTTCTAATGTGAACTTGTAGGTGGTATTCTCCAGATCTTGCTCTTTTACCAATACCCCTTGAAAGGCTTCCGGGTTAAAGCGGAAAGTCGTGCAACCTTTTAAAGATTGCTCGTAGGCATACAGGTAAATATCTTTAAATTCTTCATAGGGGTAGTCGCTGGGTACATTGGCGGTTTTAGAAATAGATGAATCTATCCATTTTTGGGCCGCCGCTTGCACATCTACATGTTGCTTGGGACTAATGTCATCGGAGCAGACAAAATACTCGGGTAATGCATTTTCATTTTTTTCAGCAGAGTTAAAATTAGGCATGGCATCTTTATTGATGTATGCGCGATAAGCCAATAATTCGTAAGAAAATACATCAATTTTTTCTTTGGTTTTTTTACCGGGTTTAATAATGTTACGTGCGTAATGGTGGGCAAAGCTGGGTTCTATACCGTTGCTGGCATTATTAGCAATAGACAAACTAATCGTGCCGGTTGGGGCAATAGAGCTGTGATGGGTAAAGCGTGCGCCCACTTTGGCAAGTTCGTCTATTAACTTTGGCTCTTCCTGAGCCAGTTGTTGCATGTAATGGCTGTACTTAGCATGAAGAATTTTTCCCGGAAGTTTGTCCCCTTCTTTGTAACCGTCTTTAACCAGTTGAGGGCGCTGGCGTAAATGCAATGCGCTAAGGGTAAATAATTCTTCCATGATAGGGGCAGGGCCTTTTTCCTTAGCCAGCTCCAGCGCTTGTTGCCAGCCGGTAATGGCCAATTGCCGTGTGACTTCTTCAGTGAAGGCTAGGGATTCCTGGTGACCATAACGCAGACCCAGCATGGTAATGGTGGAACCTAAACCTAAATACCCCATGCCGTGGCGGCGTTTCTGTTTTATTTCATTCTTTTGTTCTGGCAGGGGCAGGCCATTTATTTCCACCACGTTGTCGAGCATACGGGTAAAGATAGCCACCACTTTTTTGTATTTTAGCCAGTCGAATTTAGCCTCAGAAGTGAAGGGCTTGTCTACAAAGTGAGTTAGGTTAATGGAGCCTAGCAAGCAGCTACCATAGGGTGGTAATGGCTGTTCTCCACAAGGGTTGGTGGCGCGTACGCTTTCACAAAACCAATTATTGTTTAGTTGATTTACCTGGTCGATTAAAATGAAACCGGGTTCGGCAAAATCATAGGTGGAGCTCATGATGAGGTTCCACAACTTTTGAGCGGCGATGGTGCGATATACTTTACAAGCCACTAGCCCTTTATCGTTGACGATATAATTTTTATGAGTGGGCCAGTCTTTCCAAATAACCTGATCACTGTCTTCAAGATCAAGTTGTTCTCTTTGTTGTTGTTTTATACCAATGGGAAAAACCAATGGCCATTGGGCATTTTCTTTTACAGCCTGCATAAATTCATCTGTGATCAATAGTGATAAATTAAACTGACGTAAGCGCCCATCTTCACGCTTGGCTTTAATAAAATCTAAAACATCCGGATGAGAGATATCAAAGGTGGCCATTTGTGCGCCGCGACGGCCCCCGGCAGACGACACTGTAAAACACATCTTGTCGTAGATATCCATGAACGACATGGGCCCAGAGGTATAAGCACCGGCACCATTCACAAAAGCATCTTTTGGGCGCAGGGTTGAAAACTCATAACCGATACCGCAGCCTGCTTTAAGAGTTAGGCCAGCTTCCTGCACCTTGCCAAGAATGTCGCTCATGGAGTCTTCTAATATGCCAGATACAGTGCAGTTAATAGTGGAGGTGGCCGGCTTGTGATGTTGGGCGCCGGCATTACTAATAATTCGGCCAGCGGGAATGGCCCCGTTTTCAAGCGCCCACTTAAATTTGGGTAACCATTTTTGCTGTGTTTTTTTATCTTGTTCTACTTCTGCTAACGCCTTGGCGACGCGCTCAAAACTGGCGTGTATATCGGTATCAATGATCTCGCCCTGGGCATTCTTCAAACGGTACTTTGAATCCCATATATCCATGGAAGCATCTTGCAGTTCAATGCTACTAGACTCTTCAGTTTGTGCTTTTTGTTGTTGGTGAGAGGCGTCTAACGTTTGATCACTCATTTTTTCTTGTCCCTGAGTTGCCCTATTATTTGGGCAAAATTAGTTCTGGCTGGATTTGATTATAAAGTGAACAAAACTTCCTTTAGGGCCGGTAAAGGTACTGAATTCACTATATGTAGTGCCTTGCGTAATAAAAAGTACCATATGTAGTTATAGCTTATGTGTGAAACTTTACGTTTTAAATGCATTTGTTGATCTTAGTCATGAGAGTTTTAATTCTTTAGGGAATTAAAAGAGGTAGATGAGCTTGAAAGCAGCCTGAATATAGCGGCAGGTGTCATGTGACAGGCGTAAGCCTAATGCGGTTGCTTTTGTGGAAAACTTTATTGCTGGCCTATAAAAAATGGTTGTTTGTTTTTTGACCTATAATGAACAGGCGGGAACTGACTACTGATGGTAATCGGTTGATTTACAGCGGGTGCTTAACGAATTATTTCATTCACTAAGTGACCTATTATTGGGAGTATTGAAGATTCGTCATTTAACACCTCCTCTCAACCAATCTTTGTCCGTAATCGTTATGTTTATCATCGCGGCGCAGGCTCAATCCTTTGAATTCTATTCAGGCGATATTGAAGGCACTTTCGATTCGGATATATCTATTGGCTCGAGCTGGCGAGTGGAAAATATAAATGATGATTTGGAAGTGGATAACAATGTTGATGACAGTGATCGCAACTATTCAAACGGTGAAGCCTTTAGTCAAATTTTTAAAGGCAGCCATAGCCTGTCATTAAACTATGAAAACTACGGGGCATTTTTTCGCGGAAAATACTGGTATGACTCGGCCCTTGAAAATAATAACGTAAACCATGGTTCAGCCAGTACCGCTACCTTGGGCGGGGACAATGGCAATACTGTGATCCACCATGGCGGCCGCCTTGATGACGCCAACTTCAATAACTTATCAAAATTTTCAGGAGCTGCAATGCTCGACGCCTTTGTTTATGGCGCTTTTGATATTATTGATATGCCGTTAGATATTCGGCTCGGAAGACAAGTGCTTAGCTGGGGAGAAAGCACTTTTATACGCGGCGGCATAAACGCGATTAACGCTATTGATGTAAATGCCTTTACCCGTGCCGGTGCCGAACTTAAAGAAGGGCTTCTGCCCACTAACATGTTATTTGCTGGCCTGGGTTTATCGGATAGCCTAAGTATGGAAGCCTTCTATCTTCTGGATTATCAGGAAACGGTCATGCCTGGCTGCGGCACCTATTTTTCACCCAACGATACCATCGCACAAGGGTGTGATTTAACCACCGTAAAAATTTACGACACTCACCTTGTAAGAAATGCAGACGGCATACGGCGCCCCGCTTCAGATGGCCAATTTGGTTTTGCTCTGCGCTATATTGTTGAGGATTGGAATGACACAGAGCTTAGCCTGTACTGGAAGACGCAACACGCCTCCACACCGAATCAATCGGGTACCAAATCTAATTTAAGTGCTGCTGCTTTAAATGCTGTGGGTGAGGGCGCCATGCAACAAGCATTGGCCGCCAACCCTGGCCTAACTCAAGAGCAACTGGGGTTTGTTTACCTTCAAGGTTATGGGGTGGCAGCATTGAGTGATGCTACCTTCTTTACTGAGTACGTTGAAGATCAGGAATTGGTTGGTTTAAGTTTTTCCTCCACAGTGGGTGATGTGGCTTTATCTGGTGAGGTATCTCATCATCTTGATGTACCGCTACAAATAAACAGTGCCCAGTTTATTTTGCTTTTGGCTAAGTCCGATGCAATTGCCACGAGTGAGGGGTTTGGCTCTACTATTCTAAGTGATGAATTTGACCTAGTGCAAAGTGGTGGAGATTTAACGGGTTACCGGTTATTTGATACTTCACAAGCACAAATTACCGCGATTAAATTTATAGATGGCGCGTTGGGGGCGGATCAAATAACTCTAGTAGGGGAGCTTGCCTATACCCGCGTACATGGCCTGGCAGAAGGGAGTAACGAAATAAAATATGGTGGCACAGGAACGGGCGATGCTGGCAGCTTTGATACGCCGGAATCATCCGGTATTAATTTGCAAATTTTGGCCGATTACTCCAGTCTCTTTTGGGGGGTAAACCTTCAACCCAAAATATCCTTTAGTGAAGGCATAGAAGGTAATGCACCGGTTGTCACTACGGGTTTTATAGAGGGCGAACAGTCGCTCTCCATGGCAGTAGATGCCAACTACTTATCCCTTTACAAGGCAACTATTTCTTATACTCAGTTTTGGGGTGGAGAATTTAGTCGCAAGGGTGATCGTGATTACATGACGGCTAGTGTAGGTGTTCAATTTTAATTTTCTATTCTTTGTTACAATAAAAGTAGGTAGCCACGAATCGTCTGTGTTTTTTTAAAAGTGCATTCTCAGCCCTAAACTAATCTTTGGTAAAGCAACGGGGGAATTTATGAACGGACATAAAATGAATGTTCATTGGAGCTTTTGGCTCATTGCAAGTATTGCATTAATTTGGAGTTTGCTAGGGTCCGTTAATTTTTTAGTGCAAATGAGTCCAGAGATGCTGGCTAATTTTCGTGAGTCGGAACGAATGATTATTGAGAGTCGCCCTCTGTGGGCAACACTGGCATTTGGCCTAGCTGTATTTGGTGGCACTTTGGCTGCCCTATTATTGTTACTTAAAAAATCCGTGGCCTTGTACTTATTTACGGCCTCCTTCATTGGGGTGTTGGTGACTACGCTGCACTCGCTGGGGGCGGGAATTACATTTGGGGTGGCAGAGGTAATAGGCATTATATTGATGCCTATAGTGGTAGCGGCATTTTTGATTTGGTATTGCAAACGTTGTGAGCAGAAGGGCTGGCTAGCTTAAAACTAAAGCGATTACCCTGTTAGGATAACCGCTTCACAATCTCCAATACTTTCTAGCTTAAATATGGAAGAACTTACGTACTGACTTAGTAGCCTTCTTAGCACCTTTTGCTACGGTTTTAGCGGCTTTTTTGGAGTCCTTTGCCACAGATTTAGCGGCCTTCTTAGTGCCTTTGGCAACATCCTTGGCGGCCTTCTCGGTATCATGGCCTATATCTTTCCCTATTTTTTTAATTTCTTTGTCGGATTTTTTAAAGACCGTTTTCATTACATGCTCAGTGTCTTTCACACCGGTGACAAATCCTTTATCTATTGCCTTAGCCCATTTTTCTACATCCTTAAGAGCACCGCTTAATACTTTCTCCATTTCTTTTTCTATGGTTTTGGCAATGTTTTTTAAGGCTTTGGATTTTACATCTAAGTGAAAACGTCCGATGCGATGTTTTTGCCCCAGCGCTTCAAAGCTGGCCTTACAGGTGGCGGTAATCTTGCGTCCGTCATAGGCTATGTCGATAGTGGCCTCAACATCGGTTTTAATTTTTATTTTACCAAGAGCCCCAAGATTAATACTGCCCACTCCTACTTTTAAATCCCCGCCTAAATCTAGATGATTAACGCTGGCAAAGGTGCCATTAAGATCTACATGTACACCCGGGGCGAGCTTACCTTTTAAATCAAAGGCAGCACCATGTTCGGATATAGTAATAAAAATTGAATCACTGATTCCCAGTACTTCCAGTTTGCCATTGATATAGAAATGCGGATCTCGGAATAACTTGTTGTGCTGTTTGGGTTGTTTATAGGTAGATATTGAGACCTGCGCGCCGCCTTTTCCCTTAGCGGCCATTAGGCTAAATAAATGCGGAGAACCAATTACAATTTTATCGGCACTGGCATCTACCGCTATGCCCTGATTGGTGCTGACATTAATAGTGGCAGTGGCGTGGAATCCCAACACATTAATTTTACCGTTTAGGTAAAAGCCCTGTTTGAATTGCTTGGTGCCAATGTAGGTATCCACTGGTGCACAATAAAACTGAGCCTCAATGCTCACTTGAACATTCTTACCCCGCTTACACAGCTGATAATGACGCATAGTAGTGGTGTCTGTTATGTACCAGGCTTTACCTTTAACCGCGGTGACCAAGTGCAAGTCATGGCTGTTGGATGCTAAGCGAATATTGCCCTGGCTTTTAAAAGCCTTAACCACATTATCTAACTTTAGCGAGTTCAGGTCTTTGGCCAAGCTTCCTGCAATATTAAATTTATGGGTGCCGGAAATAGAAATTTTTGACAGAACCTTATCAAGAGGCGTAGCCTTTTTTCTACCAACGAGTGAGTCCACCACTTCTTTCATATTAAGGTCGGAAAGTGACCCTGCTACTAGACTCTTTTGCGGTTCGGCAGCATCAAAGAATATTGCTACCGATGATTCAAAGGCTTTGGTATCTATGGTGGCGGCTATGCCAAAACTGGGCAGACCTTCAACACTTATACCAATTTCTAATGCAAGGTCACTTAGGGTAAAGCTGCCAAACTTCACACCGGTATCCCCACTCATGTTGGCAGACATAAACGCACCGTTGGGCACAAACAAGGTGGTGACATCAAATGTTTGTGGGTGCTTCTGAATTTTTACGGTGAGCTCGCCGCTCATGAATAGGCCCACCGAACCAGACTCAATCATGGCCCCTAGTTCAACCTTAAATGGATGTCCTTGTATACTGGTATTTAAGGCCGTAAACATACGTGTTTCTTTTTCTGGATTTTTTCCCATCTGCACTACCACGTCCAAGGTAGGTTTTAACCCCAGTAGTTTGTGCAACATCTTTTCATTTTTATTCTTTAAGTTCAGTTGCCATTGCGAAAATAGATTCACACCCGCGATGACACCCGAGGTATGGGCAGGTAAGCTAATTTTCTTGGTGGCCAATACCGGAGTTTGAAACTGAGCCATATCCGGAAAGGCAAAAGAAGGGTCATCAAAACTGGATGCGACTAGGGTAAACTTTTTAAGATGAAAGGCATTTTCAATTTTAGTGAGCACCTTTAATCCAGGTAAGTTTGATGGTGACCCTTGCTCCAATTCTATGCCAGTGGCAAAGCCCCAGCCATTACTATCCTTGCGGGTCTCGAATGCCAGTATGCCCAGGCCTTCAATTTCGGTGGCAAGGCTAAATAAATAATTTTTTCCCTGTTTTTTCATCACCACAAAGGCGTAATCAAACTCAATATCAAAACCTTTTGGCAGTGTTAATTCCTGATGGCTCAAGGTGCTTATTAAATGACTCAAGGAGGATTTTGGAAAGACGCCCTTTATTTGAATGTCGCCGGGTAGGTCGTAGCCTATGGTAAATTTAACATCCTTACTAAATTCCAGTACGCCGCCCACCGAGCCTGTCATGGCGCCCTTGGAGGGTACGGTAATATTCATATGAACATCACTGACCGTTAATTTTTTAGGGCCTAGTGGAATAACCCAGGGTTTGGGTTGACTGGCTAGAATGGTTGAAAATCCGTAAAAATGCCCAGGTGCCACCGACACACTCATTTTATCTATAGTGAGATCGCTAGGGGCAGGTAAGCTTGGCGCATATTTTTTTATGAGACTTTTTAATGGCAGGGTTTGTTCTTTTTCCAACTGTGCATAAAGAGTGAAATTATTTTTGCTGGAAGCAAATACCGACACCGGTACTTTTTGCACGTCCATGGTTCCCATTATATCCACTTCAAAAGCGGGTTTGGCTGGAAGTTTGGCCATGGGGTTGTCCACCTCAAAGCGTACCGCGATGGCTTCCATTACAAAATGATCTTTCCATACCTGCCAGTTTAAGTTGGGCATGCCTATGGTAAACGAAGCCATGGATAATTCAGGACGGTTATTATAAAGATCAAGGGCAAACGAGAAGCGCTCAAGCTCTAATTTATCCAACCCTTTAACCAGAGTTTTTAATGATTTTGGCAGCTGGGTGTCTAGGGTTTTACTGCCACCTATATCGGCTAAGGCTGCTAGGTTAGAAATATTAATGCCCTGGCATTCCGCAATGAATAAAGCCTGAGGCAGGTTCCAGTGCACATCGGCCCACATATCCATTTCAATATTGGCAGAAGGTACGCTCATCTTACTGGTATAAGCCTGACTAGCAGGGTAATCAGGGTTGTTTTCACAAAAATCCTGGCTCAGGGAGCTATAAATCTTGAACTGTGTTTGAGATAAAGAAAGCTTGCCCCAGTTTTTGTTTACTTCAAGATCTACAGTTAAGTGAATGCCAGGTATTTCTGGATGCTTCCACAGGGTATCCAGTGGTGCTAATTTTTCTATGCTTTTTTCTACAATCTGAATATTGATATGGCCATAAATATTTACTTCTTTTGAATTTTTTATCTCTTTTTCAAAAATACCCAGGGTGCCATCGGGACGTAATTTGGAACAGAAGTTAAGGCCTTTGAAATACTGATAGCCGTCCTGATCTTTGTTAAGATCCTGAGTGCAGATAACAAAAGATGAATTATATAAAAACAAACTGTCGAGGAAACTTGAGTTCGCAGTGACTGAAGTTGGATTTTTGAGGCTGTCTACGGTAATTTCATCGGCGTAATTCACCACCCCAGGAAGTGAATCGAAACTTCGGGAGAATTTCCAACTATTGCTTTGGCGTTCTTCGCCAATGAGATCAATTTTTATTTTCCCCACCACCGAGCCACTATCATCTGTATAAAACCAGGCGGTGATCGCAAGATCCTTACAGTTCATAAAATCACAAACACCGGTGACTTTTACATGGAGTGAATCATCGGTAATGAGTTTTGCTTTGTTAATTTGCAATTCTTCAATTTGACAACTCTGTGTTAATACATCTTTGAAAACCCCGTTAAACAGGCTTCCGTTTATGATTATGCTGTTTTTTACTGGGCTTAATTGGCCTGCAATACTGGCTATATTCATTTATAGTGTTCCTTTAATAGTGTCTGATTTTATGCAGGTAATGATTGAGGGGTGAAGTAAGTTAAGCCTTCAGTGAGATGATTTCGGTCCGCTTTATTGTTGATGCTGTTCTGACTATCTGGGTAAATCCAGTTGGCCATGTCGTCTCTTTTTAACGATTGACCTGAACTGTTTTTGTATTCGCAGTAGTCTTTTTTCATGAAATTAACCAAGACAGCTTGAGAGAAAGGCTTTGTGCCGCCATGCCCATCATTACGAATCAAATAGCCATCTTGTTTGCAGGATATACTTTCTTGTTCAATTGGCATGCCGCAGGCAATGACAAAATGAATATGTACTTTTTCTTTTTTACCCAGCAACGCCATCTCTACTAGTGTTTTTTGCGCGACTTTTAATTGATGATGGTGATCCAGGCAAATTTCGGCACAAATGGTTAAGTTATCGAATTTAAAAAGACAGTTCTTTCGAGAATTAAGAGACTCAAAAAATGCACTAATTTTTGGTCTCGCTTGTAATGCGTTGAAGTGTTTTCCTGACCAAGCGGCTTCAGTTATTTCGTTAATGGCAGATAAGTGCACCTTATCAAAGAGCTGTATAGGCGCATCAGTACTTCCTCCCTTCATCATAATGCAAGTATTGCGCACGCCCTTATCGATATCGCTAACATTGGCGAGGGTTGGGTTTAAGCCTTCCATTTTATTTAGCTTTACCGTCCAAATAATGGATCCCAATACAAACAGCCAATCTTTGTAATCAGGGCGGCCGAGCATGCTTCTTAAGTTTTTAACAATGGCGTTTTTTGTGTTTTCGTTATAGCTGCGATCAAGGCAGCTTGCTTCAGCTTTTGCGGGTCTAAAGAAAAACTCGGGAATGGTAAAAACTTTTAAACAGGTAGCAGCATCGGCTCCGTTTTTAATGAGGGTTTGTTGTGCCGTTTGGACGAGATGAACCACCGTTAAAATTCTATTTTTAACATCCGTTGATAAATTTTGGGCATAGGGAAGGTTGATGTTTGTCTTTAATTTTGAAGTGTAAGAGGCATTACCATATGTATTCGCTTCAAAGGTTGGCGCTTCAAAAGCAATGTGCTGAATGTGGCTGTAAGTTTTAGCTTGGTAGGGCATGGGTTTTCCTTTGATGTGCACACAAAAAAAGGAATATCTTTGACCTATTTTTATAACCTCGCAAGGGTCAACTGCACGCTATTGAAAGGTTGACGGTAGGGGTCTGGTACCAAATAACTACAGGCTATTTTAGGCCTGTTTTTATCACCCTATTCAGTGCGGTCATGCACCAGTGTGGTACGTTTATCACTGACTATGTAGGTTTATTGGTTAATGCTCCTTTTCTTTCGTCCCGTTAATGTGGATTAGCGTGACTTATTATGTCTACCCTCTATAGTTTAGTAATACCTTAATATTAGTGAGCCTTGATGGGGCATTAGCTATATGGGCCAAGTGTTCATGATTTATCGCTACCTATTTATTTGGATTTTTCTGATATCCATTCCTCTTAATTGTTTGGGGCAGCAAGCTTTAGTTCTGTCCGGCTCAGATTCATCTATCGATAAGTTTGTCTTTAAGGAACTGCTTACACCGGCCTATAAAAGTATCGGCATCGATGTCAATATGCTGGCCATGCCGTCCAAGCGTTCTTTAGTGAATTCCAATTCACATGTGACGGCTGGAGAGATTGCCAGGATTACAAACATCAATGAAACATTTCCAAACTTAGTACGAATCCCCGTACCGATAATGGTTTCGGGTATTTACGCATTGAGTTTACAGCCCGTGAACATAACTTCTTGGCAAGACTTGCAGCCCTATAATATTGCTTATCGTCGCGGCATTCAGGTCATTAAAAATAACCTGACTGAACATGGCTTGAAATCATCTGTGGTAAATAAGGATGATGAACTCATTCAATTTTTATTACGCAAGCGCTCGGATTTGGTAATTCAGGATAAAAGCTTGGCTATTGCCAGTATTAAAAAAATTAGAAGGGCAGGGTTAAAAACGTCGAGTATTAAATTTATTGAGCCGCCTCTATTAGAGGTGTCCCTTTATCACTTTTTGCATAAAAGTGAAAAAGCGTTATTACCAAGGATTACCAAGCAACTGAGACACATGGAAAAGGAGGGGGTAATTAAACAAAAAATAGCTCTGTATTTTAAAACATTAATGCAGAACTAGTAGAAGACTATATTACAGGTTTAGCCTGTATTAAATCCGCGCATTGGCCTTGGCAAAAAAGTGTTTCACCAGTTGATAAAAACGGGTGATGTGAATCGGCTTTTCTCCCTGAAATCTATGCACCATATAAAATGGCCATTGCTTGCCCTGGAATTCGGGTAATACCCGCACCAGTTGTCCGTTGGCAAATGCGCTTTGCAGCGTAAACTCGGGTAATAGGGCAACGCCCATGTGGTGCAGTACCATCTCTAGGGTGCTGGGCAGAGTGTTGGTATTGGCGAAGAAGTTTACCTCCAACGGGATTCCTTCATTTAAATCATGGTTGTTGTGAACCGTTATTGGGCTTTTTTGCCAGGAAGTGGCAATAAGCTGGTGATCTTGTAACTGCTCGAGTCGAGTGGGCAGGCCGTGCTTTTGTGCATACGCCGGGGTGGCACAAAAGATTTCATTGGCACTGCCCATGGGTAAGGCGCGGTAGTTACTGTCTTTTAATTCGCCGCCGTAAATGGCCACGTCTAAATTATTCTTAATTAAATCCTGTGCGCTATCGGTTACGTGAATTTGTGGCTGTATCAGCGGAAACTCCTTACATAGCTGGCTTAGGGCGGGGATGACCACGTCTTTTTCACAGGAGTGAGGAATGGTGAGGGCAAAGGTGCCTGTGGGGGTTTCTCTGGTGTTGTCTAGCTCTTCTATCACCAACTCCACCTGATCTCGCAATAACTCACAACGGCCCAGTAGTTTCTCCCCAGCGGCCGTGAGTGACATGCCGCGGGTATGACGAGATAACAGCTGCTGGCCTATGTCATCCTCTAGGCGCTTTAACTGCTGGCTAATGGCCGATTTGCTCATGCCTAGCTGCTTGGCGGCCAGGGTGAAGGATTCTTGCTTGGCCACTTCGGCAAAGATCAGCAGTGCCGGGAGTCTCTTGATATTGTTCATATTTTTAAACAATCAGTTCAATTATTGGTTATTGTTAAATAATTGCTGTTTTCTTATGCTGAGTCAACTTAATCAATACACACCAACCAGCTAATTTGTAAACACGAGGAAACACCCATGAGCGCACTTATTATTGTAGACCTAACCCCAACCGACAAAGAAAAGCTAACAGCCTATAGCACCCAGGCAGCCCAAACTTTATTGCCTTATGGTGGCGAGTTTCTGGCCAAGGGCCCTATCGAAGCCTTGCATGGTGACGCCGCTTTTAGCACTAAGGTGGTGATTCAGTTTCCCGATCGTGAAAGCGCGGTGAACTGGTATCAGTCGAAGGCTTACCAAGAAATTATTCCAGTACGCGACCTTGGCATGATCAGTCAGTTTCACCTAGTGGGCTAAGGGCTGTAGTTGATAAAAATAAGGAGCTTTCATAACTTAAATTAATTTGAGTTATAACCCGCCCCTTTTTTTGTGGTCCTTTTTAGTTAATGACAATTTATTGGAGAAACAAATGAACGCATTAAATTCACGAGCTGTACTGTTTCATGAAATCGGTGACGCCTCCGTTTTAAAAATTGAAAACATAGCCATACCCGTTCCAGCTAAAGATGAATTGCGCATAAAAGTGCAGGCCATTGGTTTGAATCGCGCCGAGGTTATGTTTCGCAACGGCGCGTATTTGGAAACACCACAATTTCCATCGCGCTTGGGTTACGAGGCGGCGGGCATAGTGGAGGCCGTTGGTGAAAACGTTACCGAATTTAAAGTGGGTGATACAGTGAGCACAGTGCCGGCTTTTTCAATGGGGCAGTTTGGTGTGTATGGCGAACATGCAGTAGTACCTGTATCGGCAGTGGCTAGAATGCCAGCAGGTTTTAGTCCCCAACAAGCGGCGGCTATTTGGATGCAATATATTACCGCCTATGGCGCACTGATTCATTACGGCCAATTACGTAAGGGCCAGCATGTATTAATTACCGCCGCTAGCAGCTCGGTGGGAATTGCCGCTATTCAAATTGCCAAAAGTTTAGGGGCCATTGTTATTGCTACCAGTCGTGGCGAAACTAAAAAGGCGCTATTAATTGAGCATGGTGCGGATCATGTGATTCAAACAAATAATCAGGATTTAGTAGCTGAGGTGGCTAAAATTACTTCTGATAAGGGCGTTGAATTAGTGTTTGATCCCATCGGCGGCCCTATAGTGAGTCAGTTGGCCGAAGCAGCGGCGCAAGGCGGACGCATCATTGAGTATGGCGCATTAGATAGCGAAGCCACGCCTTTTCCATTATTTACCGCACTGGCTAAGGGCCTTAATATTCAGGGTTATACTATTTTTGAAATCTCCCAGAATATTGAGAAATTAAATGACGCCAAGCAATTCCTATTACCCTTGTTTGAGAGTGGTCAGTTAATACCAATCATAGATAAAGAGTTTAACTTTGATGATATTCAACAGGCCCATGAATACATGGAGTCGAATCAACAGGTGGGGAAGATAATCGTTAACTTGTAATTAATGGTTCTCCTTTTTCAAGAGCCCTTATTTAATTGTTTTTAATAAGGGCTCTTGTCTCGTCCAAACTAATATCCTAGCCAATAATCAATAGGCATATTACCTATCAATTAACGATTGCGTTTTAAACTATTTTTTGAAAAGTCTTTTTCTTTAAAATTATTTTTAAACTTGTAATTCTGCCAAGTGAGTAGAGTTTTTTTACCGGTTTGATGGTTTTGCATTAGGCTGCTGGAAGGGCGCCAACCCTGATTGCGCGCATCGGCCATTTTAGCTATTTCTAATCCACGTTCTTGAACGCTTTGTCCAAGACTTATTGCAGATAAACTCACCAGTACGTTTGCCAGGGTAAAAGCCATTAATTTATTCATAATTACTTTCCTGTCATTAGTTTAGGTTGGTTTTGTTCGGCCACTAATGCGGTTGGCTCGTGGCAGTTTTCTTTTTCTATGCTTGCGGGTTTTGTTTGGTGGCGGTCAACCCATAGCAAAATAGTGGGCAGCAATACAAAGTCCACTAACAGTGCCAAGGTGAAGGTTAATACCGCAAATAAACCCATGTCCCGATTCATAATTAAGTTGGATTGTGACAAGACCAAAAATCCCGCTATCAATACTGCGTTACAAACTAATAATGCATTGCCCACATGAGAGAACACGTATCGAATGGCAGCTTGGCTGTTTAATCCCTGTTGCCTAGCATGCAAATACTTACTTAAAAAATGCACGGTGTTGTCCACCACTATGCCTAAGGTCATGCCCACCGAGGTGGCGATGGAGATTCCCACTTGCCCCACTAATATGCCCCATACTCCAAACGCCAATGCCGCGGGGAGGATGTTCACAATAATGCTGACCAGCCCCATTTTTATGGATCGTAATGCAAAGGCCAAAATTAACGAGATGATGGCCAGTGCCAGCATGGTTGAAATGAAACTGCTATAGGAGTTATCCACCGATATGTGGGCAAACATCAGTGCGCCACTGGAGTCGTAATACTGTATGTCCTTAAGTTGTGTTTCCAGCCAATGATTCACCCTGGACTCCAACGCTAGAATTTCCTTAGTACTTAATTCATCTAAAATAATCACCACGCGGGTTTCTTTTTTGTCAAAATCAATTTGGTTGGTCATGTCTAAACCAAAGGGCAGGCTCATTTCATAAAGCAATAGGTATTGGGCAGCCAGTTCGTTGTTGCTGGGAATGCTATACCAGTTTTCATCGCCGGCATGCATGTCACGATTTAAACGCTTCATGGTGTCAGACAGTGAGGTTACCTGCCTGACCTCGGGTAGCGTAATCAGCCATTGGCTAAAGCGATCCAGATCTCTTAGAAAATCCGGGTGATTAATGCCCGCCTGATGTGGGCTGATTAAAGCGTATTCCAAACTGGATAAACCAAAAAGATACTCATTGGAAAAATTGACAGCCTTTTTAAATTCTATGCTTTCGTCAAAAAAATCGGTGAACTGGTCGTTTACCTCGTTGCTGGGGATAGCCGTGAACAGCATTAGAGAAATTAACGTCATGCCAAAAAAGGCACGCCTTGGGTAGTGAATAACAACATTGGCCAAGCGATCTAAATACGGGCGACCCTGTTGGGATTTCTCTTTGTGGCGTATGGGTAATATGGCCATTAATGCTGGTAATAATGAAATTGAAAACAAAAAAGCAAGCGCAACACCTATGGCCGAGACCGTTCCCAAAATTTGAAACGGAGGTGAGTCGCTAAAGTTCATGCTCAAAAATCCGATGGCTGTGGTGAGGCTGGTTAAAAATATCGGCCCTAAATTGTTACTCAGGCTTTCGATGATGGCATCTTCTTTTTTATACTTTTTCTGCATCAGAAAAAAATAACTGACGAGTATGTGCACACAATCGGCTACCGCCATGGTTAATATGATGATAGGGGCTGCCGAGGACGGCCCGGTTACCGAATACCCCAGCCAGCCCATTAGGCCAATGGCCGATATTAGAGTGAACAGAATAATCAGCAGGGTGGCTAGGGTGGCGAGCATGGATCGCATTAACAGGAATAAGGTGAATAAGATGATGGCCATCATTAGCGGCATCAAACTTTGGCCGTCTTGTTCGATCACTTCTGTGGTGGCGGAGTTGCCCATCACCATACCGCTGAGATAGATGTCGATATCTGGGTATTTTAATCGGTACTCTTGGGCCAGTACTCTAGCGGCTTGGGCCACCTCGCCAAATTCATCATTGGAAAGTCCTGGGAAATTAATGGTGGCAGCAACACCACTGACATTGGCAGCATCTGTGATTAAGCGGCCGGCGAGCATTTTTTCGTTCAGGGCAATTTGTTTTTTGTGGGCGATGTCAGAGCTGTTTAAACTCATGGCGTCTTCAATTAGATCGGCCACTAGCAAACCTTCTTCGTCTGCGCTGGTGTGCTGGAAATTAGTTAATGAATCTATGCGCAACGAATAGGGCAGCTGCCAGGCATCATTAGTGAGTGCCTCAATCATCTGCAATACAGAGCCTTGAAAAATCACACCGTCCTTGGGCGCCACCACAAACAGCACGGCATCGGACTGTGAGTAAGTCTCTTGTATGCGATTAAAGGCGGCGCGATTGGGATCGCTCTCAGAAAAAAACTCACGATAGTCCGATTTCATTTCCAGTGAGCTGGCACCCCAGCCAGCAGCAATGGCAACCAGTAGCGCACCAGTCACCACCAGCCAGCGAAAGCGAATCATGTTGATAAACCAACGATTATTCATAAGTTCTCCCTATTTGCATCCGGTTTCAGCTAGCTTATACTTTTCCATATATGTAGATAATTGTGATATTTGATAATGACTTTCTCATAAGTGAAAATATGAAAACTTCCCTGGATGAAATGGCCACCTTTGCCGAGGTGGTGGAATGCGGTAGCTTTTCTAAGGCATCTCAAAAAATGGCGGTGCCAGTAGCGACTGTGAGCCGACGGGTAGCCAGTCTTGAAAAGCGCTTGGCGGTGCAGTTGCTGCGACGCACCACGCGGCAGCAACACCTGACCGATATCGGCTCGGTATATTTTGAACATTGCCAGCGTATGTTGCAGGAAGCGAAGGCAGCTGAGTTGGCTGTGCAAAACTTACAAGTAGAGCCCACAGGCGTATTGCGTGTGACCAGCCCATTGCCTTTGGACGACCCCTTCACCTCAAAAATCATTTTGAGTTTTTTACAGCTGCATCCCAAGATCAGTCTTGAGTTTATTATTAATACACGCAAGGTTGATTTACTCGAAGAAAAATTCGATTGCGCCATCATTCCGGGCAATCTGGATGACTCTTCACTTATCACTAGGGGGCTAGGTTCAACCCGAACTATTTATTGCGTCAGCCCAAGCTATATTAAAAAGTTTGGACTACCCACTGAAGTTGATCAGCTGCAAAATCATCACATGGTCATACTCGAACCGCCCGCCTGGCTAAACTTAGGCATAGATCCATTAATAGAAAAACTGCGCAGCCGCATGCGCACCAATGACTTTTTTGTGGCCCGTAGGGCCTGTGTCGATGGGTTGGGCATTACCTTTCTGCCGGAGGTTCAAATTTTAAGTGATTTAGCCAAGGGGGATTTAGTAGAGGTGTTGCCTCAATATGCAGGCTGCGCTCCATTGAGCCTAGTATTTCCCGGTGATAAACAATTCACTACTAAGCTGCGTGCCTTTATTGATCACATGATATCGCTGTCTTCTATTGATGCACCGTGGAAATTTTCCTAAGTTGTATGCGCTTTAGTGTGATGAGTGTCACATTATAGCGGCCCTTAATACGCCTTTTGGTTCATCTATTTACAGGTATCCCAGCATAAAATAGCAACGGTGAAAAAACCTACTTTTAACGCATCGATGCATTAGCAACGAAAGGAGATTCGTTATGTTGAAAATATCATTGCTCTTAACTTTTATATTATTTAATTTATTTTTAAGTGGCTGTGGCTCAGATAATAAAGAAATAGGGACTGGTGATTCAGTTAAACCCAGTGACCTACAGCCGGCTATTCAAATAAGCCGCAGTGAAGGTGAGTTGCCATTTCACGTTTACGTTTCGGCCAGCGATACGCTGATGACGGGGATAGAGCACCCCTATGATGAAGTTATTTATACATGGGACTTTGGCGACAGCGATGGTACACAAATTTTTAACCACCCAATTACCGGGCAAGAGGTGAATGCCAATACCGATCAACGAGGGCCAGAAGCGGCCTATGTTTACAACCAGGCCGATGGCTACCAAATTACCCTTACCGCCAGCTATGTGCGTGATGATGAATTATTGCAAGAGAGTACTACGGTCACGGTGAATGCATCAGAATGGTCTGGGCAAACTCGCTATGTCGACCCGATTTCAGGCAATGATGATCATGATGGCGCTTCCACCGAGGCCCCTTGGCAAAGTTGGAGTGCACTGAGTGATTGGCTCACTTCAGGGGATAACAGGCGTGCACTCATTAAGCGTGGCACTCAGCTTGCCGTGAGCCAAAATATGAATATATCCACTTCCAAAATACGCCTAGGTGCCTATGGCGCAGGAGAAAATCCTGAATTACTGGCGACCCAAACGCTGGATAACTTCATTCGTTTTTATCCAGATAATACCCAACAGGATCACGCCTATTCCAACTTAACGCTTAATGGTAACAACGGTAATGTAGGCTCTTTAATCTATTCAAGTTTATCAAGTGATAGTCAGGCCTATAACCTTAATCATCTGGCGTTTATTAATTTAAACTTTATTAACGATGATGATCATGAACTCAATCCCGACAACTCAGAAATAGTTAAGGCCAAGAACTTTATTTCTTTGAATAATCAATATGAGAGCCGTATTGAAGATGTATTGGTGTGGGGCTCAAATTTTCAGCGCAACCACAGCTTTAAAAATGGCCTCTATGCCGAAATGAAAAAATACCTGGCGGTGGTGGGCAGTACTTTTTCTGGTGGTGATGGCAATGTGGTAAAAGATCATCCTATCTACCCTGCTGGGGTAAGTCATGCCTTGTATCGCTGGCTTGATTTCCAAGATACCTATGGCAATAATTTTTCAATTAATAGTGCTGCTAAAAATGCTGAGACGGTGCAGTTCACCCTAGTAGAAGGCTGCAGCATTACAGGTGGTCGCAATGGGTTGGATTTTACCCGACACAATGGCGATACCACGGGTTGGTTTAGTGATTTAATTATTGAAAACAACGCATTTTTTAATTTAGGACAACCTTCTCAAGGCATTGGGGTCTTTGGCGGCTCTATAAAGCGAGTGGCGATTCGCGACAATCTATTTTATGGCAATACTCAGAGTGATATTTTTGTGGCCAAGGATGAAGATGGAGAGGTAGATCTAATTATTACCGATAATAAAATGTGGAAGGGCAGTGTACCCAGTGACACTCTGCCCATGCTGGACTTGCAAGAGGTAAAAACTCTGACCCTTACTAATAATATATTGGTAAATGAGGGGGTTAGCGGAGGTTCGCGCTTACTTACGCAATTTTTAATTCGCCAAAATAATCAGTGGAGTCTAGAGAATAATCAATATTGGGCACCCAATATCAATACCCCGTTTAAAGTGCGCGCAGAGTCTAGTTCTTATTATAATTTTTTAGAGTGGCAAGACTTGGGTTTTGATGGCAGTAGTATTCATCAAGATCCCATGTTTGTTAACCCTTCGCAGGGTGAGTTTTAAACGTTTATTAATCTACAGGGCTAGTATTTTGAAATGGTTATTAATATTAACGGCTCTGGTTGCCACCAGTTCATTTGCACAGGTAAATAAATGCCTGATAGATGGCAAGCTGGTGTATACCGACCAGGAATGTCCCGGTAACACAGAGCAAAAACATGAGTTAAAACAAGAGTGGGTGACACAGACAAGGCCTTCCTTAAATAATTCACCCACGGATGGGGAGAAAAGAGCAAGAAAGGACACCTATATAAAGGGTCTTAGGTTATTACCGCCAACAACCTCTGCGGGGGAAAGGCTTGCGAAACTGGGAATTCAATCAGGTTATGTCACCAGGGATGAAAACCCCGGAAATGGGAAATACTTCTGTGGCGCTCTATCTTTACAAAAAAGTAATAGAGCAAAAAAAACAATTGATACTGCCTTATTAAAAATACCAAGGCCAGTACTTGAGAAGCTAAATTTAAAATATTTAGTCTTGTGTGATAGGGCTGAATCACGCGGTAAAAAAATTGGGGGTATTCCGATACCGCCCTTGAATCTATTGATGTTGTCTGTAGCAGGTGCAGATTCGAATCACTTGCAGCATTTGGTGATACACGAGCTATATCATTTTATAGAGTATCGCTTTAATGCATTTGAGGATGCCACTTGGAAAAAACAATTTCCTAGGGGTTATAAAAACAGCTATGAAGGCATCAACAACAAAACGGTTATTGAGCAGGCTAATTTAGGGTTCATAAATGATTATGCCCGCTCTTTTCCTCACGAAGATAGGGCCGAGTTATTTTCTTCGTTATTAATTAACCCAGGAAAGCTAATTGGCTACGCCAATAAAAACCACGACATATTATTAAAGAAAAAAATACAGTTTATAAAAGAAAAGAGTCGGCGTTTAACGGGTAATAACATTCTAAAGTGAAACCCTAGGCTATTAAGGCGTGGAATTTTTTTGGATTAAAACTTAATAAAAACTGGCTATACACAATATTGGCGATGGCCAACGAAGGAATAGCGGCCATCATGCCTAAAATACCAAAAAAGTTACCAAATATAATAATGCTCAGCAGCGCCACTAACGGATGCAGGTTGGCAAACCTAGCGACGATTAAGGGAATCACCAACAGGTTATCGATAAGATAAGCCATTCCAATGACCAGTACCGCAGCGTACATGGCATCGTAATTGACCGGCTGATTAGCCAGTACCAGATAAAAAGGTGGAATTAACCCCAGCGCTGGGCCCACGTAGGGGATTAAGCCGAGCACGCCGGCAATCAAACCTAAAATGACAGGGCTTTCAAAACCCGCTATCCAAAATCCTATAGAAGCCACCAAGGCCAGTATCGATTGTTGAATTAATACTGCGCGTACATACCCCTGGGTTTGATTGGCCACCTTAAAATAAATGAGCCAGCCTAATTCATAGTGTTTATTGGGGAGGGCGTCGAGCATTTTGTTGCGTAAGGATTCAAAATCGCGCAGTAGAAAAAAAGTGATGAAGGGCACCAACAACAAAGAAGAGGAAACGCTCATGATTACATTGCTAAGTGAGCTTAATAAACCGCCTTCACCGCTGGTAAAAGAAGATAAAATATTGGCCTTTAGTTGCTCTACTTCCATATGAAACTGCCACTGGGCCAGTTGATTGGAAATCACTTCCAGTAATTGGTTTAACGACTGCCCGGCGGTGCTGGCCTTGCTTTGCCATAATATGGCTTGTTCATTAAAGGCGCCTAGCAATAACGAGCCTGGCACCAGTAGCATAAACATTATTAATAATAATATTGCCAAGGCTGATAGGTCACGACGCCAGCCTAAGTTAGTCAGCCAGTCGTGTAGGGGCAGTAGACAGACGTAAAGCACCAAAGATACCAGCACAGGAATGATCACAGGGTTAAGCAGCCAGATCATGATACTGGTGATGATGAGCACACAGGTAAAGCACAAGAGCGCCTTCATAGATGATGGCATGGAATTAATTAGCCACATGCTTGGGTACCTGTAGTGTTTTGGTCAAAATTCTTTAAGGCACTGTCTGGCCGGGTAACCGATAAGAGTTTAATCATCAGCATGCATGGCCTCTAGTAAGGCGTTACTGCTGCCTAATCGATTGGCCATTACTCGAGCCAGGTTTTGCATAATCTTGGCACCCTGGCGAGGTGCCTGGGATAACAGGCTTTCTAATTGTGGACGCAGAAAAAAGACCATCTCTACGTCACTGTGGGCAATGGCGGTGGCGGTTCTGGGGGCTTCAATTACCAGAGCGATTTCTCCAAAAAAGTCCCCCTCCTCCATGGTGGCCAATACCTTGTTACCCGAGCAAATTTGTACCGAGCCTTTTATGATAAGGGCGGTGCCTATGCCCACATCGCCCTGATTGAATATAGCCTCGTCGTACTGGTATCTGCGCACTGCCATCTCGGCCACCAGCGATTTGCATTGGCGGCGACTTATACCTTTAAAGATAGGGGTGGCCAGCCATAAATCACAGATGTGCTGTTTTTGTTTATGGGGCGGGCGAAACAGATTTTGCCAAAAGGGTGAGTGGGTCATGATGATTCCAAGTGCCAACTACCCATAAGCATAGACAATTAAACCAGTTAATCTGGCTTGCTGCCTAAAAATTAGTTTCAGCTTGCAAGGTAGGGCCAATAGGCTGATGGGTATTGTTTAGTGGTGCCTAAATTTTATAAGACCGAGTATTTTACAGCTGCTCACTTATTCAGGTTAATAGATCTATTAATAAAACTATTATGGATTAGTCTTGGAAGGAGGGCGGCGTTATTAGCGCCGGATTGACAAAGTTATCCACTATTTTCTTAAGCTCGCCATTGCGTTTCATCTTATAAATTTCAATATCAAACTTGAGTACAAAATCATCTTTAAAAGGAAAATTATTTTTAGCGTTAATATTGGTGTAACCCAGATAACCTTCATTACGACTGATGGTATTGACCTGTTTAAGTACCATCCCAGTATTAGTGTCTTGAAATTCCTTTTTGTTAAGGTGTTTTTCTAGGTACCAAGCAAAGGGCAAGGCTGACGTGACGGTGCAGTCAAATTTTCCTTGCAGTAAAAGATTAATAACAATGGATATATTATTAACCAAATAAACAGAGATATGCCCCTGTTTAACCATTTTATTAAAGTCGACCCCAGCACGGCCATCGCCTCTCCACATAACAAATGACAAGTCTTTATAATCATGAGGGTACTGCATTTTGTTCTTTTTAATTTTTTGGTTATTGCATATCACTACATCCCTTTGTGTATAGAGAGGCAAGGAATAAGGCCATATATAAGGGCGTTTAGGTTTTGTGTCGGTGAGCCAATCGTGGGCATGAAAATAGGGTGGCAATATGGCAAAGGCATCGCCGGACTTAGCATTGGCCTTGGCACGGGCCCAGGGGAATACTTTAAATTTCAAGGAGTAGTCAGGCATAGCGCTTAATGCCTTTTTCACTATTTCTATGTAAATGCCGGTTAACTCACCTTGATCATTGCGATAAGCATAGGGTGGCAGTACATCATAAGTGTGAATTTCTACTGGTTGTATGGCATTGACTCTTACTAGCCATAAACAACACATGAGTAGAACAACGCAGCGAATGACCAATTTATACTCCTAAAAGAAGCAATGATAAGGCTGAGTTTAGTTGACGGATCAAATAGCCGCTATAATGAGAGATGGGTATATATGCACATTTTTAATGTCTAATAACGTTATCCACTCCATATATTGTGGGGCATGGAATGCTTTTAATAACCGAATGATAGTTATCTAGATGGATCTCTAATATGATTTTTGGGTAGATGAATTTTATGGGCATTGAGGCAGGCATGATTCGACATGGAAACATTAAATTTAAATGGATTGAAGATATATTTGTTATTGAGACGCAAGGGTCTTTTAATAAAGAGGGTACGCTAGCGGCCATCTCTGAATTTAAAGAATGTGTTTTAAATTCTAGTTTTTCATCCTGGTATAGGCTAGAAAATTGGACGGATGCTATGGGGGCACCTGAAGTGTTTGAATTAATTTATGAGTTATATCAATGGAGTAATGAAAAGGGGTGCCGGGCTACGGCTGTTGTGCTTACCAATTGTATACAGGAAAGTGTGGTTAAGGAAAATATGCCAAGTGATGTTGGAGTATTTCGTGACCAAGAAAAAGCCATGATATGGCTGAAAAAGCAGAAAGATAAATAAAGCCGACAATGAAGTATTATTGATTTTCTTCTTTAGGATAAAATTTAAATGACCATTTATCTCTCTGTCACTCCTTAATAAATGTATCGCTAATACTGCGAAGTAACGTCTAGCCATTAACCCATTAACCCATTAGCTTCTTCATTAATAGTAAATTTATATAGGACATTGCACTGGATATGAAACTCCAAATTTTTAAACTTGTAAGCATGTCATGGCTAGTGTTGTGCGGTGTCTGGAGTCTGTCGGTACTTGCAGACTCTACCATTAAGGTATCAACCATTAAATTGTCTCCTTTAGGGTTTACTCAAGATGGGCGAGACCAAGGTATCTTTTATGATATTGCTAACCAGATTGTATTGAATGCCGGTTATACCCCTGAAAATAAAATATTGCCCTATCCAAGAGTTATTCAGACGTTAATGACTGGAAGTACGGATGTATCGATATTATTTACTAATGAGGCTGTGGCGAAATCGTCGGATCAGCTGATGCCTATTTTTAAATTTGAAAATATCATTGTGGGTCTTAGAGGTTCTACATATGAAAGGCTGTCAGATCTTCACGGTCAAACAATTGCCAACGTGCGAAAAGCAGTTTACGACGAGGCTCTTAATGAAGATAAGCTAATTAAAAAGCATCCTACTACGGGTTATGAACAGAGTATAAAAATGCTTCTAGGGGGGCGGGTAGATGCGATTGTTGGGGCAGATATAACGATCTATTATACTTTGGAAAAACTTGGCTATACTGCTGTAATTTTAGGGAAACCGTTCGTGCTAAATTCCAAGGATGCCTACCTTCATTTTTCTAGGCAATCTCAGCATAAGGACGCTAAAGATAAAATCACAAAGTCGGCAAATAACTTAAAGGAGCAAGGGGTGATTGATGAAATTATTGAAGGCTATAGAGGTAAACGTTGAGATATTAGCGAGCTAATGACAACGCTTACTTTAAGTGCTGAGGTGTAAGGCAGGGTGATACCATCGTCAAGACCTAGGTTACCAATGCCAAATAAAATGACACCTTGATTTTCCAAACACGGGTATGCCGCTCCGGCTTAAGCCGCCATCTGTGGACCGGCTGATTATTCGCGGACTGGCAGCTGTGAGTGCTGCCAGGGACCTTTTATCTCGTGTCGTTCAATATCAAATGGCTAATTAAATGGAGGTAATACACACCTGATTGCGACCCGTTACTTTCCAAGAGGTTTTTCTGGCTAGCTTGCCTTCCCCGGTATAAACATCTATGTGTTTTTTCTTAATGGCGCTGCCAGTGTCTCTGGCCACAAACGTGGATACGCCAACGATATCATTCACCTGTGGGATTACAATTCTATTTCCCATCTTCAAAAAGTTCCTGTCTATGGCCACAGCACCTAATTGTAAGTGCTGACCTTGTGCATCCAATGGTGTATCACTCTGGTGCCATTTATTACCGTAATAACCTAGGTACCATCCATAGCGAGTACGCCCCCAACCATTAAGCTTAACTTCTGCTACAAAGGCTTGATTAAAATTGACCGCGCCTAACGATTCAATTACGACACTTTTATTTTTAGTCGTGGGGAAGTCAGATTCAATAGGAGAATAATAGCCTGTAATTTTCCAGTCTGGAGTGCATACCGAGGCTTGCGTGGGAAAGGAAAAAATAATGAGCAAGGTAAATAAGGCAGCGACTTTAATTTTTAAAGCACCAGAAAAAGTAACAAAGTAAAAGGCAGCACTAAACAGCTTCATGGGTTTCATCCCTGTATTATTTATTTTTAAAAGCAAAGGCAGCACCTAGGGTGCGCCGGATTTTTATTGTGTAAACAGACAGTGCAAAATTTGGCCCAACTGCGTCGCGCTTTAATGCAATTGAAATTAAAATGCAGTGGCAATAGATTACATAGGGTTTTTAAGCTGAATATTTAGAAAATGTAATTAAACAATAAGGTAGAGCGGTTTTTAAAAGCGGAAAAAGGGCCACTATATTGGTTTTATAGGAGAGAGGTGATAATTATTTTCTAGCCAAATATTATAAATAATCACCCTGTTATGCCTTTTAGTAAGTGAAGTGAAGCCATACAGGAATAAGTACAGGCACTATAATTAAATAATGATTTATTTTAATGGGAGCGGCTGTGTGAAGGAAAGCCCGCTAACTTTGCCCCTAATTATTCTCGGTATTGTCTGTTTATTAGGTGCCCCTGCGGTAATGGCTGAGGTTAAAAGTGATAGTGCTATAGTGCTGGGGGCCGCCAATACCACCAGCGGCATGGTCTGTGGCAGCATTATTAAAGAAGCCTATAGACGTATGGGGGTGGTTGTCGAGATCCTGTATTTACCTTCGGCGCGGGCGCTGGCGCTGTCCACTCAGGGTAAAACAGATGGTGAAGCCTGCCGGATTTTAAGTGTGGCCCAGCGCAGTAAAAGCCTTGTTCGGGTACCTGTTGCTTATCTTTCGTTTCATGGTAAGGCCTTTAGTATTAAACCCAGTGTTAAAGTGATGTCCCCCTTGGATTTGGCCAAGTATAAAAGCGGCATATTAAATGGCATGGTTTACAGCGATAACCTAACCCGAAAAAGTGAACGTATTAAGGTAAATTCGGCGACGCAGCTGTTTCGTATGTTAATTAGCGAACACCTGAATATGGACCTAGTGATCACCACAGAGCTTACCGGACGCATCACCATCGCCCAAGAATTTCCCGGCGCCCAGATACAGATGGCCAAAACCAATTTAGTGGCCTTGCCGGTTTATCATTATTTGCATGTAAACAATAAAGAAATGGCAGCAGGTATTGAGACCATCCTCAAAGGGATGCTGGACAACGGAGAAACCTATCGTATGAAAGAGGCATTTATTATTGAACAAATGAAAAAATAAGAGATGCAACAGGGGAGGGCTCCCCTGTCATTAACGATTTATATTTTTAGTCTGTTACTTTAATTTTTTGTGTTGTTATCTTTAAGTCATCTTCCAATTGATACCAGTCTATATTACGGGTCGATATCATAATCATGGCCAACACAGTGAATACTAAGGCCGACCCCATTAATAAGGCGAAATCCTCGGCGCTAACAATTATATAGAGGGTGAAATAGAGCAGGCTTAATACTGCTGAAAACACCAGTGCCGTCTTACCATCGCGCAATACTGTCACCAGGTAGAAACCTATAAGCAGCACACTGGCCACAGCCGCTACAAAATAAGACAGTAAGAAACTCATGTGCTCCGATAAAGAGAGCAATAATAAATAGAACAAGGCAATGGCCATCCCCACCAGAGCATATTGAACTGGATGAATTGGCAGTTTTTTTAGAATCTCAAATATGAAAAAAGCCACAAAAATCAAGACGATGAAGAGAAATCCATATTTCAAAGACCGTTCTGATTGCAGGTAGCCATCTACTGCTTCAATAAACTCTACACCAAAACCGCCCTTAAGCATTTGTTCACATTGGCCCTTTTCACATAGGTTTATTTTTTCTTCCATATTGCTGGCAAACGAACTCACTTGCCATTGTGCGTCAAAGCCTTGATCACTAACGGTTCTTGAAAGGGGTAAAAAGTCGCCATGAAATCGAGGGTGGGGCCAAGGAGAGTTAAGAGACAATTGGTAGTTTAATGCTGTGGGGAAAAATTTAATTTCGTCCATGCCTCTTAAATTTAAATTAAGAGAGAATTCAATGTCTTTGTGTTTTTTAAGGTTGCTAATTAACTTATTTGGCAGTGTCGCATGGACTCCTTTGTCCATGAAGGACAATTGGCTGCCCGCATTGAAGGCGTATTCTTTACTGTTCCAATTTAAGGTTGGCACACTATTGATGCCACGAGCATCACTCACTGCCACTGATAAATAAGGTTGCGCATACGTTAATACGGCATCCTTCTGGGGTAAATTAACTTTTATCTGTTGGCTAATATTGGCAGCAGTAAAAGTGCCATTGATATTTAATTGGGTTGCGTAAACTGGAAATTGATAAATGCCCTGATAGCGAATATCGGTATCTATGCTGGATTGGATGTGAGTCTTGGCCGGTAACACATACTTAACACCGCTCAAGTTTTTGTGGCGTACTATTTTACGCTTGCGATCATCCGACCATTCAGTGCGCTCCCACTTTAGAGAGTAGGGAACCACCAATATCGGACCCAGTATATCTTGGGCGCCGGTCCAGCTTTTAGCCACAGATGTTTTGGTAATATTTTGAAAGCTTTGACGCTCTCGTAAAGTGCCAGAGACACTGCTTAATACCACCAGCAATATAATACCAATGAATGTAATCACGCCGCTTTTGATGAATAGAGTTTTGTTCATATGAGCCTCCTAAATTAGTAGGCTCATATTAATTGGGCTGTGTGTGCTGCGAATGTGGTTTGTGTGTGCTGCCTAGTTTTTATGTTTTAAGGGCATTTATTCGTTATTTTTTAGGCAGCTCAAGTACCACTCGAGCACCTTGGTCGGGGCGATTTTCAATGGATATTCTACCTTTGTGCAACTCAATAGCGCGTTTTGAGAAGGTTAGGCCTAGACCAGAGCTGCGTTTGCCACCCTCTGGCCTAGCTAAAGAATAAAAGCGCTCAAATACACGGTTTAGAGCGTAGTTGGGAATACCAGGGCCATCATCCTGTATTTGTAACTTAATGGTGTCTTTGACGTGGGTTTGGCTGTCCGAGGTTAACTGGATTTGTATCTGACCATATTCAGGGGAGAATTCCACGGCGTTACTAATGAGGTTGTCTAGCACCTGTTGCAACATAAACTCGTTACCTGAAAGATGTAGATTCTCTTCACAATTAAGTGCCAGGGTTAAATGCTTTTTATTAAGACTAATTTGTTTTTGAGAGACCACATCACTCACGAGACTACTAAAGTTTATTGCTTGGGTTTTTTCAAGCTTGGATAAATTTTCCACTCTAGCCACATCTAACATGCGCTGAATGAAGCCATGCAGGCGTTTACTTTCTATCTGTATGTTATCGCTAAAATGTTCAATGTCTTTATCTGGCATGGCTGGGCTAATAAGCTCAGCGGCTCCCATGATGGCGGAGAGTGGGCTCTTCATTTCATGGGTCATGGTCAGTAGGTATTCTTCCACGTATTCCTTATTGGTTAATTGTTCACGCATATTTTTCATGGCATGGGCTAGGGTGATCAGTTCCGATTCCCCAAGCTTAGGAGGTTCTATATCTTGCCCTGTGGTGAGTTGCTTGGCGTAGGTAACCAACTTACGAATAGACCCTGTTAGCCAGTACGAGAGAATAGCGCCGGCCAATAATGACAATACCAGCAATAATCCCCCCCAGTATTTCAGTTTATTATTAATGAGCGCAAAAAAGGGTCGTAAGGATTGATTGCTCTTGGCCACAGTTAATACACCGATAATGTCTCCCATGTGTTGCACCGGTGCAGCCACATGCATGACAGATGTGGATTCATCACCAGGAATACGTTTACTGCTGCGTGCACCGTATTGTCCTTTTAGGGTGAGATAAACATCGTTCCACTGCGAATAATCTTGACCTAGCGCCAGGTGAGCTGAGTCGTAAATCACAATGCCGGACGCATTTGTCATATAGATGCGAATACTGGCCTTTTCTTTTTTTACACCAAAGATCGTGGCGTTATATTGTCGTTTAAGAAAATTGTTCACATGCTTTGAAAAATCTTGATGTTGTTCAGGATTTTGTACAACCGGTATTGCAAACTCGGCCAGCAAGTTAGCCATCTCTACCAAGGTTTCTTCTGTGGTTTGGCGAATAGTGGGTTTTACCTGAGAAGAAACCACATTAAAGCCCCAATAGGCGGCAACACCAATGAGGGCAAAATACACTAGGAAGACTCGTAAACTTAAATTAATAGAGCTCATTATGAATGTTCCAGACTGTAACCTATGCCGCGATGAGTTTTAATTATCTCCATTTCTTTGTTTACTTCCTTTAACTTTGCCCGCAAGGTTTTGACATGTGTATCCACCACTCGATCTAAACTGTTGTCTGGTTCATGCCAAACTTTTACCAATAATTCTTCACGGGAGTACACTCGCTTAGGATGTTTGTACATGACCTGTAAGACACCAAATTCATAGCGGGTGAGATCTAATAACTGCCCACAAAAATGTACGGCTCTATTTTCATCATTTAATTGCAATAGGGCATGATTAGACTCGGGGGTAGATACTTGATAGCGGCGTAAATTAGTTTTTACTCGTGCCACTAGTTCCCTTGGGCTAAAAGGTTTGCAAATGTAATCATCGGCACCCATTTCCAGCCCCACCACTCGATCAATTTCGTCTGCTCGAGCACTCAAAAATAACAATGGCACTTGGGATTGCTCTCTAATCTTGCGGCACACTTCAAAGCCATCTATGTCGGGTAAACCTATATCCAAAATAATTAGGTCAGGGCTTTGCTCTTTAAAAAGACTTAGCGCCTCCATGCCACTTGATGCCCATAACACCTCAAAACTGGCGGCTTTTAAGGCATATTGTATGTTGTCGGCAATACTGGGTTCATCTTCCACCAGTAAAATGCGGGCATTTGCTTTCATAAATTATTCTGCTTCATGATGTCCATATCTTTTCTATAGTTAAGTATTGAAAGATTATTTTTGAGTACGTGATATTGGTGGCTAAACATATTTTTTTAATATTCTTTCACCATTAATTCCTACAAGTCAGAAAACACCTGCTTCAACCATTTCAATAACGCCTGATACCCAGCTTGTTTGTTTTCATTGGGCTTAGTGACCAGATAAAACGCTTCATCAAGCTGGGTTGGTTTGTGAGCAAGAGGTATGATTTTTTTCTGTTGCAGTGCTGTATTCGAAATAGGAAACACCGCCACGCTAATGCCAAGGCCTTCTTCGGCGGCGCGGATGCTGGCGTCGTAGGAATCGAAAAACAATTCTTGTTTGGGGGTAAAGTTAAACCTATCCATTAACCCTTGCCAGTCATTCACCTTCGTGCGGCTGTGGATAAGGGTTTGTTGTTGCCAATCTTTGGTTTCTTTAATGGGGTGTGAATCTAGGTATTCTTTACTGGCGACTAGGCTCGACTGTGCTTTTGCAATAAGCGCCACATCATGTTCCGGCCAGGGTGGCACGCCAAAACGGATGGCGGCGTCTAGTTCCTTGTCTGGCAAATTTTCCAATTGGATGCTGGTTTGCAGCAAAAGATTAATATCTGGGTATTGTTCTTTAAATTCAGCCAGCCTTGGGATGATTACCTCGTTGGCAATGTAAGGGATCATGCTGACCCTTAAAGTCGGCGATATATATTGTTCGGCAAATTGATCGTAGCCCGCTTCATAATGATTAACTGTGGCTTTTGCCACCTCATAAAAACGCACCCCAGCGCGGGTTAATTCTAATGTTCTTTTTTTGCGGCTAAATAGCTCAAGACCAATGTGAGTTTCTAAGGTTTTTATTTGCTGACTAATAGCCGAGGGGCTCACATTTAATTGCGTGGCGGCCAGTTTAAAACTGTTGTGAAAGGCCGCTGCCACAAAAGCCGGCAGGTATTGAATAGGAGGCGAGCGATAACTACCTTGACTAAGGGGGTGCTTAAACATTTATTAACTCTTAACAGCGGGTATAGAGATATTATCAACGATAGGTAAGAATTTCTAATGATTAAGCCACATTTTATCGTTTGTAAAAGCCCTGCTATCGATAGATTATAGTTGCCTATTAACAACCTCGCTGTGATGTGTTTACAGTAGGTAAGACAAACTAATGTATTGCCAGATGGCTTTGACTATATTTGGAGGCCCACGTGCCCGTTAACTACGTAGATTTTGAACAAGCCATAGTCCAGCAAGGGCTACGCATGGTAGTGGTACCGGGCCTTCCTAGCCCTTGGGCCGAGGCTGCCAAAGGCATACTGCATGTGAAAAAGATTCCTTGGGCCGCGGTGCGCCTAGATCAGCGTAATAATGACATGGCCCAATGGACTGGCACTCGCAGCGGACCGGTGGCCATATACAATAATGACGCGCCTCTTACGGGCTGGCGTGAAATATTGGATCTGGCAGAAGAGTTATCAACGAAGGCGGAGTTACTGCCAACGGAACCTAAGGCGCGCGAGCAGGCCTTGATGCTTTGCCAAAATATTTGCGGCGAAATGGGGTTGGGCTGGACGCGCAGATTAAACAGCGTTCACAGTGGCCTAACTGGCCAGGGTGGTTTTATTGAACCCATTGCCAAGTACTTGGGCAGTAAATATGGCTATGAAGCGGATCAGGGGCCTGGGTATTCGTCGCGCGTGGTGGAGCTGTTGAATATGTTAGCTCAGTGCTTACATGAGCAGCGCAAGGCAGGCGAATCTTTTTATGTGGGTTCACAATTGTCGGCGGTGGATATTTACAGTGCCTGCTTCATGGCTTATTTCAAACCCTTGCCACACGAGCAGTGCGCGATGGATAAGTCCATGCGCGTCACTTTTGAAGATATGGATGAATTTATTGCCGCGGCACTTGATCCTATTTTAATTGAGCACAGGGATTTTGTTTACGGCGAATTTTTAGAGTTGCCACTTTCGCTTTAATTAAGAAGTGGGAGCGTGGTTAAACAGTTTAATTACCGCTCCTGTTGGTTTACTTCTCTTGAGACTTTATTAACAAATCAAGCTGTTGCTTAAAGTCATTAACCCGCTGTGGATATATTCGAGCTGATGTGATGGTGCCCCATTCACCAAAATTTAAATGCTTAATCGATTTTTCAATAGCAGGCTTTAGGGACGCAGGGGAATGTTCCGATATAACCAGTAAGCTTTTTAACGGCTGAGATTTTTTTAAAATCACATAATCATTTTTAATCGCTTCAGGCATGCGATTAAAAATGGCGGTGGATATCACGCCACTACTTCCCTGCTTTTTAGCAAGGCGTAGGCCAATTACATCATGGCGATGGCCAGAATCAATCTCTACTTGCCCGCTTAAACCACTTTGAGCCAACCATTGTTTCAGCATGATGTAACCCCGGCTAAACTCTCCCTGTACCATAATTCTTTTTCCTGTGAGCTGCTTCATATCAAAACTGCTGAGGGTGCCTTTATTGGTAATTAGCATATTACTGAAGGCTTTGCGGGTTTCAAAAATGGCTAATAATCCGTGGGGTTTTAATGCCTCATAATAAAAACCGGGTATCAGGCCCATGTGTGCCTCACCTTTTACCAACGCCATGACAAATTTTTCATGGGTGGGTTCTATTTTCATGGAAACTTTACAGCCGGTTAATTTTTCTATGTTTTCATTAAATCCAGCTAAATACTCTAGGTAAAAACTGACCGAAAAAAATGGTCCGTATACTGCCTTAATGACTTGGTTACAAGAATAAGAATTAAACGAAATAAGAATGGTGATCAAGGCAATGGCAATTTTCATGGAAGCACCCTTAAAAGACTGATTAAAGTATAGAGCAGGTTGGTCATAAAAATTTAACAATGGGCATATGAGGGTTAGTGCGTCGCAGCAACAAATAGGTTTAGGGAGAGCTATGTGGAGGCTGGACCGTGCTTTTAAAAAACAAGATCCAGCCTCGCCCTAAAAAGATATTTAGTATTTATCCTTTACCCGGCAACATGCCTTTTAAGACAGAATCTTTATCGATGAAGTGGTGCTTTAAAGCGGCGCCTATGTGGGCCGTCAGCATGGCTATAATCACCCAGTACAAAGTAATATGCAGGCTTAATACCAGTTCATAATTGGTATTTGCCAGCAGGTCAAAGGCGCTGTAGTTAATGTTGTAACCTTTGGCTATGAAATCCTGCTCGGTGGTAGAGGCCAGTAAAATACCAAGCATAAGCTGGGCGAAAATCACAATATACAAGCCATAGTGCATCACTTTAGCCATTAACTTCTGTATATCAGACATGCTGCCTGGCAAGGGTGGGAAGCCATTTTTCAAACGCCACAGCACTCGTAAGGTCATGCAGATGAGTATGGTGGTCACGGAAGCGCCGTGATCGCCATATTCTTCTATCTTGTGTAGGGCATCCAGATCCGACATACCAAAAGCCGCGATCAAGGTGGCGGTAATGTTAAGAGCAATGAGCCAGTGTAGAAATTTGTCGACACGCCCATAGGTGGTTGAAGAGGCCATAATATAGTTCCTGAAGTGAGTATAAGTACACTATATCTATTGCTAAAACCCTGATAAACAGCCTATATTTCAATTAACTATTCGCGATTCAAGAACAGTGTATGAGTCAATTAGAAAACTTGCGTAATTTTGTCCGTATCGTGGAATGCAACGGCATTGGCCGTGCGGCCGAACAAATGGGCATTGCCAAGTCAGTGGTGAGTCGGCGCCTAGCTGAATTAGAGAACCAATACGGGGTGAGGTTGTTTAACCGCACCACCCGTAAACTCAGTTTGACCGAGGCCGGACAAACTTGTTACCAGCATGCTCTAGGCATACTGGACGCCATGGGTGAGATGGAAAGCCAAATAAGCAATCAACATCAGCAGCTGAAGGGCACGTTAAATGTGGCCTTGCCCTTGGATTTTGCGCTGGAGCGTATGGTGGAGGCCATTAATGAATTTAAGCAGCTACACCCTGAACTGGCGTTGAACCTGGATTTATCCGACAAGGTCGTCGATGTGGTGGAAACTGGGGTGGACCTGGCCATACGGGTTTCTGGGCAATTACCCGATTCCTCGCTGCAGGCTCGTACACTGGCATCGGGCAAGTTAATACTGGTGGCCAGCCCAGATTACCTTAAACAGTTTGGTACCCCGAAAACACCTGAAGAACTACGCACACACACGTTTATCCTCTACCCCAGCTCTGGGCTCTCTCAATTAACCATGCAAGATAAGCAGGGGCAGCTTATTCAGGTGCCGGTGACCAACGATATTGTCATTAATAGCGGCCGCTTCATTAAAGAATTGTGTGTGCTCGGCCGCGGCATCGCTTTTGAGCCTGAATTTATTTGCCAAAAGGCCATTGATGCAGGAGAGCTGGTACGAGTGCTGCCGCAATACTCAAGCCCAGTAGGTCATGTACATGCCGTTTATGCGCAAAACAAATTTGTAGCGGTGAAGGTGAGGGTGTTCATTGACTTTTTAGTGGCGTGGTTTGAAAAACACCCCATGTGAAAACATAATAAGCGAATAAATGGGGGCGATGCTGGTATCTTGAATTCGCACTTAGGTATAATAGCTCACATATTTTTTATATATTCTAAAACCGATTAACTAGGAGGCACCATGGCGAGATCGCTTGAATTTGATCGAGATGAAACCTTGGCGTCGGCCATGCATTTATTTTGGCGTCAGGGTTATGTGGCCACCTCCCTAACCCAGTTACTGGATGCCATGGCCATTAGCCGCAGTAGCTTGTATGCCACCTTTGGTGATAAGCGCCGTTTGTTTATTGAGGCTTTGGATTTATTTTCTCAACGTAATAACGCCATGGTGGATAGTGTCTTTAATGATGCGCAGCCGTTGTTAGCGGTACGGGCTTTTTTTGTGGGTTCGGTGCAAAACAGTACTCCTACCAGACTGGCCCGAGGCTGCATGATGGTGAATTCAATTCTGGAATTAGCCGATGTAGATGCTGAGCTTTCTCAACTTGCTGCCAAACGCTTGGGTGAAGTAGAAACCCGTTTTCAACATTGCTTTGAGCTGGCTCAGTCCCTTGGGCAATTGGATAAAACCTATTCCCCCGAATATTTAGCCAAGATGGTGATGACTCTTAACCAAGGTTTAAGAGTCTCTTCGCGTAAAAATGTAAGCGTGCAAGAGCTGAGTAATGTGGTGGCAACTACCTTGGGGCTGTTGGGTATTGCCCTGGATAAATAGATCATTACAAATCTTTTAAATGTTGAGAGCTAAAATAATAAAACACATCAATAAAATCAATTTTTAACAATCTTTGTCATATTCTAGTTAACTCAGGCTAGAAAATTTAGCGCTCATACACCCTGATACTAATCCGTTCATTAGGGTCAAATTATTCATTACGCAGTTGATCGAGTATTTTCATACGCGAAAGAGTGTAACTGTCGAAGCCTTCCTAGCGATCATAAAAAGCCTTGGCCACAGTTTGCGATAAGTACCGCGACCTTAATGCACCGCGTGGGCCGAGCATTTCATTCTTTAGGTATCTGCTGTTTTCGATACTGGCCGGGGGTGCAACCAAAGGCTTTTTTAAAATAACTATAAAAGGTCGATTTGGTGGTGAAGCCCGCTTCAAAAAAAATTTCGGTGATGTTGCGCTGTGGGTTAATTAGCAATTCTTGGGCGGCGTACCTCACTCGAAAATCATTAATGTACTCATAAAAATTTTGCTTAAATACGGTGTTAATCACCGCCGATAACTTGTGAGTGGACACCTGAAGATGGTTCGCCAATACTAATAACGACAGGTCTTCTTGCAAATATAGCTGCTGGCTGTTCAGTTTTTCAGCCAGTAAGTTTGCTAGAGCTTTCTCTTCTACTGAGGCGCTGTGAGAGCCATTCTCTTGTGTGTTATGGCAGGTAATAATCTCGTCTGCTGGTGAGATATCGTCTTGAATGCTGCCGGCGAGTGTGTTTTTGACTTGTGCCGTATTGGCCACGGTTGACGAATGAATGACTTGTCTATTTTCCCAAACTGTCTGTACTGATACGCCTATAAAATACAGCACCATGAATATAAACCCCAAATCCCCTAGGGATACACTGGCCCCTGCTGGGTTCATAAAGGCACTGCTGACTTGAGTAATAAGGGTTATGGCAATTACGCCAAACACTTGCAGCATTTTATACCAGCTGCTGGGCAAGGTTTTACTTTGATAAGACGTCCAGTCACGGCGCATTTGGCTAATCAGCCTTACCGACAGCCCTAAATATACAAGCATTTGCAAACCAGCCAAGGCGCTTACCAAGTTGAAAATGGTCACATAATGCGCTTTTTGGTAATCCTGTGCGCTGGCCAGTTCAAAGGTGCCTAGGTTAGATAATAAGCTAGGGGTAAATACTACAAATAAAATAGGGATAAGAGTCATCAAAAAATCACGAACACTAATGACTTGCCGGGTGGATATGTTGCCTACATAGCCCAGCAAAATAGGCCCGGGTAAAAAGATGATGGGCAGCAGTAAAAAATACAATTGAGGCGATATGAAAAAGTCTTGAGCATCTAAAATAATCAAGCCCAAGTAACCAGCAAAAAATGCCATAAACGCCGACAACCACACTTTAGATGTACAGTTTATAAACAGCAGTGCGACTGCCATTCCTGCACTTATAAAGGCCAGGGCAATATAAATTAAAATCACGCTGCTAGTTCTCTCCCATTATAAAAATATTAATAAGTAATGCATTCAACACAGTCCAGTTTAAAAACGTGCTTTGTGATTAAAAAACACACTAGTTTTTAAGTTTTTTCACTCTTTAAGTTCATTTGGATCCAGACGGACTTAAAAGATGTGATGTTTTCACACAATCCCCGCGTTTACAAATACAGCCCCATAACAAGTGCTGTATTGCAGTTGAAATAATCACAAGGACGGAGAGAAAAAATGAATCATCATTATCTAACACTGGCGCTAACGCTGGGAGCGTTAACCGCATGTGGCAGTGGCGAGGAAACCATACAAGGCGATCAGCAAGAGGCAAACAGTGTGCCCACCGCTGGCAACGTAAGAATTGACCACGATGGTGGCAGCGATCAACCCATTGCAGGAGATGAATTAACAGGCCTTTATGTTTTTAATGACACCGATGGCGATTTAGAAGGGCAAAGCACCTTCAAGTGGTTGCGTGATGGGGCAGCGATTGATGGGGCCAATAGCCAGGTTTATGCGCTTGTGGCTAGTGATCAAGGTTATGATTTTTCATTTGAAGTGACGCCAATTGCGCAAACCGGTGACACCATAGGGCTCGCTCAAACATCGGCCAGCCTAAGTGTGCTAGACGAGGTTGTAATTAACCAAGCACCTCTTGCCACTGCGCTAAACCTTATCTTTAACGGTGATGCCAACCAGCCTGGTATTGGCAATACCCTAACCGCGAATTACGTCTTTAGTGATGACGAAGGCGACTTAGAGGGCAGTTCCCAGTTTGTGTGGTTACGTAATGGCGAAACCATTGCAGGCGCACATTTGGCCACTTACACCCTTACCGAACAAGATAATAGTGCCGCCATTTCAGTGGAACTTACGCCAGTGGCGGCTACTGGTACGGCCCAAGGTGAAAGTATTACGTCTTCTGCGTTAACCGTATTAACCGCCGTTTCTCAATATATAGGATTTGCCCGTGGCGGTATTACTAAGATCACCATTGGCAACTCAATGTATAACCCTGCCAGCGCCGATGATGGCGTGGGTGATATCACCTACAGCAGCGATGATGCAACCATTGCCACCGTGGATCTCACTAGTGGTAAGGTCACTGCGGTTGCCAAAGGCAGCGCCATTATTACCGCGCACATAACAGCGGATGTGAATTACCTATCGGCCAGCGAACAATACAATGTGAACATACAAAGCGATGACTTTGCTTTTCACGCTTGGTTAGGCCAAAACAATAGTTTAATAACATTTGAAAGCGATGTAAGCGGCATTGACATGTTCCGCACTACCGATGCCAGCTGCTGGCTCTACGATATTGATGGCTGCACCGATGGAACAAGCGAAACGCTTACTCAAGATCAGCTGCAGATTACCGACAGTGCCGCCAACTTAAACAGCCTGGCTTATTATGGTTTTAATTTTGGTGATAGCCGAAGCCGTATGCACATTTCCCCTGAACGTTTTACCAGTAAAATTGGTGGTCAGTTTATAAACTTCAAAGGCAAGTTATGGATATTTGGCGGGCGTACCGGCAACGGTGGCAACAATGAAATTTGGAGCTCTGTTGATGGTCACAGCTGGACCCAAGAAACCACCGACCCAAGCCAGTTGTTTAGCCCGCGCACCTTCCATCAAGTGCATGAAATGAATGGCAAGTTGTGGATGACAGGGGGCGAGCACTATGTGAGCAATAATTACCTGCGTTACAGTGATGTGTGGACATCAACCGATGGCATCGCATGGACTTTAGTCACTGACGCTGCCGAATTTGGCCCACGTTCTTATCACAGTATGACCGCTGCCAATGGTAAGTTGTGGATATTGGGTAACTATGTAGGCAGTGGTAATCAAAAACAACTTTGGTCATCTACTGATGGCCTAGTGTGGTTGGATGCGGGTACTTTATCTATGGCGAGTAGCACAATTAACGGGGCTGAAATCGAAACTATAAAGGGCATTAATCGTGGTGATAGTGATACGTTGGTAGTGAATTACAGCGGTAATATCTATATCAAAACCCTAAGTGACGAATGGACAAGCGCGCACTATGAAGGCTCGGTGTACAACAGCGCTAAAATGTTGGTACACAACAATGCCATTTGGATTATTTCGGCTAATGGAAGCAGTGCCATTTATTCAAGTAACGGGCAAGACTGGCAAGTAATTTCAAACCTAAACTTACCCAAATCGTACCGCTTTGAGTTGGCCAGCCTTAATGGCAAAATTTTGCTGATTGGTGGCGACCGCGATGATAACGATTCGGGCACACAAACTTACAGTTCAACAGATGGTCAGCAGTGGGCACTGGATATGGGTGTGGCAGAATACTCGGGGCGTTTATACCCGGCGCTAACGTCATTTAATGGCAAATTAATGTTGGCCGGTGGCCGTCGCTTTGGTCATTACACCAAAGACGTTTGGACCTCTGAAAAAGGTTTTGTATGGCAAAAGCAGCAAGCAATATCAGAAACCTTTGATAATGATTACGCCTCTGATGGTTCTCTTATTCAGTTTGGTGGCAGTGTTTGGTATGCCAGTTTGGATAAAGTGTATCAATCAACAGACGGCACTAACTGGCAAGAGATGAGTGCGCAAGAGGGTGCCAATTACCCACTAAGCACTTATGGCCGTTTTCAAATGGTAAACATGAATGACCAATTATGGCTTATTCAAAGCGAGGGCGGTTTTGGTGATGAGCCGTTAGTGAATAAAACTTACCAATCCGATGACGGTATCACTTGGAATGAAGTGGTGAATAGTGGCGCTAGCTTTGCCACTAAAACCAACTTTTCGGTGGCAAGCTTTGCTGACACGTTATGGGTGGTTGGTGGCAGTACTGACGGATCTAATAATTCAAATGACGTATGGTCCTCGCAAGATGGCACCAATTGGCAAAAAACCATTCCAGAATTTGGTGGCCGCAGTGATCATGCGGTGGCGGTTTGGAATAATAAGTTATGGGTAGTGGGCGGTAGCCAGTACCCCAATTATTTAAACGACGTATGGTCAAGTGCCGATGGTATTACTTGGGCCGAAGAAACGGCTGAAGCGAAATTTTCCAAACGTTCAGGTCACGGCTTAGGAGTACATAACGGGCAATTAATCTTAACCGGTGGCGATCAATACAACAGTGATGTGTGGGCAACCGATGATGGCATTAACTGGCGCAAAGCCTTTACTGGTCGCGTGCAATTTCCAGTTCGTGAAGATGATTCGGACTTTTAAATTTATTAGATGCAGGCTAATCAGTCTGTTAACTAAATAAATGCACTTCAAAGGGCTTTATCCGTTTAGGGTAAGGCCCTTTTTAATGGCTTGCTAATGTTGCTCAAAATGAAGTGAAAACTACATTAACTTCCAAACAATTTTTCCCAATTCCCCAATGGCTTCTTTCACTCGGGCATTCCAGGGCATAGCAAAATTAATTCTAAAGTAGTTATCAAAGTGATCGGTGTTGGAACACACGCCTCCGGGCATGATGGCCATGTCTTGTTGCTGTGCCAGTTTTTGTACATCAAGGGCATTGATATTATTTGGCAAGCACACCCATAACACATAACCGCCACTGGGTTGGGATAGCAGAGTTTCGGGCGGAAACGATTCTATGATGGCGTTAATAAAAAACGCACAATTTTCACGGGCGCTGCGTTGCAGTTGCCTTAGGTGTTTATCGTAATGGCCGTTTTGTAAAAAAGAAGCCATGGCACACTGGGGTAAACTGGCCACCGCTAGGGTATTGAACGTTTGTAAATTAATCACCTCTTCGCGGCTGTCACCGGGAATGCACCAGCCTACTCGTAAACCCGGCGCCACGGTTTTGGTAAAAGACGAACAGTATAAAATTCGGCCCTGAGTATCGAAGGTTTTTAAAACGGTTTGATTATTATTGTCGTAACCCAGCTCGCCATAAATATCGTCTTCGATGGCTTTTATTTTATATTCATTAATCAGCTCTACTAACTGTTGCTGCTTATGTTGGGGCATGGCACAGCCAGTGGGGTTTGAAAAACGCGTGCTTAATAATACCAACTTAATTGACCACTCTTGCAAGGCCAGCTTAAGCGCTTCTAGGCTCATGCCGGTATTGGGGTCGGTGGGGATTTCAATCACCTTTAACCCCAGCACCTCGGCAATTTGTAAAAAACCGTAATAGCAGGGTGACTCCACCGCGATAGTATCGCCACGGCGAGTATTGGCTCTTAGGCACAGGTTTAAGGCTTCGGTGCAGCCTTGAGTAATGACTACCTCATCTTGATGGCAGCGTACGCCTGAGTTACGCATGCGCTGAGCAATTTGCTGGCGCAGCGGCTCGTACCCTGGGGAAAACTGATAATTGAGAATATCCCGGCTATTAAAACGGATGAGTTTTTGCAAATGGGTTTGCATCGATCTCACCGGTAACATGGCCTCATCGGGAATGGCGGCGCCAAAGTTAACGGTGCTGGGCAATTGGCAGCTGGCCAGTATTTGTTTAATAAGATCGCCCTTGGTGACATTGCTCGGTGCATCTCCCATGGAAAGTGGGGGCAGGGCATTAATTTCAGTGGGGGCGCGTTTCACAAAATAGCCCGACTGAGGTTTAGCCTGAATAATGCCACGATCTTCCAGTAGCGAATAAGCCTGGCTCACAGTGCTAATGCTCACGCCGCGCTTATGGCTAAGCTTGCGCACAGAGGGAATCTTTTGCCCGCTAAGATATAAGCCTTGCTCTATGTCTTGGATGAGCTCTTGAGCAATCACTTCATACAGGTGAGCGCTTTGCTGAGTGCCAGACTGGATCTCACTTTTTCTCTCATTTTTTATAGGTGCCAGCTGAGCGCTGCCGAGTTTTGCCATATTGTTCTTCAAGGATCGGGTTTGGCTTTATCATACGCGCTAACTGTATCGCTCTGAAATGCCTAAATATACTAATGACCGGTACAGTTAGGCTGTAAAATCCCGGTACAGTTTGAATTTAGCATCAACTGTATGGGTGATAGGCTGCTTAGCTGCATCTGACGGTAACAGTTGCGCCGCTGCATAATGGCCCTTCAAATTGATTCAAGCAGGACACGAACATGCTGCAGCCCGTATTAACCAGGAGCTCGATCCTTAATCACCAAAGCGCCACGCCACTATTGCAAGGCTTGTTGGCCGTGGTGTTATTTAGCTTAACCGTCCCCATGACCAAGATCGCCATGAACGAGTTTAGTACCCAGTTTATTGCCGCCAGTCGTGGTTTTATTGCCGGAAGCTTATGTTTAATGGTGGTGATCTGGCAGGGCTGGAAATTTCCCAGCTTAAAAGAATGTGGCTGGTTGTTACTGAGTGGCCTAGGGGTAGTGGTAGCTTTCCCTTATTTATTATCGGTGACGCTACAGAGCGTTAGCGCATCTAACATGGGCATCATACTCGCGGGTTTACCCTTGGCCACTTCGTTAATGGCGGTGCTGTTATTGGGGGAGCGTTACCGTTTGGGTTTTTGGGTGTGTGCTCTGGCAGGTGCAGGGGTATTAATGCTGTATTTTAGTCAGTCTGATGCGGCTGCCCTGCCCGGAGACATCGACTCATTACCAGGATTATTTTTACTGGCACTTTGCACCCTAGCATTTGGTGGCATGGGTTACGCGGCGGGCACCCGTGCGGCTAAATCTTTGGGAGGCTGGCCCACCATTTGTTGGATGCTGGTTTTATACTTGCCTTTAACGGCGTTGGCGTTTGGCTACTTTAGTTATGAACAGTTTGGCTATAAAGAGTTTGGATATGATCAGTTTGCGATAGAGACATTGGCAACAGATCCTTCATTAATAATTAATGAAAATCAAAACCTGTTTGCTTTTGCCAGTACTTCTCTAGCAAAGGGGCAATTAAAAGCCTGGTTAAGCATTATGTATTTAGCCTTGGTGAGTCAGTGGTGGGGATTTCGGTTTTTATATAATGCAATGGCACAGGCAGGCGCCGGCACAGTGGGACAAATACAATTGTTGCAGCCATTTTTTACCCTGGTATTTTGCGCACTTTTATTGGCCGAACCTTTGTATTTTTCGCAATTTTCATTCTTAATATTAATTATTTTTTTAGTGGCTGGCGCCATTCGATATAAATAAAAAATAAAGTAAAAGTTTCATTCGTAAAAGCGGCCACTATCAATATAGAGGTCGCTTTTTTTCGTTTAAGGCCCTCTTGTTAGATAAAAGCCAGATGCGCTATGATCAAGCGGTGTTTAAACGCGCTCTTTAACCATGCTCTTTAATCGAGAGCCTATTCACGGCCCTTATGAATAGTGAATAAAGAGTAATAACAATGAGCTGTAAAAACAGCCTTACAAAGTGAAAATATATGAAACTGGAATCTCTTGCCCTTCATCACGGATACGAATCGGAAAGCACCACCAAGTCGGCGGCGGTTCCAATTTATCAAACTACCTCTTATACCTTCGACAATACCCAGCATGGTGCCGACCTTTTTGATTTAAAAGTGCCAGGAAATATTTACACGCGCATCATGAACCCCACCACAGATGTACTAGAGCAACGCATCGCAGCCATGGAAGGGGGCATCGGTGCGTTAGCGGTCGCGTCGGGCATGGCGGCAATCACCTATGCCATTCAAGCTATTTGTGAAGTGGGCACCAACATTGTGAGTACCAGCCAGTTATATGGAGGTACTTACAATTTATTTGCTCACTCCTTCCCACGCCAGGGCATTGAAGTGCGCATGATAGATGCCGATGATTTTGCTGGCTTTGACAAGGCTATCGATAAAAACACCCGCGCCATTTTTTGTGAATCTATTGGTAACCCAGCCGGTAACATTGTGGACCTAGAAAAGCTGGCGGCTATTGCCAAAAAGCACGGCATTCCTTTGATGGTTGATAACACGGTAGCCACACCGTTTTTGTGCCGTCCTATTGAGATGGGCGCCGACATCGTGATTCATTCGTTAACCAAATACATTGGCGGCCACGGCACTACTATCGGTGGCGCCATTGTCGATTCAGGTAAATTTGATTGGGTGGCCCACAAAGAACGTTTTGCCATGATGAACGAACCTGATCCTTCTTATCACGGTGTGGTTTATACCCGTGACTTTGGTGAAGCTGCCTACATTGGTCGTTGCCGCGTGGTGCCGTTGCGTAACACAGGTGCAGCTTTATCACCTCATAGTTCTTTCCAAATTATGCAGGGACTTGAAACTCTGGGTTTACGCATGGAGCGCCATTGTGAAAACACAGAAAAATTGGCCGAGTATTTAACGAACCACCCTAAAGTGGCCTGGGTAAATTATGCGGCATTGCCAAATAGCCCGTATCAGGATGTGTGTAAACGCATCACAGGTGGCAAGGCTTCAGGCATTATTAGCTTTGGTATTAAAGCCAGCGAACAAACCGATTCGGTTGCCGCCGGTGGTCAGTTTATCGATGCCTTGTTAATGATTTTACGTTTAGTAAACATAGGCGATGCTAAGTCACTGGCCTGTCACCCAGCTTCCACCACCCACCGCCAGTTAAACAGTGAAGAACTGAAAGCGGCAGGCGTGAGTGAAGACTTGATTCGCATCTCGGTGGGCATAGAAAACATTGTGGATATCATTGCCGACGTTGAGCAAGCCTTGGCTTGTGTGAAGTAATTACCTTTCAACTCAAACCTTAATGATTAATGGCAGTAGTGGGCGCTTTGGCGTTCACTATTGCCATCCTTTCGAACTTTCCCAGCTTATAGATTAATCCCAGCTCATATTTAACCTGCGTAATCCGTATTCATCATCATTTGTCTTAACGGCTGTGACCTAACAGACACTTACACTCTTCAAACCCCTGCAAATTTTAAGTAAGATGGCGGCAATTTTTAGGATAGGGTGATTAGGGATGAACAAGGTGTATCGCTGCTTAAGCGTGCTGGCATTAGCTATGGCCTTATGGGGCTGCAGTCAGGATGGTAATGAATCCAATAATGCTAAAGACGTTGTGGAAAATAAAGCCCCCGTTCCGGTTGTCACACATGCCTTGCCCAAGGACGATAGCGAAACCCAGAGCGATACCCAAAACAACGCTTCCAATGTGTTTGACCTCAACCAAGTTAAACAAACCTATCAAAATGTTAACTTTTTAGTCTCCGATATTTCAGAGCGCAGCTTTGACGATGGCCATGCTCTGGCGGTCACTTTTTCTGTTCCGCTTAATCCCAGTGAAAACTTTTCAAAATATTTACAGGTAAGCAATAAACAAGGCGTCGTAAATGGCAGCTGGGTTTTATCTGAGTCGGGCAAGATAGCCTATTTTGAATTTATCCAGCCTGCTACCAGTTATGACATAGAGGTTGATTGGCACCTAGCATCGGCATTGGGTTCTCGCTTGGCTTCTACCGAAACCGCCAGTGTGCAAACACGCCAGGTTCAGGCATCGGTGAGTTTTTCATCTAGCGGCCATTTTTTACCCTTGGATTTACATTCCGGTTTACCGGTTACCACTTTAAACGTGCCTGAGGTGAATATTAATTTTCACCGTATTAAGGGTGAAAATATTCCTTATGTAGTGAGCTCGCTGGCGGGTCGCCAGAGCTATGGTCAATATCAATTAAGGCTCATGGCTGAAGCAGGGGATTTGGTTCATAGCGGTCGTTATGATTTGCCAGCTCAAATAAATAAACGTAAAACGTTTAATATTCCTCTGCATGAAATTCCAGCCTTGCGGGAGTCAGGTATTTATGTGGCCGTAATGGAAGTGCCGGGTACGTATGAAGGCACAATGCAAGCCAGCTATTTTTCGGTTACCGATCTTGGTGTACACATTCGCCGTTACAAGCAAAGCATGACGGTGAATGTTAACAGTTTGAAAAACACAAAAGCCCTAGCAAAAGTAAAAGTATCTTTATTAACACACAATGGTACTCAGGTTAATAAGAAGTACACGGATGAGTTGGGGCAGGTGGTGTTTAGCCCATTAAATAAAGAGGCTCGCTTTTTAGTGGCCAGTTATCAGGATTCTTATACCCTGGTTTCCCTGAAAAAGGCGGCTCTGGATTTATCAGATTTTGATCTGGGAAAAAGACCTTTCCATACACAAGAGTTATTTATCTACAGCGAACGAGACCTCTATCGCCCCGGCGATACTATTAACTTTAGCGCCCTATTAAGAAATTACGATGGCAAAAAAGAGCGTTCTATTCCTCTAAAAGCAAAACTAAAGCGTGCCGATGGCCAAACCGTTAAAGAGTTTAGCTGGCATGCTAATCAGCAGGCTTATTATGAATACGAGTACAAGATAGATAAAACGGCTCAAGTAGGTAATTGGCACTTGGAAGTGTCGGGTGTTAGTAAGAAGAAGGTGAAATATGAATTCAAAGTAGAAGAATTTATGCCAGAGCGTCTTAAGCTTACCTTTAATGCCAAAAATGAAATCAAGCAATTCTTTAATACTAAGCAAGATGTCACCGTGCCTATATTAGGTGAGTACCTGTATGGCGCGCCGGCTTCTGGCAATCGTTTGGATGCGCGTATTCGCGTGGGATTATTGCGTCATCCATTTGAAATTTATAATGACTTTTATTTTGGTTATGAAAATGAAACCCAGTGGAATGATAACTTCGAAGAAAATAATGGCAAAATGGATGAAGAAGGCAAGCTAACTCTTGAAATTCCTTCGCGCTGGCAGAATGCAAAATCACCCTTATCGGTTTCTGTTTTTGCCAGTCTTTATGAAAGTGGTGGTCGTCCCATTAGTCGCCGCCATGTTGCCAAGGTTTTGCCTGAAAAAGGCATAATTGGTATTCGCCCTGTGTTTAAAAAGTTTGCCCCAGCCCGTGGCCAGGCAGAATTTGAACTGGTGAAAACAGTCGGCAATGACAAAAAGTTATCAGCGCAGAATCTCGACCTAGTTTTAATTCGCGAAGACCGTCGTTATTTTTGGGAATACAGCCGCCATGAGGGTTGGCATTACGAACACACAGATAAAGAATTGGTAGAGCTATCCATGTCTGGCAAGATTGAAGCCGGAAAACTGGCTAAAATAAAAATGCCAGTGGATTATGGTCAATACCGATTGGAAGTGACCGACACCGATACTGGTTATAAAAGTAGCTATAAATTTAGAGCCGGTAATGACTGGTATGGCTGGTGGCGTGATGCCCAAGAGTCAGGCCAGGCAGCCCGCCCTGATAAAGTGACACTTACTCTGGATAAACAGCATTACCGAGCTGGCGACACCATTGAGCTAAATGTTATTCCACCGGCTGCAGGTGAATCCATCATCGTAGTGGAAGCAGATAAACCCTTATGGAGTCATCGGCTAAATGTGCCTAAAGAAGGCGTTAAGGTTAGCATTCCGTTTGATCCTGCGTGGGACCGTCATGATATTTATATTTCTGTGGTGCACCTGCAAGCGGCAGATAATCAGAAAAAAGTGACACCCACTCGCGCCTTTGGTTTGATTCATTTGCCTCTTAATCGCCAACAACAAAAACTTAGCGTTGATTTTGATGCACCCCAAAAATGGTTGCCTAATCAAACTGTAAACTTAAAACTCAATGTATTTAAGGGTGAAGATGACAATCGCGAAGTCGTCAATAATGCTTGGTTAACACTGGCGGCGGTAGATGTTGGTGTACTTAATATCACCGATTATCAAACCCCTAACCCCCATGACTTTTTCTTTGGCAAGCGCCGTTATGATATCGATTCCATCGACATGTATAACGACCTGATTGAATTGAATGCCAATAAATTAGCCAAACAAAGATTTGGTGGTGATGCCGGCGACTTAAGCCGAGGCGGTAAACAAGCTCAATCAGAAGTGCAAATTGTTTCCCTATTCAGTGGTTTGGTAGAAGTTAAAAATGGAAAGGCCAATGTAGAACTGGATCTACCTGACTTTAACGGACGCATAAAACTCATGGCCGTGGCCTTCACACAAGACAGCGCAGGCAGCTCAGAACAAGAAGTAACAGTAGCGGCGCCCATGGTGACTCAATTATCTATGCCAAGATTTGTAGCCTGGGGAGACTCTTCTACTCTGGCGTTGGACTTAAATAATTTAAGTGGCCAAGAGCAAACACTAGAGGTGAAGTTAAGTGTTGATGGCCCAATTGAAATGACCAGCAGCAGTCAGAGCATTACGCTTTTAGATAAAACCAAAAAAACGCTCACCTATCCCTTTACTGTTAATTACCAAGGACAAACCAGCAATATTAAGTTAAGTGTTAACGGTATTGAAGATTATCCCATTGAGCGCCAGTGGAAGTTAAACGCGCGCTCGGCTTACCCTGCTATCACCCAGATTGAGCGTAAGGTATTAAAGGAAAGTGAATCGTTAACCCTAACGGCCGGTAAACTTGAAGACTATATTCCGCAAACACTTCAAGCGAGCCTAAGTGCATCAAATATGGTGGATCTGGAAATGCGCAACCAGATGTCTAACTTACTGAGATATCCTTATGGATGCCTAGAACAATCTACCAGCAGTACTTATCCTTGGGTGTATACCAATAAGGATGTGTTACAGAGTTTGGATTTAAAAAATACCACAGGGCACACACCCGCTCAGAATATTGAAGCAGGTCTTGAACGTATTTTTAAAAAGCAAAAGAAGAATGGCGGTTTTGGTTTATGGTCAAGCAATGACACCGAAGAACAGCACTGGCTTGGGGCATATGTAGGTGATTTTATTACCGACGCCCGTGAACAAGGTTTCCAAGTAAGCGACGCCTTTTATGACAAAACCATGAAGCGTTTAAATGACTATCTTAAAAATTCTTCCAGTTATTCTGCCCGTTGGAGCGAAAAGCCAGAACACTACCGCTTTGCCTACCGCGCTTATGCTGGGTACGTTTTGTCTCGTCACAATAAAGCCGGCCTTGGGCATTTGCGTAAATTGGCCGACAAGCATACCGATAGCCAGAGCTTCTTACCGCTGATTCACCTAGGGCTAGCGCTTCACAATCAAGGGGATATTAAAAACGGCGCTAAACTGTTGGATCAAGCTTTGTCTAATGTCAGTCGTGGCAATTTTTACCTAGGAGATTACGGCAGCAATATTCGAGATAAGGCTTTAGCCATTCATTTGTTGAGTCGTCATAAAATTAAGGAAGCCGACGTATTTAAACTGGCGGTGGATCTTGCCCATGAATTAAAATCGCGGCACTACCTAAGCACCCAAGAGCGCAATGCATTATTTTTAGCGGGCATTGCATTGGAGACCAACAACAATAGAAGTTGGCAAGCCGATTTGAAATATGCCGATGTAATAAAAACCATTAATGCATCCGGTAACCGTTCTACCTTTCTACAAGGGGAAGATGTCGCCCAGGGCATCAGCCTAACTAACCGTTCACAAAACTTGTTGTACACCACAGTGGCCTACTCAGGTTACGGTAAAAAAGCCCCTGAGCCTGAGCTTAACAAGGGCATAAAAATTGAACGCAGTTATTACTCTTTAAAGGGTGATGCCATTTCCCCCACCGAACTAAACGTGGGAGAAATGGTATTGGTGAGTTTGCGTATTAATACCGAACGACGTATGCCTGATTTAATGGTGGTAGATTTAATTCCAGCAGGACTTGAGCTTGAAAATCAAAACCTAAAACACGCCGCTACTCTGGGCGATATCCAAATTGATGGCCATTCTATTGCCAAGTGGCAAGAACGCAGCGAAATTGTTCATGAAGAGTTTCGTGATGACCGCTATGTGGCGGCCATCAACGTGGGCTGGCAAAAAGAAGTGTACGCCTTTTATCTTGCCCGTGCAGTCACGCCTGGTGACTACAAGGTACCCGCCCCTTATGCCGAGGATATGTATGATCCTGAAAGTTACGGCGTCGGCGCGACCTTAAGTGGATTGAAAATAAAATAATTTCACCTAAGAGATTATTGATTAAATTTAAATTAGCCTTGGGCAGGATCGGGCTAATTTTTATTCTATTAATAGCGACACTTAAGTTAGCTGATCTGCTTTTGCCTATTAACGAGCAGGTTAACTCGAGCGCACGATTTTCAAGAATTGTGCTGGATGAGCACGGTCGCCTATTACGTGCCTTCGCCGATGAAAGTGGGGTGTGGCGTCATCCCATCACTTTGCCTCAAGTATCCGACAATTACATTGAAGCGTTACTGACGTATGAAGACAGGTGGTTTTGGTGGCACCCGGGTGTGAATCCGGTGGCGGTGTTACGCGCGGCTTGGCAAAATTTTTCCTGTAACTGTGTCGTCTCTGGTGGCTCAACTATTACCATGCAGGTGGCGAGAATATTTCATCCTCACTCCAGAACGATTTTGGGCAAGTTATCTCAAGTATTGAGAGCCTTGCAATTAGAATGGCATTACTCAAAAACTGAAATTCTTGAACTATATTTAAATAATGCGCCTTTTGGCGGTGCCATCGAAGGTGTGCAAGCAGCCAGCCAAACTTTTCTAGAAAAAAATGCCGGAGAACTCACCGATGCCGAGGCGGCGTTATTGGCTGTTTTACCTCAGGCACCTTCCCGTTTAAGGCCCGACCGACATCCACAAAGAGCGAGGCTTGCCCGCGATAAAGTTTTAACACGGTTACAAGACTCATCGGTTTGGAGTAGTGGACGCATTGAAAATGCGTTGCAAGAATCGGTGGTGGCGTTTGAGCCTGCTCGTCCCATGCATGCCCCCATATTGGCGCGGCAACTTGTTAAACGCTATCCCAACGCCCATGTTATTCCCACTTATATTAATCTAGAGATGCAGTCGTCATTGGAGGAATATGTAAAAGATATAAGTGTGGATTTACCCGAGCACAGTTCCATGGCCATATTAGTGGTGGAAAATAAAAGCGGCCATATTAAAGCCCATGTGGCCTCGGCCGATTTTGCAAATGCCCGTCGCTTTGGTCATGTGGATATGGTGGGTGCTACTCGCTCGCCAGGCTCAACTTTAAAGCCATTTATTTATGGCCGCGCCATAAATGTTGGCCTAATTCATTCTCATAGTTTATTGCTGGATGCGCCGCGTTTATCGGGGGAATACCGACCTGAAAATTTTAATAAACATTTTAACGGCCCGGTGAGTACCACCTTTGCTTTGCAAAAATCTTTAAACCTACCAGCAGTGCAAGTGCTAGAAGCCTACGGGGCTGAGCGCTTCTTTGCCGAATTAAAAAATGCCGGAGTAACCTTACAAATCCCTGGTAAACCTAATCTATCTCTGGCACTAGGAGGGGTAGGCACAAATCTGGCTGAGTTAGTTTCTCTTTACACCGCCCTGGCCAATCGCGGGCAAGTTAAGCCATTGCGATATAGTGCTTTGCAGCCCTTAAAAAATGATCGTTTCTTAATGAATGAAGAAGCCGCTTGGGTGACGTATAAAATGCTGTCATCAGCACCACGCCCTGATCGGGTTCATGGCAGCATGTTTAACTTTCAAACCAACCCCATCGCTTGGAAAACAGGCACGAGTTATGGTTATCGTGATGCTTGGGCATTGGGGGTATCTAAAAATTACACTGTGGGTGTTTGGGTAGGAAGGCCAGACGGAACCGCATTACCGGGTCAATATGGCGCACTTACCGCGGCGCCTATTTTATTTAAAGTGATGGAATCCATACCGGGAAAAAGGCAAACGATTGCCGTGCCGGAGGGTGTGTCCATTGATTCAACTTGCTGGCCGTTGGGGGTAAGAGAATCACAAACTAAGAACGAGCACTGTCATCTGGCTATGGATGCCTGGCTGGCCAATGGACAGGCTCCTCCCACCTTAGCGGAACCGGGAGTGGATGTGTGGCGGGCCAACCCTTATAAAATATGGCTGGATGCAAACTCAGGTTTTCTGGTTGATAAGTCCTGCGGGAACAGCGCAAAAGAAAGCAAAACCCTAGCCCTGTGGCCCACCATTATAGAGCCCTGGATTGCGCCTAATCTACGTTTTCATGGGCAGTTGCCCAAGGTGGATAAAAAATGCGTCACCCCTCCTGCAATATCGGTTAGACCACTGAGCATCAGTTCCATGGAAAATGGCAACCAATACCGTTTTAGGGCGAGCGAGGGTGAGGTGGCCATAAAGCTTGAATCAGTGGGCGGGCAAGGCAAGCGTGATTGGTACATGAATGGCCGCTTTGTCGGCAGCGCAAAACTTGGCCACTTTATCTATTACCATTTCCCTCATGCTGGGGAATTTGAAGTCGTGGTGATTGATGAAGCTGCTCACGTGGACCGTGTGACGGTGAAGGTGATTATGGAGCCCTAAGATTAACGTTAAAACGCTATTCTTCCTGTACCTGTCTAGCTTGGCTTACCTTTACTTATGTCTCAATTGATTAACCCCCCACCCTATCTATATCAAACTCTTCCTAATAACGAGATGCCCTGCTTTGTGCGCCTTTGTCCCAAATCTATGGCAGGGCTAGGCTATAGTTATAAGACTGAATGCCTGCTGTTTTTTGGGGGGGCTGGAGCCTGGGTGGATTGTGAATCAAAAATTTAAGAAGTCTGATATTTTATTTACCTGTATCTGTGCGCTGGTGTTTGCGGGCGTGGTGGCGGCTTTTCTTCTTTATATTAAGCAAATTGAAAGCAGCATTGTCACTAAAAATTCTTTGCAGACGGCTCAGGTTTACAGTCAGGCTTTGGAAAGTTTTCGCTCTATATACACCACGGAAGTGGTGGATAAAGTAAATAATTCGCAAATAAGTGTCAGTCACAATTATGCCCATATAGAAGGTGCCATTCCGCTGCCTGCCACTCTCACTATGATACTGGCCGACAATCTCAGTCGCCATTCAGGTTATAAAGCCAGCCTTTACAGTCCCTTTCCGTTTCCGTGGCGCGATGATAATGTCGGCTTGAGTGATAATTTTCGCCAGCATGCTTGGAAGGCATTGAATGCGGCCCCCAGTCGACCTTATTATCGGTTTGTTAATACTAAGCAGGGAATGCTATTAAGGTATGCCAGCAGTGATTTAATGCGTGAATCTTGTGTCGATTGTCATAACCAGCATAAACTAACGCCTAAAAATGATTGGCAAGTGGGAGATGTACGCGGGGTGCTTGAGGTGCAAATTCCCCTTTGGAAAGTTATCGATCAGGCTCACAAGGTCACTTATCAATTTACTTTTATATTTATATTTATGGCCAGTATTTTGGCTTTGGTTATTTGGGGGTTCATGCTCAATATCCGTCACAAGGGCATACACCTTAAAGAAAGTCGCAGTCACCTAAAAGAAGAAATGGCCCAGCGCAAAGACGCGCAATTAAAAACCCTTCAAATGAATCGGTTGTTAAAAAAATCTGCAAAATACAACTCAGATATCATGGACAGCCTGCCCAGTGCACTGCTGGTGTTGTCGCCCATATTTGAAATAATAGATGTAAATAATGCCGCCATTAAATTACTGGGATTTGAGCGCTCAGAATTATTAACCATGTCTATTTCAGATATTATTTCGCATCAACAAGATTTTTATGGTGAAGGGCTTAATGGCCTAATGAAAAGTGGTTTCATTAAAGAGCAAGAGGTGACTTACCTCGGCAAGGGCGGTGTTGAAATTAGGGTGTTGTTAACCGGGGCGGTAATGCGCAGTAAAAAAGGAGAAACTAATGGAATTATTTGTCTCGCTCAGGATATTCGTGGCCATTTTCAAAGTGCGGTGGAATTACGAGAAAACGAAGCGCGCATGAGCAGTATTATTAATACCACAGTAGATGCCATTATCATGATTGATGAAAAAGGTTTGATCACCACTTTTAACGTGGCCGCCGATAAAATGTTTGGTTATTCCGCAGCGGAAGTACTGGGGGAAAACGTTAAGATTCTGATGCAGGATTATCATGCTCATAAACATGATGATTATTTGAAAATGTATAAAGAAACTGGAATTAATAAAGTGATTGGTATGGGGCGTGAGTTACAAGGTAGGCGCAAGGATGGCTCGGTTTTCCCCATGGCCTTGGCGGTAAGTGAAATAGTGCAGGGTTTTAGTAGCACCTTTACCGGCATTATACGTGACCTTTCCGAGCGCGATGAAGCACAAAGCGAATTAAAGAAAGTTCGTGAAGAGTTACAGGCCAGTCATAAAGTATTGTCAAAAACCCAAACTAATTTATTGCAAGCCGCTAAGTTTTCTTCGCTGGGGGAAATGGCCGTGGCGATTGTTCAAGAGCTAAGACAGCCCATTAATATTATGGCTTTAGCATTCGGTCGTATTCATAAAAATATTAAGGAAAATACTCCGTCTGACAGCATGAATGAAAGTGATTTTGAAGAAATTAACAAGCAGAATAAATTAATGTTAGGAATCCTTGAACATGTGAGTCACTTTGGCCGCGAAGTATTAGATAGCCAAAAACAGTCATTTAATCTAAACGGTCTGGTTGAAAAAGTGAGTGAGTTATTTAAGTCGGAACATTCGTTAAACAAGATAACGGTAATTAAAAAATTGGCGACAGATTTACCTGATTTGGTAGGTAACGCTCAGCAATTTGAGTTGTTGCTAACCAACTTATTCGCGAATGCAAAGGACGCTGTGCTGAAAAAAGAAACGAAAGAAATAGAGGTGATCAGTTTTTTACAAAATGAAGAAATTGTCATTCAAATAACCGACAGTGGTGATGGTGTTAAATTCTTAGCCAGTGAAATAACGTTTGATTCATTTTTTATTAATAAGCCCAATGGCACTGGGCTAGGATTCGGGCTATTTATTTGCCATAGCATAATAAAGAGTCACGGCGGGACATTGAGTTATCAGAAAAAAGAAGGGAGGGGCAGTTGCTTTATCATTAAACTGCCCGTGAATGCCGCTTCATAACCTTATACTGTTGAGCCTGCTCTAATAGCCACTGGCCAGACTAGAGTTGGAATTCATGTAGGCGTGCTGGCTCATGGCTTGTGCCGCTTGTACACCTGCTCGAGCCGCCCCGCTAAAGCTCCCTGGATAAAGGCTGTCTCTTTGGCCACTGGCAAAATAGATATTCCTCACCGGCAACTTAAAGTTATCCCAATAGTGGTTAATTTCCTTGGCTTGATAGCTAATATAATGCCCACCCGGCCAGGGCTCGCGATGCCAAGCTTGAACACTGGCACTAATGAAAAGTTTATCAATGCCGGGAAATTTTGCCGCCAACTGCGCACGCTTAATAGCAATGATGTGTTCTGTACTTATGTAGCTTTGGCCATCGATAAAGCCGCCTGAAGTGTAGGTGGTCAGGGTATTACTTAACGCATTGGCATCGTGCGTTTGCACTCGGTTCCAACCCATGGGCAGTTCGTGGCTGCTGCTGGCATTAACTAAGGCCATGAAGCCACTTTGATATTGCAGTAATACCTTGTTGTAAGCGCCGTAATTTAAATGCTGGGAAGATGACAATATATCGGCTGGCAATACTGGGCTGATATTTAACTGGGCCAGTTTGGGCAAGGCCTGGCTAATTAATAATTGCTGAGCCCTGAAAATTTTGCCACCCGCTTTCACCACTACGCCTGTCTTGGTGTGTTTAATACTGGTGATTTTATGATTCAATAAAACCGGTTTTGTTAGCTTGGTTGCCAGAACGTTAGCCATAAGGCTATCGCCTCCGACAATACGTCGCACTTGCGCTTGGCGGTCACGTTCATGATTACGAGAACCTTGTACACGGGCCAATGAGAGCAAGGATAATTGTGAGGATTTATCATATATGGCTTCAAGGTGATGCTTGGCCAGCATAAGAGCGGCTGGGTGCAAATTAAGGCTATTTAACCAATCCTGAGTGCTCAAGGGTGGGCTTAATTGAATGGAGTAAGGCTGGGCTTTTTTACGTTGTGCTTTAACTTCAGTTTCCAGCTTGGCTACTTGTCTTTGCGTTAATTGATTAAAGGCCAGCCAAAAGCGCTGATAGTCGGGGGATATATGCTGGGCAAAGACCTGGCTTAAATCCTGGAAGGAAATGAGCTTTCCGTTCAGGTAATAATGGCTTTGAAGACTGTCTATGGCGGTGTTAGCTGCCATAGGCTTGCTGGAAATTGCATATTCATCAGTGTCTGGGCTCGCAGTATCCGTTACCTGTAATCCCAACAAAGCCAGATACCCGTGAATTTGCCCGTGAATTTGTTCGTGCACCTCTTCATTAAGCAGTTCATCACTTGGCATATTTTTTACATCAGTATCAGCCTGAATAAAGTCGCTCGTAAAGCTGTAAACAGGCTTCCCTGTGTGAGCACTTGCTTCTAATACCGTGACCAATAGCCCTGACTTTTGCAGTTCAATCGCGGCACTTAAGCCTGTGAGGCCGGCACCAATTACAATTACCGATGACTTATCTTTTGGTGGTGTTGACCAGCTTGAAAGGCAGGTGAAAAGCAATAGGGTAAGCATAAGAATGCGGCTGGGTGTTACTGGCATGCTTTACTCCTTTTAAGTGTTTAGGCCAATTTAGACCATGGAAATTTAGGCGGGCGTATTTTAGCCAGCTCTGGTCTATATAGCCATACTGAATTGTGAATACACTAATATTCCAAATGCTTATATGGACAATGGATACATTTGCGATGGTGACAGCAAAACAGGTTTAAAATGGCCAATCCGTGCTGCGCAGCTATAGTTAAAAGTCATAGCCCCTAGACTGCACGGTATTGAGTGATGATTGATTTGGGGTTGGAGTGTTGTTTAGGGTTTCATGGATGGAATAAATGAAAATACGCACAAAAATCATCATTCCACCAGCCTGCTTTATGCTGTTGTTGTTATTGCTCTTAGCCTGTTTTTTTATCATTCAAAAAAAGCAGCAGGATGAATTGAGCTTAGTGATATCGGACTTGCAGCAAGTGAATAAGTTATCGGCCCGGCTGATGATCGATTACCTAAACAATAAATCGCATTTACTGCGTTTTCGTCACGATAAGCTAGAGGCTCAATTGGTGACCATAGCTCAGACAGATAATGTTATTCAAAGTCAGTTGAATAATTTAATACAAAGACAAGATTCCACTAAAAAAAGCAAAAATTCCCTGGCGGCCATTGTTAATATGCATGAAGCCATACAAATTAATAAAAAAGAATTGGTTAATGCGGTTTTACTTGGGGATCAGCCACAAATAGAAGCGGCACTGGACCGCTTCATTATAGAAACCAACCTTATGGAGGTTGGTTTGGCTGACTTCTCTGCCGACAGTTTTTCTCAGCTTGAATCGTCATTAAAAAACTTCAAAGAACAAAGTATCGTATATGCCGTTCTGGCTGCTTTAACCACGGCTTTATCGGTGCTGCTGCTTTTAAGCATATTGTATTTCTACAATAAAAAAATTATTAAACCCATACTCGATCTAACCGATTCCGCCTGGAAAATTGCTCAGGGCTACCTTGAATATAAACCTCAACCCATCACCCAAAATGATGAAGTGGGTCGGCTCACCCTCGCCTTCAGCGTTATGACCGATAACCTTATATCAGCCAACGAAAACTTAGAGAAGAAAATTAAAGAGCGAACTCAAGAGCTAGAGCGCTCCAATGGAGATCTTGAACAGTTTGCCTATATTGCCTCCCATGATCTACAAGAGCCTTTGCGTATGGTGGCCAGCTATAACCAGCTTCTGGCCAAGCGTTATCAAGGGCAGTTAGATGAGAAAGCCAATAAATACATCGAGTACTCGGTAGACGGAGCCAAGCGCATGCAGGCCATGATAAATGGCTTATTAGAATTTTCCCGGGCGGGTTCCGATGAATTAGATGTGAAGGTGACGGATTTGTCGCTTCAACTCGATAAAGTGTTACATGATCTTGGCGGAAAGATAAAAGAAAATGACGCGGATATTCAGCGCATGCCCTTGCCTTCATTAATGGTTAATGCCCAGCAAATTAATCGGGTTTTTCAAAACCTCATTAGTAACGCCATAAAATTTCGTAATGGTGAAAGCGTTAAGATTGATATCTCGGTTAAGCAAGGTGAAAAAGAAAGTGTGTTTTGTGTTCAGGATAATGGCGTGGGCATAGATTCGATAAGTTTTGAACGGATATTTAATTTATTCGAACGTGTACATGATCGCCAACACTATCCGGGCAATGGCATAGGCTTGGCGGTGAGTAAACGGCTTGTAGAAAATCACGGGGGGCGAATCTGGTTGGAATCGACGGTGGGTGAGGGCGCGGCTTTTTATTTTTCTTTGCCCGCTAACGAGGCCATTATTGATGAAGGCGATGAAGACAATAAATGTGATAGCAGTGATAAAAATATTGTAGATCTAGAAAGTGAAGAAGCTGAAAAGGAATCAACATGTCAGCGATTTTAAATGTTTTATTAGTGGAAGATAATCCCGCCGAGGCCGAATTAATGCTTGAGGTGCTTGAGGATTGTCAGGAAAGCTATCCCCAAACCCTAGTCGCTAGTAGCGGTGAAGAAGCCATGGATATTCTTTATCGGCGTAATGGTCATGAAGATTCGGCGCGTCCCAATATTATATTGTTGGATATTAATTTGCCGGTCATGAACGGTAAGCAGGTATTGGCCGAGGTGAAGTCGAACTTGGATCTTTTAAATATTCCCATTTTGATGCTCACCTCTTCCCAGACACCTGAAGATATTAACCAGTGTTACCAATTACATGCCAACGCTTATATGGTGAAGCCGGTGGATTATGAATCCCTAGTGAAGCTCATGACCAATTTAGAAAAATATTGGTTTTCCCATGTGCGTTACCCTCACTGAGTATTAAATGAAATTAAGTGAATTTAGCAGAGTGACTTTTCATGGTTGTTTAATGAGGCTATTAAGCTGAGGGATTCATGCGAGAAGTGAAAACGTTAACCATCCTAGTGGTGGAGGATAACCCTGGAGATTTTGATTTAATCAGTGAGTATCTCAGTGAGGTTAACTGGGTGTCATATGAATTAATTCCCTGTTCTTCATTACAACAAGCCAAAGAAAAACTCTTAGTAAATACTCTAGACGCGGTGTTGCTCGATTTATCCCTGCCCGACTCCAGTGGCATTGGCACGGTGAGTAACATGCGCAGCCTCAGCGACCGTTTACCTATTATTGTTTTAACCGGCTTAGACAATGATGAAATTGGCGAGCAATCTATTCAACAAGGCGCGCAGGAATACCTAGCCAAGAATGAGCTAAACGGCCGCTTACTTTCTCGAGTGATTAAATACGCTATTAAACGCAAGCAAATGGATTTAAAACTAGAAAAACTGGCCATCACCGATCCATTAACCGAATTGTATAACCGCCGCTATTTTTTTGAGCGTGGCTGGAACGAATATGTACGCGCCCGACGTTATGAACATGCCTTGGCCATTGTGATGATGGACATAGATTATTTTAAAAAGGTAAACGATTTTTACGGGCACATCTGTGGCGATAAGGTATTGGTGAGTGTTGCCAATTTGTTGAGGAAAACGGTGCGGGGCATAGATTTGGTATCGCGCTTTGGTGGCGAAGAATTTATTGTACTTATTCCTGAGACCGATCTTAAAGGCGTGCAGTTATTGGCCGAACGCATGCGCCTCGAAGTGGCTGACACCCCCATAGAACACAACGGCAAGAGTTTTCATATTAGCATTAGCATTGGTGTTGCCATGATAGATTCTAACAATGGCGATTTTGAAGGCATGATTAATCAGGCCGACATCGCCTTGTATAAAGCCAAAGATAAAGGGCGCAACCGGGTGGAGTTATATAACAACAGTTTAAATGATAATAATATGCCCCGGTAGTTTAAAATATTAACGCATAAAAAAAGCACAGGGTTCTAAACCTATGCTTCGTTATTAAGCCCTTGCATTAAACGCCTTGCATTAAACGCCTTGCATTAACCGCTTTGCATTAAACGTCTTATTTTTAACTTTTTGCTATTGATAGTAGTTTAACAACCGCTTAAAAGCTGCTTCTCACTAATCTCCATTAAGCTATTCATGCCCGCCATCATGCTACTTTTGTGGCCCAGCGCTCTTGGTAAAATACGTTCAAAATAAAAACGTGCGTTTAATACCTTACCTTCTAAAAATTCAGTATCCAGCTTTTCATTTTGGGCTGTTGGCACTCCATTTTGCGGCGTTATGTCGCCATCTAACTCTCCATCTAAGAGGGCTTGTGCTGTAATTGCCATTTTCGCCCAAAAGTACGCCAGCGTGACATAACCTGAATACATTAAATAATCAAAACTGGCGGCACCGGCTTCATCAGGGTTTTTCATGGCCTTAGCACCAATTTTCATGGTGAGTTCTGGCCACTCTTTAGAATATTTAGCCAATACGTTTAACAGGTCTTGTTGCTTTTCATTGCCAACATTTTCTTTGCAAAGCTTATGCATTAACTTAGTAAAGCTCATGAGGCTCTTGCCTTGTGTGCCAAGAACTTTACGCCCCAGTAAATCCAATGCTTGAATACCGGTGGTGCCTTCGTAAAGCGTGGCAATACGTCCGTCGCGGTATAATTGTTCGGCGCCCGTTTCTTTTATAAAACCATGGCCGCCGTGAATTTGAATGGCATGGCTGGCACTTTCTAGTCCTACCTCGGTACAAAAACCTTTAGCAATGGGCGTGAGCATATCCAGTAATTGTTGGTCTTCTTTGCTGATGTCTCCTTGATGGCTTTGCTCCAGAAGTTGGGCACAAAATTGCCCTAACGCGCGGCCGCCTTGCGCAAATACTTTTTGGGTAAGCAACATGCGGCGTACATCTGGGTGCACCACAATTGGGTCGGCTTCTTGGTCTTTGGCTTTTACACCACTTAACGATCGCATTTGAGTACGCTGCGTCGCATACGCAATACTTTTTTGAAAGCTGTGTTCACATAAACCTATGCCTTGCCCAGCGGTGCCCAAACGCATTTCGTTCATCATGGCGAACATGGCATTAATGCCCTTATTTACTTCACCCACAATAAAACCGGTGCTGCCTTCAAAACTCATAGAGCAAGTAGGGTTCGCGTGTATGCCCATTTTTTCTTCAATGCCAATGCAGCTTACCTGGTTGTCTTTATTCCAGTTGCCATCTTCATCTTGCAACTTGGCGGGCACCAAAAATAGCGACAAACCTTTAACGCCCTTGGGGCTGTCTTTTAAACGCCCTAAAACTAAGTGAATAATATTGTCGCTGGCATCGTGGGAGCCGGCTGAAATAAAGATTTTATTGCCTTTAATCTTGTACTGGCCCGGGCCATCTTCTATAGCCGAGGTGCGCACTAACCCTAAATCAGACCCACAATGGCTTTCGGTCATGCACATGGTGCCGGTCCATTCTCCTGCCACCATCTTGGTTAAGTAGGTGGTTTTTAATTCATCACTGCCAAACGCCATGATCGCGCGGCAAGCCGACATAGTCAGCGCTGGGGTCATGCTAAACGCGTGGTTGGCCGAAGTGAGTATTTCCCCAGCACAAGAGGCTAGAGTTTCAGGCAGGGCTTGGCCGCCAAACTCCTCAGGCATGGAAATACCCATCCAACCGGCCTGTGCATAACTTTGAAACGCCTTCTTCATGCTAGGCGGCAGAGTGACCTGACCATCTTTTAGCGTACAGCCAATAGTGTCGCCTTCTTGGTTAATGGGCGCTAACTCTTTTTGTGCAAAGCGCGCAGCCTGGTCTAATACAAACAAGAGCTCTTCATTGTTGGTGGGGGTAATGGCCATTTCATTCATTAAGAAGGCCATGTCTTTTAGTGGAGCCATGTAGATAGAGTGAGAGTCGGCCATGTTTATTCCTATTATTGCTTTCTGTTTGATTATTGAGCGGTATTTTTAACGGTGTCTTTACAACGCCCAAACCATCTTAATTTGGTTGATCTGCTTAGAAACTTGGCTATCCAATGATCATTGCTCGTTAAATAGCCATTTATTTGCTGTCTTTATAGTATTAGGCATAAATACCTCTATTTTCGTTATCAAATGATAACGACGGCAATCTAATAACCCCTGATAATCCCCCCCGACTTACAAACAACGCAGATTTGGCCCCAGAAGCCGAACGCACAGATGAGAGATTGGAATAATTATGACAACAGCCAACCAGCACTTTCCAAAAATGCTTGAGCCACTAGATCTTGGCTTCACTCAATTAAAGAACCGCGTCATCATGGGTTCTATGCACACCGGTCTTGAAGAACATAAAGAAGGCATGGGCCGCATGGCTGCTTTCTTCGCTGAACGTGCTCGCGGCGGTGTTGGCCTTATCGTTACCGGTGGTTTTGGCGCCAATGCTGAAACTGCAACTCACGCCCACACTAACCTTATTCAAAGCGACGAAGATGCCCTTAAGCACAAGGTGATCACCGACGCAGTACACGCAGAAGACGGCAAGATCTGTATGCAAATACTAAGCACAGGTCGTTACGCCTTTAACCCTAATTCAGTGGCGCCTTCTGCTATTCAAGCGCCTATTAATCCGTTCAAGCCTAAAGAACTGGATGAAGACGGGATAGAAAAGCAAATTCAAGACATCGCTCAAATGGCTCTATACGCACAAGTGGGCGGCTACGACGGCGTTGAGATTATGGGTTCTGAAGGTTATCTTATTAACCAATTCCTAGCCAAGCGCACCAACGTTCGTGATGACAAATGGGGTGGTGAATACGCCAACCGCATGCGTTTTGCAATTGAAGTAGTCCGTCGTACTCGTGAAGCAGTAGGCGAGAAGTTCATCATCATCTTCCGTTTGTCTATGCTTGACCTTGTAGAGGGCGGCAGCTCTTTTGAAGAAGTTGTGCAGCTAGGTAAAGAAATTGAGAAAGCCGGTGCTACCATCATCAACACTGGTATCGGTTGGCACGAAGCACGTGTGCCTACCATTGCTACTAAAGTGCCTCGCGCTGCCTTTACTTGGGTAACGGCGAAGTTCAAAAAAGAATTAAGCATTCCGCTCATTACGTCTAACCGTATTAACACCCCTGAAGTAGCCGAAGAAGTGTTAGAGCGTGGCGATGCCGACATGGTATCGATGGCCCGTCCTTTCCTTGCCGATTCTGACTTTGTTGCTAAGGCAGCCGAAGGCAAAAGCGAAGAAATTAATACTTGTATCGGTTGTAACCAAGCCTGTCTTGACCACGTATTCAGCGGCAAACTAACCAGCTGCTTGGTTAACCCACGCGCGTGTCACGAAACTGAAATTATTGTTAAAGATACCACGGCTAAGAAAAAGCTAGCGGTGATTGGTGCGGGTCCTGCTGGTCTTGCATTCGCTACTACTGCAGCCAGCCGTGGTCACGATGTAACACTTTACGATGGCGCTTCTGAAATTGGTGGCCAGTTCAACGTCGCCAAACAAGTACCGGGTAAAGAAGAGTTTTTCGAAACGATTCGTTACTTTGGAAAGCAAATTGAATTGTCTGGTGTGAACCTTAAGCTAAACACTCGTGTATCAGCCAGTGATCTAAACCAAGGCGAATACGACGAAGTAGTATTGGCTACGGGTATTGCACCACGCTTGCCAGAAATTGAAGGCATCGGCCACGCTAAGGTAATGAACTATCTAGACGTATTAAAAGATAAGAAGCAGGTAGGTAAGAAAGTTGCGGTAATCGGTGCCGGTGGTATTGGTTTTGACGTGTCTGAATACCTATCTCACGAAGGCGAGGCGACTAGCCAAAACATTGAAGCCTTCATGAAAGAGTGGGGCGTAGATATGACCTTACAGGCTCGTGGTGGTATTGAAGGTGTTGAAGCGGTAGTAGCGGAATCAAGCCGTGAAGTGTTCTTGTTGCAGCGTAAAAAATCTAAAGTAGGTGCAAACCTGGGTAAGACCACGGGTTGGATTCACCGCGCTGGCCTTATCAACAAGGGCGTGAACATGATGCCTGGTTGTTCTTACGATAAGGTTGATGATCAAGGCCTTCACATTACCATTGGTGGTAAGTCTGAAATTCTAGATGTGGATAACGTGGTTATCTGTGCTGGTCAGGATCCATTGCGTGAATTGGTAGATGGCCTTAACAAGCCTCATCACCTTATTGGTGGTGCTGATGTGGCGGCTGAGCTTGATGCTAAGCGTGCTATTGATCAGGGGGTTCGTCTTGCCGCTGAGATTTAATTTCAGCTTATAAAATTTTTAAAAGCATAATCTAGAATCCTGCTGTTGTATTTGTGGGGTTCTAAACGCCCTCTTTGGCCTCAAGTGTTTATTCGCTTGGGGCTTTTTTAATGCCAGGATGGCATGTATGTCGTGATCACATGGATGTGATGGAACGGCGTTGTTCAGCTGCGGAGGTGTCCACTTTAATCCTTTATGCGAACGAGGGTATTGGTTCAGCTGCGGAGGAGTAGGGTTGGAACTAAGGCCCTTCGTCAGTCTGCGGAGGTAATAGCTTTAATCCTTACGCTATGGTGCGAAAACTGTTTCAGATGCAATGAAATTAACCTAGAGCCACAGAAACGTAGCGATCTTATAAAACTGATTTAAATCCCTTCAACTAAAGCCAGACTTTTTTCCTTTAAAGGGGAGACCCCTTCCACCCCCTTACTCCCCTTGTGGCCTTTGGTCATTTATATATTCGATTAGGCTTTTGCAATAAAGGCCACAAAACGTCGCGATTTATTATCGAATCTTTTTGGTTCGGTAAGAATAAAACGGTTATAGCGCAATCTACGCCTCAGTTGGTGCCATAATGGTTTTGTGATGAATAATGCTGGTCTGCATTGGAAGAGCAAATTTCTAAGCTTTTAGAAAATGAAAAGGCCCTGCTATAAGAGCCTTATTTGTAGTCCTTCACTATTTGTGTTTGTGAGGTTTTAACTTCGGGTGCTTAGGTTTATTTTCCGGTGATACTCGTTGTCTTTTATCCGGTGTTCCATCTTTTTTGTTGGGTTTTGGCCCTGGCTTTATACTCATATTTAGTAATTCCTTCTGTTATATGGACTCTCATTTTGAGAGGGCAGCTAATTTAATAGTCTTGCCGTAAACTGATATGTGGATTAGCTGAATATAATTCAAGGGATTCCAAATATTTAATGTTCCAAATGTATTTTGATGAAGCTTTCTAGTTGATTTTGGATCGTTACCATTGATCATTTCATTAATTCTGTGACGTTTTTACTATTCAAAAAATAGTGCAATTATGCACTGATTTTTTAATTGGATTTTTGTGGTCGATAAACAACAAAAAAAGACAAGCTTAATAGGCTCTACTTTTATTTTCTCTAGCACCTTTTTAATGGTCTTTCAGTTTTCCTTACTTATCTTTACTTCGAACAAGCGGTTTTAAATCTAAATTTACCAAAATGAGTTTTGTTGTTTGATTAAACAAAACTTGCACTTTAGACTGTGTCTGAAATTAACATGCGAGGTCGGGGCTTAGTTAGCTGTGGGTTTTATTGGTGCCCTGATATTGGCCGGTTATTTCAATATAAATGAAATAACGAGACCCCCGTGTGATTTTAAATATACGCGCATGCGCATGAATAAAACTGTTATGCAATAAAAGGATCATATTCATGAATCAAGTATTTGCCCTTCAGGGGGCAGGAACTACAGGAAAAACTACGACAATTAAATGCATATTCGACTTATTAAAGGAAAAATATCCTAAGTCCGAAGTAACAGACCTTCGCCCTGGCACGTACGACATTAAAGTCCTGATCGATATAAATGGAACGTTAGTTGGTATTGAAAGCCAAGGAGATCCAAATAGTAACTTGGAAACTAGTCTTCCTGAATTAGTTAAAAACAAATGCGACATTATCATCTGCGCATGTAGAACTAGAGGAATGACTACTGATTGGATTGGTAAAATTAAAGGCTATAAAATAAATTTTGTCAGTCAGACAATATCAAAATCAAATAGGAAGGTTGTCAATAATAATACTGCCGTTCGGATAATTGAGATGGCAGGGCTTTGAGTGCATAACAAAGCCTTGCTTGGGAAAAACCAAGGGCGGCATTATGAGGCATAGGAAAACTAAACCATGGCTGGAATAGTATCTAGGATTCATCAAGGACGATATGACTCTGAAAAGAGTCTTCTGAATTTAAGACGAAATGCCTTAGATAAAGACCGAGTTGACGTTTTAGATGCTGTGCATCAACGCTTGAAAAAGATACACCCAAAAATATACCAGCGTTTAGTCGGTCCCTTATATGAACGGAAAAGAGATCCGAAATATAAATGCTATTGCAACTACCCAAAAAGCTTGCATGAAGTCTATGAGGACATGATGAACGATAGCGTTCATTATCATTCATTGATGTGCGATGCTTGTTGGCAAGAAGACCTAGCAACAACTTGGGGATATTATGGGTGGGCAAGCAAACTTATTCCTAAGAAAGTATGGGATGATCTTTGCGAAGAACGAGCGAATGACAAGTTTGTTGAATAGCCTCATAAAAATCGAATATACGGACCGAAGGGCCTTTCTATCGTACTGTTATATGCTTCTCATTTTTGGAGTTTTCTTTCATGTCACTTATAAAACAATGTGAAAAATTATCATTGTTATATGAAGAGGTTGTTTTAAATTATTCAGATATGCCAGAAAAAGCAGCTCTAGAATTCTTTAAAAAACAGGGGTATGTTGGTTATTACAATGAAGGGAGTTTAATTTTAAATGTTATTAAAGCATTAATGCTAGATAAATTAGCTGAATTAAATATATTCAACGATAGAGGTGATGCATGTAGTCGTTACCTTGAAGCACAATTGACAATTCTTCATGAACATACAGGTGTTCTTGTCAGTTCAATTAGGCAAACAAGTAAAGATAAGTTTATTTCAAATTTTCAAGAGATTATCAACTCGTCATATATTAAAAGTAGCTACCCGAATCTATCAGTAAATCTTGCTGTTGCGTTATTTGATGCGCTAAATACCAATGACTTTATTAACGTAGCGCAAAAAATTTCAGAAGAACCTTACGATTTCCGTAAAGGCTGGCCTGATTTGACTATTATAAAGGATAATAAAGTACGGTTTATTGAGATTAAAACGACAGATAAGCTAAAGAAAAGCCAGATGAAAACGATTCCTGCGATGGACTCAATTCTTCCTTGTTTATTCAGTGTGCTTAAAGTCTCAGGTAAAAGCATATAAGAAGGTTTCAAAGTCTCACAAGCGCGTGGGTCAGGTCTTTCATTGTGCGTTTAGCAGAACACATTAAACGCAAGACTTGACGCCTCCTCTTTCCTAACTCGGTTTTTCGGTCGCCTGCTGGTGGCGTTATATGCTCTGGTTGATTTTCTGTCAATCATTCCCATGTTGTTACTAAGTGTTTAAAAGGAACTAAATATGTCAAAAATTTATAGAACAGTTAGCCATGTTGATGGCTGGGAAGGTTTACCTCAATATGAGATTAAAGGTGATAAAATATATCGCACTGTTTCACATAAAGATGGTTGGGAAGGACTCCCTCAATATGAAATTAAAGGTGACAAAATCCACCGTACTGTTTCACACAAAGACGGCTGGCAAAGCCTGCCTCAATATGAAATAAAAGGTAATAAAATTCATCGTACAGCATCACATGTCGATGGCTGGCAAGGGTTGCCACAATACGAAATTAAATAAGTACAGAAACAACGCAAGTACGAGGGGCAGGCTTGAATTGTACATTTGGCAAGACGAAAGACTTGACCCCGTTCCAGTTTAACAACTAAAGAGGACGGGGCGTTGATTTGCTTTTTAAAACCAAATGTATAGTCTGCTCTTAACGGGTTAGAGTTTATGAAGAAGTAAAATTTTGCGAATCATTAAAAGAATAAAAGTTAAATGAAAGAAATAGAAAAGCTAATAAAGCAGTCGCCAATAGTCACTACAGTTTTTGTCATAGTCACTTGCCTTCTACTAATTCTAATTCCATATTTCACACAATTCCATAATGGATTTTCTACCAATCAAATGCATTGGGGGGCATTTGGTGGTTATATCTCTGGAACTTTTGGCACAATACTCACAATATTAAGCATAGCATCTATTGTTTATTTCAATTTGGCGAATATAAAGCGAATGAGAGCACAGGATGAAATGAAACACCTTGAGAGTAGAGCTGAACATTTTCTTGATCTCATTACTAAAAATGTTACAGATATAAGGTCGTCGACTCCTATATGTGAATTTTTGATAAAGAATTGGGGATGGGATAAAGATGGGGAAATAAAGATAACATCTAGGGGTGATGAATTTATCCAGCTTTATAATATTAAAAGGTCAGAAGCCAAATTGTTTCCATGTGGTTCACCACTAGAATTATACCTAAAATGCGAGAGTGAATTTGGTAGGGATAAATCCCATAAGTTTTTTTTCGAAGAGAATGCTGGAAACTGGTTAAAGGATTTTAAGAACTTTGAATCGCAGACTATTCACTTATTAGCTATTGTAACAAAAATGATAAACGGGGGTTATAGCGTGGAATTAAGCCAGTCAATCCTGTCAATCCCTTTTAATTATGCAACTAAGTTACATTCACTAAATGAATTCGACAACACTGCATTTCAGTATATGAAGGTTATCCAGTCAGCCCCAACGATTAATCTAGACAAACTAAAACTAGACACTTTAGGTCGATTAATGACTTCACTTAAAGAGAATGGCTATGGTGAATTTACATTGAATGATTTTGACTATAAAAATAGATACGCAGATCTATCCTCTGATTTGCATATATATGTATTCACACATAAGAAAACAGGGAAAAAGTATACGTTTGAAAAAAATAATGGGTGGAAAGTGGAGTGATAGATCAAAGGGGGCCAGAGTCATTGATTTGAAGGAATGCCCCAGACAGCCCTAGTTAGAAACAATGGGCGCGAGGGTCACCCATTAGGTTTTCTCCGTCAAGCGACCGTTTAAATTTCTCCCAATGAATCGGGTGTCGTTATATATTGAGTTAATTAATATGCAGTGCCATTCGGGTCAGGTCTTGCATCGTGCGTTTAGCAAAACGCAAAACTTGATCCCGTTCCCATTAGATAACCGCGTTTGCGGTTTTTTTTGGCCCATAAAATATAAACAACTTAAAGGTAAAGATCATGGCTAAAACTTTATATTACAGAGTAGGCAATTTGGATAATGGTAAGGTCGTATGGACGCCAGATAACAGCAGAAGTTACGATACGGGCCGTAGTCCAAGTTGCTCCCTAAATGATGAAGGTGTGATTGCTGAAGTTCATCAGACCCATAGGGACGACAGCGATAAGATGTATTACCACTTAGGCAAGCTGGACGGTGATCAGATTGCATGGGCCAAGACTGGCGGGACTAATTATGATAAAGGTAAGTGTCCATCAGTCTCTTTAAATAACAGTAATGTTTTAGTCGAAGTTCATCAAAGCCCGAAGTCTAGCTATCTAGATGGTGGCTACTCAAATGCAAAAAGTTATAGGTTGTTCAGTCGGGTAGGTATTATTGTCAATAATGCTATTGAATGGAACCCAGACAAAGCTACCCAATTTAAAGACAAATCAGAGAGACCTAGTATCTCTATAAATAATAATAATGACCTTATAATAGTTGAACAAAAGACACGTAAATATGGCAGCAGAAATAACACTTACTGGGGACATGATGGCTTAAAATCACAACAAGGTAAGGTTGAAGATTGTAAGTTGTTTCAACAGTCTACTAGTGTGACTTTCTCTAGTGCAACAGACAATACTTGGCCTGAAGTAGCTGTGAATGATCATGGTGAGGTACTAGCCGTATTTTCAAAAGCAGGCTCCGATAAGCTCTATTATAGAACAGGAAAAACATCATCTAATAAGCTACGCATAAACTGGAATAAGGAGGTTATAAACTATACTAAAGGCAGTCATCCATCAGTATCTATTAATAATAATGGTGAGGTTGTTGAAGTCCATCAAGCTAGCAGTGGTAGCAAGCTCTGGTGTAAAGTTGGCGTCCTAGTTGATGGTAAAGTAACTTGGGATGAGGGGGGGAGTGTTAATTATACTACTGGAAAGTCTCCTAGTGTTTCCATTAACAATAAAAATCAAGTTATAGAAGTACATGAACAAGCTTAATTATTAGCCTCACACTACTTGCTCTTATACCTAGGGTAGGTAGTGGTTTCCAAACTTTCATCATGAGGGCGCGAGGGTTAAGAGTCGCGAGGGTCGCACAGCGCGAGGGTCAGGTCTTGCATCGTGCGTTTAGCAAAACGCAAGACCTGATCTTCCCCCATTACTGCGTTAGCTTAATGCAGTGCCATTCAGACTTACCCCGTTCCTGTTAGAAGTCAGTGCATTTAACTATGTACCAGTCCCAGCTAATAATTGGCAGTGCTCAATAACATAGCTACCTCACCTATGCCCACCGGCACAGTTTTTAAATGAAATCAAAGACTCGAACCACTTTGATTTGTTTACTAGATAACATTCTGTATTGGGAAATAAAATTGATGTTATACAGCTAGTTGACGTTTGCTGGCACTGTCAGTACAAAGTCTATCCACAAAATTTTTTTGAAGGAATTAACATGGCGACACTTCCTGGCGTTGATTATTTAGGCTGCATTTACAAAGTCTCGGATAGATACGCGGATGCTACATCTGTTTCAATCACTAAGCAGTTGTTTGATATCCCGGCAGATACCACCGACACCCTTAAATCTCTTGATGTTATTAACGCCGCCGATGAAACTGATGAGAATTATACCTACCCTAGTGTCTATTTTGGAATTGTTATCAGTGAAACGGAGATTAGTGAGGCAAAAGCCTATACCAGCGAAGAACTCTACACCTCCGATGCTGTTTCTTTAAACGTTAGCGGAAGCTATGGGGCATTTTCTGGAGAGGTGTCTACAAACTACTCATCAGAATGTACCGAAAGCAGCGAATATTGGAACGTAGTGATAAAAGCTGGCGTAAAAAACTACAGTATCCAAATGATGGATCTGACCAAGTTGTGCGATTATCTGACTGATGATTTCCAAGATGCCATCGAATCGGTTACGGATGACGTATCAGCGGCAGCTTTGGTTGAGTCTTACGGTACACACTTTCTTTACAAGGCAATTTTTGGTGGCGAATGGAAATACACGCAGAGTGTATCAAAGTATACCTACGGCGCTTCTTCTTCTGCGGTAACCCAGGTAAGCGCTAATTATTTAACATATTCAGCTTCAGGTAGTATTGGTAGTTCTACGGATCTTTCCACATCTGTCGATACCTCAAATGCAATGTTCTATGCTAAGGGTGGCCTGGCAGCAGATGTATACGATGGTTATGATGCATGGCTGGAGAATGTTCCAGGTAACTACGCTATGGTGGAATTCGACGATGACTCGCTACAGCCCATCTCTGTGTTGGTGCAGGATACCAGCATAAAGGCGCTAATTGAATCTGCGATTGAGGCTGCTCTTCCTGCCGCTTCTTACACAGGAACGTCACTTACGCAAGATGGAAGTGGCGACTCATTGAGTGTAACAACCGTGGGAACAGGAGCGGTCACGAGTGTGTCTAAATGTGAGTTGTACGTCGCTGGAGATAATCCTTATGAAGTTATCACAGGCTTCGGCGGTCGCATAAAAAATGGAGATTTCACTCGTATCGCCGTGAAAATTCTTAATCTGTCTACTGGAGAAAGTCATTGGACGGCAGTTGGTGATTCCACTGTCTACAATGAAGTGAACTATGAGCTAATAGGGGATGTACCTGATGGGCATGTACTGACCGGAATAGGTCTCACTGAAAATGATGATAATCTCAGTTATATGGTCCTGTATAGTCAGTTAATGGATCCCTCAGGTTCGAGTGGCGCTAAGAATTTTCTGGACAATACGAATCTAGTGGCAACGTATTATGGCGGGGATGGGAGTAAACAACCGGCATATGAACTAGAATATAAACCCGCAGCAAGTGACTGTATGAGTATTGGGATTCTGGGAGTGAATTGCGGCAGCAAGAGTATTTCAGATATTTATCTTCTACGACGTACCTTGATCTTGGAAGAGTAGATCCGGGGTCGGTCTTTTGGAGTGCTGTTCATATCGACTCCAAAAGTTATTTCGAATTACTGCTGTTGACACATTGATAGCGTTAATTTAGGCAAGTTTGAAAATTTACAATTAAGGCGTCACAGGTGCAGGTTTTACCTTTGGCTTTTTCTTAAAAATCAAGTCGTGAGGGTCAGGTCTGCATCGTGCATTTAGCAAAGCGCAAGACTTGACCCCGTCGCCTTTGTAAACATGAGGGTTAGGCTTTAGACTTATCGTTTAGATAAACACAAAATCCATTTCCATTTCCATATTTATAAAACTAAAACTAAAACTAAAATTAAAATTAATTTTCAGCCGGAACTACATGAAAACAAATAGTTATCTATTCTCAATTATAATAAGTCTTTTGATTATGTTCACTTCAGGTGCCATAGGGAATGAAGAGTTCTATTATGAAAAATATAAACCATATATCGATTTAATTAATAATGGGCCTGCTGGATCAATGCATGGGCATAATTTACTGAAGCAGCATGTAATTGATTTACATAATAAAATGGATAGCTATGAAGATAAGCTAAAGAACAAGTTAAAAATTCCACTTCCCTCCCCCTATTGTAACCCCCCAGTAGCATTGATGTTTGTGGAAAAGTATTTTAATGGAAAAATAGAAAATTTTAATTACATAACTAATGACAAGGGGCTGGAAGGGTATGACGTAGACATTATGAATGAGGTTCTAGGTGGAGTTAACCTTTCCGAGGGACTTAATAAAGCAGACCTGTTACATAATACCAGTTACATGATAAGTGAAAATATGGGTTCTGTTTGTCACAATGATAGTTGGATCACTGCTTTAAATTTAGAGAATAAACAGAAATATGAAATAGTTAGTAAGCATAGCGATCTTTACAAAAATAATTTAGCAACTTTTTCCCGTAGAGATGGTTCTGTTAAAGGAAACCCAGAAGTATGGCTATTTACATTTGAAGGGCTAAATGATGGTAAAATGATAAACCCAATGCTCTATGCAACATATGTTGACTACGGTGGAGTATTTGACACGCCACTTAATACCAATCCCACACCTACTATAATTTCTGCCAGTAAAAGAACTTACGCGATTACTAAAGAAAATTTTGCTATAGCGGGCGATACCATTCAGTTTTATGGTGCAAATTACAGTACAAAGCCATCTGATAATTTGGTCATTTTTTCTGATGGCGTTACTGCTGTGCCAAGCGAAGTACAACCCACTTGGTTCAATATCACTGTGCCTTATGGAGCCAAAACAGGGCCAGTTTACATTGAGACGAAAGGCGTCTTAAGTGATCCTTATAACTCTATTTTTATCAAACCAAGACCGATTGTTACTTCGATTTTCCCTAAAATAGCTAGTCCAGGCTCTACTATTACTATTAACGGAGTTGGTTTCAGTTCAAAGTTATCTGATAACCAGGTTGTTTTTTATGCGCCCCAGCATAATAGTCATGTAGCTACTCCCAGCGAAGTAACTCCCAAGTCAATGACTGTAATAGTCCCAATAACATGGGGAATTATGAACTGGAGCCCAGCCATGGCTGGAGTTAAAGTGACAACAAATGGTGTTCAAAGTGAGGCAATCTCCGATTTACTTAGCATTAAACATATACCTGTACTTAGAACGTTTGGCCCGACAAAGAGTCAGCCAGGAGATAATATCTGCATTTCTGGGCAGTATTACAGTAAAAAACTCACAGATAATCAGGTCATTTTTACGGGGGGGGTAACTGCTACTCCCCACAGAGCAACGTCTAGATTACTTTGTGTTATCGTGCCTACTGGCGCTGAAGTAGGGCCTATAAAGGTTAGAGTTTTTGGTTTGGTGAGTGCAGCTTCTCAAGCAATTCTTGTTACCAGCTCTTCTGCGGTTGTTACAAAGCCTAAAAATATTCAAAAGCAATGCCCTGAAATTAATAAAGGTTACCAGAGTAGTGTAATATCATGGGGATTAAGAGATTTTCAGTATCGTCATTGCCACAAGTCCGAGTTCGGTTATAGCCTCCAGCATAGAGCAGAAAATTTACAATCTGCTTTAGAGGAAAAGGAATATTGGAAATTGAAACTCAAAAAAGATAATTGTAAGTTCGTTTTTCCTTCCGGCTATACAGGTCCACTAACAGAGCAAAATACTTTAAAACAAGTGTGTCGTGAACGCATGTAATGGGCGAGAGGCTCAAGCCTCACACTGCGCCTTAACAAAACACAAAACTTAATACCCCAATAAATAGAGGCAAGCTCCCTTCTAGCTTGCCTCTGTTTATCACTTCCTAGTTCTCCCCAGCCTTCCTACTCCCACTCTGGTTCTCAAACAACCCGCAAAGTTTTTGAGCAACTGCCCCGGTAATCCTCCCTTTTTTAACCGAATTCAAAAGTAGAGATTAAGCAGCCATCAATCGTGATCTACCACCATTCGCTTTATGCGGCCGTTCGTTATTGTAAAACCATAACCAGTTCGTTGCATAGTCCTGAACCTTTTCGATCGTTTCAAAAATCAAATAAATCAAAGGGGTCAGAGTCGTTGATTTGTAAGCAACGAGGCAAAAGAACATTCCAGACAGTCATGCTTAAAAATGAATGATACGAGTCCCCATCGACCTATGGGCCATATATTGCCCTTGCCTAAATGCACATGCTAGGCCTGACCTAGCCCCTATATTAATAGGCTATAGGCGGCAGCTCAGTTGCCAGCGCGTTAGCCTCAAATTAAGCTATCCATTGGCAGTTTAAACACCGCATTGAGTGCTATAATCACCTGAACAACCTTTTAAACCCTTCCAGCTATTCACTTTACTAAATATAGAGAAAACCATGCCTGAATTAAAAATGAACCGTCGCCTTCGCAAAAAGCAGTATTTAGGTGAGTTTGCCATCATTGGATTTGAATTCAGCTGTTCAATTGATGAAATGGACGAAAACAAGGTAAACGATTTTTTCGCTGATCTGTTGTCCTTTTTAGAGTCCAATAATATGTTGTTCAGTGGCGGCGGCACCAAGGATAACTTTGGTGGCTACATTACTTCTCAACTGCGTTATGGCTCGTTAACCGATGCTGACCGCGAGACATTAAAAACTTGGTTATCTAGTGTTGCAGGTGTTTCTGATATTCAGTTAGAAGACTTGTCAGATGCTATATACGGTAATCATGACGAATAATCATTGATGATTAAATCATTGATTTAAAAAAGGGCGAAAGCCCTTTTTTTGTGTTTGAAAATAATCAAGGCAGGGCGTTAGGCTAAATCGCCAGAGTGAGGTCTTGCATTGTGCCAGTAATAAAAAGCATCTATGCTCCCTCCGTCTAACCTATCTATGAAAAATCACTAAAAATAATGAAGTCTCTAATATTCCTTCTAGTAACTCTATCTATGTCGTTTTCTTCCGTTGTTTCAGCGGGTGGCTACTGCCATTCTTTTAAATCGGGTTATCGTTCTGTTACCAATAACCTAGCCATTGAGCCTGTATGCCCGCAAGAGCCGCCTATTGTATTTGGGCAGCGTAGTAGCTCGAGGGGATTTAATGTAGGGGTGAAGGCGGCCAAGGCTGATTTTGAAATGGGCATTGGGAATGGTTATGAAAAGAAAGAAAGGTGTGAGAGCGGTTGGTGTCGGTTTAAGGATATACATTATTCAATTAATGCGATATTTGCTTTTTTAATGGTAGTTTATGTAAGCCTTGTCGTCCTTTCAGAGGTGATTTTTAAGGAACTGGCATTTCTCAAACTACGTTACCGTCATAGGGAAATTTGGCAGGAAATGGGGAGTCCAAAGTTATTTGCTCTAATGGATAATTCCCATTTATTAAAGGACTTGAGTAATTATATAACTAGGATGAATGAAATTGCTCATTCAGATCCGTTATTATTCAAGCTAATTGGCCTCATTATAAAATTAGAAGACGTGATCGGTAAGGCTACGTGGTTAATAATAGGGGCGGGATTAATAAGTCTTATTAGCTTAATTATATCCAAGTTTTTTTAAACTGATGGGAGCGTCTAATTTTTTTGAACGCCTTCCTCATTGTGTTGCTCAAATAAACTCCACAGTCTTTGTGCAACAGGCCCCACAGGTTCACCTTCTAATCTCGCCACCCGTAATTCAATATTTGGCATGGCAGGCTCGCCTTCCACTTTTATGGGCGCGAGCAAACCCTGTGCAAGTTCATCTTTTATTAAGTGCTCGGGTAAACTGCCCCAGCCCATGCCTTGCATGATAATTTCTTTTTTAGTTTGGTAATCATTTACTCGCCACTGATCTCCGCCTTCCAGGACACCGTAGTTTTTGCTGGAAGATTTACGTCCGCTGATAATCACCTGGGGGTAGTTTTTCATAACGGCTTTGGGCACGGCGTCATATTCTTGCAGTAAGGGAGAGTCGGCGGCAATCACCGATTTAAAACGCATATTCATAAAGTGTAAGGATTCAAGTTTGTCATTATTTTGCATCCAAGGAATGATTATAATAGAGGCTTGTCCGTTTTCTAAAAGCTCCATCGGTCCCAGTCCATTTTCAGAATACACTTCTAGCCGAGTCGCCGGAAATTCTTGTTTACATTGGCGAATGGTTCTAATAATGGGAGCAACCGGAATAGCGGAGGTAAACGCAATGCCCACTTCTGTTTCTTCCCCCGCCACCAGTTGCGTGGCCAAGTTTTGTAAAGACTGGGCCTGCCCTAAAACCAGCTTGGCTTTTTCGTACAGTTTTTTACCCTGATGCGTCAGGGTATTTCGGTATTGGTCTCTATCAAATATCTGCAGGCCCAGCTCTGCTTCAAGGTTCTTTATGGCAACGCTCACCGTGGGCTGAGTACGGTTCAGGCTTTCAGCTGCGGCTCGTAAGGAGCCTCCTTCAACGATGGCTTGCAACGATTTCAGTTGTTCTAGGGTCATGGGGCTTTTGTTCCTGTCCTTGTGCCGCTTAATGTTAATAACCACAAAACAGACACTAGGCACCTGATGTTTAGCATATCATTAGATAAAACCTTACTTCTTAATAAGAATTATCAAATTTAATTAGATATACCCTAATGATACCTTGTATTTCAATTTAGTCGAATTCCATTGTTTATAAATGCTGTCTCCTACAGCAACGGGAAGATGAATATGCAAAAGCAGACAGATGTACTCATTATCGGTGGTGGTTTTAGCGGTGTTGCCACCGCGCAGAAATTGGCCAAGAACGGGGTAGGCGTCACCTTGGTTGATAAAAAGGATTATTTTGAGGTGACGTTTGCGGTATTGCGCAATGTCACGGCCCCTCAAGCGCAGGGCAATAGGTCGCGTAAGCTCTACCGTGATTTTGTCGGTGGGGATTTTGTTCAGGGCGCTATCGAGTCTATGAATGATCAAACAGCAACGCTTGCTAATGGTGATGTTATCCGTTTTAAGCAGGCCGTTATCGCCTCGGGCAGTCGGTATCCATCGCTACCGTTGGCCAAATCCCATTTTCAATTTAGCTATGCTGGGCGTAATCAAGAGATGCTAGATGAGCATGCTCGGCTTGCGGTGGCGAATTCGGTGTTAGTGATTGGTGGCGGTGCGGTAGGCGTAGAATTAGCGGGTGAAATCGCCAGCGCTTTTCCCAATAAAGATATTACTCTGGCCCATTCAGGCAATACCTTGTTAGATAACATGAAGCCCAAAGCACAAACCAAAGCATTGGAGCAATTAACCGCAAAAGGCGTGAAGGTAAAATTAAATTGCCGCTTCACGCAGGATGGAAAGAAAGAGGGTAATCAATACCGCTGCAACAAGAGCAATGAATCAATCCAAGCTGACTTAGTTTATAACTGTGTGGGCATGGTGCCCAATACTGAATTCTTACAAGCAGAGCTGGGGAAAGTTCTTGATGGTAAAGGCTTAATAAAAGTTGATTCTTTTATGAAAGTTAAAGGTTATGACAACCTATATGCATTAGGCGATTGCTCTGCTCTGGACGATCATAAACACGGTTACCTAGCAAGCGTGCAAGGCGGTATGCTGGCCAAAGCGATATTGAAAACGGCAAAAGGCAAAAAAGTTAAACCTTATAAAACGCCTCCGGTTGCGGTTATTACCCCAACAGGCACCGATTCTGGTGTAGCACAAATGCCTTTTGGTGTATTCACGGCAAAGTTTATTATTAACTTAAAACAAAAAGACTTAGGCATTAGCAATATTTTTAAAATGCTAGGAAGTGAAGCGGATAAGTTAACTAGCGTTGTTGAATAAAGGGTTGAAGAGTTAGCGGCAGCAGATATTGTTTTGTGTGCTTAGGCAAAAGCCACAGGGGTATTCCCTTGTGGCAATGGTCTAAAGGTTATGCACCCGCTTTAAGCGGGCACCACTGAGGCAAGCTCTTCTTTTGTGGGCAATTCCTTACCCACTGCTTTGCCGGTAGCAGAGTAATAGGCCAATCCCTGAGACGTTTTTTTAAACACGCTTTTCATGAAGGGCGCCATCATAACAAAACCCAACAGCCAGCCAAATGGCCCACCCTTAACCACAAAATCCATGGATATAGTGATATCGCAGCTATTGGCAGTAACCGGCACCACTTTCATGGTGGCAATGGCCGAGTTAAGTGGCATGGTATGGTCAGTCAGCACCACGGTTACGCTTTCACCTTCTTTTAATTCAATAATTTCTTCAACAATCTTGGTTCCATCATAAAAATTGCAGGAGCGCTTGGCCCCAATACCCGAATTTTGGCCATTGGTAAGGGGCGAGGTCTCAATGGCGGGGGCAAAGTTTGCCACCGCGCCAAAGTCATTTAAAGCGTTCCAAACCTTGTTTGCCGGAACATTAAATCTGCTGGTGTTTTCAACGTGTTGTGCCATGACGGCCTCCTATTACTCTGTTCAATTGAGAGTATTGAATTCGGTTTTTATTGCGCTTTGATTGGATTGCTGGCTAAGGATTATCCATTAACCTACTGACAGGGTGTGTCAGTAGTGATGAGATTCTTTTATACCCTAGACATACCATAGACCAAGCTGAGCAGCTCCAAAGCTTTAAAAGCAAAAAAAGCCCCCCCTAGCGCCATGATGGCTAGGTTTACAATTAAGCTGGCAAATAATTAGTAGGGGTTCTCTTAATAGACTTTAAGCAAGTCAAACGATACCCTTGGGCGCCTAATTTTAGCGACTCGCTGCTTTGTCTATTTAAATTAGTGTTTTGATTAACGTGAAGTCATTTATAGGATATTTATGCTAAAAGCTCACCATTTGTTCTTTCTACTAGTTTTAATCAGTTCTATGGGGCATGCGCAGAGCTCACGAGAATTCCGTTCTAATCATTCAGTGGGTTTAGATTTGGTTGCCTCACCGGCTTCATTACCCTTTCCTGGCTCTAAAGGGGTTGCGATTAACTTTAACTTGTCTCCTAACTGGCAAATTGGAGTGGACTATATGTCTACTGGCTTAGAGGTGAATTTTTCAAAGTTAAATTTAGCGGGTTTTAATGAAAAGAATATAGGCATAAAAGCACGCCGCTTTTATGGCAATAGCTTTAATTTGTCTTTTGGTTATGTGCGTCGAACCAATGAGGTGTACCTAGACCCAAGTGTGTACGGTTTTAGTGTAAGTGATATAAATTTTAGAACCGAAGCCTATACCGATATGTTGCACCTAGGAATGGCCCATCATTGGCAATTTGACAACTTGAGCTTGGCGGTGAATTGGTTAACCCTTAATTTACCATTGAATGGCGAGGTGACCCAGTCAGCCGCTAGTCAAACCGATGATGAAGAAGATAAAGATGACATTCGCAGGGCTGAAAATGTATTAACCTGGTACCCCAACGTAGCCATCTTTACCTTGAGCGCAGGCTATATGTTTTAAAGAAAAATCAAAGGGGCAAACTCATAAAATTTCTGAGCTCAGTAAAAACTGGTTTACCCAAAGAGTTACAGACTAATTATCAAAGTAAGATAAAACTGTTAAGTCTAACTTATGTCAAAGCATAATTGGATTAACGTCAGAATAGAAATATTAAGGAGTTAGGTATGACTGAAGAACAGAATTTAAAAGGTTTAGGCGGGTGGTTAATACTGGTTGGAATAGGGGTTGTACTTTCACCATTTCGATTAACTTTTGAATATTACCCCATATTTTCACAAATATTCACCGATGGTACATGGGAAGTCTTAACAACAGTGGGTACCGAAGCATACAA
>JBALXQ010000073.1:0-17140 GCA_036960565.1 Bermanella sp.
AGATACGCTGGAATGCTGCGGTATTGAATGCGTTTTCCAATACTGCAGATAATGGGACTGAGCAGGTAATGCTAAAAATATATGCAAAAAATACCACTACGCTTTCTTGGATTCAGACCTGGCCCTTCAGTATTAATTCTACCGTAAGTTATCTGAGGGCCGATAAGTATGATCAACTGCATATAGATAACGACACTCATTATTTGTTTGAGCGTCTAGATGCTCGTTTGGCAAAAAATATGAATATTAATGGCTATGACTTAGAGTTGAGTAGCAGTATTCAGCATGACATTTCTTCTGACCCATATATAAGTGGTGCTAATGTTTATGAAGATGAAACTCGTTTTCAAGTTGGTTTGATGATGAGTTTTTAGTAGCGTGAAAACTGTATGCTCTGTTGGTGTTGAAGGCTTCCTTGGCAGGAGTCTGTAACAGGCTTTTTATGTTTCCTACTGTTTGTAGTTCAAAGTTCGTTTCTAGATAGTTCGTGATCATCCTCTGCTTTAATGATTAACCTTGAGTAACTTCATTCCTATGGCCTCTCTGGCAACGCACAGTATTTTAACCCCCTGATATTGATATACCGAGTTCGTCCTTTTTCTCATTGTTGGATTTACGGTGATTTAATGGGTAAGTAATTTAGGCTTTGGGATTGCGTTCTGTATTGGAGCTTGAAATATTTTGTTGGTCTGATGCAGTGTACTTTCTTGTGAAGTAACTAGGCTAAGTTTTTATTTGAGATAGAACCCTAGGGATTTCGTCCTGCAATGGTGCTTGAATTAGTTCTTCGCTGCTAGTTAAACGTCGCTCTTTACCATCCGTGATTGGTGCTTGAATTTAAATTACTGGATATATTGAAATCCTAGACATTGCGTCCTGCATGAAGCTTAAATTAGATCTTCGTTACTGATTAGACGCCGCTCTTTGCCATCCATGGCACCGCGTCATACCGTACATCCTGTACATAAAAAAGCCGCTTCAATTGAAGCGGCGAATTTCTTCCCTAGAGTCTAAATGTTTACGGCTATTTTAATTCCGGTTAAAACAGTTTGATCATCCTCCGTGAAATACCGCTGCCTTTCCCTCCCCAAAATAAAAAGTATTTTTTATTTTTAAGACTCTCTGTAAATGCCCATTATTTTTTCACTGATAATGTTTTTAACACCAAGGCGTTCAAGCATTGAGAAATTTTCAAGGGCCCCTAAACGTAATCTGTGCAAATGCAAACAAGGCATGTCAGTATCAAATTCACGTAAGTCGCCTTTTTTCAATATAGGTAGGAATGGATCGTTACCTTGAAAGCGTTTTAAAATTTGACGTAAACCTTCTTTAAAAGGAATCGGAATAGAACGCACATTTTTATCTTTCTGCGTTATAACTATATATAAACCTTTTCGGTTGATGTTTTCACCAGGAATAATATGTAAACCAGTTGGCTGGATAGCTTCTTCGGGAATATGATTAAAAGTATCATGAAAAGCATAAGGATCAGGTAGTACCACCATGCTTTTATTCTGATCTTCAGGGAAGAAAATACTGTAATTGCTATATAGCTGACTGACGCTAGGAGAATAAATGCATAATTTATTTTCAAAACGCTTTACGAAATCTGCAGCTTTTTGCTGCTGGGAAATATGGTCTAGGCCCCATACAAGGTCGGTATTGTCAATTTCCTGATAAACTGCATAACCCATAATGTAAACCTCTTTCAGATATCGATTAAAGCGTGATTGATTTGATAACTGAAGTATCGACCAATCAATGAACCTAGTCCGTGTATGTTTTGTGAACAAGCGTGATGGTAATGTAATTTAGGCCTACAAAATGAGACTTGATACCGAAAAGGGCGAATTCATGGGGGTTACAGGGGGGGAATGTGCGCTAGTACCTGTTTTTAAAAAGTTTAAACTCTATCAGGCACAATGCTAAGACCGCATAGTTTTAAAATAAGCTGGGAAAGCAGTCGCCATGCATCATCTTGTAACAGATTTTTACTGGCGAAGTCGATTTGCTTACACAAGATCAAGCTTTGTTGCACATTGTTGGCGGATAGGCGTCTGGCCGCAGCTTTAATTTGTGTTTGTTTCTTGGGCCAAAATACTTTTAATTGCTGTAAAGCCTTGTCATCGTTTACGCCGCTATCAGTGAGCTGAGTAAAACTGAACAACAAGCGTATGTCATTGGCTAATATGGCAAGCGGTTGCAGTGCGTGCAGGCCTTCAGCTTCAAGCACACTTAATATGTGGAGGCTGCGTGGACAATCCCCTTTAAAAGCGGCTTCCCCTAAGGCAAATACATCGTAACGACTGGCATCTGTTACCGAACCCTCAATATCTTCAAGGCTAATGCTCTCAAGCCCCAACATACGCAGTTTTTCGATTTCTTGCGCGGCCGCTAATAGGTTGCCGTCGGTACGGTCGGCCAGTAAAGCCAAAGCTTCGCTATCTGCTTTAAGGTTATAGCCCCGCAGGCGATTGGCTATCCAGCCTGGCAACTGTGGGCGTTCAATGGGCCAGTGAGCAATGAAGGCTCCCACTTTATCTAAGGCTTTAAACCATTTGCTGTTTTGCACGCCTTTATCGATCTTGGGCAGTACCAGTAAATAAATATTATCCGGATTAGGACGCTCTAATAGCGCTAGAAGTGCCTTGCTGCCTTTATCACCGGGTTTACCACTGTCTATGCGCAGTTCTAGTAGTTTGCGTTCACTAAACAGTGAAAGAGCATTGGCTGACTCTAATAATTGGCCCCAATCATACTTGGCATCTATTTGATGAATTTCGCGCTCATCAAAGCCTTGTGTGCGGGCAGTGGTCTTAATTTGGTCCGTTAGCTCCTGCGTGATTAAAGCCTCGTCTCCACTGACGATGTATACCGGCAGCAGAGTCTTTTGCAGGTGTTGCTTAAGCTGTTCTGGTTTAAGACGCATATTTACTGCTCAGGCTCTGTAATTGGCAGTTTTTGCAGGCGTTGTAGTAGCTTGCTGGCGTTATCTCGTTTCATTTCCCGGCGCAGATTTTTTTCTTCTTGAGCCTTGCCGATGGCAGCTGCAGAATCATAAAGCAGGGTGCGATAGGTGGTGATGTCGACGGTTTCGCTTATCTCTTGATCTTGTTCGTTCAATAGGACAAAAGTGAGTATTTGGATAAGTTCGTATTCGCTGGCTTTGGCGTTGCTGGTAACCGCTAGAGTGCGTTTTTTAGAGACATCTTTGAGAATGGTAAGCTGGTAAGGCGCAGTATTTGAAAGGGCGACACCATTACTGACTAAAGCTTGTTTAATCCATTTTTGGGTATCAATGCTTACCGCGCTGGCATTAAGATTTAGTACTCTTAAATTAGCCGGTAAATCCACCTGACCTTTAAGGTGCCAACCGCAAGCGCTTAATAAGACCAACAAGGTGGCTAAAAATGAGGTTTTTAAAGAGTGCATTTTTATCAATTCGCCTTGTTGTATTAAATAAAAAACAGTTATTAAACAGGGTGTTCAGTTGAAATAACGAACTTCCCACTGGCTAATATTTTAGCTAAGCCAGTGGGAAGTGTCGGTTAGTTGGCGACAATATTGACCAACTTACCCGGTACATAAATTTCCTTACGAACAGTGTTGCCCTCTAGAAACTTTTGTACGTTTGCATCGGCTTTCGCGGTTTCAATCGCGCCGTCTTTATCTATATTGGCGGGCATTTCAATTTTACCGCGCATCTTACCGTTTACCTGAACCACAATAGTGATGCTGTCACGTACTAAAGCAGACTCATCTACTTCAGGCCAAGGCGCATCCAATATCAGCCCGTCATTGCCCAGCTCTTTAAATAGAACGTGACACATGTGCGGCGCAATAGGGGCTAACATCTTGGTCATGGCATTGACCGCTTCTTTTAACACGGCACGACCTTGCTCATTGCTTTTATCTAGCTTTAGCAAAGTATTGGTTAATTCCATAATCGCGGCAATGGCGGTGTTAAAGGCGTTACGGCGAGAAATATCATCGCTGACTTTTTGAATGGTTTCGTGAGTCTTGCGACGGGCAGCTTTCTGGTTGTCGTCCAACTTGCTGGCGTCTAAGGCTTCAACTTCGCCACCGGCTACCAATTCAGCTGCTAAGCGCCAAACACGTTGTAAGAATTTTTGAGCACCCTGTACGCCAGCGTTAGACCATTCTAGTGATTGCTCTGGAGGCGCTGCAAACATGGTATACAAGCGCACCACGTCGGCACCGTATAGATCGATGGCTTCTTGAGGGTCTGCACCGTTATTCTTCGACTTAGACATTTTAATCATGCCTTCATGATTCAATACCTTGTCTTCAAAGCTGGCTTTGATAACGCGGCCTTTTTCATCACGGTCTAGTTGAACGTCACCTGGGTTAACCCACTCTTTACCGCCATTTTCATTCTGGTAAGAGAACGCATCGGCCAATACCATGCCTTGGCATAATAGGCTCTTGAAAGGCTCATCGCCTTTTACTAATCCGGCATCACGCAATAACTTGTGAAAGAAACGCGCGTATAACAAGTGCAATATAGCGTGCTCAATACCACCAATATATTGATCCACAGGTAGCCAGTAATTGGCTTCCTCTGGGTTAATCATTTGGGTGTCGTCTTGTGGTGAGCAATAACGCGCGTAATACCAAGAGGATTCCATAAAGGTATCGAAGGTATCGGTTTCGCGGAAAGCCTGTTCACCGCCAAATTCAATGTTTTCAAATTCAGGGTTGTTCTTGATAGGACTGTTAACACCGTCCATTACTACGTCGGTAGGCAGTTCAACCGGAAGCATCTCTTCTGGTACAACTACTTGCTCACCATTAGCCTTGTTAATGATAGGTACCGGAGTCCCCCAGTAACGCTGGCGGCTCACGCCCCAATCGGTTAAACGGTAGTTAGTTTGGGTTTTACCCTTGCCCGATTTTGTAAGCGAATAAGCAATGGCTTTAAAGGCTTTGGCAGACGTTAGTCCGTCAAATTCACCTGAATTGATTAGCTTACCTTTTTCGGTGAAGGCGGCTTTGGATATATCGCATTCTTCTTTGCCTGCTGGCGCAATAACCTGATTAATTTCTAGGTCGTATTTCTTGGCGAATTCATAGTCACGTTGATCGTGCGCAGGAACCGACATAACAGCACCCGTGCCGTAACCCATCAATACAAAGTTGGCGACCCATACAGGGACTTCTTTACCTGAAATTGGGTGGATAGCGGTAAGGCCAGTAGCACAGCCTTTTTTCTCCATAGTAGCGATGTCGGCTTCGGCGGTGCCGCCTAGCTTACATTCTTCGATGAAGGCCGTTAGTGCGTCGTTGCCCTGTGCTGCTTCAATGGCCAGTGGGTGACCAGCGGCAACGGCTAAGTAGCTTACGCCCATTAATGTATCGGGACGTGTGGTGTATATGTCCACGCTGTTGTCATTACCTTTAATCTCAAAGGTCATCTCAACGCCCTGGCTCTTACCAATCCAGTTACGTTGCATCGCTTTAACTTTCTCAGGCCATTCGTCTAGCTGGTCTAGATCGTTAAGCAATTCTTCTGCGTAGTTGGTGATGCGAATAAACCATTGTGGAATTTCTTTACGCTCAATAGGGGTGTCACAACGCCAGCAACAGTTATCAATCACCTGTTCGTTGGCCAAAACCGTTTTATCGTGTGGGCACCAGTTAACCGCCGATACTTTTTTATAGGCTAGGTCTTTTTCCACAAGCTTAGTGAAGAACCACTGTTCCCAACGGTAATATTCAGGTTTACAAGTAGCGAGTTCACGATCCCAGTCGTAGCCAAAACCTAAGCTGTTTAACTGGTCTTTCATGTAGTCGATGTTTTCGTCCGTCCACTTGCCTGGCGCTACATTGTGTTTAATAGCGGCATTTTCAGCCGGTAAGCCAAACGAATCCCAACCCATAGGCTGCATAACATTTTTACCCTGCATGCGCTGATAACGGGAAATTACGTCACCTATGGTGTAGTTACGCACGTGGCCCATGTGCAGTCGGCCACTTGGGTAAGGGAACATGGAGAGGCAGTAGAATTTCTCACGGTTGCTATCAACAACAGCTTTAAACACCTGGTTTTTATTCCAGAATTGCTGAACCTGAGATTCGATTTCTTGCGGATTATATTGCTCTTGCATGTTTAGGTCGGGCTATATTAAGTGAATAAAATTTGGCGCTAAGGATACCTTAAATTTGGTCAATAGGCCTAGTTTGCTACGGTATTTAACATATTAAGCACAGATTTAAGCCTAGGCTAATGTATGGAGGCATTAAAGTAGTAAATGAGTGTTTTAAATTTGCTTATTCAAGGCAGTGAGCAGCTGCCAGACTTGGATATAAAGGAGGGTCTTGGGCTGTGATAAAGTTGATCCAATGACAGTGGTGAAGGCTTGTTTTCATATTTAAGCCGCTAAAAGTTGATACGGATTAATACTTATTTAGGTATATGACCAAGTGGTCATTAAAAGGTTGTATTTTCACCCTCGAATGGGTAATTTGCCGCCCATTAAATTAGTCACTTATTGATTCAATAGAGGGAACGCATGTGAAGTACTTTTGGCAGGTAGTATTGTGGTCTTGTGTTTTCTCTGCCTCTGTTCATGGAGATGAATACGACGGCTTATTGAATGAAATGGCGCAAATTAAAGCCAATCCGATTCGATTACAGGAATCCATTGAAAGTGGTCAAGAGCGATCCATGTTATGTGGCTATTGTCATGGAAAAGATGGCAACAGTGTAAAGAACTATATTCCAAATTTGGCGCAGCAGAATACAGAGTACTTGCTTAAGCAATTTTTGTTATTTTCAAACGGTGAACGTAAAAGCTATGTGATGCAGCAGTTATCTAAGACTTTAAGTGGCCAGGAAAAAATTGATCTAGCCTTGTATTACTCCTCTCAGCAGGTAACGAAGATAAGCGATGTGGTAGGTTCGGTAAAAGGTCATGACAAGTATCAAAGTTTTTGTTTTGCCTGTCATGGCGAAAATGGAGAGGGCAATAAAGATTTACCGAGGCTTGCTGGACAGAAAAAGGAGTTTTTGTTGAAAACTTTGTCTGCGTTTAAACAGGGAAAAAAATCTCGCTCTACTTCACCTATGGTTAAGATAATGCGTACAGTAAAGGCGTCAGACATTGAACCTTTAGCAGATTACATTTCCAACATGGGTGCAACTGCACTGTAATACAGCTTATTTTAGGAGAGGGAAATGATTTTATCAGGCAGTTCTGACATTATCCAAAAATGTGAGTTTATGGAGTCGGGTAAACAGGTTGGCTGTCAACGCCTCACCTTTGCCAATAATTTGGTGCTGGTGATAAGTGAAACATTTTTAGCGCTTTATAAAAATGAGGCGTGTATTGAAGATGAATTAGGAAATGGCTTAAGTGCGCTGGTGGAACTATCAAGTGATGATCAGCTGCAACAAACCGAACAGGGTTTGGTGCGCGAATTTAGAGCCGGATACGTGGGGTTAATGGACGAAAAGGTAATTTTAATTACCCCGAATGACATCCAATTGTTTCACAATAAACAGGATGCCCTTGGTAATAAAAATGAAATAACCCGCTTAAAGCTAGCCTAGTTTGTACGGTGCGAAATTGCGCACCGTAAGCTTCAACAATTACTCTGGCTGAGCTTGTTCAATTGATGAGTTCATATTTTCCTGAGTGATTCCTTTCTTAAAGCGAACAAAAATCAACCCTGCAAAACTGATTAATAATACCGGCCAGCTTCCCCATATATTAAAAGGCGTATTCCCCTTCATTATTACAGCCTGAGCCTCGAGTACTCCAAATTCAAATTGTGGCAGTTTTTTTACTATCTTTCCCTTGTCGTCAATTAGGGCAGTAATGCCTGTATTGGTACTTCTTAATTGATAGCGGCCATTTTCCAGTGAGCGCATTCGTGCCAGCCCTAAATGCTGTTTGGGACCAATGCTGGTACCAAACCAGGCGTCATTACTAATAGTGACCATTAGGCCGGTATCTCGTGCCAGATTGCTGACAAAGTCAGGGTAGGCAATGTCGTAACAAATGAAGGGAGCAATTAAATAATCAATGTTGTGGCTGTTGGCTTTTAGCCTGGACTGAGTATTAAGGCCGGGCTGAAACTCAGACATGGGGATGTTGAAAAAATCTAACAGTGGACGCCAGCTTTGAGGCAAGGGCATATACTCGCCAAATGGCACCAGTCTTTGTTTGTGGTACAAGCCACTACCTTGCCCCAATGCTAAAATACTGTTGTGATAAGCACCCGGATAGGCCTCGGTTTGTCCTTGTTGATAAGGAATGCCGGTAATTAAAATAGTGTTGTTTTTTTGCCCTTCCTCATTTAAAAATTTCAAATATTCCTGAGCTTGATGATGCAATACAGTGATGGCAGTCTCAGGCCACAATATCAAATCGGCTTGCCAGTTTTTTTCGCTGGCACTGCGGTATTTCTCTAAAGTCGGGTAGATTTCTTCAGGTAGCCATTTACGCTCTTGCGGGATGTTGCCTTGAATGGCCACCAGGTTTATCTCGCCGTTTTCAACGGGCTGAGTCCAACTTACAAAAGACAGTCCAGCTCCCAGTAGCCAAGGCAGGCTTAATAAGAGCAGGTTTTTTTTCCACTGCTCTTGCCATTCTTTCTCACAAACAAAAGCCGCGCTCATTACTACAATAAAGCCAATGCCATAGACACCAACTAAGGGGGCAAAACCTTTTAAGGGGGAGTCGATGTGAGCATCGCCTAGAAACAACCAAGGGAAGCCAGTTAAAAACCAGCTACGGCTCCATTCAAACAATAACCAAACGCAGGCAAAACTTAAGTAAGGTAAAGCATGTCTTGCAAAAAACTTTTGGTAACTGTAAGTCATGAATGCAAAAAACCAGGCAAGGCCCGAGACAAAAAACAGTGTCATGAAAAAGGCGGGAATAGCAGGGGTGTTACTATGAATATGAATGCTGACATACACCCAGCTAACGCCTGCGGCGTAGGTACCAAGACCAAACCACCATCCACGCCACAAGGCTTGTTTGGGGGTGAGAGATTTTAAGGAGATAAACAAAAGGGCTACGCTTATAAACTGCAAAGGCCATAAGGAGTATGGTGCAAAACTAAAGGGCAATATGGCGCCGCAAAGTAGTGCAAAAAAATGGCCTGGAAAACCAGGCCTATTGATCCATGAAAAACGAGTAGATAAATTCACTGTATTATTCTTTTTCTGTATTAGTGACTTCAAGTAAATGAATTTGACGATTATTACCGTTGGCAATTTTAAAGCTGTGCTGACCAATCGTAATACTTTCATCACAATCGGGTAGTCGCCCAAAGTGATCTACTACGATACCGCCGATGGTATCAAATTCAGTATCGGAATATTTGGTTTGAAAGCTTTGGTTAAAGTCTTCAACAGGCGTGAGGGCTTTGACCATGAAAGTGTCGTCATCAATTTGCTTGATGAAACTTTCTTCCTCATCAAAGTCGTGTTCGTCTTCGATTTCACCGACAATCTGCTCCAGTACATCTTCAATGGTGACAAGCCCATCTATGCCGCCATATTCATCTATGACAATAGCCATGTGACTGCGGGTAGCGCGAAATTCTTTAAGCAAAACATTTAGTCGTTTACTTTCCGGTATGAAGGTTACCGGGCGCAAAATTTCTTTTATGCGGAAGTTATCGGTGTTTTCCTGTAAAGCCAGCTTTAAAAGGTCTTTGGCCAGTAATACGCCCAGCACTTCATCGTCGTTTTCACCCAGTACTGGGAAACGAGAGTGAGCTGACTCAATTATCTGAGGTAAAAACTCCTTGAGCTTTTGATCTGCTTTTACAAAAATCATTTGCGAGCGCGGTATCATTATTTCCCGTACTTGCATGTCAGCCACCTGAATGGCCCCTTCCATGATTGAAAGGGCATCATCATCCACTAGCTCGCGCTCTTGAGCCTCGCGCAGTATGTGTTTGATTTCGTTGCGACTTTTAGGATCGCCACTGAACAGTTTTAGGCTTTCCAGCCAGCTAAAAATATTTTTTCTCGGTCGTTCTTTCATGATCTCAATCAGTGATTAAATAAGGGTCGGATATGTTTAGACGCGATAATATCTCGCGCTCCAAATTTTCCATTATATCGGCTTCTTCATCGTTTATATGGTCGTAACCCAGCAAATGCAAGCAGCCGTGTACCACCATGTGTGCCCAGTGGTGCATTGGGTCTTTATTTTGTTGCTGAGCTTCTTCTTCTACTACGCTTGAGCAAATAACCAGGTCGCCAATTAAATCCCCAACTTCCTCAAGGCCAACCAGTTCAGGTGGGATCTCAAAAGGGAAAGATAAAACATTGGTTGGTTTATCTTTGCCACGATAGTCAAGATTTAAACTTTGACTCTCTGGCACATCGACTAGGCGAATACTGAGCTCGGCTGAATCTTTTAAATTTTCCAGTGCAGTTTGTGCCCACAGGGAAAATTGCGCTTCACTTGGCAAGCATTTGCATTCACTGGCAATCTGTACGTCTACATCGATCATTGTGCATAACCCTAGTTTTTCGTTTCGCTATTTTGCTTTAATTTTTGTGCGGCCACTGACGCTTCGTGATGGTCATAGGCGTCTACTATTTTTTGTACCAGCGGGTGGCGTACTACATCTTTATTGGCGAAGAGGGTAAAACCAATGCCATCAACGTCCTGTAATACATGCATAATATGTGCAAGGCCCGAATCGGTGCCACGGGGCAAATCTATTTGAGTGATATCACCTGTGATAACTGCTTTAGTGCCAAACCCAATGCGAGTTAGGAACATTTTCATTTGCTCCTTAGTTGTGTTCTGGCTTTCGTCCAATATCACATAACAATTGCTTAGCGTTCGACCGCGCATGTAAGCCAAGGGAGCGATCTCTATAATATTACGTTCTTGCAGTTTAATCACTTGTTCATAGCCGAGCATATCGTGCAGTGCATCGTATAATGGGCGTAAATATGGGTCTATCTTTTGTGCCAAGTCACCAGGTAGAAACCCCAGTTTTTCACCCGCTTCCACAGCAGGGCGTACTAACAGTACCTTTTGTACGTCGTCTCGCAGTAAAGCTTCCACCGCACACGCCACCGCTAGGTAGGTTTTACCTGTACCAGCAGGGCCAATTCCGAAGTTAATATCATTTTGTATGATGGAACGAACATACTTCTGCTGGTTAGGGCCACGAGGCTTGATAATGAGCTTTGGGGTGTGAATGATAATGGGCTTATGCTGGCCATCACCCTTGTGCTGATTGGCGTAGTTGATGTCCATGTCGGCTTCTTTCAGCATTAAGTGAATGAGTTCACTGCGTACCTGGGTACCGTTATGGGTTTCGCGGTAAAGTCGTTGAATAATTTGCGAGGCGTGGTCGATACTCTGTGGGTCACCCGTCATCTTAAAATGATTGCCTCGATTAAAGATGCGGATTTGAAAGTGCTTGCTGACCTGTTTTATGTGGCTATCGAGCTGGCCACATAAATTCGCAAGGCGGAGAGAATCTTCGGGCTCTAAAAAGAACTCGCTTTGAGCGCTACGTTGTTGTTCTGCTTGGGCTTGCGTCATTAAAGTTAGATTCTCTTGAAGGTGCTAAAACACCCCTTCATCCAATAATAGTTGACCATACAGACTATTGGTAAAGGCTTCTTCAATTTTGATCTTAACAAACTTACCAATCAAGCTCTGATCGTCGCAGTGGAAGTAAACCGATCGATTATTTTCACTGCGCCCCATCAACTTGCCAGGGTCCTTTCTAGACACGCCAGTTATCAGAATAGTTTCAGTCTTGCCCACCATTCGACGGCCAATTTGTTGAGCATTTTGAATGATACGCTCTTGCAATATGGCCAGGCGTTGCTTCTTAGTGTTAATGGGTGTGGTGTCTTCTAGCTCCGCGGCTGGGGTACCTGGGCGCGGGCTATAAACAAAACTAAACGAGGTATCAAATCCAATCTCGCTAATGAGATTCATAGTATCGGTGAAGTCTTGATCGGTTTCACCCGGGAAGCCCACGATGAAGTCTGAGCTAATGCTGATGTCTGGGCGTAGCTGCTTGATGCGGTTAATCTTATCTATGTACATATCCACTTCGTGGCCACGCTTCATGGCAGCCAAAATAGAATTAGAGCCGCTTTGTACTGGTAAATGCAGGTGGCTGACCAATTCAGGTACTTCGGCGAAAGCCTGAATGAGGCTGTCGGTGAATTCCAGTGGGTTACTGGTGGTAAAGCGTATGCGGTCAATGCCATCGACATCGGCTACGACACTGATGAGCTCGGCTAAATCGATAACATCGCCATCTTTGGTTTGGCCCTGATAACAGTTAACATTTTGACCCAATAAGTTAACTTCTCTTACGCCCTGGTCGGCCAGCTGGTGGATCTCCACCATTACATCTTCAAATGGACGACTCACTTCTTCACCGCGTGTGTAGGGCACTACACAGAAGGTGCAATATTTGCTGCAGCCTTCCATAACAGATATGAACGCTGAGGCGCCATCTACCTTGGGGGCAGGCAGGTGATCGAACTTTTCAATTTCAGGGAAGGTCACATCCACTACCGGAATTTTGTTGCTACTGGCATCTATAAACTGGGGCAAGCGGTGCAAGGTTTGTGGACCAAATACCATATCTACCTGAGGGGCGCGTTTGCGAATGGCCTCCCCTTCTTGACTGGCGACGCAGCCACCCACACCAATAACCAGGTCTGGGTTCTTTTTCTTTAATTTGTTCCAGCGACCCAGCTGATGAAAAACCTTCTCCTGAGCCTTCTCTCGAATGGAGCAGGTGTTCAGCAGTAGAACATCCGCCTCTTCTGGGGTGTCTACCAGCTCCATTTCGTGGCTTTCACCCAGCAAATCAGCCATGCGGGAGCTATCGTATTCATTCATCTGACAACCATGGGTTTTGATGTACAACTTCTTCGCCACGGATATCACCATGCAGTAAAATTTTGAGGGCAGGCATTATAAACGTATGTTCATAATCTGCCCAGTTTTCCTTTGATTATGTGAATGCAGGACTCTGGTTGAGGTTCTGTATGTGAGTAATGACTTACAAAAGAGCCAATGTCCTACAAGGATTGAGGGAAAGCGGCGTATATCTTTAGCACTTAAGTGGTAAAATGATCACATAAGACTTTATATCAAGTGGGCCACAGAAGCCTTCCAGGGATTATAAGCATTGGCATTAGTGCCGATGAATTATTGGACTATTGATTATCAAGGAGTATGGGATGACTCAGTACGGTTATCGCCTGCGAGGTGACGCCAGCAATCAGGAGATTGCGTGCCGTTTACGTGGAGAAGTTGAAAAACTTCAAAACCAGTTGTTGCGCTTGAGAATAGATGAAGCTCCTCATCGTTTTAGCTTGATGAAGACCTACAAGACCATGATAGAGTCTCGTCAGGAATTGCTTAGCCAGATAGACTATTAATTATCACCAGCAATAAAAAAGAGGCGTTAGCCTCTTTTTTCGTTTCAGGGGAAAGTGTTTACCGCATTGCAGTATCAAATAGGGCTGCATTATTTAAAGCTGGATGGATGCTGCTCTAAATTGAATAAGGTTACGCATTCCGCCCCCCTTGAATCTAGGCTTTAGTTTAAGGCCTTTTGTAACCTTCTAACTTCTGCCTGAAGTAACACAACTTTCCTTTTCCATTTGTCTAAATCGGCTTGGCTAATTCTTCCTTGTCTTGCTTTAGGTTTCTTTAACTTCTTCATGATATTTTTAGATTCTTCAGCCAACAGTAAACTTTGGTCATTGAAGGATAGATTACGAATGTCGGGGTGTTTTAATTCCTTGCCCACTCTTAAAAATTGCTCTTCCTGAGATAGAACAACTCGCTCAATTTGTGGCTTTTCTAAAAGTTGCAAGCGCTTGGCCTCTCGACTTAACTGATACAGTCGTTGGGCAGAGAATAGACCGAGATTTGCTAGCTTTGCTATGCGATTGGGCTTACGAGGATTTTGACGAATGAACTGGCGAGTATCATTTAAAGTATCCATAGTTTTCTGATGGGTAAGAGGTAATAGCTCTAAAGCGCCTTCTTTATTGGCTTTTTTTAGTACGGCATCGGCTTCAGATAAATATGTGAAATCTATCGTTCTCACTTCTATTTTTCGCATGTTAGTGAGCAATTCTTTTTCACCTTTAAGGGCTTCGTCTAATTTCCTTTGCTCTATTAATTGAATTAGCACTAAGTGCTGTTGTTGTATTTCTTTGAATTTTTCAGGGAAGTGTTTGTTTGATTTTAATTCTAGTAATACCTTGCGATTTTTGAGGCTCTTTTTAAGAGTGTCTAAAACTACCTTTTTATTTCTCATGCCTGAGTCAACATACTCAATGCTTAGCTGAGTTTTAATCTTGGTATCTTTTTCGTCGTCTTTGCTTTGGTAAGATACGCGAGCTTCCTGATAGGTATCTTGGGCGTTTTTAAAATAACTTGGAGCATAGAAATCTAATGATTCACTCTTGCCTTTTTTTATTTTTAGCTTGGCTCTTTGCATTAATGATGATGCGTTAATTTTGTTTGAAGCGACAAAGGACTCGGCGTGATTGTTTAGGTTTTTGTCATCAGGCAGTGAGGCACAACCCACCAGTAGCGAGGCGCTGATTAAAATCGAAAAAATGGAGCGTTTGGTGCTTGGCATGCTGATTCCTAGGTGGTGCGCATCGAATTTAAATCGTAGGCATTTAAAAATATGATTAATATAATCATAACCTCTAATTAAACACTATACTTAGAGTAATTTGGTAGATATGGTGGAGAGAAGTAGCTAAATACGAGGGCAAATCACTCTTAATTTGAAAAGATAAGGTTTGAGAAGTTCGCGACTTACCTATGCTATGAAATTAGCGGGTTTGATCTTTATCGTGTAAAGCGGCAAGAACAACGGAGGCCGACTATGACACAATTAGCAAAACATCCATTGAAATGGCGTTTGGCCGACATAGCTGGAACAGGTGTCGAACAGGTGAATGTCGTTATGCCTGAGCTGGATGAACACTCCCAACACGAAATTCTATTATCTACGGATATCCCTAGCCCTCATAACAGGGAGGAAGATATTGGCTGGACAGAAGACGACTTAACTTTATTTTATGTGCTTTTAGGCAAGATGTTGGATGTGGAGCCCGATATCGCAGGCACACTGGATTTAGCGGACCCTGATGTGGTGGATATATTACACGTGGTGGCTGCTGCTCATTTTATTGAGCCTGTGGATGCCGAAACAGTTTTGGCAGTTGATATCCCTACCGTCTTGAATGAAGTGGATGTGGGCGATTTGGCGGCCATTCACACCGAAGTGGGGTACAAGAGCTGCATAATTAGTGCTCTGGATAGCATTGAAGCTATTTGTGTATTATTAGAGCCCATAGATGGTGAAGAAATAATTCCAGATTTAGATGTGTACGATACGCTAGTCGTAAACAAGCATTCAATCTTGCCAGCGGAATTTGGTAATGTTATTCCAGGCGGAGAATGTGTCGTGCACTAGCCTGGCTGTAAATTGTTTCATTCAATAAAAAACCCTTACTAAGTTATCTTAGCAAGGGTTTTTTTATGCCCATGGATGGGCGGTACTCTAAAATTGCAGGAGCAATATTTTAGGGTATGCAGGGTGCATGTTGAAACGTCAGCTTTTAGAAGATCTAACATGCTCACACATTAGCGTTCAATCGCTAAAGAAACTCCCATGCCACCACCAATACATAAGGTAGCCAAACCTTTTTTGGCATCACGCTTTTGCATTTCATGTAGCAAGGTTACCAATATGCGGCAACCAGAAGCGCCAATTGGATGGCCAAGCGCAATGGCGCCACCATTTACATTTACTTTTTCAGTATCCCACTGCATTTCTTTTGCTACCGATAAAGACTGAACCGCGAAGGCTTCATTGGCTTCAATTAGATCTAGGTCGCTAATTTCCCAACCGGCTTTTTTCAAGCAGGCTTGGCTGGCGGTTACTGGACCTATGCCCATGATGCTTGGATCAACGCCTGCATTGGCGTGGGCTTTAATGGTGGCAAGAATAGGCAAACCTAGCTCTAGTGCTTTTTCCTTGCTGGTTAGTATGACTGCCGCTGCGCCGTCATTTAGTGAAGAGGCATTAGCTGCGGTTACGGTGCCATCTTTTTTAAAGGCAGCACGCATACCTGATAATTTTTCTACGCTCACTCCAGCTCGAGGGCCTTCATCTTTATTAAAAATTATGTCATCGCCTTTACGTTGAGGAATGCGAATATCGACAATTTCATCGGCAAATTTACCAGCTTCTTGTGCCGCTGAAGCTTTTTGTTGTGAGGCGGCTGCAAACTCATCTTGTGCTTGGCGTGAGATATCGTATTTTTCAGCTAGGTTTTCAGCTGTGATGCCCATATGGTAATTATTAAAGGCATCCCAAAGACCATCGTTGATCATTGTATCAACCATGGAGATAGGACCCATGCGCTGCCCGGTGCGAGAGTTTGGCAGCACGTGTGGGGCGTTGCTCATGCTTTCCTGGCCACCAGCAATAATTATGTCGGCATCTCCTAAGGCAATAGCTTGTGAAGCTAGGTGTACTGCTTTTAGGCCTGAGCCACATACTTTGTTAATGGTTAGGGCTGAAGTTGCCACTGGCAAGCCTGCATTGATGGTGGATTGGCGCGCAGGGTTTTGACCTGAACCAGCCGTGAGTACCTGGCCAAAAATAACTTCATTAACCAGGTTTTTGTCTATGCCGGCACGTTTGATAACCGCTTCAATCACCTGGCTGCCAATTTCCACAGCAGATAAAGGAGCTAGGCCTCCTTGGAATGCACCAATGGCACTACGCCCGGCGGCAACGATGACAACTTCTTTCATAAATTACTCCTGTGGAAATAGACGAACTTGATCTGTTTCGAATTCGCAGGGGATTATATAGCTATTTGACTGCACAGGGTAATTTGCTGAAAACTGCCTACTTCTGGGTGTGAAGAAGCTGAATCACTGCTCATTGTATTTTGTTTTGCTGCTTGTTCATTTCGGATTACATGACAGGTTTGAAAGCCTGCTTGTCTTGCTGCATCCAGTTCCTGACTTATGTCAGAGAGAAATAATAAATTGGCAGCATTTATGTTCAGGGAGTTTTCTATGTTTAGGTAAGACTGCACTTCCTGCTTGGC
>JBALXQ010000074.1:0-16591 GCA_036960565.1 Bermanella sp.
ACAGTTGATAGCTTCTCGAAATATTGTTTTTCGAACTGGATTGGCGATATGCCATGTAATGTATGAGTTGCACTCGTTTCCCATAATATGTTTTTTTGTTTTATTTGTGACAACTCAATTTTATTTTTAATATCGATATTAATGTATTTGGGTAATACATTATTCATAGGTTTTCCAATGTCTTCCACTTTTGTGGATGCAATAACCTCATGCTTGTCATTAAATAAATAGGCTTGTTTTAAACTTATGTCTGAATATAGGCCGCTAATTATTCGCTGAGCTCTGGAGCTATGCTTGTCTATATCGATTAAGTGAAGTGTTTCTTGGATACTGATTAATTGATTTTGCATGTTTGCTTTTTTATCTATTATGATGTTTTTTTTCATCTCACTAATAGATATGTAAAACAGTAATGTCGTTATGGTGAGTATTAATGCCAGTACGAGACAAAAAATCTTAGTGGTGATAGAAAAATGAAGAATCTTATTGAGCATATTCTTCATTTTAGTTCAGTGTGTATTGAATGAATATACTCAAATAAAATCTCGGTATTCACTTTGCTTATTAGTAAGTGGTTGTCCACCAATACTTTCATTAAATGCTGGCTAGTGCGCTGCAATTTGGAGGCCTTGCCTCCTAACAATTTTTCGTTCTCATTCTGGTTGGCTAAAATAAGTCCTTCATAGGTCTGCTGTGTTTGCTGTGCACTCAATTTCATGCGTTGCCCTAAAATAACAGCGCTTTTTAACGGCTCTGTATTTATGAGGTTAAGCGTCTGATACCAAATTTTTCTTAATTGCTTAATCTTATCCATATGCTTATGCAGGTAGGTGTTTCTAACCACCAGTACATCAATGATTTCTCCGGGTAACTGGCGGCTGTCTATTATTGAATGGCCGCCATAGGCTAATAGTTTGCTACGCACGGGCTCAAAGGTAACCACGGCATCTATTTCACCCTGTTTAAAGGCTGCTTCTTGTTCATCTATGGTTAGCGGGATGATTTGAATAGATTCCCTATCCAGCCCCGCTATTTCTAGGGCTCTTGATATGAAATAGGCGCCTAGGGCGCCGTGCTCTACGCCGATTTTTTTTCCCTTTAAGTCCTTTATTCCTTTGATGCTGTGCTGAGCAATAATGGCGTCGGCGCCATTAGATATGTCCAATACTAAAACTAGGCGAACGTCTTCACTACTTTGCAATAACCGCAGGGATTCATCTAGCGTTAGCGCAGCGGCATCTATGAGATTGTTTCTATAAGCTTGCAAAACTTGTGAGGCGGAGGAGTATTCCACCAAACGGATTTCATCTGAATTTAGTAGCCCTTTGTGTCTAGCCAAATACAGAGGCTCATATCCAGGCCAAACAACGGTGCCTAGACGCAGTAAAGGGGGAGGCTCACTGGTGCAGGCCAAAAGTGATACGTTTATCAGAATAATATGAAACAACCTGATTAGGCTTTGTTTAATATTCAATTGTGTAATGCTCGCGGGCGTAATAGTTTTCCCAAACCAGTACTGGCTAATTTGAATGAATGACTTAAAAAATAAGTGTAGTTAATTTTGTCTAAAGAGTCGTTTTAATGAGTCAAACATCCGTATTGGCTAGGGCTGAAGAATACAGAGGGTTACTGGGCCAATACTTATGAATACTTGATTTGTTTTTTAATAACATATCCTTACTACCAATAAGGTGGATTTCGTCTATACCGAATATATGTACACGTGTTGTTACATGGTCTAGGTCGGGATTATTATGAAGAATATTTCCATTAAGCAAAAATTATATGCCTTTGCATTATTAGTAACCTTCTGCTTTGTGGTGATTGGTTCTACTGGCGTTTATATGACAAGCCAGGTTGCAAAGATTTCCAATACCATATATCAGGATAATACGATTCCTCTTTCTAAGCTTCAAAATGTGCGCAGCATGTTTTGGAATGTTTATTATCGATTAATCGTTCATGCCAGTAGTTTTGAAGACGACATCATGCTGCCAGCCGAAAAAGAAATAACCGAGATATCAAAAGCCGTTCTGAAAGAACTTAAAGATTATAGTTTAACGGATGAGAGTGGTCTGGATACTGGACAAAAGGTTATTAAACTATGGAATACCTTTATTAACGACACCGGTCTTGAAGCCTTGGATATGAGTAAAAATTTCGCCAAGGAAGATGCTATGGGCATTTTACTGAATAAGGGTAACGAGCAATTTACTCTGGTATTAAAAACTCTTGAGACTGAAATAAATCGATTAGGCCACTCGGTGGAGGAACTCAGCCAAGAAGCGGAGAGTATTCAAACCGTTGCTACTTCTAGCTCCATTGGGATTACCTTGTTTTTAGCTGGTTTGGTGATTGCGCTGGCGTTATTAATTATTCGGTCAATCATCAAACCATTAACCCTATTGCAAGGGGCGGCACAAAATGTGGCGGACAATTCCGATTTAAAAGTCAGAGTGGACTATAGCAATACCGATGAAGTGGGTGGCGCCATTAAAGCGGTGAACTCTATGTTAGAACACTTTGCCAATGCGTTAAGAAAAATTGATGCCACTGCCATTAAGCAACACGAAGCTGCCATGGGGATGTCGGAAATGGCGGAATCTAATAAAGCGGATATTCATCAGCAAACAGAAGAAATTAATTCAGTCGCCACCTCTGTTACCGAAGTGTCTGCCACCATTAACGATGTGGTGCAGCATGCTAACGAAGCAGAACAAGCCGCCGATTCAGCCAAGGCCAGTGTTAGCAGTGGTCGCAATGTGGTGGAGCAAACCATTAATGAGATAAGTGTGCTGGCTGATAATGCACAAACTACCACAGAGGTGTTAACCACTCTGGAAAAAGAAGGTGAAAATATTGGCCAGGTCCTCAGTGTTATTCGTGGTATAGCCGATCAAACTAATTTACTGGCATTAAATGCCGCCATAGAAGCGGCAAGAGCCGGGGATATGGGCCGGGGTTTTGCTGTGGTGGCCGATGAAGTACGGTCGTTAGCAAAACGTACTCAGGATTCCACTAGTGAGATTGAAAGTATGATTGACCGCTTCCAGTCGGGCACCAGTCAGGCGGTGGAAGTGATTCAAAAAAGCGCTCAGCAAACCAAAAATTCAATGGAAGCTGCCAATAAGGCAGGTGAATCCTTAGATGAAATTGTTCAAGCGGTGGATGTTATTCAGCGCATGAACTCTGAAATAGCGTCGGTTTCGGCGGAACAATCTAAGGTGATTGATGGCATTAATCAAAGTACCGAAAATATTTTACAAATTGCCAGAAAATCAACGGACAGTTCTGAAACCACGGTAACTACTTGCCAATCTGTAACTGACATGACTCAACAGGTGAAGCAAATGGTGTCTCAATTTAAGGTATAACCTTGCAGGAAATTGACCATGACCACATCTAGACGTGCCTTTGTAAAAAATTGGTCGCTTGCAGCAGCGGCTTTAAGCTTGCCGGGTTTTCCAAACCTGGCTTATGCACTGGGTTCAGCGGATAAAATCCGTTTGGGCATGGTGTTATCTTCCACAGGATTCATGAGCGGGGTTGAGCCTTATCAGGCCGCCGTTTTAATGATGGGCATTGAAGAAGTAAACAGTTCGGGCGGTATTAACGGTGCCATGCTGGTGCCTGAATTACGTGACCCTGGCAGTGACTGGGGTAAGTACGCCAAGCAAGCTAAAGAACTAGTAGACAGCGGCGTTTCTATATTTCACTCCTGTTACACCTCGGCCAGTCGTGAATCATTATTACCCGTAATTCAAAAAGCCAACGGCCTCTTGTTTTACCCAACCTACTACGAAGGCCGAGAATGCTCAGACAACATGGTTATGACGGGTTCCTGTCCTAACCAACAAGTGGATAATTCCGTACCCTGGATGATTAAAAAGGCCGGTAAAAAAATCTACTTAATTGGCTCAAACTATATTTATCCAAGAACCATGAATAAGGCCGCTAAGTTATCCATAAAAGCCAATGGCGGCTCAGTAGTGGGTGAAAAATATGTCGATTTAGGTGTGACCACCACCGCCGGCTATAAAAAAATAGTGGCGGATATTAAAGCCAAAAAACCCGACTGGGTATTATCTAATGTGGTGGGAGCATCGGGTGATGCCTTCATGCAGGAATATGCCAACCAAGGGTTAACCGCGAGCAACATGCCAATTTTGGCCTACCCCATGACCGAGCCTGAAGTGCTCTCGGCGGGCATTAAAAATTGCAAAGGACATTACACCTCCTTTACCTACTTCCAGACAGTGGATTCAGCTGAAAACAAAGCCTTTGTAAGACGCTTCAAAGATTTCCTAGCGGCCAACAAGAGTCAGTTCCCATTGCCCGCAGTAACATCTGGTGTAATGCAGGCAGCGTACAGTGGTTTCCTCGCCTTTGTGGCGGCAGCGAAAAAGGCCAATAGCGTTGATCCTGTGGCAATCGTAAATGCCTGTAAGGGCATGGAAATTAATGCGCCAGAAGGGAAGGTTAGGATAAATCCTGAAAATTTGCATACCGCATTAAGACCCAGAATTGGACAGGTAAACGATGCCGGTTTGTTTGATATATTGGATGAATCACCAAGTTTAGTTGAACCCATGGTATTTAATCCAAAAATGGATCCGGGTAAAACCTGTGAAAAAGGCGGTGAGTACTACATAAAAGGAAGAAGAGTGCCTACCTAGCGTTTTAGTTTTTCAGTTAATAAAAACAAAAAAAGCCCCAAAAGGGGCTTTTTTTGATTGGCCGCTTATTAAAGCGGCCAATCTATTAGCATTTCATATAACAGTGTTATACGAAGTCTTCGCCTTTAGCAGCTTGAGTGATCAATATTTTAGGAGCAGTAAAACGCTCGCCATATTTCTCGGTTAGCTCATTGGCACGGTCAAGATAGTTTTGAACGCCGAAAGAGTTAACATACTGAATACAACCGCCAGTCCAAGGTGCGAAACCTAGACCAAAGATTGAACCAATGTTGGCATCTGCTACAGAGGTTAATACGTTTTCTTCGTAACAACGTAGTGTCTCCAAAGACATGCGGAACAATAAACGTTCTTTTACATCGTCAAATGGAAGTTGTACGTCGTCTTTAGTGAACAGCTTAACCAGTTCAGGCCAAACAAACTTCTTACCACCTTTTGGATACTCGTAGAAACCAGCACCATCCAATTTACCCGGACGCTTGTATTCGTCTAGCATCTGGTTAGTTAAGATTTCGGCTGCGCCAACTGGTAAAGAACCACCTTCCGCTTCAATATCTAAGCGAGACTGGTTAGTTACTTTACGCGACAAGTTCATGTTTACTTCATCTTGAATGGCCAGCGGGCCAACAGGCATACCAGCTTGTAAGGCAGCACTTTCAATCACATTCGGGTGAACACCTTCAGACAACATGGTGATGCCTTCGTTAATGAAAGTAGCAAAAGTACGAGATGTGTAGAAACCACGGCTGTCGTTAACAACGATAGGCGTTTTGTTGGTTTGCAATACGTAGTCAAAAGCGCGAGCCAATGTTTCATCGTTGGTTTTCTCACCAGTGATGATTTCCACAAGTGGCATTTTGTCTACTGGGCTAAAGAAGTGAAGACCAATGAATTTTTCAGCATTCTTAGACGCTTCAGCCAAACCAGTAATAGGTAGGGTAGAAGTGTTAGAAGCAAATACACCTTCAGCTGACATGTGAGCTTCAGCTTCTTGGGTTACCTTAGCTTTCAGTTCACGGCTTTCGAATACCGCTTCAATAATTAAATCACAACCGTCTAGATCTTTGGCTTGGGCAGTAGGCGTAATCAAAGCAAGAATGCCGTCCATTTTTTCTTGAGTCATGCGCTTCTTGCTAACTTTTTTCTTAAGCAAGTTAGCAGAGTATTCTTTACCTTTGTCGGCAGCTTCTTGAGTAACATCTTTAAGAACGACTTCGATGCCTGCGATGGCAGAGCTGTAAGCAATACCAGCACCCATCATGCCCGCACCTAACACACCTACTTTCTTAGTGGTGTATTTAGGGATATCTTTTGGACGTGAACTACCGCCTTTGATTTCATTAAGCTGAAACCAAAGCGTGCCGATCATGTTTTTAGAAACCTGACCCGTCGCTAGCTCGGTGAAGTAACGAGATTCGATACGACAAGCTGTATCGAAGTCTACTAAAGTACCTTCAGCAGCCGTGGCAATAATTTTTTCAGGAGCAGGATAAACGCCTTTGGTTTTCTTGCGCAAGATGGAAGGCAAGATCGCTAGCATTTGAGCTACTTTAGGCGCTTGTGCGTTACCACCAGGAATCTTAAAACCTTTAACATCAAATGGCTGAACCGCTTTAGGGTTAGCCAAGATGAAGGCTTTAGCTTTCGCAATAAGTTCTTCTGCAGTTTCTGCAGTATCGTCAATTAAGCCAGCTTTAAGCGCTGCTTGAGGATTAACCTGCTTGCCTTCTAGCAAGTAACCAAAGGCTTTTTCCAAACCTAGTAGGCGAGTCATACGAACAACACCGCCGCCGCCAGGCAACAAACCAAGTGTTACTTCAGGCAAGCCCAATTTAACTTTTTTATCGTTAAGTGCGATTCTGTGATGAGACGCTAGGCATAATTCAAAACCACCACCTAGTGCCGCGCCGTTAATGGCTGCAACCACTGGCTTACCTAGAGTTTCTAGAGTACGCATAGGCGCTTTAAGGCCTTCAACGGCAGCGAAAAACTCAACAGCCTGTTCAGGTTGCACTTTAATGATGTCGTTTAAATCGCCGCCAGCGAAAAAGGTTTTCTTGGCAGAGGCGATAATGACACCACTAATAGAATCAATTTCACTTTCTACACGAGCCACAACCGCTTGGTAGGCTTCGGTGAAAGTCTTGTTCATTGTATTCGCACTTTGACCAGGAACATCAATGGTCAAGGTTACAATGTTGTCACTGTCTTTTTCAAAACGAATAGCTTCAGTCATTTTTCAATTTCCTTAAATAGTTCTAAGCGATTGGCTTATACGCGTTCGATGATCGTCGCGATGCCCATACCACCACCTACACAAAGGGTACATAGGCCGTAACGTTTCTCTTGACGCTCAAGTTCATCAAGACAAATACCAATAATCATGGCACCCGTGGCACCCAGTGGATGACCCATGGCGATAGAACCACCATTTACGTTAATTTTTTCCCAAGGCACGTTCATTTCTTTTTGGAACTTCATAACAACAGAAGCAAACGCTTCGTTTACTTCAAATACATCGATGTCGTCAGCCGTTAGGCCCGCTTTCTCTAGAGCTTTACGCGCAGCGGGAGCAGGACCCGTCAACATGATAGTGGGCTCTGTAGAAGTAAGAGCAACTGATACGATACGACCACGTGGCTTAAGGCCCTGTTCTTCACCGGCTTTTTTGCTGCCGATCAATACAAGTGCCGCACCATCAACAATGCCTGAGCTGTTACCAGGCGTGTGGATGTGGTTAATTTCTTCAACTTGTGGGTATTTTAATTTAGCTGAATCATCAAAGCCCATTTGACCTGGCATTTGGAAAGAAGGATTCAAGCCAGCAAGGCCTTCAGCAGTGGTAGTGCCACGGATGAATTCATCGTGATCCAAGATCACAACGCCGTTTTGGTCTGTAACAGGAATACGAGACTTGTCGAAACGACCCTCGCTTTGTGCAGCAGCGGCTTTACGCTGAGATTCAGCAGCGAATGCATCTACGTCTTCACGAGAAAAACCTTCAAGTGTTGCAATTAAGTCAGCGCCCACACCTTGTGGTACAAAACCGGTGTGAAAGTTAGAGGCTGGATCTAGTGCCCAAGCACCTCCATCGGAACCCATAGGCACACGTGACATAGATTCAACACCGCCGGCTACAACAAGATCTTCCCAGCCAGAGGCCACTTTCATGGCGCAAGTATTAACGGCTTCAAGGCCTGATGCGCAAAAACGGTTAATTTGTACAGCAGAAACTGATTCGTCCCAGTCGGCCAGCATGACCGCTGTTTTACCAATATCACAGCCTTGATCGCCGATAGGAGTGACACAACCAATGACCACGTCTTCAACCTTGCTAGTGTCTAGGTTGTTACGCTTTTGCAATTCTTTCATTAAACCGGTTAATAAAGATACTGGCTTAACTTCATACAAAGAACCGTCTTTTTTGCCCTTGCCTCGTGGTGTACGAATGGCATCAAAAATAAATGCGTCTTGGCTCATGGTGGACCTTTTTATCGTTGTCTTAGAAATAACAAAAGTATTTGTCAGCTTGCATATACTTTACCCCCGAGCCCAATTGTGAACCAATGGCCATTTCAGACTTAAAGGGTGGCTGGAAAATTCAGGGGGAAAAACAGGCCGTAAAGGCCCTAAATACAAGGGGTAGACTCGTTAGAGGTTATGAGGGTTTTTTCGGATAAAAGCTCTATTAATAGGGGGAAGCAGGTTTAACTCTTCTATTTAGGCCGATTAATTGTGCCCTCAAAGCGGCTCATCGCATATTGAATGATGTCATCTAGGTCGTCTTGTTTGCCAAATATGCCATCACAGGCCAATTTTGCGAGGCCATGCAATGTCGCCCACATGATTTGCGCCAGTCTTAGGGGGTTTTCACTTTCCTCCAAAAGGCCTTCTTCTTTGAATAGTTCAAATAGCTGTACATATTGACGAAAGCAATCCTTGGCGGTGCGCTGAAAGGCGTCGTGATTTTCCTCTTGCCACATATCGCGGCCAAACATCAGTTCATATTGCTCGGGGTGGGCCACGGCAAACTGTACATAGTCGGTTAAAGCCTGCTTAAGCTTCTGCATAAGGGGAATTTCAGGATTTTCAATAACCTTGTGAAAAAATGCACTCATTTCCAAGAAGCCCTGCTCGGCCACTGCCGCCAATAAAGCATCCTTGTCTTTAAAGTGATGGTAGGGAGCCGTTCGAGACACCCCCACCACTTCGGCCAAATTACGCAAAGATAAGCCCTGAATGCCCTTGTTACGAATAATATCCACACTGGCCGCCAGTAGCGCTTCGCGCAAATTACCATGGTGGTAATTGGTGCTGGGGGTGGCGGGGGTAATATTGGGAATGAGTTTGTCCATTAGGGCTCTTTAATAATGGGCGTAAAGCGGCAATTGTAGCCGTTTACACAGGCTTAATGACACCCTTCTGACACAAGGGAGCCCGACTTAAGGCACTTCTATCTTGACAGTGTCAATATAGCCTCGTATCTTGACGCTGTCTAATTTAAATAACAAAGGCAGTGCCCTATAAATGAACTCAGGGCTTGCATCAAATTTGAGGAAACATCATGGAATACAAAAGTTTTAACGTTGAAATAAAAGATCATGTGGCTCATGTACAGTTAAGCCGCCCAGAAGCCATGAATTCAATGAATCAGGATTTCTGGTTAGAGCTGCCCCAGTGCATGAAAGCCCTGGATGCGGCAGGTGATGTGCGCGTCATTGTGTTGTCTTCAACTGGTAAACACTTTTCGGCTGGAATGGATTTGGCAGTGTTTAGTAACCCTAAATTTGCCCCAATGACAGGTGATCCAGGTCGTATGGGTGAGAACTTGCGCCGTGTAGTATTACAGCTTCAAGCCACGTTAAGCTCATTGGAAGAGATTCGCATTCCGGTATTGTCGGCTATTCAAGGTGGTTGCATAGGTGGTGCTCTGGATATGGTATGTGCCAGCGATAGCCGTTATTGCACCGAAGATGCGTACTTCACCATTAAAGAAACCGAGTTAGGTATGACCGCCGATGTGGGTACCTTGCAGCGTTTACCTAAATTAATGCCTGAAGGTGTGGTGCGTGAACTGGCTTATACCGGCCGTAATTTTACCGCTCAAGAAGCGCAGCAGCTGGGCTTTGTTAATAAAGTATATAAAGACCATGCCGAAATGCTGGATGGCGTAATGACCATTGCCGCGCAAATTGCTAAAAACTCACCGCTGGCGGTGGCTGGTTGTAAGGAAATGATTAATTTCACCCGCGATCACACCGTGGCCGATAGTCTAAAGTACATGGCGACTTGGCAGTCGGGTATGTTCCGCCCGAACGACATGATGAAAACCTTTGCAGCGAAAGCAACGAAGAGTGAAGCTAAATTTGACGGCGTATGGCCTAAGAAAGAATTGTTTGAACTCTAGACATTAATTGAGGCGAAAAATATATCTGATTGCAAACCGTGCAGTCAGGTATGTTCCGCCCGAACGACATGATGAAAACCTTTGCAGCGAAAGCAACGAAGAGTGAAGCTAAGTTTGATGAGTCTTGAGTTAAAGAGCGACCTAAGAAAGAAAATTTGAGCTGTAATTTTAAAAGCACCCTAGCTTAACAAAAAGCCCACTTCACAGGATTTGATGTGGGCTTTTTTATTATTGGATTCTAACAAAAAAATCGTTAAGCCAGTTAGCATCATCAAAGTGACGTTTACCAATAAACGCCGTGGCATGTTGTCCCCATTGCCGCATGGCGCCAGCATTGCCTACCCCAAATGGCCAAAGAAAAAAGCGTTCGTCTCGTTCACTGCCTTTTATAAAACCCATATCATCGTATAGGCTCTTAAATCCCAGTGGTGTTTCAATGCTGCGTAAATTGTTTAAAGGTTTTAGTGTGTAGTTTTCATTAACGCTTTGTTGAGACGTCAATCCTATTAACCAGTGCTGATTAGCACTTAAGGTTAATTGCACTGGCCCAGTCACCCAAGGTACAGGGGCCACGATAGGGGCTTCACTTTCAGGGTTTGCTTTTAACTTTATTTTAATCGGATTAACCACCACCGTGTGATAACAACCGCAGGCATGGATGGAGTCGTATAATAATACCTCGCCATCCGTATCTAGTGTGACCCTCCAGTAAACGCCATCAAATTTCCCTCCATACCAATCTATATCTGTTTGGCTGTAGCGAGCTTGGGGAAACCAAATTAAATAACTAAGTTGCAATAATTTTTCACCATTAAAAAAAGTGAAGCCACTATGGGTGTAGACCCGTGTTAGCTGGGTATTGATAGCCCATTCATTATTAAATTGCACAGTGCCAGGGATGTTAATAACATTATTATTTTGGGCCTTCTGAGAAGGCGAACCAGTGAATACTCTCCATTGGGGCGCGTGATATTGAAACAGTTTTTTTAGCTTAATCTTTGAAAAACTAGGCAATCGAAGTGTACTTTTTTCATAAACACGATGAAGCTCATTTTTATAGGAAAAATTATTTATCTCTATTTTTTCTTCATCGCTATTTTCTGGTCCCCATGTAATTGCTTTTTGGGGAGTATTTATAGTTTGCTGCCAAAGTGACAAGGCTTTTTCTTTTTCTTTTTGAATGCTAGGCGTGGCGACCCATTTGGCAAACCAATAACCCCCAAAAAATCGTGAGAGCGTTGAGTAGTTGTCTTTGGGGGTTATTTGTTGCGTGCTGATTTGTGACCAAAGTAGCCCAGGATTTACATGCAGATTTTGATATAAGCGCTGGCTACATGACTTAAAGGACTCTAATTCATACGGGTCATTACCTTGGTTTTGTAAGCTCACAAGGCTTTTAAGTTGGGCCTTTTCATATGCTAACTTTAGCCACTCCTGCTTTTGTTTTTTGCTGTTGGCTTGTGAATACAATTGAGCCAAAAAACGATCCACCGCTAAAAATTCAAAGTGTTGGATGAAATGATCTTGTGCATCTAATGAACCGTCTTTTTTAAGCTGGCTAATCTTCTGAGTTAACTGATTTTGGCATTGTGATAAAGGCTCGTTATAAGAATGCCTAACCGAGTGAAAAGAGCAGGCGCTGAGCGATAAAATGCAGAGCGAAATGGTCAGATGATTGAGTGTTTTCATGTGAAGACCTGCTACTTTGGCCTAGCGTGGGTAAATAAGGATAAATATACATTGAGTAGTTTAGCAGTGATTGTGGTGAGTACAGTGATAACAACCATGCGTAGGCAGTCTTCAATTTATAAATAATCTGACATTACATAGCTTTAGGGCGTAAGTCGGCGAAATAAAATAGTCGGCCCTGTATAGTCAAAGGTGTTAAATGTTTTATTGTCAGAATAAAGCCTTTTGCAATAACAGAATAAAGAGCCTAAGTGTGAAATCAGTTTCCAGATTAGTGTTACTCATAAATATGACTATTAGCTTTTTTCTTAGCCCAGCAGCCATGGCCGAAGAAATCGTTTACGTTGAAACCAGTCTAGGGGTGGCTTTTCACAGTTTAGAACTGGAAGAAAAACCCGATGCATCGGCTACCAGCACAGGAGAATACGCCAGCCTGTCTTTAGGCTATGCCCTAAAACACACGCTGAATATTGCCACCACATTACGCTTTTGGAACACAGACCCAGAAGAAGAGTATTCTGAGCATGCCCTGTTTCACGATTTTCATTTTGGTGGTTTAAGTGTGGGAGTAGACGCACAATTTTTTATCCCCAGCCTAATGCGTGGCCCCTATATAAAAGCGGGTCGTCATTGCTGGGCAGCCAGTATCAGTCAAACCTTTGATGTATGGAGCGGCAGTGGCTGCTCAAATATTGCAGGCGCAGGATTAAGTTGGGAAAGCAGTACAGCAGGCGGCACTAACTTTGTAGAAATAGCCTTAACTCGTTTTAAGAAACTAAATAGCTGGATGCTGGTGGCTGGGCATAGGTTTTAGGGTTTAGGGTTTATTTTATTGTTGGTTGTCGTCAATTTCGACTTATCTTTGTTAAATCGTTTGCTCACACCAATCAGCGCACATAAAAAAAGCCGCTACGTTTCCGCAGCGGCTTTTTATCGTTTAGCTTTAATTAATTCTAAAAAGAATTACTTAGAAGCTTCAACAATACGCTTCATGTCAGTCATGTAGCCACGTAGCTCTTGGCCGATCCACTCAACTGGGTGCTCACGAATTTCTTCGTTCACTTCAACTAAACGTGCGTTATCAACAGAGTTAGAAGTGATGTCTAAACCACGGCCAATCATGTCAGTACCGATATTAGGCATGAAGTGTTCTTTCAGCATTGGAACAGCCGCGTGAGAGAACAAGTAGCAACCGTATTCAGCAGTATCAGAAATTACTACGTTCATTTCGTAAAGTTTCTTACGAGCAATAGTGTTAGCAATTAGAGGAGTCTCGTGTAGAGATTCGTAGTAAGCAGACTCTTCAACGATGCCAGACTCAACCATAGTTTCGAAGGCAAGCTCAACGCCGGCTTTAACCATAGCAACAAGCATGATGCCTTTGTCGAAAAATTCTTGCTCGTCAATTACCACGTCAGAAGCAGCGGCTTTTTCGAAACCAGTTTGTGCCGTTTCTTCACGCCATGTAAGAAGATTTTTATCATCGTTAGCCCAATCTTCCATCATGGTCTTAGAGAAATGACCTGTCATGATGTCGTCTTGGTGCTTGCGGAACAATGGACGCATAAGAACTTTAAGTTCTTCGGCCATGTCGAATGCTTCGATTTTAGCAGGGTTAGATAGACGATCCATCATGTTAGTGATGCCGCCAATCTTAAGCGCTTCAGTTACTGTTTCCCAACCGAATTGAATTAGCTTAGCGGCGTATGGACCGTCGATGCCATCGGCAACCATTTTTTCGAAACCAAGGATTGCGCCAGTTTGCAACATACCGCAAAGGATAGTTTGCTCGCCCATAAGGTCCGATTTAACTTCAGCAACAAATGAAGATTCAAGACAACCAGCACGGTCACCACCAGTGGCAGATGCCCAAGCTTTAGCAACAGACCAGCCCTTAGCTTCAGGATCGTTTTCAGGGTGAACAGCGATAAGAGTCGGAACACCAAAGCCGCGCTTGTATTCTTCACGTACTTCAGAACCTGGGCACTTAGGAGCAACCATGATTACAGTTAAATCTTCACGAATTTGCATGCCTTCTTCAACAATGTTGAAGCCGTGCGAGTAACCTAGTGTTGCGCCTTTTTTCATAAGAGGCATAACAGCTGATACTGCATCAGTGTGCTGCTTATCAGGCGTTAGGTTACATACTAGGTCAGCAGTAGGAATAAGCTCTTTATAGGTGCCAACAGTGAAACCGTTGTCGGCAGCATTTTTGTAAGACTGACGCTTTTCGCTGATAGCAGCATCACGCAAAGCGTAAGATACGTCTAGGCCAGAGTCACGCATGTTCAAGCCTTGGTTAAGGCCTTGTGCGCCACAACCAACGATAACCACTTTAAGGCCTTTTAATGCTTCACAACCGTTAGCGAATTCGCTGCGGTCCATGAAACGACAACGAGCAAGTTGATCTAGCTGCTCACGTAGGTTTAGCGTGTTGAAATAGTTCTGACCCATGAGGGAGCTCCTATTAAAATGAATGAATGCCAAAATTGGCGACTTTATATAATGGGCTGAAGTGTAGGCAAAAAATGGTGTTGCGTAAAACGCGATATTTGCAATGATCTGTTGCATTAATTGCAATAAAGAGTTGCAATAAAGTGCTGAATATAAAAATGCCGAATTAATAAGCTATTAAGGGGGCTTCAGGTCAAGTGCTTAGGCACTCTTAATTGCCACAGTGGGGCTTATGGATTTTAAAGATTTAACTGTATTTTTAGTGTTGGCCGAGACCCTGCATTATGGCCAGACTGCTAAGCGTTGCCATACTTCGGCTTCTACTATAAGTCGAGTAGTGCAACGTTTAGAGGAGGAATTGTCTCAGAGATTATTTGAACGGGATCGCCGCGAGGTGCGTTTAACCCAGGCCGGCATTGAATTTGGAGAATTTTCTCAGCGAACTTTAGAGCAATTCCAGCAATTTAAACGACAACTGCATACTCCTGCCAGTGAATTAATGGGGGAGTTGAGCTTATATTGTTCGGTAACAGCCAGTTATAGCTTTTTGTCTGACCTTTTAGGCGCGTTTCGTGAACGTCATCCTAAGGTAGATATTCGACTGCGCACCGGGGACGCGGCTCTGGCGGTTGATATGGCGTTATCAGGAGAGGTGGACATTGCCATTGCCGCTCGCCCCGATCAATTGCCGGCTCGTCTAGCATTTAAACCATTATTGCAGGTGCCGTTAAGCTTCATTGCCCCAAGCCAGGGTGGGCCTATCAGTGAAGCGCTTAATGAAAGCAAGGTAGACTGGCAAAATATCCCCATGATTTTATCTGAAACCGGTCTCGCCAGAACTCGTGTTACTCGCTGGTTTAAGCACATGGCGCTTAAACCCGATGTATACGCACAGGTGAGTGGTAATGAGGCAATTGTGGCCATGGTTGCCTTGGGCTTTGGGGTAGGAGTCGTGCCTGATCTTGTATTAAGCAGTAGTCCTATGAGTGAAAATGTTAGGCAATTACAAGTGAGCCCTGAATTGGAGCCTTTTTCGGTGGGATTGTGCGTGGTTAACCAACACCTTTCAAACTCCTTAGTACAGGCTTTTTGGCAAGTGAGTGAAGATTGGTTAAAATCTGCGGGTTAGAAGCGCATTGATCTACACTTATAGAAGTTTCGTTTTCATCTAGAGTGAGTAGGCGCGCATTTTTTACGGAATTGCCTTAATATGCGCAAAACAAGAATATAGGCGTTTCCATGTCACAGGCGGAAGAACAAAAGGTAGTTCCCTTGAATCAAGATCAGCAGACAGAATCAACTAAATCCAAGTTGCGCAGTAAAGGCATTTACTTACTGCCAAACTTATTCACCACAGGAGCCTTATTTTTTGGTTTCTATGCGGTGGTGGCTTCTATGAATGGCCATTTCGAAAAAGCGGCTATCGCCATATTTGTGGCCATGATCTTAGATGGGTTAGACGGCCGAGTAGCACGACTGACTAATACGCAATCTGAGTTTGGTGCCGAGTATGATTCACTGGCTGACATGGTGTCGTTTGGTGTAGCCCCTGCGTTAGTGGCGTTTAGTTGGTCACTTCAGTCATTAGGTCAAGCCGGTTGGATTGCTGCCTTTATATATGTAGCAGGTGCGGCTTTACGCTTAGCACGATTCAATACCCAGGTAGACACGGCCGATAAAAACTATTTTACCGGTTTGGCCAGTCCAGCGGCAGCTGCCATTGTAGCGGGTACGGTTTGGGCATTAAGTGAATACGGTGTAACAGGGCCAGATGTTGCGGTTCTTATGTCTGTGGTCGTAGGTGCATCAGGTATCTTAATGGTGAGTAACGTTCAATATCACAGCTTTAAAGGCTTGGATCTAAAGGGCAAAGTGCCATTTGTGGCTATGCTTGCGGTTGTGGCGGTGTTTGCAGTGGTGTCTATCGATCCGCCGTTAATTCTATTGGCTGTATTTCTAGCTTACGGATCTTCGGGTTTGGTTATGACCGGCTGGAAGTGGTTAAAAGCTCGCGGTAACAAGTAAAAAAATATTAAAAGGGCTTTCCATTATTCTTTTGGAAAGCCTTATTCCCTCTTTGTTTTCCCTGTCATCAATAATTCTTAATTTTTCTCGTAATCTTGCTTGCAGAAGTAAAAACCTCTTCTAATCTTTAGATTCGTCAGCCCAGTAAAATTCTTTAAGTTACTCGTTGACTATCTACGAGGGATGGGTAGAATGCGCCTCCTCCTCAAGGAGCAGCCAGTTTTATTAGGTCTTTCTTGGGAGTTTTGAAGACACATTTTTAATCGGTTATTTCTTGTAAATATTTGCTTAAAAAGAACCTTCAAAAAGAGGTTGACCATCA
>JBALXQ010000075.1:0-16444 GCA_036960565.1 Bermanella sp.
GCACAACCTTGCCAAGGTTGGGGTCGCGAGTTCGAATCTCGTTTCCCGCTCCAATTTAATCTTAATGATCAATTAGACTCATTAAGATACCGATCGATCGTGATCATAAGAACCAGTGCTTGCACTGGTTTTTTTATGTCTGAAAATCAAGAGTGTTTAAATACAGGGTCCTCGCAATTTTAGAATTGCGAGGATGTTAGTTATTTTGAAAATATGGCTTTTTTAGCGGCTAGAAAATCGAAGCCTTCACCGCCTTCTTGCATCGCATCTTCAAGTTGCTGGAACCTCTCAATTTCTTCATCTGGCATAAAATGAAGGGCGTCACCACCAAAGTACCAAAGTACTTCGCGTCCGAGACTGGGTGCAGAATTTGGGAAATTACGAAATAATCGAGTTAGCCAATCCTGGCCTTCAAAATTGGCCTGAGCTGAGTTGTTTTCCAAAGCGGTTATAAGCGCTTGGAGTTGCTCGATAAAAGCCTGCTCATCGACCGACAATTCTTGCGGGTTTGATGGAAAACCTTGTTGCAAAAAGGGTAGGAAATCTTTTAATAAAATAAGGGTATGATGTCGAGCATTATAGACTTGCATAGAAATAACTTTATGAGCGTATTAGGTGAGTATTCTGGGCCAGCTTTGAAAATTTCTGGGCTAAAGAAGGTTTATGACAATGGTCATGAGGCCTTAAAAGGTATTAACCTAGAAGTTAGCCAAGGAGACTTCTTTGCGCTGCTGGGTCCAAACGGTGCGGGTAAGTCTACCACACTTGGAATTGTTTCGGGTTTGGTAAATAAAACCCAGGGTGAAGTGAGTCTGTTTGGGCGCGATATTGATGGTGATGTATACGCCGCCAAGCGGTTGTTGGGTGTGGTGCCTCAGGAATTTAATTTTAATCAATTCGAAAAAGTTCAGGACATTGTTATTACCCAGGCTGGCTATTATGGAATTCACGTTAAAGAGGCTAGGGTTCGAAGTGAGAAGTATTTAAAGGCATTGGGGCTTTGGGAAAAGAGGGCGGTTCCATCCAGAATGCTATCTGGTGGTATGAAGCGACGTTTGATGATTGCTCGTGCGCTTGTACACGAACCTAGGCTACTTATTTTGGATGAGCCTACGGCTGGTGTGGATATAGAATTGCGTCAAAGTATGTGGCTGTATTTGCAAAAATTAAATAAAGAATTAGGAACCACCATAATACTCACAACTCATTACTTGGAAGAGGCCGAAAGCCTTTGCAATAATATTGCGATTATTAATGAAGGTGACATTGTTAAGAATACCAGCATGCGGGAATTGCTTCAGGAGCTACATAAGCAAACTCTTGTGGTGGAGTTAACCTGTGATTACCCCGACAGACCCAGCATGAGCTCTCTTGATTTGACCTGGCTAGACGACCGTTGTTTTGAGGTGGATGTTGAAAAAGGTACTGCCATTAACGATTTGTTTACGGTGTTTAATGAAGAGGGCATTTCGGTCAGTGGGATAGGGCCAAAATCTAACCGCTTGGAAATGCTATTTGTAGATATGGTGAAAAAATAATTATGCTGGCTTTTATTCAGACTCATCGCATTGCATTCATTACTATTTTAATGAAAGAAATTCGCCGGTTTATGCGTATTTGGACGCAAACGTTATTACCGCCGGCCATAACCATGACTTTGTATTTTATTATATTTGGCAGTTTAATTGGTTCTCGTATTGGCGAGATGTCAGGTATCAGTTATATGGCATTTATAACGCCTGGATTGATTATGATGTCGGTAATCAATAATGCTTATAGCAATGTATCCAGTTCGTTCTTTAGTAATAAATTCCAGCGCAGCGTTGAGGAATTATTGGTGGCCCCTTTACCTAATAGCGTAATTCTTTGGGGCTTTGTTTTGGGCGGTGTGGCCAGAGGGCTAATAACGGGTTTGATTGTGACGTTAGTGGCGCTTTTTTTTACCGATATTACGGTATTTAATTTTTGGATTTTAAGCAGTATTATTTTTTTATCCTCGATCTTATTTTCATTGGCAGGATTCATTAATGCTTTGTATGCCACTAAATTTGATGATGTGAGCATCGTTCCGACCTTCTTATTAACGCCTTTATCTTATTTGGGGGGCGTGTTTTTCAGCACTGATTTACTTCCTGAAGGTTGGAGAATCGTTTCCGAGTTTAACCCAATTTTGTATATGGTAAACGGGTTTAGATATGGCATGTTGGGGGTAAGTGATGTGAGCTTGACCGCCTGCTACGTTATTTTAATCTCTATAATATTAGCCTTGTTTTTATTAAGTATGAAGCTGCTAAATAGCGGTAAAGGAATTCGCCCCTAATGCATGACGATATTTTACTGGGTAAAGAAACCCAATACGTTTTCCATTACGATAAGTCTTTAATTTTTCCTATTGAGAGAAGTGGTAATAGAGAAAGATTAAATATGCCCAGTCAGATGGTGGCTGGCGGTTTACCCTTCTATGGTCAGGATGTATGGACAGCATTTGAATTGTCGTGGCTGAATAAAAAAGGCAAACCTCAAGTGGCCATTGCTGAGTTCATTATTCCTGCAAACTCTAAAAGTATCGTAGAGTCAAAATCGTTCAAGTTGTATCTGAATAGTTTTAACCAAACCAAGCTACAGAATATTGATAAGCTGAAACAGTTGCTAATGGCTGATTTGTCCGAAGGTTTTGGTGGTGAAGTAGTGGTTAATCTGTGCGGCGTAAATGATTTTCCGCTTGGAAATAGCGATATAGGCTTGAATATTGATGATTTAGACATTGAGGTTGAGCACTATGAGCCTAATGCTCAATTGCTTCAGGTAGGCGAAAAAGATTTAGTATCAGAAACCATTAATAGCCACCTGCTTAAATCAAACTGCCCTGTTACAGGCCAGCCAGACTGGGCGACGGTGGTGGTTAGTTACAAGGGCACAAAAATTAATCACGAAGCGTTTTTGAAATACATTATTAGTTATCGTAATCATGATGATTTTCATGAGCATTGTGTAGAGCAGATATTTTGCGATCTGGTTAATGTCGGGGCTTTTGAGGAGCTAACGGTGACTGCACGTTACACTCGCCGTGGAGGTTTGGATATTAATCCGACCAGAAGTCTACAGGTGGTTGATGCGTCTAAGGTGATTCAAAGACTGGCTCGACAGTAATGAAAAGTTAGGGGCAGTAATCTCATACTGCCCCTTTTAAGATTTTTAAATTAGGCTGAATAATCCTAATGGGTGGTGGGTTTTAGCGACTGTCACTAATAATAATACGCAAGCCATAGCACCTGCGAAATAACTGCGCTGCATCATGGGTTGAGAGCTCCTCATCATCTTCATGCCTAATACTATATAGCCTACCAACAAAAGCATTTTAACACTTAGCCAGTGGTCTGTTATTGGGTACTGTGAAATTGCAATTGTTAGAAAGGCCCCGCTTAACAATAAAAAAGTATCGATTACGTGGGGAAGAATTTTAACGATTTTCTTGTTTATCCATTGTGCTTTCATTTGCAAGCCGATACCTCTAGCAGTAAATAAGACTAGGCTTAAGGCGACCAATAATAAGTGGGAGTGCTTCAAAGGTAGATAGATATCTGCCATCTGTATTTTTCCTAAAGGTAAAGTTTTGTTGGTTGCTTGACATTGCTTTAATTTAAACCTTAAATGATAATCATTATCAATTGAGAATTTAAACGGAGTTTTTGTGTGATTAAAAAATCAACTATTCAACATGCCTTGAACAAGTGGGAATTCTACACGCTTGCAGCAGATGCTTGCTACCATCGGGAAGAATATAAGGAGGCCGGGCGCACATTTTGTAAGGCAGTGGATTTACTGGAACCTTGGCTTGAGAAGGGAGGGAAGGAATTATGGAAAGTTATGCGCCTGTTTGTTATTTCTTGTCACAATGCCGCTCACGCCTTGGGTAAATCTGGCCGCCATAAAGAAGCAGAGTATTATTACAGTCATGCCCATTTTCGGTTACTGAGTTTAATTAGTTTGCATAAAATGCCGCTCAGTTTGATGGAGCCTACTTTACTTGAGCTTAGGTCAACTTTCTTTCAGCTCTCAGATTATCTATTAGGAAGAAATAAAATAGAGTTGGCTGCTAATATTAGGGAGGAGAGCCTAAGAGTGGTGCGCCAACATTATAAGGGCTATGAAGGTGAGGTGTTTGTAGCCTAGCCCCTCAAAATGATAAGGTTTCTCATAAGGGGCTCTGGGGTTAATAAGTTAATAGTGAGGTGGGGCTCAGTAGCATACTGCGCCCATTTGTAATTGGTCCTCTTCAAAGTTAACGTGGTATTTAAGGTCGTATTTTTCGGTTTGTTCCAATAATTGATCACTGCTCATTTGGCTTAGGCGTTGAACAAGCAATGCGTGGTGAATGAGGGATATCTCTCTCTCAGAAAGGTCTTTGGCTTCCTGGGCTTCAAAAATGTGACTTTGAATTAGGTTTATTCGCCATGCGTCTGTGTCATTCTCTGTGATCATGATTTGTTGAACTATGGTCATAACCATTGGATTAATCGTATGCATTTGTCCACCTTCTTCATGAGTGTCTAGCCAATGTAGTGCTGTCGAATAGGGGAAGCCAGAGAAAAGCTTTCGTAATTCCAGAAGATTCTAAAAAGCATTTAGGGTGCAGGTTGTTTTTTAAACGCTTGTTTTAGGTTTAGCTGTACTATGGTTCGTTGAGAATAATTGAATTGTCTTTTATGGGGCTCTTTATGTTTGCCTGTGGGGTTCGGTCTGGCTGCAGCTATTGCATTTTATGGGGTTACTTGGCTATATAAGGCACTCTTTGTATATGTGGCAAAGGGCATAAAAACAACAAAAAATGAGAACGATACAATGAAACGAATATTAAGCGTCTTATGCGCCTCTTTGATCAGCATTAGCTCTTATGCAATTGAAGTGGCAGGTGTGCAATTACCTGAAAAATTAACAGCACAAAGCGAATCTTTGGCTTTAAATGGCGCTGGGGTGCGTAGCAAGTTCTTTATGGATATTTATGCCGCAGGTCTGTACTTGACGCAGGCGTCCGACAAACCACAGCAAATTATAGCCGATGATAAGTCTATGGCGCTTCGTTTACACATTACCTCTGGCTTATTAAGTGGTGAAAAAATGGAGAGTGCTACAAGAGAAGGGTTTGAAAAGTCAACAGGTGGCAATACGGCTCCTCTTCAAAATGTTATCGATAACTTTATTGCTACTTTCAAGAGCGGAATTGAAGTAAACGATGTGTTTGATTTTGTATACAGTCCTGAGGTTGGGGTGGATGTATATAAAAATGGTGAATTAAAGACCAATATTAAAGGGCTTGAGTTTAAGCAGGCTTTGTTTGGTATTTGGCTTTCTGAAGATGCTGTGCAGGATGACTTGAAGTCGGACTTGCTTGGTAGTTTGTAATACATTTAACATTACCAGCTCGCATTCACTTAAGTGGGTGCGAGCAATATAGGTATTAAGATGAAAGTTTCGCTTTCATCTCTGCTTAATTAACCTTCCCATACGCTATCCTAATCCAAAACTTTTTAGTGCCATTTTTTAAGGGTATCTTTTAAGATGTTCATGGTTATGGGCTTGGAAAGAAAATCATTCATGCCAGCCTCGTAACATTCCTTTTGTTCTTTTGTTGTAGCCCCTGCGGTTAGAGCGATAATGGTTAGGTCACTCAGTTCGGATTGAGAGCGAATTTTTTTAGTGGCAGCAAATCCGTCTAATACAGGCATCTGGCAATCCATGAGTACTATATCGTAATGTTTCTTGTCAATCGCATCAAATGCTTGCTGGCCATCGTCGCAGATATCGAATTGATAGCCTAGGCGCTTTAACATGGCACTGACGACCAATTGGTTGGTGCGATTATCTTCAGCCACGAGAATTTGAATGTGTTTGTTGGATTTTGGGCTGAATTGGGTGTCATCAACATGAACTTCGGCTTTTTCAGAACCTGCTTTAATCAGCAGGGTAAAAGAAAAAGTTGATCCCTGATTGAGTTTGCTTTTGACCTGAATGTGGCCGTTCATTATCTCAACTAGGCGTTTGCTTATTTGTAAACCAAGTCCGGTGCCGCCATATTTCCTAGTGGTGGAAGAGTCCACTTGAGTAAAGGCTTCAAATAAAGTTTTTTGTTTGTCCTCTGGGATGCCGATTCCGCTATCCTGAACTTCAAATCTAAGTTCTAAATTAGGCTCTGTGCTGCAAAGGGTGATCATGAGCTTGATACCACCTTGACTTGTAAACTTTATGCTATTGCTAATTAGGTTAAGTAGGATTTGCTTAATTCGTAATGGGTCGCCAAATAGGTACTCAGGCACATTAGGGTCAATGATGTATTCAAAACTAAGGCTCTTTTCTCTAAATTGAACGATAAACAGTTCGTTGAGCGATTGGCATAAATCTTTAAGTGAGAAGTTGATGGCCTCCAGCTCTAGCTTACCCGCTTCAATTTTAGAAAAATCCAAAATATCATTTATTATGGCCAGCAATGCTTCGCCAGAATTGTGTATGGTTTTGACATACTGGCTTTGGGTTTCATCAAGTGGGGTTTGAGATAAAATATCGGATATCCCAATTATACCATTTAATGGAGTGCGAATTTCATGGCTCATGTGGGCTAGAAACTGGGACTTAGCCTGTGAGGCAGCTGCAGCAGCTTGAGTTTCTTGTTCGGCCAACATGATCTGTTTTTGTAGTTCCACTGCATGGCGTATGTCACGATAAGAGCGCAATGCATTGAGGAGTGTCATGCGTAATTTGTGAGCAGTCAGATCCGTTTTGCTTAGATAGTCATTTATATCGTAATCTTGAAAAACAGATTCTTCAGGGGCAGCGCCGGGTTGGCCTGTTCGAATAAGCAGTCTTATTTCGTTGTTGTTGAAATTGTTACGTATATGGTTAACCAATTCGAGGCCAGCGTTGTCTGTTTCCATGACGACATCAACTAGAGCCACTGCAACATTTTCATTGTTGCTCAAGAAATTTATGGCTTCTTTAGCGCTCATGGCGCTGGCCAAGCGAATAGGGCAGCCTTCAAAGCTGAAGCCGCGCAGTACCATCTTAGTTAGCTGGTGAACGTATTCATCGTCATCGACTACCAGCACTAGGTACTCTTTGCCATCCTCTCGACTGGGTAGCTCAATCTGCGAATCCACATCAGGTTCGTCGCTGAACAGTAGCTCGTTACCTGAACTCATCTAGTCTCTCCATGGGGCGCTCTTGGTTTGAGTATAGCCTCTGCCTTGTGCAAGTGGATGTCTCTGGCTTGCAAAATTGCGGCAGGTCAATAATTCTAAAATATATTAAAAGTCTTTTTTAGGGCTATTTGATCTTAATTCTGTGTGGTGTATCGCTCTAGTAGGGCGACCTTTCGACATGGTTGCAAGTTTACCAGTGTCGTCGCTGGATGGTAATTATTTCTAAATTGGATTGTGGCAGGTCGATAGGGCTATCGACCTGCTGTGTATAGCTGAAAGTTATTTGTCTATTGCCTCTTTCTGCTCTTCTTCATGTGCTTCCTCTTCTTTGCCTATGTCCGCAATATCTCGTAGACGTTCTAATACGCGGTAGTTTACTGAGCCCCTTGGGAAATTCCCTCTTTTACTGATTTTTCCAGCTTTACGATCCATTAGAATCTCTAGGGCTTGATCGACGCTGCTAATGCCGTAAATATTAAAAAGGCCATTATTGACAGCCTCAAGGACCTCGCTTTTTAATACTAGGTGCTTAACATTGGCAGCGGGGATTAAAACACCTTGTTTGCCAGTGAGGCCACGAGCCTTACAGATGGCAAAAAAACCTTCTATTTTTTCGTTAATACCACCTACCGCCTGCACCTCTCCATATTGATTGATTGACCCTGTGACGGCCATGCTTTGATGAATAGGGATGTGGCTAAGGGCGCTAATAAGGGCGCAGGCTTCAGCAAGAGAGGCGCTATCACCGTCTATATAGCCATAGCTTTGCTCCATGGCGATTGAGGCTGATACTTCAAGCGGAAATTCTTGAGCATAAGTGTGGCCTAGGTAGCCAGTGAGGATCATCACGCCTTTTGTGTGAATGTTTTGCCCAAGGTTGGCTTCACGTTCAATGTCTACAATGCCGCGGCCACCAGGATACACCGTGGCAGTAATGCGGGCAGGGGCACCAAAAGAGTTGTCGCCAATTGACAGAACCGTTAAGCCGTTTATTTTTCCGACGGCTTCTCCATCGGTATCAATTAATATGGTGTTATCGAGGATGTCATCCAGGATTTCTTTCTGTATGCGGCCGCTACGTTGCTCCTTGGCCTCTAGAGCGCGGCTAACATGGAGTCTGTCTATTAGTTTGTCTTGGGCTAGTTTGCGAACAAATTCGGCTTCTGCGAGCAGTTCAAAAAGATCGCCAATACGGGCGCTCAGGTGTCTTTGGTCTTCGGCTAGGCGAGCGCTTTGCTCTATTAGTCTTATAACGCCATCTCGTGTGATGGGGGCATATTGCTTTTCTAGGCAACGGCTTTGCAGTAGGCGTGCAAATGCTTCGATATGTTCTGGGCTAAAAGATAAGTAGTCGTCAAAATCCACTAGGACGCGGAACATGTCGTTAAACTCTTCATCCAAATCTTGCAGTAAGTAATAGGTGCTGCGTGAACCTATTAGGATTATTTTTACATCAAGTGGTATTACCTGGGGGATTAAGGTAGTAGTGCTGACCATGCCCATTTCGCTGTATGGGCTTTCAATCTTAAGTTGACGAGAGCTTAAGGCTCTTTTTAGTGCATCCCAAACAAAAGGTTCATGCAGTAATTTCTCGGCGTCAACAATTAGGTAGCCACCGTTTGCCTGATGCAGTGCGCCAGGGCAAATTTTACGATAGTGGGTGACTAAAGCACCTTGATCACTTGTAAATTCGATGCGTCCAAATAAATTTGCATAGTTAGGATGGGATTCGTAAATGACTGGTGCCCCCGAATCTTCTTGTCGGCTAACAATTAGATTTGGAAGGTAGGTTTCTTCTAGGAATGACCGTTTGGCGCTATCTTCACGGCTTTCCAGGGTTCTGTCATCAGTTAGTTCGGCGATTACGGTGCGGTGTAGATTTTGTTGAATCTCTTTTAAATATTCAGTGACGGCTTCTTTATCACTGTACTGCTCATACAGCGGTTTCATTAAAGGGGTTACCGCTTCATCAATAGTTTTTTGATTAAGTTTTTTTAATTCGTCGTTACTTTCTCTTTTCCATTGTGGCAGCGGGATGAGCTCATCATTTAGCTGGCCTTCCAATTTGTGGATGTTGGTATGGAAATCTTCACGGGTTTGCTCGTCAAGTAAAGCAAACTCAGTCTCGTCGAGGCTTTTACCTTCCTTCATTGGTGTAAAGCTAATGGAGCTGGTGTCGCGATACATAGCAATATCTAGCTTAAGTGCCGATTGCTCAATGCGATCGATGACTCTGTCGTATTTGAGGTTGAAATCTCGGTCAATGAGGCTTTTTTTCTGTTGGTAAGTAGGGTGCTCAAATGCGGCTGGAAAAGTCGCCAGAAGATGATCGATTAAACTCTCTAGGTCTTTTTTGAATATTTGGCCGCTACCTGCACAGAGTTCCAGCCTGAGTGGTTCTCGGTTATTGTCGAAGTTATTCACGTAAATCCAATCGCTGGGGCTGCCCTGACGTTTGGCTTCACTTTTAAGATATTCGGTGATGTAGGAGCTGCGCCCCGTGCCCGAGTCACCCATTGCATAGACATTATAGCCGGGGCGATCCATAGCGACCCCAAATTGAATGGCGGTAATGGCGCGGTCTTGCCCGAGTACACCGTTGTAAGGTGTCAATTCACTACTGGTTTCAAATGAAAGGCTGTTAGGTGGGATTTGAATGCTCAGCTGTTCTGATTTCAGAGGCTGGTGTGTCACTTTGGCCATGTAGGGATGAAGCTCCTGTTAATTCTCGCCCAACCCTAGTGTGAAAACCCCTTTCTGACAAGCATTTAAGCTGGCTTTTGGATATTTTGAGTTGGTCGGCGGCGGTCCAATTAAAGGTTGATTGTTTTTTGTTCTTTTTGTTGACATATATATGATGACTGGTCATATTATATATTCAATTAATGTTAACAGAGGGATCGAATTAACATGGGTGTTCAGTTAGAAGATCGCACCACTATGGATATGTTTATAGAACGCCAAAAAGGGCGTCCGCGATCAAATCCTTATGCGAGAGACGTGCAGTTGAGAATAAATAAGCGTGTGCAAAGGTCTCGCGATAAGGGAAAAGGCATGAAGCGAATGGAAGTTAAAATGCCCGCTGAACTGCTTGAAAAACTGGATGCCTATGCTCAGGAACATGATTGTACTCGTACTCAAGTGGTGGAGTTGAGCATAGGGCAGTGGTTCTCTGTATTGGAGCAAGAAGCAATTAGTTAAATGAATTTTGCTAAAGGTAAGGCCTTTTAGTATGTCGGTCTACAGCAGTGTCTCCTGCATGTGGTGCGCCGCCAGAGTTGTGTCTGGCGGCGCTTTTTTGTTTGAAGGTTAGGAGGGGCTGCGAGCACTTAATTAATTCACTTATGCTAGTATGCAGCCTAACTTTTTAGGGCTAAATAAGTAGATATATGACTAAAGCGCAATTACTCGTAGAAGGGCAAGCTCTTGCTTTGCCTATGTATGAGTTTCGAAATTCATTGTATGAAGAGTTGCATACGCGGCCCTCTCCCAGGGTTCAATCACCTTGCTATATAACGCACCTTGCGCTAATTCGATCCGAAGATAGTGCGCCTATTGAGTATGATATTGTCTCAAGTCTGTGTCGCCGCTTTAGTGTCAACCCGCCTCCGTCTGAATCTTCGTGTTTTTATCAAAATTTTGGAGGTTTTGAGTTTCGTTGGGAAAGGCACACGGAGTTTTCTACCTATACATTTATACGAGCCAACGATGGTCAGGGTGAAAATGAGTTCGCTTTAACCTTTATCCCTAAGGATTGGCTTCAGCAGTTGCCTGGTGAGCTTGTGGTGGCATTGAACATGAAAGTTCAGGCTGGCGAGTCTAGTGAGTCAGAAGATCATAGGTTTTTCGAAGGGCAGCGGCCGGTAGGTAGTCAGGTGGTCAATGGAAAAGCAAAGGTACTAACAAGTTTTAGGCTGCATAGCGATGGCTTTGGTCGGTATCTCGTGACGGATATGGGGCTAAGTCCATCACAAGCTGGGCGTCTTGTGCAGCGTTTGCTCGAACTTGAAACCTACAGGCTATTGGCGCTTATGGGGTTGCCGGTGGCTAGGTCGCTAAGCTCAACTGTGTCAAATATGGAAACTGAACTAGCAGGCTTAAACCAGAAAATTGCTGAAATTCAAAATGAGGCTGATGAGAGGGAATTGTTGGTTCGGCTGTCGCTGATTGCTGCTCGAATTGAGCAATTTAGAAGTGATACTAATTATCGATTTTCTGCCAGTAACGCCTATCACGCCTTGGTAGGGAAGCGCTTAGAGCAGGTATATGAACAGCATATTAGCGGCACTCAAACCATGCGAGAGTTTCTGGAGCGCCGGTTAACACCCGGTATCCGCACATGTAATAGCTTACGAGATCGCCTTGAAGACTTAAGTCGGCGCATACATCGTAGTACTAGTTTGTTGCGTACTCGAGTTGAGGTGAGTATTGAAAGCCAAAACCATAAGTTGTTGGCGTCAATGGACCGGCGCTCAAGTTTGCAATTGCGATTACAACAAACCGTAGAAGGGTTGTCTGTGGTGGCGATTGGTTATTATTTGTTAAGTTTGCTGGGTTATGGTTTTGATGCTCTTTACGCTACAGGGCTTCCCATTAATAAATCAATAGCCTCAGGTGTGGCCATGCCATTTGTACTGGTACTGGTTTATTGGTCGGTGCGTCGCCATATTAAGGAGATAACAAAGAAGCCTAAATAGGGGTGATAAAACGATGCTGCTCTTTCTGCATTATATTGGCACGTATATCGCTAGTATCAAGGAAGTAGTAATAAAAAGGGCAGCATTATGACACCGTCAATTGATCCTAATAGTAATACTTCAGTAAATAGCCAAATGGGTGACGCGTATAATTGGACGTCACTGATCAATCAGCATCAATTCGGTGCTCAGTCGCGAAATCCAGTTCAGTCCTGTATTCAGTTTTTAAATTGCTTTGTTAGCCACGAGTCCCTTTATGGTGACAGCGAGGGCGCAAAGGAAATGATAAAAGTGTTATTAATTTTGCAATCTGTGGATGCTCCAGCCTCTGAAGCGACTATGCTAAAAGTTAAAAGAAGTTATGAGTATGTTTGTGCCTATAAGGATTTGCTGCTGGAGACCAGTGCACCTATGGATGTTTGCATTCAATTCGACCGTTTGGTCGAAGTGTTGAAGGTTGTTTTGCAGATGCGTCAGCAGGTTAAGCTGGGTATGTTGTGCTCTTATGGACAATTAAATCAAAGGCTGATGTGTAATGGTTAGTTTAAATTTTCTTGGGGCGACGGTTCATTATAAGGTTTTTTTAATTATGTGGTGATTAGTTCCTGCATAAGCCTTGCATGTTAAGGCGTGAACTTTTATAAAGGCCAGCTACTATTCTTCAAATATGTCATTTTTATGCAGTGGTTGTTAGATCTATACCGAAATACAGTTTTAGAATATCCTAAAATAACTCTGTCAGTGGCGGCGTTGATAATTGCGCTTATTGCTCAGGGTGCTTCCCAGTTTGAATTAGATGCGTCAGCTGAATCCATGGTACTGGAAAACGACCAGGATTTGGTGAACTATCGTTCCATCTCGGAGCGATTCGGCAGCAGCGAATTTCTCATTGTTACTTATACCCCTTCTTGGCCACTTTTTTCTGAACAATCATTGAGTTTGCTTAGGCAAATAAGAGATGATTTAAGAACAGTTCCCAGAATTGAGTCTATTAATTCATTGCTAGATGTCCCTTTGCTTGAGAATCCGCCTGTTCCTATTACGGAATTGGTAGATAACATAAAAAGCCTAGATGACGCGGATGTAGATGTTGAAGCGGCACAGGATGAATTAGCCAATAGCCCGCTATATAACAACATGTTGCTTAACCTTGAGCGTAACACCACAGCGATTCAACTGAACCGGCCATCAGATCATCGTCATCGGGATTTAACCAAGGCTCGTGAGGCGCTTTGGAATATTCGCGATAAGCAGGGTTTAAGTCAAAAACAACAAGGGGAATTGATTCGTTTAAATCAAAATATCAAAGATTTAAATGCACAGAATTCGGCAATTCTTCATGAGGATATAAAAGCAATACGGGCAGTGCTTTTGCCTTATCAGAGTCAGGCGCAGGTTTTCCTTGGTGGTGTCCCTATGATTGCCGACGACATGATTACCTATGTTGAAAGTGATATGTATACCTTCGGAATGGGGATTTTCCTCTTTTTGATTCTGATTTTAAGCTTTATTTTTCGTCGTATTCGCTGGGTATTAATTGCTTTGGCCACATGTACTCTAACTGTGGTGGTGATGGTTGGGATTCTAGGATTGTTTAAATGGCGGGTAACGGTCATCTCTAGCAACTTTGTTAGTTTGATTCTAATCATGACCATGTCCATGTGTATTCACCTGATAGTGCGTTATAGGGAATTACATGGGGAAATGCCTGGTGCTAGTCAACTAGAGCTGGTGAAGGAAACTATTAATCATATGTTTAAGCCGTGTTTCTACATGGCGTTAACTACCATGGTGGCGTTTAACTCTTTAATCTTTAGCGGTATTCGCCCCGTTATTGATTTTGGCTGGATGATGGCCACTGGAATTATGGTGGCCTTATGTATGGTGTTTGTTTTATTTCCAGGCTTTGCAATTTTGTCTGGCAGGCATTCAGAGGCCAAAAATGTTAAGCAACATAGTCCCATGACGGATATTTTTGCCAATGTAACTTTGAAAAATAGCCGAGCAGTAATTATCGGTAATATCTTATTGTTTATGGTGGTGGTGGTAGGTCTTGCCAAGCTTGATGTGGAAAATAGCTTTATAAATTATTTTCATAAGTCCACTGAGATATATAAAGGCATGAAGGTGATAGATCAAAATTTGGGCGGGACTACTCCGCTTGAAGTGGTTCTTAATTTTCCTGTTGTAGATCAAGATTGGGATGAAGAAGAGAATGATGATTTCTTTTTTGATGAAGAGGAAGAGGAGGGGGATGCAACTAAATACTGGTTTACGACTGAAAAAGTAGATCGAATAAAGGCAGTGCATAACTATTTGGATGCGCAGCCTGAAATTGGCAAGGTAACCTCTTTGGCAACTATGGTTCAGGTTGCAGAAAAAATAAATGGCGAAGAGCTTGGATCCTTTGAATTAGGCCTGCTCTATAATGCGATTCCACAGGACTTTAAATCTATTGTACTGGACCCTTATGTTTCCCCAGAAAATGGCCAAGCTAGAATAAATTTACGTATATATGATAGTCAACCTGACCTTAGACGCTCCGAACTTTTACAGCGAATTGAAAGGGATTTGCAAGAAAAGATTGGGCTGAAAAGGGATGAATTTATGCTGGCGGGCATGATGGTGCTTTACAATAACATGTTGCAAAGTTTGTTTGCGTCTCAAATTTTAACGCTTGGGGCGGTTTTTGTCGGCATTATGTTTATGTTTATGGTGTTGTTTCGCTCTTGGCGTTTAGCATTGATTGCGATAGTGCCAAACCTATTGAGTGCGGGAGCAGTATTGAGCGTCATGGGGTGGGCTGGCATACCTTTGGATATGATGACTACCACCATTGCGGCTATTACCATAGGGATTGCAGTGGACAACTCTATTCACTATATACATCGATTTAAGGAAGAGTTTGCGGTGGTCAAAAATTACCGCCAGTCGGTCACTAATTGCCACGCCTCTATAGGTAAATCTATTTATTATATTTCAATCACCGTCATAGTGGGTTTTTCCATACTGGGCTTATCTAACTTTATACCGACTATTTACTTTGGTTTGTTAACCGGTCTGGCCATGCTGATTGCTTTGGTGCAGGTGTTAACGCTTCTTCCTTGTTTGTTGGTCTTGTTCAAGCCTTTGGGTGCTGAATCAGTTATTGATAGTTTTGAAGAGGATGCTTTGGAAGTCGGTGTGCCAAATTTGAAATAGTAAGTGTTCAGTATTCTAATAAAAAGCCCGGAAGTTGCCGGGCTTTTTATGGTCTAAATAAATCTATAAAGGGCAATTTTGGCTAATTTATTTAGTGATTAGCCAGTCTATATTTGTTTTGTTATCCACTTATCTAATTCTTGTTCAAGCAGTGTCAGCGGTAGAGGGCCTAAGTTTAAAACGAACTGATGGTACTTGCCCAAGTTGAATTTAGTTCCTATCGCTTTATGCGCTTTTTCTCTAAGTTCGATAAATTTCAGTTGACCAATTTTATAGGCAGTGGCTTGAGCTGGCATTACTATATAGCGTTGTATGGCGTTAATACTGTCCTCTTTGCTAAAGGGGGTATTAGCTAGACGAAAGGCCAGTGCTTTTTCGAAATTCCACCCTAAGGAGTGTAGCCCTGTATCAATTACCAGGCGGTTGGCTCTCCATAGTTCCATCAATAGGCGGCCATATTCATTCCATGGTTCTTGGTACCCTCCGAGCTCCTTGGCAAGTCTTTCTGCATATAACCCCCAGCCTTCGCTGTAAGCTGTGAAGTGACCATGACGTCGAAACTCTGGCAAATTTTTGTTTTTCAGGGCGTAAATGGTTTGCAGATGGTGCCCCGGAATAGTTTCATGGTAAGCAAGCGCCTCAAATTCAAAAGCGGGCATTTCATTTAGCTTGCTTAGATTCATGTAATAACGACCGGCACGGAGGCCGTCATCGCTAGGGCTTTGATAAAAGGCAACCGGTGTGTTTTCCTCACGGAATCCTTCAACAGCGTGCACTTCCATGGCCATGTCGGGAATGCCACTAAAAGCTTTGTTTAGGTTTAAATTGATCGACTTGATGTATTCTTTGCTACTTTCAATGGGGTCGTCACTTTTTTGAAAATAAAGGCTTTTATCATTTCTGGTGCGAGTAAAAAGGGCGTCAATGCTGATTTCCCCAAGTGATGGGAGTAGTTTGGTGATTTGCATTTTAATGTCGCGAATTTCTTTTAGGCCAAGCTGATGGGTCTGTTGAGCCGTTATACTGGTTGTTGTCACTTCCTTTAGTCGTAAAGAATAAAACTCTAGGCCTGAATCAAACTGATGAAATCCAGTGTCTTTACCGGCTTTCAATTGGCTTTGTTTTAGATGAGTAATGAGCTTTTTGTAAGCAGGCTTTAGTCGTCTTTTAAGGGATCTTTTAAGTTTGTCGCGTAAGACTTTTTCACTAGAATCATAAAGTTCAAGTGTCTTAATTTTCTGTAGAAAATTTGACCATAAAACATGCTGAGTCTTGTCTGTTTTTATTAAGGGGTACCCAGTTGCAAATTGCTCACTGGTTTTAATAACTGATTCATAGACAAAATCCGGAGGG
>JBALXQ010000015.1:0-107118 GCA_036960565.1 Bermanella sp.
CAAGCTTTAAACACTAAGATCCCTGATACGAAAGTATCGGGGATTTTTTTTGTCTAGAAGAAAGTGAAAGGTATGTGCAAGCGGTGCCTACAGGACGTAGGTACTGAGCGTGTGTCGGGGACATACACGCGGTGCCTGGGAATGAATAAGCGACAACAAAACCACAAAGACAGAAACTAAAAAGCCCCTGATGCTCGCGCATCAGGGGCTTTTTTATGCCTTTCAATAATTGAGAAAACTTGTAAATATCTGAGTTCAACTCGATGTAACTTTTTATACAAAAGGATTCCTACACAATTTACATAAACTAAAAGATAGGCGCTTGCAGGGAAGCCTGAGCAAAAGGATAATAGCGGGCTGATATTAAGGTGTTGTCGTGTTTAAAAAATTAAAAAAGCATATATTGCCTGTTTTCATGATTATTGGAGCAGCGCTCTCACTTAATCATGAACGATTTACCGCCCCTGTGTTTTATATAGGGCCTGATCCATTAATTGAAAATCAGCCCCCTCTTTATGTTCAGGAAGATGCATCGGATGGCATGACCAAGTCTGTGCACAGTTCAACGGCAGTCTCTTTACCCAATGGTAATCTATTGGCCATGTGGTATGGGGGGACAAGAGAAGGTCATACAGATGTAAATATTTATGCTTCTGTATTTGATCGTAAAACTCAAAAATGGCAGAAATCCAAGCCTATTCTAGACCGCTATCAGGTGGCAGATGATTTAGATCGTTACATTAAAAAAATAGGGAATCCAACTTTGGTTCGTCACCCTGCCGGTCCTTTAGTGCTCGCTTATGTGACGGTATCCCTGGCCGGCTGGGCCTCAAGCCAAGTAAATATGATGGTCTCTTATGATGATGGTCAGAGCTGGCATGCCTCTAAACATTTGGTGACTTCACCTTTTCTAAATATCAGTACCCTGGTTAAAAACGATATGATTATCTATCAAGATGGCACTATCGGTATTACTGCATATCATGAGTTGATTGGGCAATTTTCTGAAATCATAAGAGTAAACCTTGATGGACAGGTGATTAATAAATATAGGATCAGCTCAGGAGCAGAAACTATTCAGCCAACGATTTCCGTACACGATAAAAATAATGCTGTGAGCTACATGCGTGATACCAGTAAAAATGTACAGAAAGTTAGGCGCTCAGTGACAAGTGATGGAGGATTAACTTGGAGTCCATATGAGAGCACAAAGTTGGATAACCCTAATTCATCTGTATTTTCATTTATTGATTCAAAAGATCGAAGCTGGTTAATCCTAAACAATTCAATAAAACATGTTAAACACGCTCTTGATAATGGTGGTCATCAATCAAGAGGGAATTTGGCATTGGCAGTATCAGAGGATCAAGGAGAGAACTGGCGTATCGTTCACTACTTTGAAAAAGCAAAAGAGAAAAAAGCGACGGGTAAAGAGTCTAAATACTCATACCCTTGGGTAACCGTTGGCGATAATGGTGAGTTTAATCTGTTTTATACTTGGAATAGAAAGGTGATTAAACACATTCGCTTTAATCAGGCTTGGTTGGAGGAGAGGGTATGAGCATATTTTTTAGCTTGATGGCCCATAGCCTGATTATTATGTGTTTATGCTTAATGCTATTGCGGGTAAAGCGCTGGGGGAAATATTGGCCAATTGGCTATGTGATATCAGCAATTATAATGGTGATGCCGATAAAGGACTGGTTAGTCATTGAATTTTCAAGAGGGTTACTAGGGGACTTAAGTTTTGCCAGTTTATTGATGCTGGGCTCTTATCTTCTAACCATTATGAAAAAAAATCGAGCTAGTAATGCCAGCAGTTTCAATTTATTGGTGATTATAATGGCTGTGGTTCTCTATCCTACTAGTCTTGGTTATAGCCATTTTGATATGTATTCAATTGGTTTTGCCAGCGATGAAGCGTACAAATATTTAGTTACAGTTATTGCAGCCATAGGCATCATTGCCTGGTATGTGGGCTATGCTCAAATAGCGATATGGTTAACCTTATCGCTATTGGCTCACGGCTTGGGCTTATTTGAAAGTAACAATTTATGGAACTATCTGCTTGACCCATTGGTCGTAATTGCTTGCTTTATTAGTGTGATTATTAAAGCCGCTAAACTTGCGTTAAAAAAATCTAAATCACGTGCTCACCATGGTGGAAGTAATGTTCAATCAAATGCATAAAATAGAAAAAATTGCTTATCCGCTAATTGCATTGTATGTCTTGGTGGGAATGGCTATCGCGCTGGTTTCACCTGAGTATTTTACCAAGGTTTTCGCCAAAGAAGATGGGCCGGTTGAATGGTTAACCGTACTGGCATTGGCACTGTCTTTTGTTATGTGTGTTCACCGAGTATTCACCTTACGTAAGAGTAGAAATCTTATGTTCCTTGGGGTATGGAGTTTCCTCGCACTATTATGTTTTTTTGCCGCAGGGGAAGAAATATCTTGGGGACAGAGAATATTTAATATCGAAAGCTCTGAATTCTTTTTACAAAATAATGCTCAAAAAGAAACTAATCTGCATAACATGATAGTAGAGGGGAAAAAGGTTAATAAAATTATCTTTAGCCTAGTGTTGGGCATAGCCTTGCTAACCTATTTGTTTGTTTTTACTGCTCTATATCGTCGTTCAGATAAATTTAAAAACCTGTGTGATTACATGGGCGTACCTATTGCCCACTGGCACCAGGTCATTGCTTGGGTGTTAGTAGCGCTAATAGTGGAAGGGGTAATTAAACACGTAAGCCGCTCAAGTGAGTTATTTGAAAGCGCTGCGGCCTTTGTATTTTTTCTAAATATTTACTTACCGTTTAATGGCAATATCTTTAAACTGGGCAAGTAATACCTGTATAGAGCTCCTCGTGTGAGGAGCTCTATATTTTCCTGATTACCCTTCCTTTATTTTCATTCTCTTAATGGCATATTTTGTCCGCACTCGATTTCTTATTCAAGTTATCACCTGTTTAATCTATTTAAATATACTCCCTGGACCGTGCCATCGCCCCAGAAGAAGCTAAACTTAAGTAAGAATTGGCAAGAAAGTAAACATCATGAAAATGCCTGATGTAACCGAGCCCTTTGAATTGATTTTGTTTGGTGCGGCGGGAGATTTGGCCCATCGAAAGCTATTTCCTGCTTTGTTCAATCTGCATATAGATGAGCGGCTAAATAATGAAGGTCGAATTTGGGCGGTTATCCGTCCCGAGCGAAAAGAAGTGGCTTGTCTTGAGCAAATTCGTAAGTGTTTACTTCACTATGGCGCTCAAATGAGTGAGCAGCAGTGGCTGGGGTTTTCTGCACGCATTCACTTTGCACAGATAGATTTAGCCAGTGAAGAAGGTTATGGCCAGTTAGCCAAAAAGCTGAGTAAATCTGAGAGCAATCGTATCTTTTATTGCGCTGTCCATTCAAAGCTTTACCCAAGCATGTGTGAACAATTGTCCTCACAAGGCCTTATTTCAGAGAATAGCTCCATCGTATTGGAAAAACCCATAGGCAATGATTTAACCAGTGCTCAGGCCATTAACGAAAGCGTCTCTGAATTCTTCTCAGAGAAGCAAATATACCGAATTGACCATTACCTTGGCAAAGAGACTGTGCAAAATTTATTGGCTCTTAGATTTGCCAACTCTATTTTTGAGCACCAATGGAATCAGCGTTATATAGACCATATTCAAATTACCATTTCTGAAACTGTCGGAGTTGAACAGAGGGCCAATTTTTACGAAGACACTGGGGCCATGAGAGATATGCTGCAAAATCATTTACTGCAATTATTGTGCATGACCGCCATGGAAGCCCCTGCCTCCATGGAGGCTGAAGCGGTACGTGATGAAAAGGTAAAGGTGCTTCAAGCGTTAAAACCTATTGAGGGGGCCGACATATTAGAAAACGTGGTACGCGGACAGTATGAACAAGGCATTGCAGAAGGAGAAATGGTTGCCCGCTATAAGGATGAGCCCAGAGTGAGCTCAGAATCAACCACAGATACCTTTGTTGCACTTAAAGCCGAGATAGATAATTGGCGCTGGTCGGGTGTGCCCTTTTATTTACGAACTGGTAAACGTTTAGCCCATAGAGCATGCGAAATCGTAGTTCAATTTAAGGAAGTGCCTCACAGTATTTTTGAAATGCAGCATAAAAAAACCATGGCCAATAAAATTGTATTTCGCTTACAGCCAGATGAAGGTGTCAGGTTACAGCTTTGTGAGAAACGAGTGGGTAACCATCTTCAAGTAAGGCCCATGACTTTGGCACTTCAAGAAGCGGGAAATAATAAAAAACGCGTGCCCGAAGCTTATGAACGGCTTTTAGCCGATGCCATTAATTTAAACCCCACTTTGTTTTTACGCAAAGATGAGCTCATGACAGCTTGGGCCTGGGTTGATCCTATTTTGCAATATTGGAATAACTCGGAACAAACTCCCGATGCCTATAGTGCGGGAAGTTGGGGGCCTGCAGCGTCTACCTTACTTTTAGCAAAAGACGGCCGATTATGGGAGGAAAATGGTTAATGATGCGGCTAAATGAATTTAAGAACACTGAATCATGCAACGCCCAATTATCCCATGTGTTGGCGGAGGATATTGATCAAGTCTTATCCAAAAAGGCTGTTTGTAATATAGCGGTAGCAGGGGGAAATACCCCTAAAGCCTTGTATGAGCTTTTAAGTAAACTGCCAATACCCTGGGAAAAGGTACAGGTGACTTTGAGCGATGAGCGCTGGGTGGATGTTAAGCATAATGATAGTAATGAAAAAATGGTGCGTACCGAATTACTCATTAACCATGCTAAAAAATCGCGCTTTATTCCCTTAAAAAATGCGAAGCATAGCCCTTCGGATGCCATTGCATTATGTGATACAAATTTAAAACACAATATGCCCACGCTGGATGTTGTGGTTTTAGGCATGGGGGATGATGGACATTTTGCCTCTGTTTTTCCAAATATAGAAAATCTTCAGGTCTTATTAGATTTGCAGCAGATTCGTGCTTGTCAGGCTGTTTGTCCACCAGGTAAGGATCCTAGAATGAGCCTGACTCTGGCCTATTTACTAACGGCCAGGAAAATTTATTTACTTATTTTTGGGCAGAGAAAAAAGAACATTATTTCCAGTGTGTCACTTGGAAATTCGCTTTCTGCCTCTTACCCAGTTGCAGCATTAATAAATCAACAAGTTTGCCCAGTTGAAGTTTATTGGAGTCCTTGATATGAATAATTCTTCATTAAACTCAACGCTGCTCAATGTTACCCAGAATATTATTACTAGAAGTAAACAAAGCCGTCAGCATTATATTGCACTTATGTTGCAGGCTCACTCAGATAAACCGAGTCGTGCTCAGATGGGCTGTACTAATTTAGCTCATGTACAAGCGGCTTCTTCTGAGCACGACAAACTCATTTTGAAGGATACTCATCACAGTCATAACCTTGCCATTGTCACGTCTTACAACGATATGCTCTCGGCACATCAACCCTATTACCGCTACCCCGAGAAATTAAAACAATATTTTTACCCTTTAGGCGTAAGTGCCCAAGTGGCCGCCGGTGTTCCGGCCATGTGCGATGGTGTGACTCAAGGGCAGGCGGGAATGGAATTGTCATTGTTTAGTCGGGATGTTATTGCCATGAGTACTGCAGTGGGTTTATCTCACCAGGCATTTGATGGCATGGTGTTGCTAGGTATTTGTGACAAAATTGTTCCAGGTCTTTTAATGGGAGCATTAAGGTTTGGCCATCTTCCTGGAATATTTATTCCATCCGGCCCCATGCCTAGTGGAATTAGTAATGCCGATAAAGCTAAAGTTAGGCAGGCTCATGCTCAAGGGCAAGCCAGTGATAAAGAATTGCTAGATAGTGAAACGCAGGCCTACCATAGTGCTGGAACTTGCACATTTTATGGAACCGCTAATTCCAATCAAATGTTACTTGAAGCCATGGGCCTTATGTTGCCAGGCTCTGCTTTTGTGCCTCCTAATACAGATCAAAGAGAACAGTTTAATAAACTTGGTTGCGAATATCTGGTGAATTGCGCTAATGACCCCAGCCAATTTAGTCTTGCTAATTTAGTGAACGAAAAATGTATTGTGAATGCCTTAGTGGCATTACTGGCAACGGGTGGCTCCACTAACCTAACCATTCATTGGGTCGCCGTGGCGAAAGCTGCGGGGATTAATATTACCTGGCAAGATATTCAAAATCTTTCTGCGGTGGTTCCGTTACTGTGCAAAGTGTATCCCAATGGTCCTGACGATATTAATCAGTTTCATCAAGCTGGCGGTACCGCTTGGATATTTAATCAATTATTAAATCATGGCCTGATGCACGCAGATGTATTGACGATTACCGGAAATACTTTTGAAAGTTATGGTCAAAGATCACAAGTGGTTAACAAAAAACTTAAGTTGAGTGAGGTGCAAAACACCAACACGAATATACTGGCCAGTGTGAAAAATCCCTTTGATATTACCGGCGGCATAAAGGTAATGAATGGAAATCTGGGTAAGGCTATTATAAAAGTTTCTGCTGTGCCCAAGCAGTACTGGAAAATAAAAGCACCGGCCATGGTTTTTAATGATCAGCAAAATGTTCAGCAGGCGTATAAAAATGGCAAGCTCAATTGTGATCATATTCTGGTGCTTAAAGCCCAAGGCCCAAAGGCAAATGGAATGCCGGAGCTGCATAAGCTCATGCCGGTATTGGCAAATCTTCAGGATCAGGGTTTTAAAGTAGCATTGTTAACTGATGGGCGACTTTCAGGTGCCAGTGGCAAAGTATTAAGCGCCATTCATCTGGTTCCCGAGGCCGTTAACGGTGGGCCTATTGCCAAAATACAGGACGGGGACATCATTGAAATAGATGCAAATACAGGTGTCGTTAATATAGAAAATGTTGATTTAAATACACGTGAGGCTCAATTTCAAGTCGCTAAAAATCTTGGGGTAGGGCGTGAATTATTCAGCGTTTTTCGAACCCATGTTACCCCAGCCGATGAAGGTGCCATGAGTATTAACTGGCAGGAATAGTTTAAAAAAGAATACTGAATACATTAATCGGACTGCAAATAATAAGTGAGGCTTTCATGGCATTTGAGCAATGGTTTCAGCAAACAAAAAATATCATGCCGGTCATTGTTATAAATGATATTGCACAGGCGGTTCCTCTTGCTAAAGCCTTAATTGCAGGAGGTATTCATTGCTTGGAAATAACCCTACGTACCCCACAAGGCATTGAGGCCATTAAAACCATCAGTGAACAGGTGCCCGAAGCCATAGTGGGAGCCGGTACCATTACCAACAGCGATCAAATTAGAGCAGTGAAGGATGCCGGAGGGAAATTTATAATCAGCCCCGGCATTAGTCATGATTTATGCAAAACAGCACAGAATTTAAATATGCCCTACGCACCAGGGATAATGACCCCTTCGGATATTTTAATTGGTTTGGATTATGGGGTTTCAATTTTTAAATTCTACCCAGCCAGCTTGAGCGGTGGCGTGGATATGTTGAAGGCCTTTGCAGGGCCTTTTAAAAACATAAAGTTCTGCCCTACCGGTGGCATCACTGAAGAAAATTCGGCTCAGTATTTAGCGCTTGATAATGTCATTGCCGTGGGAGGCTCTTGGGTTTGTCCGAGTGATTTAATTAAAGAACACAAGTGGTCAGAAATTCAATCTTTAGCACAAGCCGTTTGAAAGCTGAAAGTAAAAACGTATTAAAGAAAAGGTATTGAATAACCCTTCCCAAATTGAGCGTTAAATAGTGGCTTCACGCTTAAAGCGGTTAGCTCGCTTAAAGGTTGAAAAATCATTAAAGCGCACACCGTATTTTTTCATTATCTTGTGTGCATCCTTACTCATGCTTTGGCGAATGTAAAATGGATCACGCACCACAAAATGGTGAATACCATGGGTGCTGGCAAAATTAAAGCAAAATAAATGCAGGGGTATTAGCCATTTAGAGGTCCACACTTGCGTTTGCTGTACTATATTTTTCTCTTCCACATCTCCGTAATAATGCATATTAGAGCTAACAAAATTCAAACAAAATGAACGCAGAAAAAATGGCCAAATTAGTAACACGGCCAAGGTGTTTAGTGCTTCAATATTTTGCGTTAACAGCTCGGGCCACATTATATTTAATTCTAGGAATGAACTTAGGTGGAAAGCCAAGTAGCTATACCAACAAACAAAATACAAAATGCCTATGGGTAAATAAGCCACAAAACCTTTCAGTAGGGTGTAAGGTAAATGCTTGATCTTATGATTTAATATTAACGCTAGGGTGCCATCCATTAGCATTAATAATCGTAAAGGCGACCATTTCATGCCATTGGTAATGCCGCGTTCTTCAATATCTTGTCTACTGCCCGATACCTTGTGGTGCAATAAATGTAAGCGTCGACGAATCCAAGGGTTAACGGTTCCTGGGCGTGTAAGCCAGCATAGAAGCATCATTAAGTGGTGCAGTACGGGCTGCTTTTTAAAGTAGGCGTAATGTATTAAGTCGTGTTCAAGTTCGTGAATAAATGAAGTGGCCCAAGCGATGATAATTACAGCAATAACCGCAGGTAGTTGAAACTCTATATAAGCGTAAGAGGCCATGGCCATAACTGAGATGGCCAGCATCATTACCCCAGCCCCAAGCCAACTTTGGTACTTCACCAACCAAGGGTGCCTAGAGCGAAACTGGTCGCTTAATTGGGTGAGTTCTGTGCGAATTTGCGCACTTGCCTTGTCCATGTATATGCCTATCTTAATTATTATTTAGCCAGCATACTGCAAAATTGCTTTTTATTGATTAGCTTTAAGTGACACGGTTTGGGAATTTTAAGACAACTATGAAGCTTTCAACTGCCAGTACCATTGCCTCATGGGTACCCGTGGCCCTTAGATGTTTAAAGCAGTTTGGGGTAGAAGAGCCGCAAGCCTTGTCTCGTGCTGGCATTGACCCGCGTAAATTATTGCAAGCAGACGCTCGATACAATGTTCAGGAAACTCATCGATTAATGGACCTGGTAAATCAGGTATTAGAGGTACCGCTGGCAGGCATTGAGCTGGCCAAGTACACAGATACTCAAAGCTTTGGCGCGCTTGGCTTTGCGATGCTGGCTAGCCCGACATTGGAAGATGCTTTATCGCGTTTACAGCGTTTTGCCCCGGTGGCTTCCAGTGTGGTGAGGTTTGATGTGATCCGTCACGATAATCTGGCTGAGATTCGAATCCAGGAGGGCGTCAGTGCTCAGTCCACCAGCCGTGCTACCTTCGACTTCTGTTTGGCCATTATGACGGGATTTCTGCGGCTTAAAGGAGGACGGCAAGCCTCTCCTGTGCAAGTGCATGTGTGTGAGTCAATTAATGCGGCGCAGCAGGCTCAATATCAAAGTTATTATACCTGTCCGGTATTGGCCAATATGAACAGTCATAGCCTGTTTTTTAAAAGCCAAACGTTACGCAAGGCAGTACGGCCATCCTCTAAGGGTCTGGCTCAGCCCAATGTCATGGAAAGCCTTCAAGCCAGCTTGCAGCAGTGGCAATCCCTAGATGTCAATAACTGGCTGATACAGCGAATTACCGAGGTATTACCCGATGGCGAACCGCGTTTAGTAGATTTGGCTGCGCAATTAAATATGAGTGCACGCACACTACAAAGAAGACTGAAACATGACGGATTATTTTTTAAAGACATATTAGATCAGGTCCGCATGAAACTCAGCACAGGCTATTTGCAGCAGCATTACAGTGTGACCGAAACGGCGTATCTATTGGGGTTCGCTGATGCCAGTAGCTACACCCGAGCCCATCGACGCTGGTTTAATCGCCCTCCTAGTGAGATGCCCTAGGATTATCATTATCTATGCTAAATCCCAACTACACTTTAACCAATCATATGAGTGAATAAAGCTTAGGTTTGTAGGGCTTTGGGTAATGGATCGTGGGGGCAGGCTTGGCAAAATGGATAGGGCTATTGGCTTGGCTAATGATCAGCTGCGCTCATGGTAAGGAAGTGCTGCAGGTCAGTGTTACCCATCAACAAAGTACTGAGCAGGCTTTTTCTGGAATAGATGGGCTTAATATATCCCAGTGGGAAACTGAGTTGGTATTGCCCCTTGCTATGCGTCCTACGCGGGCGGGATTATGGCTGCAGGGCATGCAGTTTTCAGAAAATCGTTTCATGTTAACCGGAACCAGTGAAGTGACTCGGCGCCTGTATCGCTTTTCATTTCCCCTTGAGTACCATCCTAAAAAAGTCGGTCGCTGGAAATATTACTGGCATTTAGAGCCTGCCTACTACAGCGATGAAACCCTAGTGGATGAAAAGCGCTTCTTTTTGGAATACCAGTTTATATCGCGCTTTGGTAAGAATGAGCGTTTTAACTGGGTGGCGGGGCTAAAACAAGATAGCCGATTTGGCTCGGAGCAGCTGTATCCGGTGTTTGGTTTAGAGACTCGCCCTAATAAAAAGTGGCTACATCACTGGGTTTTCCCCGATATTTACAGCGAAGTGCACTTTAAACGCAATCATTATGCTCAGTTGTTTATGCGCCTCAGCGGTGGCAATTGGCCCTTCACCCAAGAGGACGGCTCATCTGCATCCATGGGCATGACTAACTGGAACCTAGGTGTTTCATTTCGTAAAAAAACTCGCTCCCCTTTCTTTTTACGCATGGAGCTGGGAACCAAACTCATGGGACAAGCCAGTGTGGCAGGAAAAGATGGTGATCTGGGCACGGCCTATTTTTTCCTACTGAGTCTGGAAACCAATATTGGCCCCAAGGGGTAAATTGGTACGTCTAAACGGATTAGGGGCTGAAGAAAATCTATGGCAAAATGAGCGCCGTTTTTTTACAAACTTTCTAACTTTAGAAAAATAACCTAAGAAGGTTCCATGGATTTTATTAGAAACAATTGGGAAATCCCGCTGTTTATCGTGTTTGCCGGGCTAAGTATTGCTTTTGCCGATGTTGACCTATGGCTAAGCGCTCAGTTTTGGCATGAGCAAGATGGTTTTTACTTGAACGACCAGGCTTGGGTACAATTTGTATATGTGGTATTCAGATACATGCCTGTGCCAGTGATTCTATTGTTGCTGTTGGCTTTGGCGGCTCCTTGGTTTATTAAATCATTTGCCGGTACCCGTAAGCGTTCTACTTTTTTATTGCTGGTGCTGCTAATTGGCCCCGGCCTTATTGTTCACCCTATTTTAAAAGATAATTGGGATCGGCCCCGCCCGAGAGACGTACAAGAGTTTAACGGTGATTTACAATTCAAGCCTGCCTTTGTCATGAGTGAGCAGGAAGGAAAAAATCAAAGTTTTGCCAGTGGTCATGGCGCCATGGGTTTTTACTTTATTGCGTTTGCCTGGGTGTTTCGTAAACGCCGTTACCTAGTATTGGGAATACTAATCGGCAGTATTGTTAGTGCTGGGCGAATTGTACAGGGAGGGCACTTCTTAACCGATGTATTAACCGCAGGCTTCATTGTTTATTTTACCTGTCGGGTTTTATCCTACTATTTATTAGGCCATGCCAGTATTCGCAATGATAAAAAAATATCTAAAAGCGTACTGTAATTATTATTAATAAAATTTAGTCCGATGCATTAAACAGTATTTGATCATTGTAAATATGTGTTTTAAAAAAAGGCCATTGTTACTTCTGTGTTATTGAGAAGTAACCATGGCCTTTTTTCCGTTCAGTGATTACACAATTCCCTCATAGCCATTACATCTCTTCACATAAAACGGTTTTTATAGCTGCTTTTCACAGCTAGTGTGATAACAGGTTCACAAAATAGAGGGCGGCATATGTTACACAATGTTGATCATCAAGATTGTTACGTGCAGCACTTAATGGACATGGCTCAACGTTTTAATATCACCATAAGTGATGATGTGCGTAATCAACATGGAGCCATACTGGTTCCCAAAGGTGGGCAGTTGGATAGCAGCTTAGCTGAAAAGATTTGCCATCATCAGCTCATGCAACCACTTGAAAGTTATGTGCACTTGCATAATCAATTAAACGCGCAACAGTTAATGAATTATTACAAATTAATTTTTGCCAAAGATAAAAACTTTGCCATGTTTAACGCCCGCTGGAAATTAGATGAATTACTGCAAAGTGGCTGTCAGTACTATCAAGAATTTGGGGTGATCAAACAAAAAATGACCGTACTAAAAGTGCAAATGCCTGACCTTTTTAGGCAATCGCTGATTTGCGCTTATGTAAGCTTGGCCATTGCTAAGCAAATGGGCGCTAGTTTGGCTGATTGCAAGTCGGTTTTTTTAGCTGGGCTAGTTCATGACATAGGCATACTGCATTTAGATAGTGATCTAGTGCAACAAAAGGGAGAGTATACTCCGGAGCAATGGCGTGCCATGCACAGTCATACCTCTATAGCGCATAAAATATTAAACCGTGTGGAAGGGCTGCCTTGGAACGTGGCCATGGCGGTACTTGAACATCATGAACGGTTTGATGGGTCAGGTTACCCGCTTGCCAAGCAAGGGCGTCAACTCGGCATGATGGGGCAAATAGTGGGCATGGCCGACACTTGCCTAGCCTTATACAAGCGAGACCTCGCCAGTAAAGAGTTGGGTTTTGATACGCTCTTACCTGTTCTTCAGCTCAACCCGGATATTTATTGTCGTAAAGTATTTAAGGCCACGGTTGAATTAATCCAAGGTATTTCTTGGCCAGTAAAGCGGGTTTACAGTGATGAGAAAATGCAAAATGTCATTGTCCGGTTAATGCTGGACAATGAAGCTATTCATCATGATTACACTGTGCTGTATGGTTTAATTACCACCATTCGCCCGTACCTGCCCAACAATAAAAAAGCCATCATGCTTAATAATATGGCAAACCGAATACATAAGTGTTTATTGAGCTCGGGAATTTTGCAAAGTGAGCACAACGAATGGATGGCTCTAAGCTGCAAGCTGCAGCACCAAGAAGATTATTTGGCCATTGAACGTTTGGAAATTATGTATAACGAGGTGAAATGGCAGATTCAACAGCTGAAAAAACTGATCTTTTTATTGTGGGAAAAACACCAGTTTAAACAGCCTGAGCTTAATAAGCTGGTCCAACATGGTTTGTGGCAAATGGTGCAATACCATAAGAGCAATAGTGAGCCCGTGATTCAATAATACCAGGGTGCGCCCCCATTAACTGGCGAGCAAGGACACGCTCTCCAGTTAGGCCTTTTGGTTTTTCCTTTTATTTTTCCTTCCTTTCTCAGTTAACACCAACCTTAAAGCCGATAAATTCGGCATCTAATGCATATAAGTAATTAAAAGCTTAGTTTTAAATAACCTTTAATAATACTAAGTCTGTGTACCCACTGTAAAAAAACACCTTGAAAAACGCCTGATTGTAATTCGATTGTTATCCCAGGTAACAGCAGCCTACATATTAAAAAATGTTTACATTTCTCCTATGTCGCCATAACAACTCGTTACAAAAGGGGGTTTTTATCGAACCCGTTCACAACTAAAGTGTTAACAAGATCACAAAAAAGAGGGCTACCCATGTTACAAGATGCTGAAAAACAAGTGTGTTATGCGCAGCACCTCTTCAATGTGTCTGAGCGTTATAGCATCACCATTAGTGATGATGTATTGAATGAGCAAGGCGCTATCTTGATTCCTAAGGGTGGTCACTTGGACGGAAATCTGGCCGATAAAATATCGCGCCACCAGCTTAAACAGCCGCTAGAAAATTGTGTTTATCTGCATAACCAGTTGAATGCCAAGCAGCTAATGTCCTTCTATAATGCAATCTTTTCCAAGCACCCAAATTTTTCTAAATTTCACCTGAGCAGCAACCTAAATGATTTATTAGTAGAAGGGTGTGAGTATTACCAGCAGTTCCCTATTCTTAAGCAAAAAATGACGGTTCTTAAAATACAGTTACCAAAACTATTTAAGCAATCTTTATTTTGTGCCTATATTAGCTTGGCTATCGCTAAACAATTAAACGATGACAGCATAGATTGCAAAGCGGTATTTTTAGCCGGCTTAACGCATAACATTGGAATGTTGCATTTAGATGCCAATGTCCTTGAACAAAAGAGTCAGTATACTCCGCAACAATGGCATGCCATGCATAGTCATTCTGTTATTGCTAAGGATATTTTGGAGGAAGTTTCTGGTCTGCCACAAGATATTTCTAGGGCAGTGTACGAGCATCATGAGCGGTATGATGGTTCGGGTTATCCTCTTGCCAAACGTGGCGACAGTCTGAGTTTAATGGGGCAAATAATTGGTATGGCCGATACCTGTTTATCTCTTTATAAAAGGGATTTAGCCCCTAAGAATTTGGGTTTTGATGCTTTGTTACCCGTATTGAACTTAAATAAAAAGCAATTTTGTGAAACTGTATTTTCTGCCATGAAGCAAATTATCGATGATATTAGCTGGTCGGTGACGCGTATTTATGAAGATGATGAAATGCCTATATTGATTAGTCGCCTGATGTTGGATAACGAATGCATCCGTAATGATTTTGCTATGATTGAAAATTTGGTTAACAGCATTCAGCCCTATTTATTTTTAAACCCCCAGGCCGATATGCTCAATAATATGTTTGTACGCTTACAAGACGGTATTCAAAGCTCTGGCATATTAGAAAATGAGCACATAGAGTGGATGGTTATCAGTTTTGGTGCGCAACAACGTGCAGACTACCTAGTGATCGAGCGTTTACCTATTACCTATAATGAAATTAAATGGCAAGTACGACAGCTTAAAAATTTGTTGCATTTATTGTGCGAAAGAAACCAATTAAAAGGCTCTGGTTTTGAAAAGACAGTGAAAAGTGGTTTATGGGAAATGGAGCAATACCGTAAGCAACATACGTTACCTGCACTTCACTAGGCTTTAAGGCTGCAAGCCTTCATGAAATGCATTTGGAATTTATAGAGTTTAATAGTTTATGGAATCAAACACCAAGGTCTGCGAAACCACGGCAATTACTGGTAAACTGTGTCCAATATTTTATTAAGTAATATTTGGCATCGTTTATGGCACTTCAATATAAGATCGTACCGGTTACCCCCTTCGAGCAAAACTGCAGTATTTTATGGTGTGATGAAAGCCGTGAAGCAGCGGTAGTGGATCCGGGCGGTGATTTGTCCCGCATCGAAGCGGCAGTGAGTCAATTGGGTCTTACCCTGAAAGCCATCTGGCTTACTCACGGTCACATAGATCACGTGGGTGCCACCGGTGAACTGGCCGAAAAACAAAACCTTCCCATTATAGGCCCCCATAAAGAAGAGCAATTCTGGTTGGATATGCTGCCCCAGCAAAGTGCCATGTTTGGCTTCCCCCCTGCTAAAACTTTTACGCCTAATAAATGGTTAGAAGAAGGGGACAGTGTTCAAATAGGCAAGGAAACGTTAAGTGTATTGCATTGCCCTGGACATACGCCGGGCCATGTTGTGTTTTACAGTGCCGCCGCTAAATTAGTGGTAGTGGGAGATGTTCTTTTTAATGGTGGTATCGGCCGTACCGATTTTCCGAAAGGGGATCATCAGACATTAATTAATGCCATAAAAGATAAGTTATTTACCCTGCCCGACGACACGTCTTTTATACCGGGTCACGGTCCCATGTCGACCATTGGCCATGAAAAGAAAACCAATCCGTTTGTTAAGATGTATGGTTAGGGTGGCTAGAACAAGAAGTTGAGTTCTAATTGTTAACTGAGATTTTGATATTGTGAATTAAGATTTTACAGGTATTAGAACCCTACAAATTGCGTCCTGCATTTTTAGGATACCGTACATCCTGTACGTAAAAAATCCCCAGTGGTGGCGGCCACTGGGGATGAAGGGACTATGAACTGCTAACCCACATAATGTTTAGCAGTGATTTCATCCTACTCCAGTTACTTGCAAAGAAGTGTTAAGCGCGGGTAAAGTAGCCACAAGTTGCAGTCCTTGAATATGTAGCCATTCTTAGTTAAGCCTTTTAACTATGGAGTGCCCATGAGTCGTCAAAGCCTTAACCTCACCCCTGAATTATATCAATATCTATTGGCGTCCAGTTCTCGTGAATCTGACTTGTTAAAAGAGCTGCGTATTGAGACTGCCGCAGACCCCATGGCCCGTATGCAAATATCTTCTGAGCAAGGCCAATTTATGGGGCTATTAACTCGTTTAATTGGTGCCCGTAATATCATTGAGGTGGGAACATTCACAGGCTACAGCTCTATTTGTATGGCGCAAAATATGACATTGCCAGGGCAATTAATCTGCTGCGATATGAGTGAAGTCTGGACGGCCGTGGCGCAAAAATATTGGGTGCAGGCAGGCGTAGATCATATCTGTAGCTTGCGATTAGCCCCTGCCATGGAAACGCTTAATTACTTGCTAAAAGAAGGGCGTGCTCGCAGTTTTGACATGGCCTTCATCGATGCCGACAAGGAAAACTACATTCTCTATTACGAAGCTTGTTTACGTTTAATTCGGCCCGGTGGTTTGATTCTGATCGATAATACGCTGTGGTCGGGACAGGTATGTGATGCTCGTTTTATGGACGAGGATACCCAAGCCATTCGTGAATTAAATTTAAAACTCAAAAATGACAAACGTATTGAACTCAGCATGTTACCTGTTGGGGATGGGTTAACACTTTGTTTAAAGCGTTAACTACCTGCTAGTTTGCACTTTCTATAGATGAACTGTGTTGTATCATTATTTGTAGAGTTTCAATAATCCAAATCAACTAGGTCTTTGCTAATACCGCGAATATTAAATGCGATTTGTTGCCTTAGAAAGTCATCAATATCAGTTTCTAAATTATTATAAAAGCCATCAATTAATAATGAAGCAAGACCATGCACATTTGACCATAGGCACCTTGCCATGTGAGCAGGTTCTTTTTCAATTAAAAAACCAGATTCAACGCCTTTTATGGCCAAGTTAAGAATCACTTCAAAAGACTTCATACTTGATTCCATTAGGCCAGCATGCTCACAGCGATTTTCAATCTTGGTGCCAAACATAAGCTTGTACTGTTCTGGAAACTCCTTGGCAAACTCTAAATAGGCTATGCCCACTGCGATGAGAGTCTTTAGATTAAATTCAGCGGGAATCGCTTGCTGTTGTCGATTAGCCAACTCGGCAAAGCCGCTACGAGCCAGTTCCACCAATAAGCAGCGCTTGTCTTTGAAGTGCCGATAGGGTGCTGTTTGCGATACACCAATATCACGGGCTAGGGCCCTCAGGCTGAGCTTTTCCACCCCATCTTGCTTAATTCGCAGTAGGGCAGCGGCCATTAAGGCCGTGGGAACATCGCCATGGTGGTACTGGTTATTTTTATCCTGCGTCATATTAATACAGCTCAGTGTTGACAGTGTTAACATATAAAACTAGGATGTACTCAGTGTAAACATCCTGCTATTAGATTAACTCAAACTGGATGTGTCTTCAACGATGGGAGAATCAGATGTGGTTAACAACGGCTAAACAAGACAATAACTGGCTTAATATGACTACAAACGCTGTTAAATTTACCTTGTTAAGCCTGCTGTGGGTGCCAGTACAGGCATCTGAGCCTTCTCCTGTGGATGTGTCTGTCAGCGTATTACCGGTGCATTTCAGCGCTACCGCCAAGAAGGTGGTGGCCAGTGGTTCGGTGCGTCCCATTTCAGAGCAGGTATTAGCGTTTAAGACCCCTGGTTTTATTGATCAGGTATTGGTGCGTGAAGGCCAGTATGTGAAAAAAGGCGAACTCATGGCCACTCTGGTATTGGACGAAATCGATGCTCAGGTAGCCAAGGCCAGCGCCGTACTTGACGACGCCAGCCGACAGCTAGAGCGCATCACTGCTCTTAAAGGGCGTCAGCTAGCCTCAGATGAACGAGGCCGTCAGGCGCAAACTTCAGTGCAAATTGCCACCGCTGATTTCACCATTGCCAAATTTAATCGTAGACACGCTGTTATTCGTGCCCCGGCCGATGGTCGAGTATTAACTCGTCATATTGAAAGCCATGAACTCATTCAAGCGGGCCAAAAAGCCTTCGTTTTTGCCGATGAGCAGCAAGGTTGGAGTGTGCGTTTATCGGTGGCTGATATAGACGTGGTGAAGTTAAAGTTAAAAGATAAAGCCAGTATTCAGCTGGATGCTTATCCAGGTCAGGTATTTAACGGTTATGTACGTGAAATTGCAGGACGCAGTGATGCACGCTCACAAACCTTCGAAGTAGATGTATTGCTAGATAAAGCACCTCGCTTGTACTCAGGCCTAATTGCTCACACCCAAATTACGCCATCTTTCACTCAGTCTCTGGCGCAAGTGCCATTAACCGCACTTATTGAAGCCAACGGCGTTCATGCCCAAATTTATGTATTAAATACCAAGCACGAGGCGGTTTTACAAAATATTAAAATTGCCTATTTAAATGGTCAATACGCCATGGTCTCTTCTGGTGTGGTGGAAGGGGATAAAGTTGTAGTGCAGGGTGGGCCGTTTATTCTTGACGGTTCGGCCATTGCGGTACGTGATCCGGTTACAAACAGCCTAACTCAACCTTTGGCTAAATAAGCCCGAAAAATAGGACGTTCCCATGCAATTACCTGTTTTGGCTATTCGCAATCACCAGCTTACCTGGTTGATGAGCATCATCTTAATTCTGTTGGGCGTGGTGTCGTATCTAACCATGCCAAGAGCCGAAGACCCGCAACTGGATTTTCCTATGGTCAGTGTGACCGTGGTGAATCCGGGGACCGTGCCCAGCGATATGGAATCCCTTATTGCCGACCCCATCGAAGAAGCCATTAACGAATTGGAAGATTTGAAGGTGGTGAAAACGAACATTGAAGATGGTCTAGTAAGAGTACAAGTAGAATTTCTATATGGTTCCGATGCCGATGAAAAATTTGACGACGTACAAGGGGCTGTTAATGCTCTACGTGATGATTTGCCTGAAGGCATTGTAAAATTTGATGTGACAAAAATCTCACCAAATGGTGTAGGCATAGTACAGCTTGCCTTAAGTAGCAGCACCGGCGATTTTTCCAGCTTGCGCCAATACAGTGAAAAACTTGAAAATAAATTAGAAAAAGTTGCCGGCGTTAAGCTAGTGGACATAGAAGCTCTAGCCAGCATGGAAGTGCAAATATTACTTCAGCCCGCCAAACTTCACGCCTTGGGCTTGGGGCTTGAGCAAGTTCAAAAAGCGGTGAGCAGTGCCGCGCAAAATGTACCCGGTGGTCACGTGCACGCCGGTGAACGTCGTTTTAGTGTATTAACCAGTGGCGACTTTAAAAGTTTAACCGAAATTGAAAATACAGTTATCGCATCTAATAATGGCCAGCCGATTTATCTACGTAACATTGCCACAGTTTCCATTAGTGATGGTTTGCCTAGCTATCGTGGTTTTTATCACGATCAAACCAGCGTATTTATTTCTGTGGTACAGCGCGCGGGCAGTAATATTTTTAAAGTGACCGAGGGAATTCACCAGGTATTAAATGAATTTAAAGAAGAGCTGCCTAAGCAACTTAGCCTGCACCTTATTAACGATCAAAGTATCAGTGTTGATAAACGAGTAAGTAGTTTTTTCTCCAATTTAATTCAAGGGCTTGTTCTAGTCGCTGTGGCCACCGTATTGGTGCTGGGACGTGGTCCTGCCATTGTGGTCGTGATGGCCATTCCTGTATCTATTTTTATTGCCATCGGTTGGTTAGATATTACCGGTTTTGCTTTGCAACAAATGAGCATAGTAGGTTTAGTCATTGCTTTAGGTTTGCTGGTGGATAACGCTATTGTAGTGACCGAAAATGTATTGCGCCTGCGCCGTCAGGGTTTAACGGCAAGACAGGCTGCCGAACAAGGTAGCTCACAAGTGGGCATGGCCATTGTTAGTGGCACGCTCACCACCATTTTATCTTTTGTACCCATGTTGTTAATGCAAAATGGTTCGGGCAGTTTCATTCGTTCCATGCCGGTAACCGTAGTGTTAACCCTATTGGCTTCGCTATTGGTGGCACTTACCCTAACGCCTTTACTAGCCAGCTTAATGAAAAAAAGCGCCATTAAACAAACTTCCATACAGAAAAAATTAGATACTCTAGCCATTGGTAAGTACCGCCAGAAACTAGCATGGTCTCTTGATAACCCTAAAAAAATAATGACCATTGCGGTGGCCACTTTTATTATGGCGTTTGCTTTGTTTCCATTTATTGGTGTGAGTCTTTTTCCCAAAGCAGAAAAACCCATGGTTTTGGTTAACCTTGAATTACCTCAGGGTGCCAGCTTTGAACAAACCAAAAGTCGCGCTTTGCAAGTGGAAAAAGTACTGAAAGCCCAACCCTTGGTAAATGATGTCGTGGTGAACGTGGGTCGTGGTAACCCGCGTATTTATTACAATGTAAGCCCTAGTCGACAAACCCCTAACTTTGCCCAATTGCTGGTTAAACTTAACGCCAGTGAATTAAGCACTGTGGAGCCGTTTGTTGAAAGCATGCGCGTTCAACTTAACCAGTATCCTGGTGTGCGAATTTTCATTAAAGAATTTAACCAAGGCCCGCCGGCCGAAGCACCTATTTCCATTCGAGTAATTGGCGAAGACTGGATTAATATTCGTGCAGGCGCCGCCTTGGTAGAAAGCATTGTTCGTGATAACCCAGGGGCCGTGAACACCGATAACCCAATTGGTAAACACAAGATAGATTTAAAGCTGGATATAAATCGCGACAAGGCCGCCATGCTGGGCTTGCCTATTCATCAGATAGACCAAAACATTCGAGCGGCCTTAGTGGGTTTGCCCATGGGAACTTATAAAGATGATAAAGGGGATAAGTTTAATATTATTTTAAAATCATCTGCCTCCGCTCAACCTGAATTTCAAGCCTTCGATACGCTTATGTTACATAGCCCAAGCGGTGTAATGGTGCCGTTAAGACAGGTAGCACAGGTAAATTTATCGACCAGTATGCCCAGGTTTCAGCATCACAATATGGAACGTATCGCTCGCGTTACTGCTGACATTCGCGGCGGCTTTAACAATGCTGAAGTAACCCAGATGATTGAAGTGGCGCTTACTAACTTAACTCTGCCTAAAGGGGTGAGAATCTCGGTGGGCGGTGAAAAGGAAAACAGAAAGGAAAGTTTTGGCGGCATGGCTAAGGCATTAATTATTGCCATGCTGGGGATTTTTGCGGTGTTGGTGATGCAGTTTCGTTCATTTAAGCAGCCGTTAATTGTATTCAGTGCCATACCGTTTGCAGCCACCGGAGCATTTTTTGCACTCTTTATTAGTGGCTATACTTTTTCGTTTACCGCGTTTGTAGGCTTAACTTCCTTGGTGGGAATAGTAGTTAACAACGCCATTATCTTAATTGACTACGCCAATCAAAGGCACGGCATGGGACAGAGCTTATACGATGCCATATTGGAAAGTGCACAAACCCGTATGACACCAATCTTGTTAACCACCACCACTACCATCGCCGGTTTATTGCCACTAACCTTAAGTGGTTCTGCCATGTGGGTGCCCATGGGCGCGGCGATTATTGGTGGCTTGTTAATTTCGACCTTATTGACCTTGTTCGTAGTGCCGGTTTTGTATTTGGTGTTTACCGATGAACAGGAGCTTGAAGAAGATGAGGAAGTGGTTCAGTCTACAATTTAAAGAGCCATTGGCTTAAACGTTTTGTAAGGGCAGGCCGTGACTGAACTGGAAAAAATGCTGGCAGGTGAAAGCTTTGTAAGCAGCGATGTAGAACTTAGGTTACTGCGAGAAAAAGCGCGCCTTGCTTGCGGTAAATATAATGCACACCCAAGCAAGGGTAACTTAAAACACATCACCCGCTTATTTGAAAAAGTGGGCAGTGCGGTAATAGAACCGGGCTTTCAATGTGATTACGGTTGCCACATAAATATTGGTGATAATTTTTACGCTAATTTTAATTGTGTATTATTAGACAGCGCCCAAATAAAAATTGGTAACGATGTTTTACTGGGGCCGGGTGTTCATATTTATACAGTGGATCATCCGCGAGATGCGCAACTAAGACGCGCTGGCGGTTGTTTTGCTAAAAGCGTGAATATTGGTAATGGTGTTTGGATTGGTGGCGGCGCAAAAATACTGCCTGGCATTACTATTTCGGATAACGCCATCATAGCTGCTAATGCGGTGGTGACTCGAGATGTGAAAGAAGCAGAGCGTTATTTTTAATTACGTTTTTATAAAAAGTAGCTATACGAATTATCGATCAATTTTTTAAATAATATTCTCACTGAGACTCTAGTTTAATCATTTTCCCGAGCTTAACTTTCTCTAGGAAAAGCTCATTTTCTTCTTCTTGGATCTTACCAATATCCACCTTGAATTTAGTATCAGCTGCGACTAGTCGAGAAAAATGGTGGATACAGCACTAGCACTAGCAGTAGTTGAGCCATCGCCAGCCTTCATATTGAAAGCAAGGCGAGTGATTTTTCAATATTCTGGAATTCAGCCGAGAGCGACTAAATACCGTTTATCCAGATGGGCATTGGCGCTAAATTTGGAATGTAATGGTTTACCACCTTGGGGTATCTAAAGTTAAGCTTCTACAAGGGGTAGCGCCTGTATGGCCATATCGATGAATCGATCGAGTGAGGGCTTGTCTGTGCCGCTGCGAGCCATAACTGTTATTGCCAACACTTGGCCGGTAAGATAAATAGACAGTGCTTTAACATTCGCATCAGCGGATAACTCACCCTGTTTTATTGCCGTCCTGATACGCTGAGCATAAGCAGCTATTCGCTGTTCGTTATAGGATTTAGTCAACTCTGCCAGATCTGTTGGCATGTTTGGGTACTCGTTTAAACTACAGGCGATAAAACAGCCTTTAGGTCCGGCCTTATTGAGGGCTGTAGACGTAAGCCGTTCGAAGTTACGCCTCAGAACAGGCTCAAGTGAATCAGGGGAGTTGAGCAGGTCATCTATCATGGGCTCGGCAAATTTTGTTAAATATAGCTTAAGCGCCTTGGCGTACAGTGCCTGCTTATCACCAAAGGCCTTATAGAGTCCGGGTTTTGCCATACCGGTAGCATCGGATAATTGGTTCATCGAAGTCACTTCGAAGCCACGTATCCAAAATGTCTTCATTACTGTATCCAGTACGTCATTCAGGTCCGATTTTCTTGGTCGTCCACCCGCCATTGGCTCACTTCCCAGCTATAAATAATAGAGTTAAATACCAACTGGTATAATAATATCTTGTAATTTAATTTCAAGTGGTTTAGTTTGGTACCGAGCGGTATTTAACTGTAGCTGTAACTGTATCGGAGTAAGTTATGAAAGAGAGTGTATCTAATCAAGCCAAAACACTTTATGTGAAAAAAGGAGAGGTTAGCTACGCCTACCGAAAGTTCGGTAAGCAATCAGAGCTTCCGCTGGTTTTGTTTCAGCGATTTCGCGGAACCATGGACCATTGGGATCCCGATTTTTTAGATAAGCTTGCACAGACAAGAACGGTAATCATTTTTGACAACAGCGGTGTCGCAAGATCAAGCGGCAATACACCATCTTCTGTTGAAAGTATGGCGCAGGCCGCATCGGATTTTATTCAGTTGCTGGATTACCCTAAGGTCGATGTTCTTGGTTGGTCTTTAGGTGGATTTATTGCGCAGCAAATAGCACTAGATAGACCTAAAACCATCAACAAATTAATTGTTGCAGGTTCAGGTCCAGGTGGAGTAGCCGATGCTCCGGCGATTCCTGAGAAGGTGTTAGCCGTAATGCAAAAACCCAACAGTGAAAACCCCATGGAAGATTTTCTGTACCTGTTCTTCACTGAATCACAAGCCAGCCGCACAGCAGGAATGCAGCATCTAGGGCGCTTGGGAAAACGAGATGAATCCTTTGGTCCCGAAGCAAATGCTGAGGCAATGACCGCACAAGGGGCCGCGGTGATGTCCTGGGCAATGGGTAAAGACTCTGCTTATGAGCGTCTTGAGAGTCTTAGCCAGCCTATCTTGGTCGCCAATGGTCAACACGACATCATGATTCACGCCTATAACTCTTTCGCTATGGCGCAACGGGCACCCAATGCCAAATTAGTGCTTTATCCTGATTCCGGTCATGGGTTTCTGTTTCAGTACGCGGACGAATTCGCAAAAGAGGTTAATGAATTCTTGAATTAATAAGCCTATGAAAACGTAGTGGATGTATTTTGATCCTCTACGTTACTTCAGTCGTCATGTGTAAAAAATATGCGGGAGCAAGTAATGTTAATTCTTTTAGGGAGCCCCTGAATGCTCGGTCAAGAAAAGCTGAGTTCAGTAGTCACCTGAGTGATGAACCACAGATACCTGTTGATCGCAGAGCGAGTGCGTGAGTACGATTTTAGTAGAGGCCAAAGGTAAACATTATTGGGGGCGCGGTCGTGGCATATATAAAAAACAAATCATATAGATGCATATGCATGGAATGTACTGTTTAACCGATAAGGAGATTTTTAACATGGGTACTAATAATAAAAATATTTAAGAGGCCAATAGCAAGCCAAATATTTTTTCCTTAATCAACAAAATGACATTCAAAGAACAGGTAAACAGTTATGAAACTTAAACAGGCTTTAAATCACATTAAAAAACCTCTGGCCATCATCATACCGCTGGTCATGGCATCACAAGCTAGCGCCATACAATTTTATAAAAATGGAGTAGATGTGAGCTTTAACTCGGACCTCTCGATTGGTTCCAGTTGGCGATTGGAGAATGCAAATTCAAACCTGCAACGAGATAACAATGTGGATGATGGTGAACTCAACTACAACAAGGGTGATGCTTTTAGTCAGGTATTCAAAGGCACTCACAGCCTGAGTCTTGATTACGAAAATTTTGGCGCGTTTATCCGCGGAAAATACTGGTACGACTCGGCGCTGGAAAATAACAGTGTAAGTCACGGTAATGTGAATACCGCGTCTCTTGGCGGTAACTCCGGTCAAACTGTGGAGCACAATGCTGGCCGCCTCGATGATAGCGGCTTTGATAATTTATCTAAATTTAAAGGAGCTGCTTTATTGGATGCGTTTTTTTATGGGGTCTTTGATTTGGGCGATATTCCTGTGGATGTACGCCTGGGTCGGCAAGTGGTGAGTTGGGGGGAGAGTACTTTTATTCGTGGCGGCATTAATTCAATTAACGCCATAGACCTGAATGCATTTACCCGTGCTGGCGCCGAAGTAAAAGAAGGCTTATTGCCCACTAATATGGTGTATCTAAATCTTGGTTTAACCAATGATTTTAGTTTGGAAAGCTTTTATTTATTGGATTTTCAAGAAACGGTGACGCCAGGTTGTGGGACATATTTTGCAGTCACCGATAGCCTTTCCCAGGGTTGTGACATGGCCACCATCAGTTTTTACGAAACGAGTGTTAAGCGTAATGAAGACGGCATTCGAAAACCCAGTTCTGATGGGCAATTTGGTTTTGCCTTGCGTTATTTGGCGGAGTCGTTAGGGGAAACAGAATTTTCTCTTTACTGGAAAACACAACACAACACCTTACCGACTATTTCAGGCACCAAAACTACTTATACCGATGCGCAACTAGATGACGCTGGGCAATTGGCTGTGGCGCAAGCTCTGCAAGTAGTACCTGATTTAAGTGCCAGTGATCAGGGGATGGTTTACATACAAGGGGCAGGTCGAGCCTACACGGATACAGCCACCTTTTTAACCGAATATATTGAAGATCAAGAGCTTTATGGCTTATCTTTTTCAAGCTCAATCGGTGGTCTAGCGGTCAGTGGTGAGGTCTCCCATAAACCTAATATTCCGCTGCAGATTAATGAAGCGCAGTACACGCTGGTTTCAACTGGAGCGGGAGCCGTCGCTGAATTGGCTGGCATTAACTCAAGCGAACTCCAAGCCAATTTAGAAGGTCTTGCGCCGGGTGAATATCAGTCGGGTTATCGCTTACATGATGCTTCTCAAATGCAATTCACAATGATCAAACTGCTGGATGGCGTTTTAGGCAGTGATCAAATTAGTTTAGTTGGTGAGTATGCGTATACATATATTCATGGATTAGCAGAAGGCATTGACCAAATTAAATTTGGTGGCTCTGAAGTGGGCACCGCGGGCACCTTTGATACCAAAGAATCAATGGGTCTTCAGGTACTGATAAAAGCCGATTATTCGGACGCTTTTATGGGCATGAATTTAATGCCAAAGCTGGCTTACGCTGAAGGGTTAGATGGTAATGCCCCTAGTGCCATGAGCGGTTTTAAAGAAGACACTAAATCTATGTTAGTGGGATTAGATGCCAATTATCTACACATGTATAAAGGCTCTATTTCTTACACACAATACTGGGGCGGAGAATACAGCCGCCAAGCTGATCGTGATTACGTGGCGGCCAGTATTGGTGTTCAATTTTAATTATCCATTTATCAATGAGTGTAGAAAGGTTTATTATGAAATTTAATAAAGTCATTATTCCCATCGTATTGATGGGCATGAGTTCTCTCGCTATGGCGAAAGTCTCAATGCAAGAAGTGAACAAGCTAGGAAAAGATTTAACGCCGGTAGGCGCCCAAACGAGCGGCAATGCGGAAGGCACAATACCGGCTTACCAGGGTGGCCTGCCACAAGATAATAAAGCGAATTTTCTGTCGGATATATATGCCAATGAAAAGCCTTTATTTACTATTACAGCCAAAAATATTAATCAATACAAAGACAAATTAAGTGATGGACAAGTGGCCATGATCACAAGGTATCCTGACACTTACAAAATGCCGGTTTACCCCACACATAGAACCGCTAGTTTTCCACAAAAAATTTACAATGCTGCCAAAGAAAATGCCGCCAATACAGAATTATCAGCAGGTGGGAATGGTTTGTTAAAATTTAATGATGCCATGCCTTTTGTGATACCAAAAACCGGACTGGAAGCGATTTGGAATCACATTGCGCGTTTTCGTGGCGGCTCGGTTGAAGTCAATGTTGCTCAAATAGCCATTGAAGATAACGGATCGTTTACCCCGGTAAGAATTCGCGGGCAGTTAACATCCCCTAATTATTTGGTCGATCCGTATAGTGAAACCAAAGACGATAATATTTTGTTTTACTATAGCCAGTACGTTAAAGCCCCCGCGCGCTTCACCGGTAATATTTATTTGGTTCAAGAAACCATTGACCAAGTTAAAGAAGCCCGAAAAGCGTGGGTGTATAATGCTGGCCAAAGACGGGTAAGAAGAGCCCCACAGGTAGCCTATGATGCGCTTAGCACGACCGGATCGGGTTTACGCACCAGTGATCAAGTGGACATGTATAATGGCGCCCCCAATAAATACAATTGGAAGCTGGTGGGTAAGCAAGAGCTGTACATTCCTTATAATGCTTACAAGATGGTCGATGCCAAGGTGCCTTATGAGAATATGCTGCAGCCTCGTCATGTGAATCAAGATCTCACCCGATATGAACTGCATAGAGTATGGAAAGTAGAGGGCACTTTAAAAGAAGGTGAGCGTCATATTTATGCGAAACGTACCTTTTATATTGATGAAGACAGTTGGCAAGTCAGCGTGGCCGATCATTATGATAACCGTGGTAAGTTATGGCGGATTTCGGAAGGGCATCCTTTGCAATTTGTGGGCGTAAACACCCCTTGGTTTGTGGGTACCGCCAACTACGACTTATTCTCAAATAAATATGTGGTGGATTTGTTTGGTCAAGAAACGAATCCGTTTGTGTTTGGCAAGCAAGTAAAACGAAATAGTTTTACGCCATCGGCCATTCGCCGAATGGGCAAGCGTTAATCTTTAAATGAAAGCAAGCCAGTTGGTTTGCTTTCATTTTTATTAATCGCTCTTTAACTATTAATATTTCACTTTAAATTTCAGACTCGTACATCTGAGTTTCAGAAATTCTGTGATAGAAGATGCCTATGTTTACTTGGTATTAGTGCTACAACGAAGTGAGTGTTCAAGTACAGAGCCTATAAGTAAAGTTTTATCCAGCTGTGCCGCAACACTGGAACCCGATATTCCCTCTCCAAAATTGCGGTACAGCGTTTCGTAATTAACTGGATTATGAGCAACATCAATACGAATAACCTCTGAAGGTGATATTACCTCTGGGTCTTTTTTGTGAGTCATAAAATCAAATAATTTTGGATGACCTGCTACAAGCAAACTACCGTGCCCATCCCATTCTATGTTATCAGGTGCCATATCAAGATTGATCCGATCCTGTAATTCCCAATCAAGAGAGGTCTCACCTTTAACAAATCGTGAAATTCTACGGGCTGTTGTTTCAGCAACATACAACGTGGTCTGGTCATCAGAAATAGCCACACCGTTTGGATAACGTAAATCATCTATCACCAGATGGCCTTGCTGCCCATCGAAATAGCTGACGGATGACCATGGAATGCCCAAGTAATCCTCAAGCGCTCTCATTAACCAACTGTCATCGCTACTATGGTCGTTAGTAACGAAAAACTGATCCTTTCCAATAGCCACTATATCATTCGGTGCGATTAGTTCGGGATACGTTACACGTCTTCTTAAAGTCAGTTTTCCAGACTCACCCAAAGTGAATATATCAATCTCGTGCGTTACTAAATCTAGGTGATTGATGACATACAACTCAACAGCCTTATCGCCTTCATACAGCATGGAGAAGCCATGCGGATGGAATGGCCCAGCAATATCCAGTTCAACTTTAACTGGTAGGCTGTTGGGCTGCTTTAAATCCAACAACCAGATTCCTCCGTTCTCTATTAAATCAATATCAACCCCCGACTGGAACAATCGGGCATCATCGACACTGATATAGGCCACGCGATTTTTTCGGTCTATGGTGATGTCCTCAGCACCTACGAGGCCAGTCGAGGCTTCACATTGCTCTAGTTCAATCGGTTTCAATGAGAGCAGCATTCCTGAAGCATCTATTACCCTTACCGAATGTATGCCAATCATTATCAAGCCAACTACTGCAAGTATTTGTATTCTATTCATGAAATTTCCAACCATATAGGTTAAGGCAAGGCTCTTAGTAGATAAGCTGCATTTTAGTAAACTCCGCCTCACTAGTCGGAAAGGCGGAACAAAATTCAGTAAAGCAAAGGCAATAAGAAAAGTGTTGTCATCAAAGTAAAAGTATCATCTTTTGCGTTTGCAAAATTAAGCGACATGCGCCTGGATTTTATATTTACTTGGCTAGCCAACAAAACTGATGCAGCATTAAACACCCCACACACTCGTAATATGTATTTTTTATGGCCTTTGTTTTCTTTTATTAATATGTACGAAAGCGGGGTGCAGGGGCAGGTTATAGGACATCAATGTTTTAGTCATTTACGGTCAATGTTTTTATAAAACCGAACTGGTCTGGCTTAAAATACAGAAACAAACCATCTTTACTTATAATATACCGGAATATTTTTTTCGAAACTCTGAGGGAGTAACGCCAGTCCAAGCTTTAAAAGACTTGTTAAAATTTGATACATTGTTAAAACCCAAAGTCTCAGAAATTACATCTAGGACAATATTGCTGTTAGATAATAACTCTTTGGCCTCTAGTAATCGTTCTTCTGCTTTTATCTTTTGGTAGGTTGTGAACTGCTCGCGAATGCGACGCTGTAAAGTGCTTGGAGACATATGCATCGCTGATGCCATATCATTTAAAGTCGGTTTACTCTCCTTAGCCTGACGAATGCGGCGCCTGATTTCTTTAATTAAATTCTGGGAATTCAACTCAGTTAGTTCGCTTTCGCATTTGTTAGTAGCTACCATAGCCAGCTCAGAGTTTTCGACAGTCAGTTTTTTTTCTGCCCATTCTTTTGGCACACATAATTCAAAGTAAGGCTGATTAAAAGCAACTTCAATTGTCTGTTCAATCAGGTGGTAGGGAAAATCTTTAGGCTCAGGTATATCCAAGTTAATGCGACTTCGAGCAATTAGCTCGTAGTCCATCAACAAACGGCGGCTTAATTTCTCCAAACTGATTAACGTAGCAAAATCAAAGAAGAATCGTGACAATCCGTCAGACTTAGGTGTGTTGGAAAAATTATTGGTTAATCGGAGTCTAATGACATCATCATCAACAACTTTAGAAAACTGTCGAAAGTTTGAACGTATGGCAATATATTGCACCAACAAATCAATTGCATCGAATAAATCTCTAGCGCCCTGAACGGCCAGCCCTAAAGCGCCATGTGCATTTGGGGTAAGTCCAAGCCCATATTCAATGGACGCTGATAATGGGTCTTCCAACTCATTTATCAGGTTGCTGTGCACCTTTTGTATACTTATTTCACCAACTCGAGTGGGTGGGCTCAGTAACACATCAAGCGATAGCTTACTGCCTGCCAACAAAATCTTTGCATTAATGCCTTTACTCAGTGCAAAATCACGAACGGCGGCTAAATATTCTCCCGCCAAAAACTGCTTGCCTTCCCCTACTACCTTGCGCGGCATGCATGCCACCTCTATTTATACGAATCTAAAAATTTAACATCTGCATTTTAAATTAGCAATATAATGAATTATCAAAAAAATAGGCCTGTGGACTTTAACGATATTTTAGCAGCAATCCAAGATTTGACTTTAAATCACCATCAATTTGATGCCCAAACACCTGTCATTCTGAACCAGTAGCCACGATAGTAAGAAGCAGGAGTGCACGCGCCGTATCCCGATCTCAACCAGGATTGGAAACTATAACCAGGCTATAAACACCTCAAATCACCGCACAGTATCAGCCATCACAAGGGCCAGCTTTAATGCCTCATGGCCCTAGTTAACTTTATGCTTATAATCAGGATATTCCCATGGTAAAAAAAACCCTCCCTCTATTTACAGTATTGATGCTTGCGGCTTTGCTACTTGTTGTAACAGATTCATTGTATCTCTTTAAAGCTATTCAAATAACTTGGTTAAGAGGACAAACAGACGTTGATATTTATGATTTTGAAGCCAGTCAAACTCGAACCATAAAAACCGAAAAATCTAAACCTTGGATTTTACATAAAGACTATAACAAGGTTGGGCTTTCTAATAAGGCGGCAAATATTCTTGATGATTCAAAAACAACGGCATTTATAATTATTAAGGGCGGTAAAATTTTAACTGAGAAATACTTTGACGAGGGTGCTGTAGATAAACTTAGCCAAGTATGGTCAGTGACTAAAACTTACACTTCTTTTGCTTTATTAAAAGCGGTTGAGGATGGTTTGATTGAAAGTATCGACGATCCAGTTCACAAATATATTCCAGAATGGACAGCAAAAAAGGAACTCACGTTAAGATATTTAGCATTAATGTCGGCAGGTTTGGCTTGGAATGAAAGAGACCACACTCCATTTGCACGTATTGCTAGATTCAATTTTCATGATGATTTGGAAAAGCTATCTATCTATGACTTACCGTCCATGGAAGAGGCCGGCAAAGTGCAACATTACAATTCTGGAGGGACGCAACTGTTGGGCACAGTTATAAATCGTGTGCTTAAGGATAAGACGTTAACAGACTACATATCAGAGAAATTTTGGGGGCCTTTAGGATATGAGTATCAGGGGCAATATATTATTGACAGCGAAGAATCAGGAAATGAAAAAAGTTTCGGTGGAATGGCTGCAACAGCTAGAGATATATCTCGTTTGGGACAGGTTCTTTTAGATGATGGGAAATGGGAAGGGCAAGAGTTTTTTAGTTCAAAACAAATGGAAACAATAAAAACCATTCCCTATAACAATAAAACCTATGCCTATGGTTTGTGGACAGGCGTTTATAATGGAAACAGGTTTTATATGCAGAAGGGTGTTAAAGGGCAGATTTGTATTACTTATCCTGCTGGCAATCTTGTTATAACTAGATTTGGACACAAGCTTAATGATGAAAACTTTGAGGTAGAGAGCATTCCCCAAGATGTTACTAATTATATCGAAGAAGCAATTCGTATTAGTGCTATTTAGTTGTAGTAGCTCAGATTAAACTAACAGACACCAATAAATATATGGTGGATTTATTTGGTCGTGAAACCAACTGATTTGTGTTTGGCACGAAGTTAATAGTATAGTTTTAGCGCTCCGTCATTCGCAGAATAAGCAAATGTTAATCTTTAAATGAAAGCAAACCAACCTGGTTTGCTTTCATTGTTATGACTCACTCTTTAATTACTAACGTTCTTTCATCCACAATTGAAAATACTATGCTTTGTATGTCCGTTTTTAATGCCTTCTATATGCCCAACTGTCAGTATTTGATATTTACACTGTATAGATAATTTTTTATGATAGAGATCTATATTTTTAAAGAGCATTTTTATGACGTTGTTTCTTGTTAGCCTAGGAATACTGTTACTGGCCATACTCTATTATTTTACTAAGGTGGCGAAAAAGCCCGAACTTATTTATCAAGCGACGCCGCTTAATGTTGCTCTAATAGCCAAAACCAAGGCCTTAAATAAGCGTTATTTCGCTACCCCCTGGCTGTTTAACACACACTTTCAATTAATTGTATTGGGGTTCATTAAAGGTTTTGCCAAGCCTTTAAAATACGAGCGTGAAGACGTATTAACCATGAAAGATGGTGGTCAGGTAGGGGTTGATTGGTTAGGGCTAGATTTACCTGAAAACACGCCCACTATGCTGGTGCTGCACACCATATCGGGTAATCCGCAAAGCATGCGTGGTTTTGTTCGATACGTACGAGAAAACCTAGGCTGGCGAGTGGCTCTTTGTGTGCGCCGTGGTCATGGGGAAATGAGTCTTAATACTGCCAACTTTAATACCATGGGTAACGTTGACGACTTTTCCGCGCAAATAGAGCACATTCAAAGCTGTTTCCCTCAATCGGATTTATACGCCACCGGCATTTCTGCAGGCTCTGGTGTGTTGGCCCATTACTTAGGTAAGTCAGGGAATAATACTCCGCTTAAGTCGGCGGTGGCTTATTGTCCTGCCTACGACATGCGCAATGCATTTTCTCGGGCGGTACCGTTTTACAGTAAGATGATGACCAAAAAACTGCACAAGTTATTCATTACACCCAATCAGGATAGATTTCAAAACTTTGAATCTTTCAACGCTTTACAGTCCACTGAAGATTTACATGAATTTCATCAGCACCTGTATCAGGTTGCGGGAAATGAAAGCACAGAAGATTACATGCTCAATTCCAACCCCAGTGAAGTATTTGACCAGATAAAAATTCCTTTTCTTATTTTAAATTCCAAGGACGACCCAGTTTGTCACGTTGATAATGTCTACGAGCATCAGCATAGAATTGAAGCCATGGACAATGTGATTTTAGTGCTGACCGAACGCGGCAGTCACTGTGCTTATTTTGAAGGCTTAACCGCCAAGCCTTGGGCTAATCGCTTAATTAAGGAATATTTCAGCGCCTTTCAGAGTATTCATACTAGGTAAATGAACAGAGAACAAAACAACATTATTGTCATTTCGCCCTTTCAATTTTTTGAATAGGGCAAGATGGTTATTAAGGAGAGGCTAATACCAGTGCAATTTTATTTATTGCCACTAACATATTAAAGTACTTTACAGTTCGTTGAAGAAATTCAAATATGATTCTTTTTCCATCATCTCGTTAAAAGCACCTTCTAGAAAATCTCTATTCTTATTGCTTAACCTTGGGCTAACAGCCACATAGGTATTGGAACTTAAACCATGGAAGTAGGAGCAAGCGATCGTCTTAGATATAGGATTGTTTTTGTGATAAAGAAAAATTGGATTAGGGTGGTAAAAAGCATCATATCGCGCTGCTCCTAACATTTTCATTCCACGCTCAAGTGCAAACTTCCCTTTAAGTGGAATAAGCTTTGCGCCTGAATCATTCAATGTTTTTGCAATATCAATTCCATCGGTATGACCTATTCTCATGCCTTTAAAACGGTGTGTAGCACTTAGAAAAGGTAGGAAGTTTTGTTTTTTAAAACATAAGCCAGGAACCAGTTTAAATAATGGTTTTGTAAAAGTGGATACTCCTTTGGTTGATGCTTCAATAGGCAGTAATATGTCTAAATTACCAGCTTCTAGTTGCGTCAGTGCGCGCTTAATAGGAGAGGAAAATAAATGTACTTGGTGCCCTTGGCTTGTAATCATTGCTTGGATGTAATCTACAACTCGGCCTTCTGGCACTCCTTTTTTTAACACGGCATGTGGAGGATACTCCATGATCCCCACGCGATATTCGTAAGCTGATACATTAAGAGAAAGTAAAAAAAGTGTAATTATTAACGTTGTATTAAGCATGACTATTTCTCCTTAAAAGTAAGATAACCTTTTTTCAATATACTGATACTAATTCCGCCGCCCAGTTCACCGAGCAACTGTCCTTCCATAGGAAAACCCGCAATGTCAATTGTGGTCCATTCGGCCTCTGGTTTATTTTTATTTAGTACGTTGTCTGCGGCAGCACCATGGCAGCCTAAGCACATATTGCTGTGGTATAAAGGGGTCATATACCTAAATGCAGGTTTGCCGTAAAGCTTGGCTGATGCATCAAAATAGGCTGTATTTTTAACCCAATCCTTCTCTTGAAATTTCGATATTGTATTCACTTCCCAAGTGTCGGGTGCATTAAACTGGTTTCTTAATAAATCGGGCGCTGCTGTAAATTTAATTTTAATGCCTAGCCCGAGGTTAGAAAATTTATGTGATAGTTGCGAAGCATAGGTAGCCGGAATTAGTCCTTTGAACTTTATGTCGGTATCAGAAATTAAAGTGCGGTTTTCATCCATTACTTCAACCATAGATGCGACTAACTGTTTCTTAAATAAATGATCCATTTTGGGAAATGACTCTTTAAACTTAGCTTGGTAGGTAGCCTCTACTTGCTTCATATAGTTATCACCAAATAAGTTTTCCTTATTGCTAGTGGTTGCATTAATAACAGGAAGATTTTTAAAAATAACAACTTGCGCTGCCTTAAACATTTTTGACATTTCGTTGAGCAGTTGTTTAGTTTCGGTATCGGATTCACTGATATAGTTATATCTTGAGTCTGACCATGAAACATCTACCGTCATAATTATGAGAAATAGTGGGATGAATTTGAGCGTTTTCATAACGAATACCTCGTATTACTGTTCTGAGTTGTCTCTGAATTTTTAACTAATCAAAAGTGAAAATATATTACGCAATCTTGTAATATTTAAGATCATGAATAACTGCCTGATAACAGGCCGTATTGCTACGGCCACAGAAGTAGTGCTAAGTGCACAGCTAGCGGCTGGCGCTAACTTTCCGGTTAAGGAAGTCTCGCATTAGGTCTGCGATCTCTTGACCATGTGTTTCTAAAGCGAAGTGACCTGTATCGATCAAGTGGTATTCGAGGTCTTTTAGGTCCCGTTTGTAAGGCTCAGCCCCTGCCGCAGCAAAGATCTCATCGTTCTTTCCCCACACAATCAATGTAGGGGGCTGATTGTCACGAAGATACTGTTGCCAAGCAGGATATAGTGGTGGGTTTGATCCATAGCTGTAAAACATCTGCAGTTGGATTTCCTGGTTGCCTTCTCGGTTTAGTAGCGGTTGAATGTGTCCCCAGTTATCTGGACTAACCGCTTCGACATTTGATACACCGTTGGTGTACTGCCATTTTGTAGCGCCCAGCGTTGTTAGAAATCTTAGTGCATCGTCGTTGGACATTTTAGGCTGTTTATAGGCTGCTTTAATATTTTTCCACCAGTCGTTATCAAGGCCTTTATTGATGGACTTCCTGTCCTTCCAGTAGGCCTGAATTGGCTCCCAGAAGTTATTATCTATTCCTTCTCTATAGGCATTACCATTTTGAACAATCAACGTTTGGATTCGGTCAGGATGAGCGGTGGCGATACGGAAACCGATTGGTGCGCCATAATCCATCAGGTACATACTGAATTTTTTCAGGCCAACTTTGTCGACAAACTTTCCAATCAGTCTCGCTACGTTGTCGAAAGAGTAATCAAATTCATTAACGCCTGGCATAGAACTAAAACCATAACCAGGATAGTCAGGTGCCACTAGGTGATAGCGGTCAGCTAGCTCAGGAATTAGATCCCGGAACATATGTGACGAGGTCGGAAATCCATGCAGTAGGAGAATGGATGGGTTTTTAGGGTCGCCAGCTTCACGATAGAAAATATCGACGTCCTCTATCGTGACCGTACGGTAGCTAATGTTGGGTACATTTTCAGCGTACACAACAGATTGAAAGCTCCCTATTATCAGTAAGTAAAAGAATAGCCATAATGGTGTCTTGTTTATATTGAATGTACTCATCTTCGCTCTCCTGGATTGGTTTGTGCTAAATAAAATGCAAGCTGTTTTAAGTATTAAGTTCTATTTCATAACACTCTCCATTTTGTTATTGGTGATCAGTAAGATACTTCACTCGTTGACCAGTATCGGAGTGTCGTTAGCACTTCTGTCACATCGAGTCATGTAACCGTCGGCATTGAATTCCCAGTGCTCGTTACTATAGGTTCGATACCATTGACTACTTTCAAAATGCTGCCACTCGTACTCACAACGTACTGAGATTCGATTGTCGGTATAGGCCCATAGTTCTTCTATTAGTCGGTAGTGCAGCTCGACTGCCCATTTGCGATTGAGCAGGAATTTGATCGCAGCTTGGCCCTTAAATATTTCCTCCCGACTACGCCAAACACAGTCCGGCGAAGACATTTGCACTATTTTCTCTGGGCTTCGGGTGTTTAATGCATCCTCAACAGCCTGTGTTTTGACCAGCGCCGATTCATGCGTAAAAGGTGGTAATGGAGGTCGTTGCATGTCTGTAGCCTCTCCTTTCTGAATTACCCTGCAAAAAAAGGGGTTCACAAATAATCTAGGTCTATGTACGTTTTATGCTTATAAAATCGCCTTGAAAAGCGACATTTTCTAGCCCAGACTTAGAAAAACTAAGGCTTATTTATGTCTCGTCGAATCTACCCACTAAACGCACTTCGTGTATACGAAGCTTCTGCTCGGCATTTAAGCTTCGTAAAGGCATCCGAAGAGCTGTCGGTAACACCGGCCGCTATTAGTCACCAGGTAAAAAATCTGGAGGAGTATCTGGGGTTACAGTTGTTTCTGCGTCAGTCGAGAAGTTTATTGCTAACGGAACCTGGAAAACTTTTACTGAGCGAGCTGAGAGATGTATTTTTGCGTCTAGACAAGGCAATGGAGCAAGTGATTAAAAGCGGGCCTCCAAAATCAATCACCATCAGTGTTGCGCCAACATTTGCTGTCATGTGGTTGATCCCACGGTTGCAGAAATTTTATGCACTACACCCAGGGATTGATGTACGAATATCAACTGGTCTTGAGTTGGTTGATTTTCAAAGTGATGATTTTGATGCGGCGATACGACTAGGAACGGGTCAGTGGTTTGGATTGGAGGCGATTAAACTTTTCGACGAATCAGTTACGCCTATGTGCAGCCCTCGATTACTTGAGGGCCCAGGTGCGCTAAATAGCCCAGACGACCTTCGTAAGCACGTACTGCTGCATAATCATTCCATGGATTACGACCCTCAAGCACCTACCTGGGACACATGGTTAAATGCGGCAGGCGCACGTCAGGTGGAAGCTTCGCGAGGTACCCACTTCAGTTTACCTGATCACGGATTGCAGGCGAGTATCGATGGTGCAGGAGTAGTCTTGGGTTGGCGATCTCTTGCAGCCGCTGATTTAGCTGCTGGTCGTATTGTTGCTCCGTTCGATTTAGTTTTGCCTTTAGGGTCAAGCTTTTATCTGGTCTACCCAGAGTCCCACGGGCCAAGGCCTAATATCGCAGCATTTCGTAACTGGCTTCTGAAGGAAATCCGCGAGGTGTAGGGCTGATGAGTACACGCATAAAGTCATATATGAATTCGAGGGTAGACGTTAAGTAAATAAATACAGATAGAAATTATTTACTTGTATTTATTAATATTTCTTAGCAATGATATTTAAAAAAATAACCTGCAATTTTAGATTTATTTTCTATCAAAACTATTTACCTGCGTCTGCTCATCACGTTTCCTGACTTACGGAGGTAAAAATCATTCTAACGGCACGACTCTCTTCACCCCAGGGGGTTATATTGGTCATTTGCAAAACTAGGCTATCATCTGGCCGCTTTGATAATTTACTGCGCCAAGCCCAACCATTACTGGGTGAACCATTATAAATATGCTCCACCGTGAACAATCCTTTGGCATCTTTTACTTCAGAGCAGATTGCCTGCTCGGGCTGATGCCAACTGTCAATCCAGCTGGCTCCTGCCTCACTAAAGGTAAACTTGCCATTTTGGCTTTGGTCTTGATACGACCAAGTATAGTGAAGTGCATTTTCCTTTATCTTAAGTGTGCAGTGGCAGCGTTCCACCACATTGCCTTCGGGATCGAGCCATAGCTCACCGGTGCCACTCCATTGTGTATCTTCTAATTTAATGAGCCATTCCTTTGCCATAAATACCTGTCTCTCACCACAATTTAAATGAAGGCCGCCTATGGCCGGTATGTTTTTGTGTCTGTGGACTCTTGCAGCTTTCCACTCTTGAAATAGATAATGGTAAAACCACTTTAAATAATTTTATTTAAGGTCTTGTTCCATGCCAGTAGATAAAGAGCATTGGCCGCGATTATAGTTAGGTTCTACATGCACTTTCACAATACTTTCTAATTGATCCGCTCCGCCAACGTAGTGGCCATCAATCCATATTTGCGGAACAGTCACTGGTGTTTTAGCGCCAATTAAAGGTTTAACCCTAGCTAACATTTCATATAAAGCTCTAGGACTTTTTACTACATCTAGGTAGTCATATTCTATATTAGCTTCATTCAGGTACTGCTTGGCTCGTTTGCAGTGTGGACAAGCTTGCTTACCAAAAACTTTATTGCCTTCCATTTTACTCTGGTTAGCGTGAGCCTCTATTACCGCCTGTGAAAGCACACCTCGATTCAACGCACTTCCTTGGCTAATAATTTTACCCGCCACCACCACAATGGGCGCGTGCCAGCCACCCAGCAAAAGCGGTTTCCACCAATGAGTTAACCAATCATGCATTTCCAGTTCAATATTTAAGCCAGCTAATTCATGCTCGATAGTATCTAAAATTACGTCCTTGCTTAAGGCACATTCCCCACATGGCACCTTTACTTTAAATGGCCCCCAAGCTCCGGCCCATCGGTATACAATTATTTTTACACTAGATTCAGACATTTTTATCTCTCATTATTTAGTGCGCTAAAAATTCTACTTCTTTGGCCGCTTCATTTGTGGGGGAGTACAACTCAATTGTTTGTTAGTAATTAATATAGCAATAAGCTAAGCATTGCGCCTATCAAGGCACTGCCCAACACGACCAACCAGGGCGGCAGTTTCCAATACATCAGCGCCACAAACGCCAATAATCCCAAAGCAAAATCCTGTGGCCCGAGGATGGCGCTGCTCCACACAGGTTGAAACAAGGCAGCCAGTAATATGCCAACTACACCGGCATTAACCCCCATAAGTGCGGCCTGAGTGCGTACATTTTTGCGCAGTGCTTCCCAGAAGGGCAGGGCGCCAGCAATTAATAAAAATGAAGGGGTGAACACGGCTAGCAAACAAATAAGCGCAGTGCTCCAGCTATTGGCTACCTCGTTCATAGAAGCACCTAAGAAGGCAGCAAAGGTAAACAGTGGCCCGGGTACTGCTTGGGCAGCGCCGTAACCGGCTAAAAAGGTTTCCTTGTTCACCCAGCCGCTTGGAACCACTTCAGCTTGTAATAGCGGTAAGACCACGTGGCCGCCACCAAATACCAGGGAACCTGCACGGTAAAATGCATCAATCAGTGCCAGTGTATGGTTTGGAAACCATTGGACCAGCATGGGCAGCAATATTAGTAATGCAAAGAATAAGGTCAACCAAAAGCCGCCCATGGATCGGCTAATGGTAATGGGTAAAGCATCGTGACTTGCTTGTTGTTCAGGCTTATACAATTTTAGCCCGAGCAACGCGGTGATAATAATCACCAGTACCTGAACCCAGGCTGAGGGCATTAGTAAAACTGCACAGCACGCAAAGACCATCAGGGTAATACGGGTGTTGTCTGGGCATAAGTTACGGGCCATGCCCCATACCGCTTGCGCCACTACCGCTACCGCCACCACTTTTAAGCCGTGTAACACGCCAATGGGCATAGCATCACCTCCTAGTGCAAACAGAATAAGAGTGATGGCTGAAGGGGCGGTAAAGCCTAACCAAGCAGCAAGTGCGCCGGAATAACCATTTCGAGATAACCCCAAGGCTAGACCCACCTGACTGCTGGCGGGTCCTGGTAAAAACTGGCATAGCGCCACCAAATCCGCGTAACTGCGTTCGCTTAACCACTTGCGACGGCTAACAAATTCATCTCGAAAATAGCCTATATGGGCAACAGGCCCGCCAAATGAGGTTAAACCTAGGCGTAAAAAGATTAGAAATATTTGCCATGGGCTTTGTCCACGAGGTTGAATTTTGGGCTTTGGGGTCATAAATCGGCCTAATATTGCTCATACTACTTTAGACGCCATTATAGATAAAAATTTATCAATTCCCCAGCTCATGTACTTGGGCTGTAAATTTAACCCTCAGGCTTATTTTGAAAAATCGCTAGGGCTGCGAAGGACACGTTCAGGTGGCTAATTTACTCGATGGATAAATGAGGGTTCTGGAGGCGGAGCCTGCGAAGTTAGCTACACTTTACCGGTAGAGACTTGCAATTCCTTGTATGCAGCTAGATGAGTTAAACCATGGTGTTTAATCTTAATTCGGGCGGGGGCAAGTGAATAAGCCATGAAGGTGCTGGCAACCAAATTTCAACCTGGATAACCACAAGATAATGAACTTAAAGAAAGTTTTAGGTTTTACTCTAATCTTTATTGGGCTTTCGAATTTTGTATTGCTACCGGCTTCCGGCGCGCCCTTGGAAGTTAAAGTTCATTTTGATTCATTCCCTCCTTATTTAATACTCAATGGTGACAAGCGTTCGGGTATCGGTGTTGATCTAGTTGAAATAATGAATGACTTTCAATCAAACTACCGCTTTTCCTTTGTTACCAGCCCAGCCATGAGGCGCTTTCAACTTTTTAAAAATGGCAGTTATGATATATCCATGTTTGATCACCTGCATTGGGGTTGGAATGTAGATGAAGTAGACAGCACAGATGTATTTTTGCACGGTGGTGAAAAATATGTGGCGCTGGCTAAACCAAATAGAGGCCAAGAATATTTTGAAGTTTTTCACGGTAAAAAAATAGGGGCCTTTCTCGGTTACCATTATGGATTAGCCAGCTTTAACAACGACCCTAAAACCCTGTTAGAAACCTATAATATTGAATTAACCTCAAGCCATGAAGGTAATCTTTTAAAACTGTTAAACGGCCGTATCGATATGGTTATTCTAACGGATGCATTCTTAAGTCGCTGGTTAGTTCTTCATCCACAAAATAAAGGCAACTTATTAATTTCAGAAAAATGGGATCAGCAATATCATTTTGTTATGGTGGTGCGGAAGGGCACCACTCCTTCTGCCCAAGAGCTTACCGAGCTATTAAATGAGATGAAGCGCGCAGGGGCACTGGTACTTTTATGGCAAAAATATGGGGTTACACCATATGCTTATTAATGGCGCTTAGCCCAAAGTCCATGGCTTAGGCTTGCTACACTTTACAAACGCGATGTCACCATGCTTCTAATCTTGTCTTGAAGTCCTGCCTCTTGTGTCACCTCTCCGTGGGAGGGGATTAGAGTAGTAGGATTATCGATTTTCAATTGCTTCAGTACCCAGCCTTTAAAGGCTTTTTTGTCGTTAAGGATTAACCACTTAACCACCTGACTCATTTTTAAACCCGGTGCCGCTCCCAAAAGCTTTTGCAGGGTACGCGCCACTGGTTGGTTGGATAATCGCTGGTAATTTAAAAAGCTGTCACAGGTAATCCAGCTTTTTTCGGTTAAGGAGTCTTGCTTGGTTATCCAAACATCCCCAGCGCGATGACCCGGTGGAAACAATACTTGATACCCTTCAGGTAAAGGAGGAAGGGTATCTTCTAAAATTTTAATATCCTGCTGGGCAGCAAATGCCTTTTTTTCAATTAGCTTTTTTCGGGCTAATTTACTGGCATATAAAACCGTATTTTTAAACTGGTCTTGCCAAGTATTCACTCCCATAAAATGCCAAGCATTGGGCATGATGATATGAATCTTAGTATCCTTGTTATTCCATTTTTCAGGCCAGCTTTTTAATAAAGATGCCCCTGGGCTTATCAGAATAAATTCATTGTCATTTACTTTAATGGCCACCGAGTTTGAAACAAAATTAGGGACTACATATTGACCTACCTGTATTTCAGGGTGGCTCGGTAGGGGGTGCCAAATATTTTTTTTCATATGGTTATTCTCTAAAGCTAAGGGCACCCAGATGAGCCTAAACAATGAATGTATTAAGCTGAGTGGGAAAGCCACTATTTGGTCATTATTGTGAGTTAATCAAGTATTGTACTAATATATGCAAAATAAATAATTATCATATGTATAGAGTGATAAATGAAACTGAAACTTTTCCAGGTAGATGCCTTTGCCACTCGCGTTTTTGAGGGGAATCCTGCTGCAGTATGCCCTCTTGATGCTTGGGTAGATGATGAGATTTTACAAAAAATTGCTCAAGAGAATAATCTGTCTGAAACCGCTTTTCTTGTCAAAGCCGGTGAGGGCTTTGCACTTCGCTGGTTTACACCTGTAGGGGGAGGTAGACCTATGTGGTCATGCGACGTTGGCAGCTGCCAATGTTCTGTTTGAACAGCTTGGCTATAACAAGCCAGAGATTATTTTTCACACCCATAGCGGCGACTTACAGGTTAATAAAACCACTACGGGTTTGAGAATGGACTTTCCGGTTGTGAATTCGTCTAAGGTTAAGCCCCCAACTCCATTATTGGCAGGTTTGAACGGAATGCAGCCAAAACAAGTATTGGCCGGTACCGATTATTTAGTGGTATTGGAAAGCGAAGAGCAAGTAAGAAGCCTTACCCGGACTTTTATCAATGGCTGCAGCTAGATTTACGCGGTGTTATCGTTACGTCAATGGGGACTAAGGCAGACTTTGTGAGTCGGTGTTTTTATCCAAAACTGGGTGTAAACGAAGACCCGGTAACCGGATCAGCCCATTGCCAATTGGCGCCCTTTTGGCGAGACGTTTTATCATTAAGCCAGTTTAGAGCACAACAAGTATCCCAGCGCGGTGGCACTGTTGAATGCGAACTAAAAGAGGATCGGGTGTTAATTAGTGGTGGCTGCGTTGATTATCTGGTGGGAGAAATTAATATTTAGCGCGAGCGACAGGTAGCGTGGTTGGGTTTGGCGTATTGTCGTAGTAAAATGACGTTTTCATAGCCTTAAAAATATCGATGAATAAATTGGCCCTATAGAAGTGAATTGTAATACATAATGAAAGACTGTAATTCCTGTGGGAAATGTTGCATCAAGTACAGCAATGGTGGTTTGTCGGCAGAGAGCAGCGAAATAGATTACTGGGAAAATCATCGCCCGGATATTTATAGGTATGTTCGAAACGGTAAAATCTGGATGGACCCCAATTCGGGTCAGCAATTAACGCTGTGCCCATTCTTAAAAAAAGAGCCCAATCAAAATCGTTACACTTGTGACATTTATTACGACCGCCCGGTTGACTGTAAATACTATCCCAGTAATATTTCAGAAATGATCCGCGATGAATGCGAGATGATTGAGAAAAAAGATTTAACCGATTCAACTAAAGCGCAAAAGACTCTGGACATCATTATGAGTGACAGCCGCTCTTCAGGTGCATGATCTAATACCTAGCGCTAAAATTGGAACATCTTATGTCATCTAGCTAGCTTTGCTATAACCCAAGATTTCTCTAATTTTACCGCTGGACTTCAGCCTGCTAATTCTTTCGTTAACTAGGCTAATTAATTCACTGTGATCTTTTTTCTTGCTAAACGACAGATAACGTTTTTTAGCATAGGCGGGCTTGCTGGCGGATTTTACTGCTTTATTTAGTTGAAGCTCATCCACTAACGCTCGGCCCACACGTTCATTCTTTACAATAATATCAATGCGTCCTAAGGCCAATTTTTTGAAGTTTTGAACTTCGCTATTGACTAGTTGTGGCTTAATATCCTGATGGTTAATGAGTTGATCTATTTCCTTATTAAAATTCTCACCACGCACCATGCCCAATTTGTATGGCGTTAAATCTTTATACTCGTTCCAGCTAAAAGCTTCGTTAAATTTCAAGGTGGAATACCAAATCATGGAGCGATCCTCTACCAAAGGATTACTGAAATTCATGTACTCTTCACGATCGGGCTTTATAAAAAGTGAAAAAGTACCGTCTACTTTTCCTTCTTTAATTTGGCGAAGACAGCGTTTCCAGGGAACCGATTTTATTTCAAGAGCATAGCCTGGAAGGTCGTCGAATATTTCATTTAACAGCACGACCCAGGAGCCTTCGGTGATGGGTTTGTCTTTTTCAACCACAACAAATGGTGGCCAGTGCTCAGTACACATGGATATGGTTTGCACTTCACTGCTGGCATGGCCAAAAAAAGAAAGTACAGAAAGGGCCGCCAGAATCGCCAGGTTTTTAAGAATTTTGTTAGTCATATTATTAGGTGTTTCATTAGGTTTAGCCCTTTGTTGTCGCTATATATAGGCGCTTTTAGGAATGCTTAGGGTAATATTAGTGTCATCAATTTCATGAGTTAAAAATACGATATATAAGGCATCAACAAATTACTAGGCAAGCTTTGTTTCAGTATGTACAAGACCATTAGGCATAATAATGTGAATTACGGATTTGATTATTTTTATTTCTTAAAATTGGCTATAGCGCTGCTGATGAGACGTTAATATTTATTTGGTAGGGCGATTCTTATTTTAATTACTTAATCGCTTAAAGGTAGCCATTAATTTAGGTGCTAAACCAAACTAGGTATTTTCGGGGGAATGGTTCTTATTCTCTTAAAAACGCTGTTCTGGCACCGAGTTGCCTCGGTGATACCCAGATGTGCATTATTGGCAGTTACACATGAGTGGACTGAATCCAGTTAGTCTTAATTTTTCAGGTCTATTAACTTTAATGGCTACTCATTTCAGAAGTTAAGTCGTAAGAGGCTCGAATTTGTTTAATGGGGACTTCATTGCCATCTTCATTGGTAATACGCACTTGTAGCCTCTGCCCGGTTTCAATATCGATCCCTTTGGACCAATCACCTTCAGTGCTGACTTCCCATTTGTCTACCCAGTTACCTAAGACAATTAGAGTGGGCAGTAAATCGATACAGCGTTTGGTGGGGGTGTACACCATACGTTTTGCGTTTAGTTTGAGGGGCGTTCTTGCGATGAGTTCAGATTCTTCCAGCGCTTTCAGACGCTGAGTGAGCAGGTTCCGAGATATATTGAGACTGGCTTGCAGTTGATCGAACTGTTTAATGCCCTGCAATACATCGCGTATCACCAATAACGACCAACGATCGCCAAAAATACTCAAAGCCTTTTGAATGGGGCATTGGTGTGGCTGTGCTTGATTGGTCATTCACAAATTCCTACGTAATTAGCGGCATCTACAGGAAAACCTCGTAATGCCAGAGATGATTTTTTGCAGAAATATCGGGTTAGTAAGCTGATGATATCTGAAAAAGGTGATTATTTGAAATTGTAGGTTCATATATTGAACTTTAAAGGTTGAATAAGTGAACTTATTTAATTATCTTAAGTTCTCTTATTGAACTTATTTGAGTGTGCCCATGGCCAAGAACACCCTAAATGACACGATTACGCTGCGCTCTGGAACGGTGCTTAAAAATCGCATTTGTAAATCTTCAATGAACGAAGCGTTAGGTACCGCGGAGGGACGAGTAACTAAGGGGCATGTGGAGTTATACCGCACTTGGGCCCTAGGGGGGGCAGGCTTACTCATTACCGGTAATATGATGGTAGATGCACGGCATGCCAACGAACCCATGACAGTAAGTGTTATGAATGAGCGGGATATGCCGCTTCTCAAACAGTGGGCCGACATGGGCAAGAAGAACAATACCCAAATTTGGCCACAGTTGAGTCACCCGGGTAAACAGTCACCTTTTAATAATGCCCCGGTTTCCCCATCGGCCCTGCCGCTGAAAAACCCTATGTTTAAACCACCCAGAGCTTTGGAGCATTTGGAAATTGAAACCATAATTGGTCAGTTTGTGAATAGCGCCGTGCTGTGTGAAAAAGCTGGCTTTGGTGGCGTGCAGCTTCATGGGGCTCATGGGTATCTCATTAGCCAGTTTTTATCTCCTGCTCATAATAAGCGTACCGATCAATGGGGGGGCAGTTTAGAAAATCGCATGCGTTTTGCTACTAACATTTATAAAGGCATACGCGCTGCCACCAGTGAAAAATTTAATGTATCCATTAAGCTAAATTCATCTGATTTTCAAAAGGGTGGCTTCAGCGAAGAAGATTCTATTAAAGTAGCTGAAGCGCTAGATGCCATGGGCATGGATATGATTGAGATTTCCGGTGGCAGTTGGGAGAACCCGGTCAACCGCAAAGGCTTAGTAAAAGATAGTACACGTAAACGTGAGGCCTACTTTTTAACCTACGCCGAAAAAGTACGCTCAAAAGTGAAGGCAGCCTTAATGGTTACCGGCGGCTTTCGAACACAGGAAGGCATGGAAGCAGCGGCTGAAGGCGGCGCGGTGGATATCGTTGGCTTGGCCCGACCTTTTGTGGTGGAACCGACGATAGCTCGCCAAGTATTAGAGGGCAGCGGTTATGTATCAACCGTAAAACCTATTACTACAGGCATTAAAAAAATTGATGATATGGCTATTATGGAAATTAGCTGGTATTCACTGCAAATGAAACGCATCAGTGAGGGTAAAAAACCAAGGCGTAAAGCTCGCGGCGTTTTATCACTGGCCCATGTTTTGTATCGATTTTGGCGAAATGGTCGAGCGGTGCAAAGAGTGCGTTCTACATAGTTTATTCTTGCTTTATAGATCTATCATGCGGGTCAGAACCGAGCACATTGTGCCCGGAATAATAACAAGGTAATGAGATACTTAAATTTGGATAGATAATTAATCGACAATTTAAAACTTCCAAGAAACCCCAGACAGTATTTGTCTGGAGCGACTAGGTATGCCTTCGGTGTGATTCGCATTATAAGGAGGAGATTCATAATGCGTATCTACAATATTTTTAACTTGAATGTAGCCTTTAAGTTTTCGATTAAACTTGTAAATAATTTTTCCGTACCACTGCCAATATGGATCCAGCTCAATTAGGTTGTCATCACTGCCATTGGTAGACATATTTCGTTTGCCTATATAATTTCCAGCTAGATTAGCATTCCAATAAGCGTGCTGATAATTTAAAGCAATAGAGGCCAGGTTATCTGACTCCCTAAAAGATGAGGTGGGTTTTTCTAAAAGGTGAGTGTAAGTGCTGGTTAATAGCCAGTGATCGCTTAATTCAAAGGTAGATTCAAACTCCAAACCTTTTACCGGATTCTGATCAATATTACTATATTGAAAAACGTCACCACTCACCAAGACTCGTTGTATGGCATCTTTAAAATGATTTTCAAAGTAGGCACCGGAAAAGCTGGTATGGGAATACTGTGCCAAATAAATAAATTCCCATGATTGTACTGTTTCGGGTTTTAGGTTTTTATCGCCTAAGATAACCGTATTATTAAGCAGATTTAGCTCGTTTTCAGCGGGTGCCCGAAAAGCCTCGCCATAGAGTAATTTTAGACTTTGCTGAGGCGTTATTGGATGAACAAAACCAAATCTAGGACTAATGCTTTCGCCAATATTTGAAAAATTGTCATAACGCAGCCCCAGAGTTAAATGGCTTTTACTAAATACTTGATGCTGGTATTGAGAATATAAACCAAGAATATCACGCTGAGATTTATTTTGAACGGGAGTGGTGGCCAGTAATTCTCCATAATAACGAATGGGAAAAATTCCGTTAACTAAGTCTGCTAAATCAAAGTTATTTTCGAGGATGACTTGTGGGGCATGGAGCTGACGAAAATCTAGGCCAAATTGTAGGCTATTATCTGGACCTGTTTTCCAGTCGTTATGCCATTGTAAATGCTGTTCCTTATAGGTTTTAAAATTAACCTTGGTTAATAATGCGTCGCTGCTATCTGGGTTGCTCGCCCCGGAGAAGGCTCCCTCATCGCTTAGTTGGCCAGAAATAAAGAAACGAGTATGGTGTTCGCTTAGTCGTAGCCAGGAGTGAATTCCTAGCAGGGTAAAATTTTGTTTAAATGAAAATGATTCAAATAGGGATCGGCTCTCATTGATGCCTTCGGACAGAGAGCCAAGCACATAAAAGTCTTCGGCTTCGGTGCGGTAACGTTGAAAATTAAAGGAAGATTTTTGCCATTGAAGTCTGAAGTTAAGGCTACTGGCTTCAATGGGGTCGGATGTATTGGTGCGTCCAATGTCAAATCTATCCGGAACATTATATGTATCGCCACTTTCATTTTGAGCATGGGCAAATAGATTTATTTTAAAATCGTTGTATTGCTTACTGGCAAATAGATGAGTTTCTTCATAAGAAAATTCACCCAAACTGGCACCCACTTCATTGACGCCTTCACGGCTGATGATATTTATGACCCCAAGCATGGCGTTGGATCCATAAACAGCGGAGCCGGGACCACGAATGAATTCCACACGCTTTATATTTAACAGGGGGATTTTTCCCCCTATGATAACGCTGCCGCTGGTGCGAGGCTCATCTATACGTTGGCCATCGATTAACAGCAGTACTTCGGCACCCAGGCCACCAACGGTCCGCCCTCTAGAAGAAAAGCTTGTATGTTGTGGGGCATAAGATGATCGGAACGACTGAAAACCTGGCACAAAATTCATTAATTCATACAGGTAATGAAGGCCTAAGTGTTGTATTTGTTCATGGCTAAATACAGTGACAGAAGAGGGCACAGTTTTCAGGTTTTGCTCGGTCAGTGTGGCACCACTAACTTTTATAAACATTAAATCTTCAAGGGAGGTATTAAATAGATTTTCAGCCAGTGCTTCCGCTTGTAAAGCTTCTGTCTCGGCTTCTTTTCCTATGTCTGCACTCGCAACCCCTTCAAATGCATTTAGCACTGAACTGATAGTCAGTAAAAGAATAGGAAACAGTATTTTCATTGCCAGTTATTCATATAAAGTCCCGTCAATTACTATCAAGTATAGACAGGCAGGCCATGTTTGCTGGAGACAGAATAAAGGTAAGCCTAAGGACTTCAAATGCCTAGAAAGCGTGGGTAAATAACCTTATGTCGTACTAGGCCAGGTGCGCAAACACATATGTAAAAACAGCCTAATTAGTATGCTGTTTATCTCTGAAATATCTAAAGGGAGAAATAGCCATGGCTTAACTCAACTATAGTTAATTAGGTTAGGTTAAAGGTGAATAATGAGATTTTCCCACCTAAATCTAAAGAGTGGGATGTGACTGCCCAGTATAAAAATGAGTTAAAAAATGAAAGCACTTTGGGTTCTTTCCATTGTTTTACTTTCTCATTCAGTCATGGGCAGCATGAGTGATGAGCAGATATTTTCCATGAGCCTTGAAGAACTGCGTGATGTCCTAGTAACAGGGTCAACGCTTACCCCCACCCGGGTACAACTGGTGCCATCAGCGGTAACTGTATTTACTCGAGATGAAATTATCTCCATGGGTTTTGATTATATTGATGAGCTTGTCAATGTGGTGCCTGGATTTCAATCTCATCGTTCAGCGCAAACCCCACTGCAAAATCCAATATCTTCAAGAGGGCGTCTAATTAGTTTGGAAGCATCTGAGTTATTGGTATTAATAGATGGGCAAAGAGTTGACGGGCCGCGAAGCAATGGCACCACCGTGGCCTTCCCTAAGATATCCCTTGAATTTATTGAACGGGTGGAATTTATTCGTGGTCCAGGCTCTGCCATACATGGCTCTAACGCCATGATGGGGGTGATTAATATTGTGACCCGTACTCATGAAAATCAAATGAGTATTGGATATGGCAGTTTTAACCGTCGCCAGTTAAGTCTGCAAAATAATCAAAAAATTGAACATCTAAGCTTAGATATATTTGCCCAGACTCAACTAGATGATGGCGATGATTACCATCTCAACGATACTTTTTCATCCAATAAAATTGACACAGATGACCCTAGGCAGATAGATGATCTGATTGTAAAGATTGCTAGGCACGATACTCAGCTTAATTTTCAACATCATGAGTTTCAAACAAAAAGATTTTATGAACTGGATGGTATTTCAAACGACTTTAATAAACGTAATGGTCATTTTTCTTCGGTTTCACTCAAACACAATTTTAACTGGATGAATGTCGACTCTTGGCTTAGATTAAGCCATAAAGAAACTCGGGTACGTATAAAGGCTCAATTAATAGCAGAAGGAGGGCTAGTTGCTATCAGTACACCATCCAGTACTGATGCTTTGTTTGCGATAGCAACATTTGATGACTACACCGAAAGCCACATTCAGTGGCATAACAGCGTGAAGGTCAATGGTACGGGCAGTGTACAAGTTGGTGTGGAGTACCGTCAGGTTCAATCACCTCAAACGATAACTGAAAATAATTTTGATGTGGGAGACTTAGCCAGTGGCGTATTCCCTATTCGCTACTACGGAGAATTACTCGCCACTACTTCGATACAAGGACGTTCTGAGAGAGAGTTATCGGCCCAGTATGTACAGTACCAAGATGTATTTTTAAATCAGACTCACTTAACACTAGGGCTACGTAACGATGATGTTCAATCACTAGGCTCGCAACTTACCCCAAGAATTGGCGTAGTGCAGGAACTTAATGAAAGCCACAGTGTAAAATTATTATATGGCGAAGCCTTTAGAGTGCCATCGGAGTCTGAGTTATTTTTAGAAAATAACCCTGTCTTGTTAGGAAACCCAAACTTAAAACCTGAGACTGTAAAAAGCTGGGATTTAATTTGGATGGCTCAATGGAAAAATAATAATTTATCTCTTGGTTACTTTGAGAATCATTTTACAGATGCCATCGTTGAAAAGCCGAGTGAATTGGGTGTGCCTAGGTTTGAGAATTCACAACAAGATCCTATTAAAGGTCTGGAATTTGAAATGTCTCAACAATTGAATACACATTGGAAAATTCGGACTACCTATACCCATATAAGTGAAAAACCAGATTTAAGCTACCGAGAAGCCGAGCGCCTTTTTTCAATCACCACCAATTACCAGCACGGGAAATGGCGTACCAACCTAGTTTTGTCTTACCACGGTGAACGAGAGATAGCGGCAATAGACGATGCTGGTGATCGCTTACAGCTGGATAGTGCTTGGTTATTGTGGACAAAACTAAGTTATGAGATTAATTCGAAAATTCATGGTTATTTTCAGGTTAAAAACTTATCCAATAAAAAGGATTACTCACCTACTCTTGGAGCAACGCTAACGCAAGGGGTGCCCAATAGAGACAGGGAAGTATTATTGGGGTTGAGGTGGGATTTTTGATCACGATACTGAAATTAATTTGTAAACTTAAGACGGCAAGGATGCTTAAACATTGTGTGCTTGGCTTGTTTTTATGGCCAGTATCATTTGCTGTATTGGCGCAAGATTGCACAGAGATTAAAGTGTCAGGGTCCAATTCATGGAAACCCATTTCATTTGTTAATGAGAGTAAAACTGAATTTAGTGGTGTGGCTTTCGATGTACTGTTATTACTTTCACAAAAGTTAGCCATTCAAGTTACGCCGCTAATTGGTTTACCTTGGGCCAGAGCCATAATCATGATGGAGTCGGGCGAACTGGACGTTATGGCGGGTATATACAAAACCCCCGAGAGATCTAAGACGTTTTATTTCACTCAAGCCTTTTTAGCTGAAAACCTTAATATTTATGTATTAAGAAATAAGGGTTTTCATTATGAAGAGTTTAAGGACTTAATTGGCAAAAGAACGGATATGATCATTGGCTCAAGCAATGGTAAGCAATTTGATGCCTTTGCCAAAAAACACCTTTCACTCCATCTTGTTTCAACTAGAGAGCAGCAGTTTCAGAGATTGGTACGTGAAAGGTCCGATTATGTGATATTGGACCAATATACGGCTAACTGGAAATTAAAGAAACTGGGTTTGGTTAAGCAAATAGTGGCACTTGAAACCCCGCTAATAAAAAACCCCATATACTTTGCTTTTTCTAAAAAATCTCCTTGCGCCAGTTTGTTGCCTCAAATTAACGTTATTTTAAATACAATGGAACGCGATGGGAGCTTGAGTGATATTTATGAAACATACTTTTAGCCCCATTTTCGCTATGGCCAGTTCACGAAGGTTTACATGAATTATTTATTCTTAGTGGCGGTGGTGTGGCTAAGTTTAATTAACTGGGCACATTGCCACCAATCAATTGTTTTTAACTTGTCACCTTCAGGTTATCCGCCCTATATGTTTCAGCGGGGTGATGAGCCTGCTAAAGGCATCATCTATGATGTATTGAAATTGGTCGCCAACAAGTATGATTATAAAATTGTACTGACTAGAATACCCAAGAATAGAGAAGTGCTTTACCTTAAATCGGGTGATTTAGATGCTAATGCTTTGGCGAAAGAATGGGTGGAGCATCCTGAAGATTTTGAGTTTAGCGATGTCATTGTAGAAGCCAGAGATTTGCTTTTCTCATTAAAGGCCGCACCTGTTAAATTTAATGATATTAAAGATTTATATGGTAAAACCATTGGGATTCACCTGGGGTACAGTTATCCATTATTAACACAAGGCTTTAATTTAGGTCTTTTTTATAGGAGCAATGCTAATTCAGAGGAGGCCATGTTAGGTAAGGTATTGGTGGAGCGCACTGATGTTGCTGTGGTAAATGAATTAGTGGGGCATTGGCTTATAAAAGATAACCCTTTATGGCACGATAAATTTGTGGTTTCACAAAGAGAGGTGGGAGGATTTGACTATCGAATTCAATTTTCTAAAAAGTGGAAAGGGTTTGTGGTGAAATTTAATAGGGAGCTGACAAAAATGAAAATCGATGGCCGCTTGAAAAAAATTAGGGCCAGATATAAATAGTTTTCATCTACATATATTGGTTATAAGAAGGTATAAGAGTCAACAGTTTTAGTTATTTCTGTATCTGGTGTGTTGGTAAAGTTGGGTCTATGGTTAATAGAAGTAGTGCTAAAGCCAGAAAAGAATGATGGTTAATAATTCTGGCTATCTTAACAGTTAGAAATCAGCCTTAGCAGGAGGTTGTATTATGGCGTTTACTGATGGTCACTTTGCTTTGTTCATAAACCTAATTAATTGCCTCAGATCTATGATGCTAGCATTATGATTCATAAAGCCCCTATTACGACCGTTTGCCTTAATGTTATTTTTGGCCTATTTTTTTTGGCCTATCAATATTTTAATTTTACCATAGTTGAGGAAATTGATTTTTATAGCCTAGTTTCTGAAGGGGGTATTACCGTTACAATCTTGTTTATTCTGCTTAACCTCCATCGCCTGCACCATAAAGACCTCACTTTTTATTATATGAATTTAGGCTTTTCAATGCTGTTTATCTCTTTGTTAACCGATACCTCGGATGAAGTGTTTGAACATCCCTATCTATTAACCACCATTCTAGAAGATATTATGCAGGTGTTGGGTTTTATTGTGGTGTTTATTGGTTTAAAAAAATGGATGAAATATAACGACCGGCAAAATGAGGAATTAATTACCTTAGCGACGACAGACGAGTTGACCGGTTTATATGTACGTCGTTTTTTTCTTGATAAAACCCTGGATGAATTTAATAGAAGCAAACGTAATCAGTTGAGATTTTCAATATTAATGATTGATATCGACCACTTTAAATCCATTAACGATAAGTTTGGCCATGCCGCTGGTGATCTAGTCTTGCAGGTGTTTGCTCGGGAAATAAAGGGAAGTATACGAAAAACCGATGTGATTGCTCGCTGGGGAGGAGAGGAGTTCGTGGTGTTACTGGTACACGATGATGGGGCTAATATTCAAGAAGTGAGTTCGGTAATTTCTGAGAAAATACGCAGTAAAACCGAGGGTATTAGGGTAGCTTTTAATGAGGAAGTTATTCACTTTAGCGTGAGCATAGGCGCGACGATTTCAACCGAAGAAGATCCCAGTATTGATGTCATAATAGATCGGGCCGATAAGTTGCTTTATCAGGCTAAAATTAAAGGCCGTAACTGTGTGGCACTGGATTTATTCAAATAGCCCAGGCTAAGCATTAATATCAATTCATGTAACTCTCACAACGTGTGTTTGCCTCAGTAAATATTTACCCCTGTACGGCAATATATCACTTCATAAATAGACTTGAACTGGATGAACTATTAATGATGGTTTGGCTAATATTACCAAAAATTTAAACTAAACTGCTATATACCTATCGTGTTTGGAAGTGGTAATGAAGCCTTTAATTTGGGTTTTAGCACTGGTCATGCTGCTTTCTCAGTGGACCTTTGCTGATAACAAAATTGTATTTAACCTTTCTCCTACTGGATACCCTCCTTACATGTTTAAGGATGCTAAAGGGCAGGCACAGGGTGTTGTTTATGATGTTCTGTATCGGGTGGCGACTAAATATGGATATGAAGTCGTGGTGGTGGGCGTACCCAAGAAGCGGGTGGTCTTACAATTAAGGTCTGGCGAGTTGGATGCAACAGCGGTGGCCAAAGAATGGGTGAAGAACCCAGAAGACTTCGAATTTAGCGATGTAATTGTGCAAGCGCGCGATGTTTTGTTTTCCTTAAAAGAAAAGCCAATTAAGTTTAATTCCATTGAAGACTTGTACGACAAGAATATTGGTATTCATCTAGGTTATAGCTATCCATTATTGAAAGAGGCATTTAACAAAAATTTAATTGTCACAAGCGTTGTGAATACCGAAACGGCCATGCTTGGGAAAGTATTTATGGAACGATCTGATGCGGCTGTGGTAAATGAACTGGTGGGGCAGTGGTTAATTAAAAACACTCCGCATTGGCGTAACCGATTTGTAATTTCTAAAAGGGAAATAGGCGGCTTTGACTACCGTATTCAGTTTTCTAAAAAGTGGAAAGACTTCGTGCTTAAGGTAAATAGGGAACTTGCAGGCATGAAGCGAACCGGTACCCTTGATACTATAAAATCCAAATACAAACTTTAAACCTCTGCTTCACTACTGCCTTTTACTTTTGATCATCACGGCCAACACAACAATCTTTCACTAAAAACTCAATCAAACTATCTAGAGTGTCATACAAGGGAATGCAAAATAATGTGGTGCCTTCTCTGTGTTGACGTATGAGTCCGGCTGCTACCAGAGCGGATACGTGATGGGACAAAGTAGAATTTGGTATGTCTAATAGCTCTTTAATTTCTCCAACGGGCATGCCTTTGTGGCCTGCTTTCACTAGTGTGCGGAAGATACTCAAGCGAGATGGGTGTCCCAGTTCTTTGAAGGCTTTGGCCACCAGTTGAGTATTCATATGTGATTTCCAGTCAGGATTTTATGGATAATTGAGCGCCTATCTTGAACTAGCTATTTCGGTATTACCAGAAATACCTTGACCAACCAGTATTTCACCTCTATATTTCGGTAAAACTAGAAATAAGGTAATTAAAGGAAATAACCATGACAAATGAAACCCTAAACGCACTGCAAGAGGCAGGGCAAATGTTTGTTTTTCTCGCAGTGGAGCTCACATTACTATTCTTAGTAATCAGCTATCTGGTGGGGGTATTACAGGAATATATTCCTCCGGCCAAAATCCAGAGCATACTCAGCTCTAAAAATGGAAAGGGTTATGTGGTGGCCGCATTACTAGGGGCCATCACCCCATTTTGTTCCTGCTCCACGATTCCTTTCTTAAAGGGATTATTAAGGGCCAATGCAGGCTTTGGCACTATGATGGTATTTTTGTTTGCCAGCCCCTTGTTAAACCCCATTATCATTGGCTTATTTGTGGTGACCTTTGGAGTAGGGGTGGCAGTTTACTATTTTACCCTTGCCCTTGGTGTGTCTGTGATAGCCGGATTCACTTTAGAGAAATTTGGATTTGAAAAATATGTAAAAGCCCAAGCTTATGTGGCTCCTACTTCGAGCACTTGCAGTGGCTCGGCAGTAGCCGCAAAGCCGTTAAATAAATGGCGAAAAATTTGGGATAACAGTTGGATAGATTTTAAAAGTGCCTTGCCTTTTTTATTAGTGGGCATTGCTCTGGGTTCCATGATCTACGGTTTTATTCCTACAGATTTCATTGCTCAGTATGCCGGTGCCGATAACTTGTTGGCCATTCCACTGGCGGCAGTGATTGGTATTCCGTTGTACATTAGAGCAGAAGCGGTGATTCCATTAAGTGCCGCTCTGGCCGCTAAAGGGATGGGGTTAGGGGCGATCATGGCGCTTATTATAGGCAGTGCTGGGGCCAGCTTAACAGAGGTCATATTACTTAAATCACTGTTTAAAAACCAAATGATACTAGCTTTTCTATTTGTGGTGTTGAGCATGGCAATGTTGTCAGGATTTATTTTAGCCATTGTGAGTTAACTGAAAATTTTGAGCCTTATCTCGTAAAAAGGATTAGGCCAAAATATGTATTATTTTTCCATTTTTAAAACTACTTCCTACTTGATTCTTTAAGCGCACCATTCCATAACGATTTGAAAAAGTTTCGTTGCCTAGTACTAAGAGTGGGCCAAAGAATACGCTGGTTTTTAAAATAGGTGGGATCATCTAGGTGATACAAGGCCACTTCTTCCACCGTTAACCGGTCTTTAATGGTGGCGTTAACAGGTGCACTGCCAATGCCTCTTACAATGGCTTTTATTTGAAAATTGTCGCTTAAAGTAAAGTTAATCCATTCTTCTGCAATTCTTTTAGACTTGGGTTTAGCTGCCAGTGTTTGGCTTATGGCATGACCATCTACCTAACCGGTAGTGCCTTCTTTAGGGTCGGCCATGGCCCACGTTTGTTCTTGTTTAAGTAACTGAGGAAAGGAAAATCCCCAAGCGGCCCCGAAACTGTTTCTAGACAAATCATGGGCGGTATCAACGCCCACCCAGAGGTTGTTGGCGTTCTTGATAAGTTGTGCAAGTTTGGTGCGAGTAGCAGAGGCTGAAAGTTTTTTCACCTCAGTGATTTGATCAGGCGTAAATCCCAAGGCCAGTGCCGTGATGTAAATATTAGCCTCAGAGTAATCCGAGCTTAAAGTGTACTTACCCTTGTGTTGGTCACTTCTCAAAACATTCCAAGAAGTCGGTGGCGGCGATACCTTTGCGGTATTATAAGCCAGGCCATAAGGACCATGGACTAAGGGTATTGAATAAACGTTGCCGTTGTCGGTAGCTTATTCGGCTTCTTGTAGGCTAGGCAGTGTTTTTGAAAAGTATCATTACTAGTTGTCTAGAAATTACTGTTCTAAGTTTGACGCTAACAGTTAACGCCACGAGCTGTATAATGCTGTAACTAAGGGCATATATATATCAATAACAAAAGCCTTATTCTGAAATTTCTAAGCCGAATAATTTAGTAAGTCGCCATACGAGAAACCTATGAAGTTAATTGTCTTTTACCTGTCGTGCTTCTGTGCCTTTGTGGCCGGACACATGCTTAATTACAGTGCCATCATGTATAGCCTTGAGGTATTTGAATCATCTTGGTTAGCAGGGGTGGCATATGGCTTTTGTTTTGGTCCACCCATTATTTTTGGTTGGTTGGCTGGTGCTTATATTGATCGCTATTCGGCCAAACGGGTCTTGTTGCTAGCGCAAAATTTTTTCTTGCTAGGGGCCATTGGGATGTTGTTAGTGATGATGTTTAAACCCCAGTATTCCATTGCCCTATTTTTAATGTCTTGCTTTAGTGTGGGCATTGCTTGGGCATTTGTGGCGCCATCACGACTGGCTTCTCTGGGGCAGTATGTGGCCACCAAAGAGCTACCTCAGGCCACCATTACTTTTAATCTGTTAATCATGGTGGGCTTTGGTATAGCGCCTATTTTGCTAACGCAAATAATTGAGCACCTGCATTGGCAGGGTGTGGCCATGACTTCTATTAGCTTATTTTTATTATCTACTGCCTTGCTGTTTAATGCGCCTAATGAGCATGTTCGCACTAGCCACAAGCATCTACTGCACGAATGGCAGGAGTGCTTTGCGCAGATTAAGCAAACTCCGGTTATCGCCCAGTTGTTATTTGCTTCTATCATTGGCTATTTATTAATGGGCCCCATGCAGGTGGTATTGCCACAGGTGGCCGAGGTTCAATTAGGGTTAAACACTGTAGAAAAAGGCCAGTATTTGGGATTAATCGCTTTGTCACTAATAGTAGGAGGCATTGCGGCCATGAAGATTAAAGACAGTATGCCCATAGGCAAAACCATCATTGGCATGCTGGCAATATGCGGTGTATGCATTGGCTTAATTGGCAACATTACCAGTATCTGGTTAAGTTGCGTGGTGCTGGTATTGGCCACTACCTCAGCGGGTATAACCGTAAGCTTGATCATGGCTGCATTACAGCACCATACCCCCTCTAATATACGCGGCCGGGTCATGAGTATTTACACTATTATCTCTCAAGTCATCGCGGCCATGGCCGGGGTATTAGCAGGGGCCATGGCCCAAGGCATCAGTGTGCCGGTGAGCTTGTATGTGATTGCCGTATTATTTTTACTGTTAACCTTGTGGCTGGGAATTAAGGCCAACAGCTTAAAGATGTTTAACCGCTTTTAACGAGTCTTCATATCGCTTGCTGGAATAAATAGGGCAGCCTATGTGTGCCAGCAACACCTCTTTTTTGCCCCTTTGCGCTTAGTGACTACAATTAATAAATACATGATCATTTAAGCGTTTGGGCGAATAGATTGACATGAATACGAGCGCCAAAATTGCCTATTATTCTGCAGGGGAAGAACAAGACTTGGAGCAACCCATAGTCTATGCGCTTCAGTCTTTGGGGTTTGAAGTACGCTTGTGGCATGGCTCGGTTGAGGTCAGCGCCATTAAAAGCAATGACTTGTATATTTTCTTCGCTCGTACTAATTGGAAACAAGAAGAAGAGGCTCGGGTAAAAGCCCTAATGGCCACTGAATTGCCTTGTTACCTAGCTTCACCTTGCAAGCACGATATTAAAGACAATCCGTGTCTGAAGCTGGCGCTTGATCTTTTTGGTGGCCAGGTTCCGGTTATCTATCCCCCTTATGATCCCGCTCACCTAGCCCATCAATTAGGCATACTGCGCAATTTACCTTTAAAGCAAATGACCCATGTAAATCAGGTGTTGGTGGTGGACGATAGCCCTAGCATGCTGGCAGTGCTGGAGCATTATGTGAAAGACCTGGGTCATAGCTGTTTTGCTACGGTATCCGCTAAAGAGGCGTTGATTAAACTGCAAACCGGCGCATTTGATATCCTGCTCACCGATTACCAAATGGATGAAATGAACGGTATTGAGCTTATTAAAGAGTCGAGAAAAGTGTTTGCTGGCATTAAAAGTATTTTGGTTACTAGCTTCAGTGAAAAGAATATTGTGCTGAAAGCCATAAGCAATAATGTTGATGCCTTTTTAGAAAAACCGGTGGATTTTCAGCTATTAAAATCTACTCTGGGCCGACTTGAAAATATGATTAATATGCGCAAAGAAAATAGTCGGTTATTGGTTGAGCTAACGGAAAGTAACACTTCTTTAAAAGAAGGCCGCGATATTTTAAATACTACTTTGGAGTGTCTAAATGAAGCGGTATTAACTCTCGATAATAGTTTTAAAATTATCTCAGCCAATAGTGCCGTCACCGAGCTAACACAATATTCACTCGATTCCTTGCTGGGTAAATCCTATTTAAGTTTGCTATCAGAAAAAATATGGACGGTTTTATATCAACTGTGCATGGAGACTGAACAGGGGGTAAGTTTAGAAGGCACCGTGACTCGATTAGACGGCAGTATATTTTCCGCCAATTTCACTCTTAGGCGCAGTTTTAAAGAGGTATGGGATATTTACATACTCGTCATTCAAGATATCAGCTCGCAAAAGGCAGTTGAGAATAATCTGTTGTCTATAAATGAAGAACTGGAAACTAAGGTGATTGAGCGTACCCAAAAAATTGAGGAAGCCAAACACGAAGCTGAGCGCGCCAATAAAAGTAAGTCTGAATTTTTGGCCAATATGTCTCATGAATTACGCACGCCAATGCATGCCATTATGAGTTTTAATTCGTTGATAAATAAAGACTTAGCGCAGCCTGAAGTACCGGCGAGTATTCAGGAAAAAATACAGGGCTTTACCCATAGAATTTCAGAAAGTAGTAAACGCTTATTAAAGTTGATTAATAATTTACTGGATATATCAAAATTGGAAACGGGTCATTCGGTTTTACAAAAAAATAGTCTGGATATGCTGAATGTTATTGAGGTGGTTCGTTCGGATATTTCGCCCTTATTGCAAGAGAAAGGCATTGAAGTAAAGGTGAATTCGCAATTGGACAACACCAATAGCAATGCCGATGATGAAAAGATAACTCAGGTGATATTTAATCTGTTATCCAATGCTTGTAAGTTTTCGCCGAATGATTCAATCATAGAAATAAATATTAAATCCTCCGAAGTGAACGTAGATGTGCGCGGTACCAGTCCGTATTTTGTACCCTCGCTCGAGGTGAGTGTGATTGACAGCGGTGTGGGAATTCCCGAGGATGAGATTCACAGCATATTTGATAAGTTTGTACAAAGCTCTAAAACAAAAACCGGAGCAGGTGGTACGGGTTTGGGGCTGGCAATTTGTAAGGAAATTATTGAGCTGCATCGCGGAAAAATATATGTGAAAAATAATGAAGGGAAGGGAGCCTGCTTTACATTTAGCATACCTGTATTTCCCATTAACTGGCATAAAAACGCGGCTCAAAACGGAGAGCGCCATGAGCGATAAATTAAAGATTTTAGCCATAGATGATGAACCCTGGAATTTGGAGATACTGCAGCATTATCTCCAAGATACTTATGAACTGGTATTGGCCAATAATGGTGAGCAAGGTTTGTTGGTATTGGCAGGCCAGGACGATATAGAACTGGTTTTACTGGATGTGAGCATGCCGGGTATGGATGGCTATGAAGTATGCAAAAAAATTCGTGAAAATAGCGAATGGTCTCAGGTCCCAGTTGTATTTATTTCTGCACGAGGAACAGTGGAAGAACGCATGCAGGGGTATCAATCTGGTGGCGACGATTATCTCGTTAAACCTTTTGAATGTGATGAATTACTGGCGAAGATACAGGTGATTGTTAAGTACAAGGAAGAAAAAAAAGATCTGAAAGAAAACTATAAGTTGGCCTCTGATGTGGCAATGGAGGCTATGACTAATTCTCAGGAAATAGGTCTGGCATTGGAATTCTCCAAGGAAACTTATGCCATAAAAAATGAATCAGATTTAATGGACTTATTTGTCAATAGCTTAAAGAGCTTTGGCTTAAACGCCATTATCCGTTTAAAAATAAGCGATTTTTACCAATGGCACCAGTGTATTGGTCAGCCCTCTCCGTTGGAGAAAGGCTTGGTAGATATTTTATCAAAAAAAGATCGGATTTTTAGTTTTGAGCATAGGACCCAATTCAATTTTGATCGCATTAGTTTATTGGTAAAAAATATGCCTGTGGACGATGAACACAAATACGGTCGTTATAAGGATTTATTGCCTTTTTTTCTTGATGCTACTAACGCCTGTATGGAATCCATAGAAGACAGAAAAACCATTACTGAAAACGATCAAATAAAATCCACCATCTTGATTGTTAACGAAGCATTAGATGAAGAACGTAAACTCATTAATGAGAGCCAAACTATTCTTAATCGAATATTAGAAGACTTAAACCATACCGTAGAAGACGAATTACCCACGCTAGGCTTGGATGCCGATCAGGAGAAGTTTTTAATTCAACTGATCGAAAGAAAAATTATTGAGGCTTCCGTGGCTGCCGACATCAGCAATAAATCCGATGATCTGTTAGATCGTGTGAGTAAGACTTTGGGGAGCTTGATTCACAAGGCTGAGTAGCTTCAGGTTGAATAAAGCCTGTGATTTACTAGATGGGTATTATTATATGAGGAATTTAACTCCAGTTATTTAGGCGGTAGTTTCAGAGCTACATAGATTGCGGTGATCAAATAAGCTTAATACTTTGCTTAAAAATAAATGGCAGCCCAAATGCATGAACAGCCATTAGAATATTTAAACTAGCTCTAACTTATTCAACTGCGCCTTCTATTTTTCCATGTAGATGGGACTGGTTTTTAGAATGAACTAATACTGAGCTTTCTTTTCCTTGAGTGTGAATAGTTAACATTCCCTGTCCTGGTAGAAAAAACGGCGATTTAAACTGGAATACACCTTTTTGTGGTGGCGAGCTTTGTTGATTGTTCAATTGCGCATAGGCTTTTGAAACTAGGTAAATGCCATGAATAATGGGGCGTTTAAAACCAAACAGCTTGGCAGTAAAACGAGATAAGTGAATAGGGTTGTAATCCCCTGATAGTTGAGCGTAGCGTTTACCTGCGTGTTGGTTGAGAGTAATGTCGGAATCGAGTGATGGCACAGAGGTCTGATTCACCTGATTGAAATCACATAACACCGGCAAACCTTCACGGCTTTCTACTTTAATGGCTCGGGCTAGATAGGTATTGGTGATCTTTAGAAACGCCGTTTTCTGCTGATTATAAAACTCAGTTTCAATATCAAACACCAACCCTTTTTTGCTATGCCTCTGGTTCATAATAGACATTAAAATATAATTACCAGATTGTGATTCCTGCCAATCTTCGGTTACCAATGCTCGTTGTTGTTCAAAGCACACCCCCAGATGCACCAACCCGGCTGGGCTTAATGGAAACCGAGTCTGGGTTAGTAGCAATAGCTGACTAGTTTGTGTGGCCAGATAAAAAAAGGGTGCCGGTATTTTATTATTTTCTTTAAAACCAAAACTTTCCAAGTACCGGCTAAATTGCCCTGTGTTAATAGCAAAGTCGCTGACCTTCAAGGTTAACTCAGGCAAAGATGTTAACTGCTTTTGGTTGCGTTTAAAAACTGCCTTACTATACAAATTCAGCAAAGAGGGCAGGGCCTGGAAAGATTGGGTAATCATAGTGTTGCTCCTTTAAGCTGGTACAGAATCGTTTTTCGAAATTGAAGCTGGAAACGCCGGAGCAAAGGGTTCGTTTTGTATCTTGCAGGCATTCACTACGAAGCTCACCGCGTGATATAAACCGGCTAACATGACTAGCTCGATTAATTGATCCTCTGCAAACTTCTCGGCCAGCTTGCCCCATAATTTATCGGATACCTGATTGTCAGTGTGTAACTGATTAACGAGTGCAATGATGAGGTTTTGGCCTTGATCCCATAAAGCTGAGTCTGAATATTCTTGGGTCGTGTCATTAATTTGATCCTGGCTAAAGCCTGCTTTCTTAGCAAAGGCAGCCACATGCACCCCCCATTCATATTCAGCCTTACACAAGCCGCAAGCTCGCAATATTACTAACTCTCTTTGCGCCACTGTAATGCTGCCCTTATCTAATAGGCCGCCCATCACCATACGGTGCAATACCCGTGGGTTGTGGGCCATCGTGCGAAATATCGATAACGGTGGCATACCGGGAGGCATGACAGTGTTGAAGTCGGCAGTGATTTCTTCACTGTAGGGTGCGTTAATTGGGTTGATGCGTGCTTTCATGATTACATTCTCCAGGGGTTAACGATTGATTCTTACTCTGCTACAATATTTGTAGCAGCCAAAACACCATACCGCTACAAAAAGTGTAGCGCAAGTATTTATCAGTTTAAGTTAATGTGGAAAAAGACATGAGTAATAGCACTAGCTCAAGACCCATAATGCAGTTGATCGATATTCTCGGTAAGAAATGGGTACTTAGAATCTTGTGGGAATTGAACGACGGTGCCTGCACCTTTCGCCAGTTGCAAAGCCGCTGTGGAGACTTATCGCCTACCATCATCAATACCCGTATAAAAGATTTGTGTGCCGCCAGATTTGTACTTAAAACAGCGGACTCGGGTTACGCCTTAACGGCGCAGGGTGAGGAATTAATAGAGCTGTTCCTTCCGTTAAATGACTTTGCCACGCGCTGGATGAGTGACGACTAATTTGATCGGATAGGTTTTATGATCATTTGATAGGCTGGACGGCGCTAATTTTTATTTTGGTGCCAGTCCCATGTCATCTAGGCGCATTAATATTTCAATCTTTTGAGTGCGGGCCACTTCTTGCCAATGCAAGTCTTCCCTAGCGCCAATGATGGCGTAAATAGAATTAAGCCCAGTGCCCTTAACGTGTAATTTTAGCTGGCGATATAATTCAAACGGATCGCACTGCATAAATTCTTCAACATCATTAATATTTACCTTGGCCAGAATCTCTTCGCTCTTGGGGCCAAAACCTTTTAGATCACGCAGTCTCATAAATGTTTTTCACATATTTTAATTTTGGCGCCAGTGTAATCCCAGTTTGGGAAGTTGGCAATCGCCACTTATGCAGCCATTTTTGTTAGTGTACATATAGGAAATAATTTTATTTCCTATATGTTTATGCAGCTAATTATTTAAATAATAAAGAATGTTTTTTTATTTTAGAGACCAACCTACGGCTAAACCCAAAAGCAAAATGATTGGCCAAAATTACTGCTTGTATTTAGCCAGTATCTTATCCACTTCTCCACTGTTGTATATGGCTTGCAAAGCATCTTGTAGTTTAGAAATAGTTGTCGCAGGTACCGCTGGATTACAAGCTAGAGCCCGCAAGGTGGTGAAATATACTAGGGCTTCTTTAATATTGGTTATATTGGCCTTCTTGATAAAATAGGGTGCCGATAATGTATCTGCTGCCCATAAGTCGATACGTTCGAATGAAAGTTTATTGGCATTAACCGAATCTTTGGAGACGGAAGTCACTTTAAAACCCTGACCGGTTAAATACTCTTCAACGGCACTGCCCCGGTAGGTGCCAATTTTTAACTTGAGAGCATCGGTTAATGTTCTTACCTGATGGTCGCCAGAGTCATTTGCATAAAAGGCTGTCTGGGTGATCAGCACCGGGCTAATCCAGTTAAATAAAACTTCACGCTCTTGAGAGCGTTGAATGGGAAATATACAGGCGCTTTCAGATTTAGCGGTTTCATAGGCCCGCTTCCAAGGGAACATTTTTATCTGGTAGGAAATGTTTGCTTGTTTAAAAAGTGCCTTAATAATATCGACACTGGCGCCGGTTATCTTGCCCCCTTCGCGATAAGCATAAGGAGGTAGCTCTTCGGTAATGAGTTTAAGGGGCGCGCCATGGCAGATTGGCAGAACAATGAGTGATAAAAATAATACCAGTGTTTTCATAATGGCTCTCCTTTATTTCCAGGCTTTCAGTGAATCTTGATAGCTCTGGGTTTTGCCCTGAGGTTTCTCATTGGCCAGTTTTGCTTTGGGTGACCCCGGTTGTGATAACCAGAAAGATTCTGCTTTAGGTGTGTTTAGTTTTGGCTGGCATCTAGCCTGGCCTATATCCGCGACTTTTTGCAGGCGCTCATCCATTTCTTTGGCCATCTTATCCATGGCCTGCTTAGCCGACATTTTTTTATTGGCTGCTAACGCTGCGTTTTTCCACCATAAGTCGGACAGTGCCGGATAATCGGGAACATTGGTGCCGGTGGGTGTCCAGGCCTTACGGGCAGGGCTGCGATAAAATTCGATGAGACCACCATACTGGTGAGCCACTTCGCTCATCTTTTGAGAATTAATATCCGACTCTCTAATGGGCGTGAGCCCCACCATCATTTTTTTCAGTGATACCGTTTTTGACACCACAAACTGTGCGTACAACCAAGCTGCCTTGCGTCGTTTAAGAGGGGTGCTGGATAACATGGTCCAGGAACCGGCATCTTGATAACCCAGCTTCATGCCGTCTTGCCAATAGGGGCCTCTAGGGCTAGGGGCCATACGCCACTTGGGTGTGCCGTCACTTTCGGTCACCGCCAGTTTAGGGTCGGTTAATGCAGCGGTGAAGGCGGTGTACCAAAATATTTGCTGGGCAATCTGGCCTTTACCCGGCCAAGCCCCAGCTTCGGAAAAATTCATGGCACGCGCATCGGGAGGCGCATACTTGTCTAGCCATTCTGAAAATTTACGCAGTGAATACACCGCCGCAGGAGAATTAAGTGCGCCCCCACGGGAGACGCTGGCCCCTACAGGGTGACAGTCTTTAACGCGAATGCCCCACTCATCTACTGGCAACCCATTAGGGATACCCTTATCTCCAGCTCCTGCCATAGATAACCAGGCATCCGAAAAACGCCAGCCCAGCGATGGATCCATTTTTCCATAATCCATGTGGCCATATACTTTAACGCCGTCTATCTCTTTCACATGCACCGAGAAAAATTCTGCAATGTCTTCATAGGCGGACCAGTTAACTGGCACGTCTAGCTGGTAGCCATAAATCTGTTTGAATTTTTTCTTAAGGCTTGGGCGGCTAAACCAATCTTGGCGATACCAATAAAGATTGGCAAACTGCTGGTCGGGTAATTGGTAGAGCTTTCCATCTGGCCCGGTGGTGAAACTGGTGCCAATAAAGTCTTTGATATCCAGTGTGGGAAGGGTGACGTCCTTGCCTTCTCCTTTCATAAAATCGTCTAGCGCCACCACTTTTCCTGAACGGTAATGGGTGCCGATTAAATCACTGTCGTTGATATACATGTCATAGATGTTGTAACCCAGATCCATCTGCGTTTTGATTTTTTTGACTACATCATCTTCACCTGTAATTTCATGAACCACTTTAATGCCGGTTATATCGGTAAATGCCTTGGTTAATACATTGGCTTCGTACCAGTGGGTATCGATGCGTTCGGATACCACCCGAATGGTAATGTCTTGATAAGGTTTTGCAGCCTTAATAAACCAGTCCATTTCTTTAACTTGCTGATCTTTACTCAGAGTGGAGTCTTTAAATTCTTTATTTATCCATGATTTTGCTTCAGCTGGCCCGCCATAAAGATTAAGGCAGTGAAAGAGAAAAAGAGTGAATAAAAGGAGTTTAATCGGCATTGCACACTTCCTTTTTAAAGTTACTTATGAATGTAGTTCATATCGGTCACTCTCAGCTTGAGTTCTTAGGCGTAATGAGACTATTAACGCGGATTGCTTATAAGAGAACCTTATTTCCACTAAAACGCTTAAAATTGGGCTTCCATTGTTTGAAAAAGAGCGGCTTGACCCCTAGGGTTAGTGTGTGGCTTTAACAGATTGATATAGGGTAGAGCATGGCAAAAATTTGCGTTGAACTTGACCAAGCAAGGCTAACTGTTTTCATCGTGGGTCGGTTTGATTATGACATTGTTGATGATTTTAGAGACAGCTATACCAGTCTTTTCGATAGTGACGTAAATATTTCTCTGGACCTTTCTCAAACAGATCATATAGACAGTTCGGCATTGGGCATGATTTTGAATATGAAAAGCCACCTAAAAAAAGAGGATCAAGCCATTGAAATAAAAAACTGTAAACCCAATTTAATGAAGCTATTTTCCATGGCCCATTTTGAGCGAAAGTTTAAATTTGTTTGATGATGTAAACCTCTATATTTATTCCTATTAAAAAATTATTTTATAGAACATATTGGTATGAAACCTCCCTTCTAGCTGCGCCTGCATCTTGCACTATACTCAAATTACATAACCTTTAAGCACTCACTTATTTAGTACTTACCTATTAAAACTAGGTAGATAAAGAGGGTCATATGCGTTCGGACTCACCGCCTCAAATAAATGAATTAATTGTTCAGGCTCTGCAAGCCAGCTGTGATGGTTTTGGTGTGTATGATCAAAATGACATTATGGTGTTCTGTAATAAGACGGTTTCTCAAATTATGGGTTATGAAGGCGTTGGTGCCATCGGGCGTACTTTTGAAGAAAACCTGCGTAATTCTTATGCTACAGGTGCCGGAGTGAAGGCCGATGATGACGATGTGGAGGGGATGATAAAACGCGCAAAAGAAAGTATGAAAATTAAGGGCTTTAGTACGTTTGAAAGCGATACCGTCAGTGGCAAATGGAATCAGGTCTCGCGTTTGAAAACTACGGAAGGCTATACCTTTTTGTATTCTACCGACATTACCAAATTAAAAAGTACCGAAAATTCACTACGAGATGCACTTCGCTATGTGAAAAAACTGGCCGAGACCGACTCGCTTACCGGCATCAGTAATCGACGCCATTTTATGGAGTCGGGCAGGGTGGAATTTGAACGCAGCACTCGTTATGGCCATGCTTTGGCCGTTTTATCTTTAGACATAGATCACTTTAAATCGGTTAACGACACGTATGGTCATCAGGCTGGGGATAGGGTTTTGGAGGCCATTTGCCGCTGTTGTCAAAAGGTGCTGCGCAATAGTGATATTTTTGGGCGGTTAGGGGGTGAGGAATTTTCAATATTGTTACCAGAGGCTGATGAAAAAGGGGCGCGAGAAACCGCCCAAAGAGTATTAAAAGCGGTGAGTGAGTTAAAGGTGAAGTATGAAGAAAAGGTGATTACCTTCACCACGTCCATTGGCGTAGCGCAAATTTTTAAAAACTGTGAAGACCTGGAGATGCTCATGAAGCAAGCAGATGAGGCGCTCTATCAAGCTAAGCACAACGGCCGTAATCGCTTGGAAGTATGGCGTAAAGCATTGTAGTTTTTCTTCTGCTACAGATCTTAATGAGCGGAGCCTAATATGTTGTATCCCATGTTTGTCATGGTGTTATTAACCTTGTTTGTAGGGCTGATAACAGTGAAGGCCCGGTTTATGAGTATAAAAAACCGTGAAATCAGCATGAAATATTACCAACTCATGCAGGGCGATAATATCCCCAATGCCATTACCCTGAGTACCCGTTGCTTCAATAATATGTTTGAGGTGCCGGTTATGTTTTATGTGGCCGCCACCTTGTATCTAGTATTGGGTATTGAAAGTACCACAGGTCTCGTTTTGGCTTGGGCTTTTGTCATTTTACGTGTTATTCAAGCCTTTATTCATCTTGGATATAACAATGTCATACATCGCCTGATAGTGTTCTGGTTGGGTTTTTTTACCGCCATTTCTATCTGGGTAAACCTGTTGGTGCTGCACTCCTAACTTTTCTCCATATACTGTTAAACTTGCCATCCAATGCGTATGCATGTATCTTGTCATCATGGAAATAAAGAAATCAGAAATTTGCCTTGGGCAGACCATCCGTAAAGCCGACCGAGTAATCAGCCAGTTTTACAATGAATACATGGCCCCTGTGGGTATTCGCATTACTCAGTTTTCAGTGCTGCGAGCGCTTTCCCTAATGGGGAGCGGTATTACCGCTTCGCACATTCAGGAGGCACTGGTGATGGATCAAACCACCATTTCAAGGGCCTTGAAGCCTCTAATTAGAGACGGTTATATTGACGTTACCCAGGGAGCCAATAAGCGTGAAAAAGCCTTGTCGTTAAGTACTTCGGGTAAAGCCTTGTATGAAGAAGCACTGATTCCCTGGAACGAAGCCCAAAAAGTTATTAAGCAAAAATTAGGAAGCACTCACACTGACAACCTAATTGAACTAAGTCGAAAGGTCGTGGCGATCAAGGGATAATTTCCCTTTTTTTATAAGTAAAAGCATGCATACGCATGAAGATGAAAGCAAGAAAGAAGGCTCGTTTAGATAACTCTGACACATGCTTGAATTTAGGCATGCCCTGTTAATAATAACTATATACATGCATATGCATGAAGGTGGAAAGATGAATAGCAATCAACCAACACAGGGTGGAGGAAACGGTCACCCCCAAAAGGATGAACCCTCAGCTGCTGAGAATTTTTTCCGCAAGGTAGTGAGTCACCCCAAGAAAATTGTATTGGCGAGTTTTTTACTTTTGTTTGCTATGGGAGCTGTGGTGCCGGGTATTCAAAAAGATACTCGCTCCGATGCTTTTTTGGCTGATGATAATCAAGCCTTAGTATACCGGGAAAAAGTAAAAAAATTATTTGGTCTTAGCGATCCCATGGTGGTGTCGGTAGTGAGTAAGGATTCTATTTTCACTATTGAGGCACTCAATGCCATTTATGATTTAAGCGAAGTCATTAGTGATATTAACAATATTGACCCAGATGGTATCACCAGTTTATCAACTGAAAATAACATTACCGGCACACAAGAGGGCATGGAGGTATCTTCTTTCATGGAAGATAAACTCAGCACCCAAGAGGAAGTGACGGCGATAAAAATGGCCTTGCGTGATTTCCCTTTATATCAAGGAAGCTTGTTAGCCAACGATGAAACCGCTTCATTAATTGTGGCTGAATTGTTAGATGAAACACTGGCCGAGCAAACCTATAAAGATGTCATTGCGGCTGTTAATAGTTACCCGCTGCCTCAAGGGCTCAGCGTACACGTCGCGGGTGAAGGCGCTATTTCAGGCTTCTTTGGCACCTATATAGATACAGACGCCAGACGCTTAAACCCATTGGCGGGTTTAATTATCACCCTAATTATTATTGTGGCATTTCGCCGCTTAGGTGTGGCGCTAGCAGGTAATTTAATTATTGGTGCATCGGTGCTGATGACAGTGGCGGCGATGGTTATTTTTGATGTGCCATTTTACGTGATTACTAATGCCCTACCGGTAATTTTAATTGGTATTGCCGTGGCCGACAGTATACATATTTACAGTGAATATTTTGAACGCCGCGCTTTGCACCCTCAAGAAGAAATAAAAGATTCCATTGTTCAGGCTTTAGTGGAAATGTGGCGCCCCATTACCCTGACGACTTTTACAACGGTAGCCGGGTTTTTAGGTTTATCGTTTGCGGCCTACATGCCTCCGTTTCAAGCCTTCGGTTATTTCACCGCCTTTGGTGTTGCTATTGCTTGGTTATACTCGCTAATTTTTCTACCCGCTTTAATGGCGCTATTGAAAACCGAAGTACAGCCTGGTTTGGCTAAAAAAATGCGCAGTGATGATCACGATGCCTTTGCCAAGGTGATGGTGGTACTGGGTAACTTCACCCAAAAACGCGCTAAGTTGATCGTGGTTTCTGCTTTGGTTATTTTTGTAGTGGGTGCTATTTCCGCCAGTAAAATTGTTGTGAATGAAGATCGCATTACTAATTTTCATCCCAGTGAACCCTTGTACAAAGCCGATCGTGTGATTAATCAGCATTTTGATGGTACTAGCTACCTGGACATTGTCATTGAAACGCCAGAAGACGAAGGTGTGTTTGAGCCTGAAGTGTTAAAGAAAATGGAAGCCTTACAGGAGTTTGCCCAAACCTTGCCTAATGTAAATGGTGCGACTTCAATTGTGGATTATTTAAAGCAAATGAACCGCTCGTTAAATGACGGAGATAAAGATCAATATACATTACCTACCGATAAAGACCTGATAGCTCAGTACTTCTTATTGTATGCAGCCTCCAGTGATCCGTCGGATTTTGAAGAAGAAGTTGACTACGACTACCGCTTGGCCAATGTACGTGTGGTACTAAATTCAGGTGCCTACATTGATAGCAAGGTTGTAGTAGAAGCGATGCAAGCCTACATAGATGAAAACGTAAATAATGAACTGGTAACCGCCACTTTAAGCGGCCGTGTTTTCTTAACCTATCACTGGATTAAAGACATAGGCGTGAGCCATTTTAGTGGGGTGGTTTTGGCTTTGTTTTTAGTGTGGTTGGTGTCATCTGTATTATTTCGCTCTTCCGTTGCCGGCCTTTATGCCTTAATTCCGGTACTCACCAGCATCTTATTGGTATATGCGTCCATGGCATTTCTGTCTATTTCATTAGGAGTGGGTACTTCTATGTTTGCCGCAGTAGCCATTGGTTTGGGAGTGGATTTTGCCATACACACTTTGGATAGGTTAAAAGTCTTGTACGGAAAAACTCAGGACATGGAAAAAGCCTTGAAGCAATTTTATCCCAGTACTGGTCGTGCATTATTTTTTAACGTGTTGGCTCTCGCCCTAGGATTTGGTGTGTTAACGCTTAGTAAGGTTATTCCGTTAAACAGCTTTGGCCTGATAGTGGCTATCTCGGTAGTGTCGAGCTTTTTAGTGAGCCTGACCTTGCTGCCTGCATTGGTTCAGTTAGTTAAACCTAAATTTGTAGTGGGAGAGACCATGAAAGATACTCAAATAAAAGACAATAAACCCAGTCTTAAAGTGGCGTCTATTTTAGTGGTAGCCGCAGTGATGGGTTACGGCCTAATAAATACTGAGGCTCAGGCCAGTATTTTACCGGATGGTTTGGCCATTGCTAAAAACATTAATCAAGTAGAAGAAGGTGTTCAGCAAACTCGTAAGTTACACATGAAGATGGAAGATCGCCGTGGCAAGGTACGTGAGCGTTTTACAATGGGCTTTCGTAAATATTATGGAGAGGAAAAACGTACCGTACTATTTTATTTGAAGCCTAAAAATATTAAAGACACCGCATTTCTAACCTACGACTACCCACAAAAAGAAGATGATCAATGGTTGTATTTACCGGCTTTAAGAAAAGCCCGCCGAATCTCCGCATCTGATCGTGGTGATTATTTTTTAGGAACCGATTACACCTACGAAGATATTAAGAAAGAAGGCAAGGTAGAATTGCGAGATTATAACTTCACAACCCTTAGCAAAGAGACCATCGATGGGACGCAGGTGTATTTGGTGGAAGGTTCACCAAAAGATAAAAAAATTGCCAAAGAGCTGGGATATGGCAAGGCCCATTGGTGGGTGAATCCAAGTAACTGGGTGGTATTGAAAGCTAAGTATTGGGACACCAAACTCAACGAGTTAAAAACGTTGAACATGGGAGATGTACGTAAGGTTGATGGAATTTGGACACGCCATACCATGAAGGTAGTCAATCATAAAAGCGGCCATAAAACAGAGTTTACCTTTTCTGATGTGGATTATGAGAAAGAAGTAAAAGACAAAATATTCACTCGTCAAGCCATTACTCGAGGTGTGCCAAGATGAATATGAATGTTAATACTGTGCTTAGCACCCTGGTATTAACTTGTCTTACTTCCACGGCTTTTGCCGTGGAGGTTAGCGGCATGTTAAAAAACCAAACGGCCTATGGCACTGGCGAAGAAACACTTCAACAGCAAGAATGGTTGTTGGATGCCGAATTCAATCGTGAGTTTTATCAAGGGGATATTACCGCTATTACTAGGGTGCGCTGGGATTCAGATTCCAGTTTGAATTCTTCACAGACATCCTCGGATGATTCCTTTTCTAACGAAAGCTCGGCGTTTAAGACCGGCAAAGAAGGGCTTGTTGAGTTACGCGAACTATATTGGCAACTGGCAACAGATGACATTTATTGGCGCATTGGCAAGCAACAAGTGGTGTGGGGAGAGGCGGATGGTTTAAAGCTGCTGGATAAGATTAATCCGCAAAGTTATCGAGAATTTACACTGGATGATTTTGATGATTCGCGTATTCCATTATGGATGATAAATGCTGAGATAAATGTGGGTGAAGACAGCGTCTTGCAGATGTTATTGATTACCGATACCACTGCTCATGAATTGGCGAGTGCAAACTCTCCATATGCCTTTACCAGTCCTATCTTAGTTCCACAGGCCCCGGAAGGAGTTCCTGTGGAAATTCAAGCAGCACAAGCACCGGACGGCGGCCTTGAAGACAGTGATGTGGGGTTACGCCTGGTAAGTTTTGTATCGGGTTGGGATGTATCCCTTAATTACTTGTATCACTACGTGGACACGCCTGTGGTTCGGGCTAGCCTGCAGGGCAATGGTATTTTGGTGCAACAAGAATATGAGCGCAGTCACCTGCTGGGAGGAAGCGCCAGTACGTCTTTAGGACAGTGGATTGTTCGCACCGAACTGGCTTATGAAACCGATCAATACCTTAGGAGTGAAACAGCTTTTCCTGGAGTGATTAAATCTGATGTGGCCTCTTACGTGGTGGGTTTGGATTGGCAGGGCTGGAGTGATCAATTTGTCTCCTTGCAAATTTTTCAAAGCCATATCTTAGAAAATGCCTCACAAGCGATACTGGAAAAACAGGACACTAAGATGTCTTTCATGTGGGAGTCGAAGTTTTTAAACGAAACCCTCACTCTGGAGGCGCTGACTTTGTATTCTATTAACGATGAGGACGGTGTTAATCAGGTAAGCATGAATTATAACTATGAGGCCAATATAGATGTTTATCTGGGTTTTGATCACTTCTATGGCGATTCGCAGGGTTTATTTGGCCAGTTTGATAATAGCGATCGGGTAGTTGCCGGGATTAACTGGGGTTTTGAATAAAAATTTACTGCTTAAGTTTGTCATTTTATCGTTCAACGATTGAGTTCAGCCTTAACTTTGTTTGAAGTGTTGAGATTAGTACGTTAACTCAGCACTTAAATTCAGCGCTTAAATTCAGCGTTTTAACTCAGCTCTTTAACTCAAAGATTGAACGATATTTTTAATAGACAAAGCTTCCCTCCAGCTTAACTCTCACCTGTGTAAACCCTCTTACCTAGTGCTATCAGGGTGCACAGCTCATTTTAATCATCCTAATTGGCTTTTTCTTTCCAATAGTTTGTAAAGAGCAGCACAAACATTTGTGGGTTCGTATGCTTTTCCGGCAATGAAATTTTTCATTGCATCAATATGGAAAAGCAAGATGAAAACTACCAAAAACTCTCAATCTCAGACCAAGTCTCATTTATTGTCTCAAGAGCAATATGATTTTACTCAACATCCCTATGAGTATGTGGAATACGGTAGGCCTAATGATAACCCCACCATTTTATTAGGAGGGATATTTCATAACGCCAAGTCTTTGGGGGTCATTGCCGAGCCCCTTGTTAAAAAAGGAGAATACATCATTGCCTTCGACCCTCCTGGTTGTGGATTGGCCTGTGAACTGAACTCAAGTTTTACCTTTCAATACATGGTGGCCAGTATTGAGCACTTTATTGATAAACAACGTTTCAAAAAGGTAAGTGTAATGGGCTACAGTTTTGGCACCTTGTTAGCATATGCCTTTGCTAAATTTTATCCTGCACGAGTGAGGAAAATGGTGCTTATTGGTGCCATGTGTTTACCTGACCCTGTGTTTGCTGCAAAAATTCAAGCTGCTATTAATGCGGCTGAACAGGGCGGAAAAAAACCGTTTGCACAGCTAACCGTAGATTATATGTTTAGTCCTTCTAAACTTGGAAAGATTCGCAACGCAGAGCAAAATTATCAAATGATTCGTGATTGGATTTCAGAGAAATATGGATTCTATATTGATAAATTAAAGAATAATCTTTATAGAATTCAGAATAACCAATTGGATTATCAAGTTATGCCACAAGTACCGAGCCACTTTATTTCAGCTCAATGGGATGAATTGACACCAATGCATCATGCCCATCACCTTTTACAAAAAATGAATGGGCAAAACATACTGGCCCGTCACAGTATTATCCCCGCATCATCGCATATGATGTATCTTGAGAATCCCCATTTACTCACTGAACATATTGCGAATGCTTTAAAAACTAGGGTTAACTTAATGGAAGCCATAGCATAATATTAGAACCAACTATTCTGAGAAACTTAAGTTTTGGTGCTGCAGAAGACAGGAGGTTTTCTGCAGCACTTAAAATAAATGTGATATTGGGACAAAGTCATTTGTCATTAGGAAGTAGCATGCAAGGAAGAAAAAGAAACGCACCGGCAAGAATCAAGGTAGATGACCTGGCGGTGAGCATGAATGAAATTATTCATTCGATGGCTCAGGATGAACCTCTTGATTGTTCTTCTTATCAAGGGCTTAGATTTGATTTGCCTTTTCTTCAGTACGAGGTGAATTTTTATCCATCATTGGGTGGACAAATTGAAAGTTTAAACCGGAACCTGCCTTGGTATACACAAAAACACGCTGCCAACATGCTGGGGATTTCGGTTAAGTGGTATCGTGCCCACCTTACCGGAGAGCGTGAATTTACACTGGACAATTTAGCACGATGGTCTATTTTAACGGGCTTTCCTGCGCACCTGCCATTAATGAATACTCGCTACTACAGTTTACTTCAACACAGCGAACTTAATTTCTGGAATGCGCAAACCTTGCGCCTTTATGCCGAAGTATCTCGCTTGCCCGAATATCGTTTTCGTACTTGGCTTGCTTGTCTTTATTCTTTTAAAAATTTCAATGAAGTACATGCGTACCGTGCCGATCATGCCATGGTGGATATTATCAGTCATGGTAATTACGACAGCATTAAAGAACATTACCTGGGCACCGTCTGCAGTAATATGGCGCTTATCCGTGAAACATGCGGCTTTAGCGTGGATGAAATTGTTGAGGCCATGCAAATTTCTCGTGAATATTATTTATCATTGGAAAGCGGAGAAAAACCGCTAAAAGCCAGTGATGTGATTCGTTTTTCCTTGTGTACTGGCATTCCCATGATCAAGTGGGCATCGGGCACCTTATATAAACGTATTCGCGAGCGACACGATGCTAGGCTCAATTCAATCCATCAGATTTGTAAAAATTTAAATAAGGATGAGTTCGAAAAAGTATTGGCTTTCAGTCAAGCTTATATTAGTTGCGCCAATGAATTTCCTGCAATTTAGTCAAGCGCACATATCTGTTAAAGGTAATTTGTTTAAAAGAATAATGGGTTTCCCAACTGAACACCTCAAAGTGGAAGTGACATTCGCCTGTTGATATATAGCATGGGGTAGACGACCTAAGTAAGTGATACAGGGATGAATGATAAAGTAGTTGATAAACCTAATGCGAGTCAGGATATTTTGACTCATATTGGTAAAGAAATGTGCAGTTTATTAGATACGGTAAGTGATCTGGCCCAGCAGCTTAACAATAGCGATGACATTCCTAAAGATTTAAAAAATACCACAGCGGAAATTGTTAATGCTTCCCATAATGCATCCAAGCTTGCACAAAATGTAGCGGACTTCAGCGCATTGTGTAATGGCCGCTTAATGCTTGAAACCAATGAGTTCAATCTTAAAGATTTATTTGAGGAGTTGGATTTGGTTGTGGGCATACATACTAAGGGAAAAAGTATTCGTTATATAGCGAGTGCCGTACCGCCAGATTGTGAATTATTACAAGGCGATACTACTCGCTTAGGACAAGTATTATTAAGCCTTCTAAGTAACAGCGTTACTTTCACGAGAGCTGGTCAGATTAAGTTAACGGTAGAAAATGTAACCAGTATTGATGATAAAAAAAGACATTTAAAATTTTCAGTTAGTGATACAGGTACCCAGATCAATCCTGATCAATTGGATAGCTTATTTGAATTATTTGCCGATACTCAAGATTTTATTCCTCGCCGCATAGGTTCTCATGGCTTGGAGTTGGCCATTTGTAAGCAGTTGGTGAATTTAATGGGGGGAGAAATACGGGCATTTAATGCAGAAATTCAAGGTGTTTATTTTGAATTTGATGTTTATCTGAGTAGAGGGGAGTCATGAAATAACTCCCCTAGGGCCAATAACAAAAATAAATACAGATTGTAAATTGCCCCTATCTATTCTAACTCCACTCATTATTTCGGTTAACTGAGTGATTAATCAAAACCACATATCTTCATGCCTTTTTGAACGGCAGGGCGGGCTAGGCAGGCACTGAGCCAGCGATTAACATTTTTAAATTTCTCCATTTCCAATAAATCACCCGCCTTATAAAACTCAGTTAAGCAATTAACCCAGGGAAATATGGCAATGTCAGCAATGCTGTATTGGTTGTTGGCGATGTAGTCTTGGCCTTCCAGTTTATCTTCAAGCACTTGTACCAACCTAACAGTTTCCTTTGTGTAACGCTCAATCGGGTAGGGGTGATCACAGTTGTCGGTGGCGAAACGTAAAAAATGACCAAATTGCCCAAACATGGGTCCCACATGTCCCACCTGGAAAAAAAGCCACTGCAAAACTTGCGAATATTCATGGGGATCACTGGGTAGGAGCTTCCCGCTCTTTTGTGCTAAATACAATAATATGGCCCCTGACTCCATGATGTTAATCGACTTGTTATTGGGGCCGTTAGGATCTTGAATAGCGGGTATTTTGGAATTGGGGTTGAGCCGTATAAACTCTTCACTGAACTGATCCCCCTCCATAATGTTTATTTTATGGGCGTCATACTCAATCCCCATTTCTTCTAATGCGATAGAGGCCTTAACGCCATTTGGGGTCGCTAACGAGTAAAGTTGAATTTTTAGTGTCGACATGTGATTGCCCGAGTTTGTTATGGAATTTATCTCGCCATACTCTCGTGCTTGAATGACGCGATCAAGCTAATCCATCAGGATAGAGAGTTCAGCGAATGAAACAATTCTACTTTTGTAAATAGTTCTGTACAGACAAATCGGGTTACTGTTTATTTAATCGTTGATAGATCAAATGGTCGATACTGGCTTTTCCGCCGCCTAAAAATAACAAAGGCATAAATAAAATACTGTATAAAAGTGGCAGTTTATAATTGCCAAATCCCTTGTCGGTAATGGCGTAGCCGTTAAGCATCTGGGCAAAAGAATCCCAGCCCTCTGGCGGCACATGCACTGCAAGTGTGGCAACTAGGGTTAATATTAATAAAGATAAGGATACATAGCGCACCCCTAGGCCAAGCAGCAGAGCGACGGCCCCAAGTAACTCGAACCAGGTGGCCATGAACCAACTAATTTGTGTATCCAATACGTTAAAAGGAAATGGAAAGTTTCCTTGAATATGATGAAACCAGTTTTCTCCTGAGAATTTTTGTGCACCCGCCTCCCAGTACTCCCAAGCCAAAATTGCGCGCACCAATAATAGGGGAAGAAATTGCCCAATTAAATTAAGCTTCTCCCTAAATAATTGCTCCAGTTTAAGAAGTTTTTTCATGCTGCCTCCTATCTAAATATAACAGAGCAATCACTTACCGCTTTTATAATTGGCTGGCCTATTTGAGGTTATTGGCGCCAAATGGATTCATAATGACCCAAGGATTCACCTTGTTGGACCTGTAACTCGGAAACATTAATGCTGTTTTTTTCTTTATTTAGTTGGCCAATGATAATGACGCGCCTGGAGACATATCGCAGTAGAATGTCACGGCTAATGCCGGTTAATAGAAAATATTGTTTATCACCGGTAAGCAAGGCAAAGCTGTTTTCTTCACTGAGGTGTTGTTCAATTTTTTCAAGTGGGCATAGGTGACCATACTCGGCACAATTCGCACCTGAAATTTGCCCAATAAACGCATCAGACCATGATAATGGGCTCAACCCAAATAAGGCGATGAAAATGTAAACTGGGGTGCATAGCTTGGAAATGCATTTAAGCATAATGGTATCTTCCAAAGAATAAGGGTGCGGCTTGGAATGAGGGCTATTGTTACAGAGTAGACGCCCTTAAGAGTGGCGTCGAATGTCTTGTTTGTTGGGCCTTTATTGGTGGCTGGTCTAAAATTGAGAGGCGTTTGCTTTTATTCGATTTGTTTACTTAATTCATTGAGCAGCTTATATGCCTGCATTATTGAAATTTATCATTGTTCATTTTTTGCTGTTGGCGGCTGTCAGTGCCTGTGCCAAGGAAACTCTGAGGTTTAGCATAATAGAAAATTCTTCTGCTATGCATTATGTTATTCCCGTGCTGAAATCAGCCTATAAACAGCTGGGCATAGAGGTAGACTTTGTAGAGTACCCAGCATCACGAGCTTTATTCGAATCTAGAAGTGGCACCTTGGATGGGGAAGCATTTCGTACCATTAAATTTAAAGACAGCGCTTATAAATTAATTCGCATTGATGTGGCCATTGCCGAAATAGAATGGTGGATTTATTCAAAGTATCTTAATTTTAAGATAAAAGGTGTAGAGAGCTTGCAACAATATCGGGTGAGTACACGTCGTGGTGTGGTGGTGGCTGACAAGATATCCGATCACGCCAGAGAAAAACTAATCGTGAATACTTATGCATTGGCTCTTGAAACACTAGCCGCTGCTCGTGTGGATTTAGCCTTAGTACCAAAAATATCCGCGATGTCTTTACTTAAAGATAAAACGCTAAAGGTGCATCCATTAAAACCGGCCATTCGGGTGGACAAGGTGTATCACTTTTTACATATCAAGCATCGGGACCTAGTGCCCAAAATACAAAGGGTATTACAAGAGATGAATCAGCGCGGTGACTTACAAAAAAGTTGGCGGCAAACAGAAGCTGGCTTGCTTGAATGTGAACAGACTGTTGCGCAAAAATTAAGCCCAACTTGCTGAAAGTCATCTTTAATTATGGTTTCGAATAACATCTATACTTGCACTGATCTTGTGCAAATTAACTTTATAATGCTTAGCGCTAGAGCGATTTAGGGCTCATTTTACGGGTTTAAAAACCTTCTATCATAATTCCCAAATATGCTTATAAATAACTGGCGGCCAAGCCAGTCTAAGACTATTATGCGGCGCTTAAATATAGGTGAGAGTAAGCATGGCCAAGCAGCGTTTAAAACTCGTCATTCCAGGCAGTCACGGTTTGAATATCGCTGCTATCTTAGAAACGCCAGAGCTGGAACCTAAAGCTTACGTTTTATATGCTCACTGCTTTACCTGTGGCAAGGACAATATGGCTGCTTCGAGAATATCTCGTGGCATGGTGGCACAGGGCTTTGCTGTGATGCGTTTGGATTTCACCGGTATTGGCGCCAGCGATGGTGAGTTTGCCGATTCCAACTTCTCAAGCAATGTACAAGATTTAAAGCACTGCAGTGACTATTTGCGTGAGCATTATCAGGCTCCGTCTATTCTAATTGGTCACAGCTTTGGTGGTGCAGCAGTGTTGGCGGCGGCCGGAGACATTAAAGAAGTGGCTGGTGTCGTGACTATTGCAGCCCCGTCTAATCCAAGGCATGTATGTAAGCAATTCATTGATGATATCGATACCATCGAAACTCAAGGTGAGGCCTTGGTGAGTTTGTCGGGCAGACCTTTTACCATTAAAAAGCAGTTCCTAGATGATCTTGCCCTGCAAAACCAAGATGAAAAAATTAAGAAGCTTAAAAAGCCTTTGTTAATTTTTCATTCGCCTGTGGATCAAACGGTATTAATTAAAGAAGCGGAGCACATTTACAATACTGCTATGCATCCTAAGAGTTTTGTGAGCCTAGACAGTGCCGATCATCTGCTAACTAAAGCTAAAGATGCTCAGTATGTTTCTGCCTCTATTGCAGCTTGGGTGAGCTTATACCTAAGCGAGTAATTTATTCGCTTTAAACCGCAGGCTTTACGCCAATAGCCTGCTGCTCTTCTTAAATATTATCCCCTCTATACAGCTAATTTAATAGAGCATGATCCTGGGGTAGCTTGCGAGAGATCCATAACGCCAGTTTATGTTTCATATTTGGCCCGTTTTCCTGACCTTTAGCCAGTGCCTGAATTTGCTTGTCGTGAACCAGTAGGCGATAAAGGTAGGTGGTTTTATCCTTGGCTGAGTCGCTAGTTTCAAACTCACCTACGCCCCGAGCCTTTGCATAGACGGCTCCAACACGTAGGGCTTCAGTCACCAACTCTGCTTCATTTTTTATCTTTTTCATAAAGCCAGTTCTTATTATCCAAATGAAAGACGATTTTTAGCTTTTCATACTACTGCGCATTCTTTCTGGTGGGAAGCCCAGAAATTTAAAGTAGGGGATGGGTAATTTAATGAGCTGATTAGTCCCAACAGTCATTATTTGAGGGTTCTGTAATGAACTATACTGTCTAGATTCTTCTGTGGCTTAATGTAAGGGTAGGTAGATGGTTTATAGATCGTTTGTTTGCTTATTACTTTTGTGTATATCCATCTCTATTCAGGCTCAAACTGTATTTAAAGTGGCCTATGATACCGACATTCAATTTCCTTATTATTTAGGGCAAACATCCCAAGTATTAACGCATAACCCCGGCGCTATTGTGGAGCTTATTCGGCTGCTGGAGGGAAAAGTACCGGGCTTAAAAATTGAATTAGTGCGCTATCCTTGGAAGCGCTGCCTGCGAAATCTGAAGGCTGGTTATGTGGATGCAGTATTCAATTCTTCGTTTAAGGAAGAGCGACGTCAGTTTGGTCAATACCCCATGAAAAATGGCGTAGTAGATAGTGATCGGCGTATTACCACTATGTCTTATTATTTTTATAAAAAGAAGGAGACTGCGTTTTCCTGGAATGGTAAAGCTGTTTCTGATTCCTCAATGAATATAGGGGCACCACTTGGATTCTCAATTGTTGATGATTTAAACCGAATGAATCTTAAAGTGATTCAAACTCATGCAACGCTTTCAAATTTGCAAAAGCTACTGCGCGATATGGTGCGTGTAGTGGCATTGCAGGATATAACTGGTGACTACTATTTAAAACACTTTAATCAATTTAAAGGTCTAGTAAAAGTACAGCCCGCTGTTAAAACTAAATCTTATTATTTGATGATCTCCCATCAATTTAAGGAAAAAAATCCTAAGCTATCCGAAAAAATATGGGATGCGCTAGCGAAGCTTAGAAAAGAGGAGTTGGCTAATCTCACTGCTAAATACTTGAATTAGCCGACTTACATATTTTTAAAAGTGAATTGCAATCTCGTGTTGAGGTTATTGCTTAAGCACGGTAAACACGCCACTGGCACGGGCAATGCGATTACCATTCACATAAAAATAACAGTTAGCAAATGCTATATTCCGTCCTACCTTTTGTACATCGCTTTCTATGGTAATCCAGTCATTTAATTTTGCGGCACCTGCATAATCTATAGTGAGGCTAGCGGTTACCAGTGGCACAGGTTCCTTACCTGAAAACGCTGCGCTATAACCCAGAGCCACATCGGCTAAACTACTTAAAACACCACCATGAACTAAGCCCCGGGCGTTACAGTGTTTTTCTTGTGCCGTAAATCCTATGACAATCTCGTTAGAGCTACGCTTGTTGTAAATAGGACCTAATAAATCTAAAAACGGGCTGCTTCTAAATAAGGGCTCAAATCCATCCGGTAAACTCATACTCGTTTCTCTTATTTATTTAAATATTTCGTCATTAATAAATGAACGCCCAAATTAGCTGACGCCTTTATCCTCGCTTTAAATCTAATACAGCGTCAATATCCAGTGCGCCATCATAAAGGCAGAAGCCAGCATTTTTAGTGATCGATGCATGCATGGCCATGCGGTCGGCCAGTTCGTTGCCTTCTATTCCTACGTGAGCACTCACGTGTGATATGAGTAAATCTTTGCTTAAAAGGTTAAACAATTCATGGGCCTGCTGAATGATCGCAAGATTCTTAATTTCCCCTGTTTTTCTTTTCCAGCTGCTTTTTTTCCAGCCAAAGGCCCAATTGGTGATGCAGTTAATAGCGTATTGAGAGTCGCATAATATTTGTACGCTTTTGTTTTCTAGCATGTATTTTTGCGCAATGAGTAGCGACTGATGCAGTGCATTTAGCTCAGCTGTATTGTTGGTGCCTTTAGCGCTGTAAAGTCCATTCCACAGTTGCGTCAATTGTTCTTTTTCATAAACGGCTACACCAGAACCAGATTCCCCTGGGTTTGGATCGCAGGCGCCATCGCAATATATTTTCACATCGGTAGCCACCTGGTTTTGCGTGGGCGCTGCTTGTTTTTTGGTGTTAGCTTTAGTGCTGGCTTTAACATTTGGTTGTGAGGCGCTACCTTGTATTACTTTGCCTGCCTTAAAGGCGGCCTGGGCTTCTTGTTCACTTGGAAATGATTTGTATTTGGCTTGGGGGAACTTATCCACCTGCTTTTTGGTGTAGGCCCAATCCGTAAAAACCCCGGTTTCACGTCCTGCCCAAACCACATAAAACTTTTTTGCCATGCTCTTTTGCCTTGTTTGAACGGAATAACTCATGTTTACCAGCAAGGATACACATAAAATTTCACTAGGTGGCAGGAATATGAGGGCTAGAATAGACTTTTGAGTCTTTCTTTTATGCATTAACCAAGGAGGTTTTAAACTACTTTAATTGCTTGGCTATCTATCTGTATTATATTTCTTATAAACTATGAACATTACTTGCCAATAACCCACTAACCAGTATATTGCGGGCTTAACTGAGTTGAGGTTTTTGTTTTATGTCACAAAAGAAATTCTTGGAATCGGTCGATAAGGTGATTGTGGGTCTTAACCAAGAGCGTGAAGAAACGCAGGTCATGGCGAAGACTTTTTTCAGGGTACTCACTCATCGTTTGCCTAAAGGCCGCAAGCCAGAAGATGAAGAGATTCAGGCTGCGATAGAACAGCTTAAAGATGTACATCGCATGGCTGGCCTACTAATTTTTGCTACCTTGCCTGGCAGCGTTATTACCTTGCCGGCCATATATGCAGTGGGCCGACGCTATGGCATTGAATTTTTACCCAGTGCTTTTCAGAAAAAAGGGGATCAAGAGGGGTTGAAATCAGAAGGTGAGGATAAAAAGTAGGAGGGCTAACCTAGTTATAATGTGAAGTTCTTTTCGGCCATAAAAAAAGGCCCCTAATATGAGACCTTTATATACTTGCTTGCCAAATCTGGCGTTACTTCTTGTTGCCTAGGCTAATGTGCTTAGGGCCAGCAATGCCAATTTGGCCACTTACCCCAGTATTAACCTGCTCAACCGCACCACCTGCTTGCAAGAACGCTCGTGTTTGCTCTTCAATAGTGAGAGAAGTTTCAACTGCATCAGGCTCTTTCTTTTTGGCCGTACGGGTTAGTGCTTTTTTCGCCATTGTATGGGCCTTCAAAGAATTATTTTGGTGGTTAATTATACATAAATTGGGCCTACTTTCAGATGTTTTTGTACGACTGCTATAATTATTTGTCATATTGATGCCAATTTTTGGCCACTGTTGTTAAATATTCGTTAAAACCTTCGCAAACTTATGTAATTTAGCTGTTTTTTAAACAATAGCGATGCATAAGAAGCAAGAGTAAACGCTTAATTTGACGGTTTGAGTTGGGTTTTACCGGCAAAAGGCTTTTCTGCCATGCATGCCACAGAGCTTTTGCGCTATAATCTGGCACTTTTCCATGATCCAAATTTAGAGTAGCTATATGAGCATTCAAGAAATATCCCTGGCCAATAATCAAAAGAAGCGTTTATTGAAGGCGGTTAGAGATCGGGCGGTATTGTTTGCAGATGACAATGGTGAATTGGTGGTTAATGTGGCCAATTATGAAGCGCTAAAAGAAGAGTTAATAGCGGCCAGGTCCATTAAGCCTAACCTAGAGTTGACACCTATCGAAGCCATAGTTGGTGAGGGTGTGCTGGACTTTAGCTCTGAATACTTTGTGTTTATTTAACTTCTTTTTTATAGCTGGCGGATTCACTCTGTAATTGATTGAGCCGCCTCTTATCTGCGCCATTTCCTGCTTCATTTCATTTTCAACGCCCCCTAATCCCACAGTGCCTTTTATTTGCAAGTTAATCCTTTTATGGTGTGGTTGGATTAAATCACCAATAAGATAGGGACCGCATGTCATGGAAGAATTAAATTCACTTGATGCCATAAGGGCTGTGTTGGGTGAACCTCGCAGCACGGCGCTTAAAAAAATATACTCTGAGTTAAATCCAAGGATGACAGAATTTATCTCTCGTTCACCCTTAATCATGATGTCGACTGTAGATGAAGACGGATGGCCTACTATATCGCCCCGAGGAGATGTGCCAGGCTTTGTGCAAAGCCAAGATTCAGGCACGTTACTGATCCCTGAATACAAGGGTAACAAACTGGCATTTTCACTACAGAATTTGCTTGTTAATAATAAAGTCGCTTTGTTATTTACCCTGCCAGGGGTGAGTGAAGTCTTGCGGGTGCATGGTACTTGCCGAATTTTAAAAGACCCAGAGCTGTGTCGGCAGCTGGCATCAAGCTCTCAAAATGCTTTGATGGTGATAGAGGTTAGGGTTATTAATGCTTACTTTCATTGTGGTAAGGCCATGTTGCGCAGTCAGGCCTGGAACAGCAAAGCGTGGCCTGAGCCAATGAAGGTGTCACTGGGCTTAGAGGTGGCTGAAAATACCAAGCAGGATAATGAGTTTGCCGCCGATTATGATAAAGGCGTTAACGAGCGCTATGTAACGGATCTTTAATTTCCTTTTTGCATTATGCCACTTAACTTGGGAGTCATAATGCGAATATTGTTTTCCTTTCTTTTGATCGTTTGTTTAATCCCCCGTGACTAGGCTTGCCTTTTATGGAATGGCTATTGCTCTGCTCTAGCTGTGGCTTATGGGTACGGATAAAAACGGGGGGAGAGCATGCAAATTAACTCAACAAATTACATTGCCCTATTAGGTTTTGCCGATTACTGCAGCGAAGAAAATATAAGAATGGTGCAAGAAGTCACCTTGGAAATTGCGCAATTGGGTTATGGCATTTGCATGGGGAATATAAGTGGGACTTTCCATTGGGCCCTTGAAAAAATGGCTGAGTATCAAGGTGAAAGCTTGCTGGTTTTAGAGCGCGAATTGCAGCAGCCTGTTTATGGTGAGGTGCTGTTGGTGGATAGTGTCGAATTAAAGCATCAGCTGATTGCGAGGATGTGTGTAGGGGCCATTGTCATTGGTGGCGCGCAGGGAACGGCCCATATAGTTAAGTGTGTGCTGGACCTTGCAAAGCCTATTGCTGTGGTCGATGGCAGTGGCAGCCTAGTGAATCGTTTAACTTATCCTGCCATTAAGATGGTTCATAGCGCTGGCGCAGCTTGTGATTATGTTTTAAACACACGACATTAACTATATTGGTAATTAGCAAATCGAACTTTAGGAAGTGCCCTGAGATTACTTAGGACACTTAATGGGAGGGGTATTTTTAGTGTTAGGCTTCTGCGGCCGTTAACGTTTTTAATGACCTTAGGAACAAACCAAGACCGCCAATGGCCAAAACCAGAATGCTCATTAAATCAAACGCACTCATATGAGTGAAGCTGAATCGTATGGAGGCAATAACACCAAAAATAAGAGCACTGGTGCCCCCTATGGATAATATCCAACCCAGCGGGTTGCGAGAGTTGTAAAAAATAATGCCGATGCCAATCATAAATGGAAACATAACCATGCCACTCGTGACCCCGTATTGGCCTCCGTAGGCTGAAAAGCCGTATAAGCGAGCCCCCATGCCGAAACTTGAAGAGACCGAAATGCTGTTTAACAAGAGGTAAAAGCCTCCGCACATCATAATTAAACCCAGGAAAAAATGGCCTATGCCTCCTGAAGTGCCGCCTGCTCCATTCATAAAAACATCCTTTATTTAATAGTATTTTAATGTATCGATATTAATGAACTGGCCTTTATATGCCAGAGTGATTCGCCGCTATATATTGGCCGCTTAGGCTATAAAACACATATAAGTTTTGCTTTTTAATATCTGCAACCTGATCATTTTTATACAATACCACCCATTCAGGGCCTTTAGAGAATGCTTTTTTATCGGTTTTAATAGCGGTGGCCGCCAGCCAACTTTTCTCTAGTTTGCCTTTGTTAACCAGTCTAGCGATTAACTCTTTAACTTTATCTGTGGCTTTGGCTGAGGTGATTGGGGCGCTTGAATGATCATGTGCTTCGCCGTGGTCGTGACCATGGCCACTACCAGCAAGACTGGGTAAGCTGAAAAGCAGGGCAGTTAAAAAAACACTGATGAATGCTTGTTTCATGTTATTCCTATTACTTATTGTTATCTGTGCTAAATCCACTCCATGGGCGGCATGGCTTTAGGCAGGGCCATATATATTCAAGTGACAAGCATATTGCAAGTTCAATTGAATATTGATGAGAAGCATTTATGAGAATTGTGAACCTTTTAAAGCTTTTTAATGGTTAGGAAAGTTTACTGGGGAAGGCTAAAGGGAGGTGAAAAACACTGACAATTTATAACTCATTTGTCAGTGTTGTATTAGAAGTTTTAAATGTGCTTTTCTATCCAACTTTTAACAACCGAATAAGTTTGCGCGCCCACGGTAACGTCAACCGATTTACCGTCTTTAAACATCATCATAGTAGGTAAGCCGCGAACGCCATATTTGGCCAGTACTTCTGGCTCCGAATCGGCATTTAGCTTTACTATATTTATTTTGCCTTCATATTCTTCGGCTAAATCTTCCAGTACTGGGGTGATCATTTTACATGGACCGCACCAGTCTGCGTAAAAATCTACTAGGGTAACCCCGCTGCCTTTTTCCACATTGGCTGAAAATTGTGTACCTGAAATTACTGGGACGCCGGCTTCGCTCATTGTCTTTCTCCTAAAGGTCTTGGTTATTAATGAGAACGCTAAGCATTGTAATTGACCTCAGAATCAGAACTAGTCACAATAATTGCAATCACACGTTCCAAAAATGGAACAGTATTACGTAAACTGCCCTGAATTACTCAAGGGTGGAGAGTTAATTCGGTCACATAGCGGTGGGATATGAAGCTAGATAACCTTGATTTATTTGTTAAAACCCTTCATTCCGGCTCTATTACTCAGGCAGCCAAAGACCTGAATATGGCTAAATCCAGCCTGTCCCGGCGTCTTACTGAGCTTGAGCGCGAATTTAATATCCGACTGCTGGATCGTCGCCCTAGAAACCTGGCTCCCACTGAAGCTGGCCAACTGCTATACGATCAGGTGGCACCGCTTATGGAAGGCTTGGATGAAGTATCCAACTTTATGGAGCATTGGCGTGAGCAACCAAGGGGCTCACTTAAAATGCTATTACCAATTGAATTTTTTAATGAAGATATGGGGCAATTGGCCATTGAATTCATGGAAAAATATACGGAAATTCAGCTTACCATTAGCCATTACAGTGGCCAGCTACCCCAAGAGAGTCGTCAGTTTGATTTGAGTTTTGTGGTACATGATCGTCCTTTGCCTGCCTCTGATTTAATCGCTCGTTCACTCATGAGTTTGCCGCAGGACATTTATGTGAGTTCACACTGTGCAGATAAGCTAAACATCACGGAACTTGCTCAGCTGTCACAACAAAAAGCCATTTTGCAATCAGGTGAAAGTGATTGGCATTTTCGTGGGCCTGAAGGTGCCATTAGTATTCCTGTTTCGGCACGGTTAATCATGGACAGTGAGCAAATGCGAATAATGGCAGCCGTGCGAGGCATGGGCATGATTAAACTGCCCAGATATGTCGCCGAGCACTATGTGAGAATAGGGGCCATCTGCCGTTTAAAAACACCGGCACAGTTGGAAGCACAAACCGTGAGCGTGGTGTATCCCGGTCGGGTAATGCCGAAAAAAAGCAGGGCTTTGCTTGAGTTTATTCAGGATAATATCGGTCGGCTGCGTTCGCAGATATAGCATCTGCTTTTGAAAAATATGCATTGATAATGCTTGAGTTTATTCAGGACAACACAAGACGACTTAGTTCGTAGATATAGTCACTCCAGCTCAATAAAGCGGAAGTGACTAAATGACTTTCCTACTTATATTAATGTTTTACCATGATTGTTTTTTGACGTTATCGATCATCTTGAAAAAAGCCCGTTCATGTTGCTTTTCGGCGTAAGCGCCTAATTCACGGCGCTGCAAAAATGCATCTTCTTTTAATAATTTTTTGTAATTATCAAAATGGGAGCGACTTATTTTATTGGCTTCAAGGGCCAATAAAATAGCACAACCGGGTTCACTTTCATGTTGGCAGTTCGAAAACTTACAGCTTTGACTAAGGCTTACAATATCCTCAAACGTTTTATCCAATCCCTGTTCTGCATTGAGCAACGAGAGTTCACGCATGCCAGGCGTGTCTATGATAGCCACCTGCTGGTGGCTGAAAAATAACTGCCTGTGAGTGGTGGTGTGCTTGCCTTTATCATCATTTAAGCGAACTTCCCTGGTACTTTGTCCGCTATGGGTAATGGCATTGATCAAGGTAGATTTCCCCACACCAGACGAACCCACCAGAGCAATACTATTGCCAGGCGTAAAATAATCGTTCAAAGATTCCAGGCTTTTAGGATCATTCATACTGACAGCGTGAATCAGGTTTACCTTTAGTTGTCTTATTTCATCCAGATAATCCCAGTATGACTTCCCTGATTTTTCATCACATAGATCGGTTTTGGTGAGTATCACCACAGGTTCAATCTCAAACTCATAAGCCAAGGCCAGATAACGCTGTAAACGATTCAGATTGAAGTCGTGGTTAGCGCTAGTGATGATCCACAGGTAATCTAAATTCGCAGCAATTACCTGCCTAACACTTCCGTGTAGGCGTTCAATACGATTCTTCGGTGGGATAATCTTAACAATGCTTAGGTGTTCATTAGCGGGTTCAACCAGTACCCAATCTCCCACTGCCAAGTGCTGGCTTACGGGTTGAAATCGGGTTGGGCAGATTAAATCTCGTGCTTCAATTTCACCTATGGCTTCAATGCGATTGCGATGAATGGCAGTAATGCGAAACACACTTAGATGCTCGTCTAGTGCTGAAATTTCATCTAGGGATAGTTGTTGTAAAAAATAGTTAGACCAGCCAATAGACTGTAGTTTTGAAGTGTTCAATGTCTTGCTCCGGGCAATATTAAATATTAAATATTAAAAGTATTTAAGCCGGACAGAGGGTCTTCTGGAAATTGCATAGCAAAGCAATAACGAACAGAAGCGCAAAGATCGTTGCAAAGAAGTGGGGTGTATAAAACTATTCGAATGATCGAAAATGCTTTAAAACTTGCCAATGAATTCATTTATGAAGCTTGGCAATAGACACACTTATTGGGCTAGACCTGGATCGCCGGCGTAAGGTGGGTAACAATCATCAAATATCTCCTGCTAATTAAAATTGAAGAGACAATATTGAACCAAGTGAGTTAGATAATCAATATTGTCTCGTTTACTTTTTAGCTTAATTTAGAATAAAGCACTTAAATTTCCTTTAACCATTGCGCCACAGCTTGTCCAATTTCAACGGGGGAATCTTCCTGAATGAAGTGCAGGCCCTTGACGGTCACTTCGTTTTGATTTGGCCAAGAGCGGCAATACTCGCGCTGGCGTCCTACTAATATAGAACCAGGTTCAGCATTGATAAACAGCTTAGGGACACTGGCGTCTTTTTCTAGCCAGCTGGCATAATCGCTTATGAGAGCAACGATATCGGCTGGCTCTCCATCTATAGGCAGAGTGCGTGGCCAATTCAAGGTGGGTTGACGGTCCTCTGGGGTTTTAAATGGCGCGCGGTAATGATCCATTTCAGTTTCACTTAAAGGGCGAATAACGGAACTGGGCAGTATTTTTTCAATGAAGGCATTACGGTTTAAAACCAGTTCTTCGCCTTTTTCACTTCTCATTCCCTTGAAGACACCTTGTGCGCCTTCAGGCCAGTCTTGCCAAGTGAGTGGCGTCACAAAACCTTCCATGTAAGCAATGGCTTTAATCGCGTCTCTGTGCAAGTTTGCCCAATGAAACCCTAAGCCTGTGCCCCAATCATGAATCACTAGGGTGACGTTTTGATTAATGCCTAAGGCATCTAGTAAGCCAGCCAAATAATCATAGGCCACATGAAAGCTGTAGCGATCGGCCCCTTCGCTGGCGGCTATTTTTTCAGAATCTCCCTGGCCAATAAGGTCGGGCACTATCACACGGCCACTATTGGTCAGTTCAGGAATGACGTTGCGCCACAGATACGATGAAGTGGGGTTACCGTGCAGCAAGACAATAGGGTCTCCCGTGCCTTCATCCACATAGGCCAATTGCTTGCCCTTCACTTCTTTGAACTTTTTAGAATACGCCATGTTTTCTGACAACATTTGTATGCTCCAGGCTCATCTTTGGCCATATATTGCGAAAGTGTTTCAGTTTTATTATACTGTACCAATAGGTACAGTAAGGTCAAGTGGTACCTATGGAAGGCAGTATGAAGAGATTGATTAGCTCTTACTTAGGGCGAGCTCACGATATTCCAGAGGTGTTTGCAGGTTCACTTTTTTAAAGGCTCGGTAAAAACTAGGTGTATCCTTGTAGCCTACTTTTTCGGCTACCCGCTCTATAGATAGCTTATTCTGAACCAGTAGTCCTTTGGCTCGTTGCAAACGATGGGAGGTTAATATTTCTCTAAAGTTCGTTTGTTCTTTTTGCAAGCGGCTACGCAAGGTTCGTGCTGAAATATTTAACACCTGAGCCAGTTGCTCAATAGATGGGTAAGTTTCATAGGCATCTAGCAGATTGGAAATTTGACCGGATAATTTTTCTTGTTGAACTAGGCGTTGCTGAATGTCTTGGCACAGGTTAACAAAAACTTGTTTCGAAATTTCATCGTATCTGGGTAGTGGTTGCTTTAAATAAGACTTAGAAAGACGAATTATCGCTGCCTTTTGATCAAATTTTAACGGGACTGGCAGGTATTTAATATATTCGGCTAATTGGCTCTTAGAGGGTTCGGGGTAGGGGAAATGCAATTCCAAATCTTCAGGTATGAAACCTGCCACATCTTTAAAAAAATGAAAGCAGCCACAAAAATAAATTTGAATATGAAACAAAATAATTGGATTAAAATAATCAGGGTAATACTGGGAAATATTAACGTATTCACCTTCCTCTTTTAGAGATAGTTCAAAGGGGAAAGTACTGCTGGAAAACTGAATAATAAGATCCAGAGTATCTTTAATGGTATTGCAACTCATCATGGCCGCACCTAGCGGGCCGAAGTGCGTAAACGAGAGAGTGCTACCAAATTTTAAACCAATATTAGCATCATCAACACTGGCAAGGCCAAGTTCGCAGGCCCTTGAAAAGCGCTCAATATCCATGAAGTCGCTGGCTTTTTCGGTTAATGAAAAACCATGCTGTTGGCAAATTGCAGCTAAATCTATCTGGTGTTCTTTCTTTAAGAAATGAGCGAACAAATAAAGATATTTAGCCGGAACGAGTCTATTCATTGTTTAGTTAGCCGTGTTTAAAAGGCTTTGCCCTGCCTATAATGCTAATATCTTAGCCGCTTAAACCATTATTTAAAAGGGCATAACTTTGTAATATGAAATGAAAATAATCAGTACAAAGAGGATGTAAAATGTCATTAGCGGCAAGCCCATTACGTAAACTGACCCCACAGGAAATACAGGCCTACCAGGATGATGGTGTGGTGATGGTAAAGGGCTTGGTAGAGCCTAGTTGGCTTAACATGATAGAGCAGGGTGTTGAAAGTGCGTTGAATAATGCTTCTGTCATGGGTAAATTCATGTCGCGAAAAACCCAAGGTTATAATATGGATGCTTTTCTTTGGAAGCGCATAGATGTCTTGCGCGACCTCATTTATTACTCTCCTTTTGCCCATTGGGCGCAGCAACTGATGAAATCAAAAGAAGTTCGCTTCTTTTATGATCAGATGTTTGTAAAAGAGCCGGGTACCGATGCGCCTACGCCCTGGCATCAGGATTTAACTTTTTGGCCCATTGAAGGTGATCAAATTTGCTCTTTTTGGATTCCGCTAGATCCGGTAACCCGTGAGAGCAGTGGCCTGCAATATGTTAAGGGATCGCATAAGTGGTCCAATCGTTTTCGTGCTGTGTCTCCTGATATGAATGCCACTACGCTCAATTCAGACTTGGAATTAGTGCCAGATATTAATGCTAACTTAGATAAATACGATGTAGTGGATTGGGAGATGGAACCTGGCGATGTTCTCATTTTTCATCCGCTGACTTTGCACGGCTCTGCTGGTAATAAAACCCGTAAACAAAAACGCCGAGCCTTGGCCTTGCGATGGATCGGAGAAGATGTGAAATACGTACCCAAAGCCGCCACTATGCCCATTGCTTATGAACACTCCAGTGTTGAAGGCGGCGCTTTAAGCGGCGGTGCTTTCCCGATTATATTGCCACAACACAGCCCAGGTGAGCGTAAAGTTAGGGGCAATGGTACCGAGCATCCTGTGCTTTCAACTACAGTAAAGACCCTAGGGAAGAATGCCATATCTTCGGCTAAACTGCGTTTAAGTGGCTTTAAGGCCGACTCGGTTAAACAAACCTGGTAGCGGCTTTATTTTAGCGCTCTGCTAGAGTAAACAGAGCAATAAAATTTAGGTGTATCATGGTATTCAGGGTTACAAAAGGTCAGTTTTCTTTATTGGTAATGGCCATATTGATGTGGGCAGGAGTTTGCCATGGTTCGGCTAATGAAGATGAATTGGTTTTTTTGGCCGACCATTTCCCCCCTTATGAATATGCATCTCCTAAAGGCAAGCCCCATGGTTTTGATTCTGAAGTTATTCAAGCTGTATTTAAGCGCTTAAAGATACCGGTGCGCATTGAATTTCAACCCTGGAAGCGAGTGGTGGCTAATGTAGAGTCGGGCCAGGTCAGTGGCATGTTTTCCTGTGCTTACTCCAAGAAGCGTGTGGATTTTTCTTATTTGTCTGATCCCATCAGCTTTGCCACTCAGGGGGTGGTGGTTAACAATAGCTATAAGGGCGCTACAATATCCAAACTGTCTGATTTACGAGGACTGCGTGTGGCTTCGGTGGCGGGTTATGCATCGAACCGTTATTTGGAAGATGCTAGGGTGGAATTCACGAGTTTACCGCACATAAGTCATGCCTTTCCCATGTTATCTCACGGACGCTTCGATGCGTTTTTTTTAAGTTTGGAAGCGGGGCGGTTTTTAGCGGCTGAAGCTGGTTTGGCAGGCAGTTTAAAATTTATTCAGTTACTCGATATAGAACGCCGTAATTATCATTTGTGTTTCAGCAAAAAGAGGAAAGGCTACAAAACATTGGCCGAGCAATTTAATCAGGCGCTGGAGCAGTTAAAAACATCTGGTGAGTATCAGGCTATTCATAAAAAGTACCTGTAATTGAATAGATTTTTCTCGCCCCTAACCACAATAGCATCTCCTAAATATATGTGACTCCACCTAATTGTTAATTTAGGATGTCTTTCAATATTATTGAAAATGGAAATTCCCATGTCAGGCACCGTATTTAATCGGGCTTACCTGTTTATTCTGCCGGGTTTATTAATGGCCATGACCGGAGTCGGGGTGGGGGATTTGGCCACCGCAGGTTTTACCGGTGCACAGCTGGGCACCTCGGTTTTATGGGCTATTTTATTGGGGGGGCTGTTTAAATTTATATTAACGGAAGGCATTGCTCGTTGGCAGTTGGCTACCAATACCTCGATTATTCAAGGGGGCATTCGCCACCTTAAAAAGCCCTTCATTATTTTCATGGTCTTGTATTTTGTACCCTGGTGCTGGTTTGTGGGTGGAGCCCTTATAAATGCCGCCGGAGTAGCCGGTAAAGAATTGTTGTTTTTGGTGGGGCTAGAAGTGAGCAAAGCCGAGGCGGGAATATTTCATAGCTTGCTGGCATTAGCGCTATTATCTTTGGGGCGGCAGGTTCTCTTTAATAGGGTCATGAGTGTGTTGGCGGTGGTTTTATTTGCCACTGTCATCAGTTGTGCGCTGCTGGTGCCGGTTAACCTGATGGACGTGTTATCAGGGCTTTTTATCCCAACTATTCCGGCGGACCCGGGTGCGCTTAGCTGGACTCTTGCCTTAATGGGTGGGGTGGGTGGAACGCTCACGGTGATTTGTTATGGTTACTGGCTGGCAAACAGTGAACGCGTGGGCATTCGTGGCTTAAAGACCAGCCGCTGGGACATTGCTATTAGTTACAGCCTTACTTGTCTTTTTGGCATCGCCATGGTGGTTATTGGTTCGGTGGCGGTACAAGACGGCAAGGGTTTGAGTTTACTGTTAAGCGTGAGCCAATACTTTTCACAGACCATTCACCCTGTAATGGGCGTGTGTTTTTTACTGGGTGCGTGGGCCGCAATTTTTTCCAGCTTATTGGGTGTATGGCAGGCGGTACCGCTTATTTTTGCCGACGCATATCACAGTTTAAAACAAGAGAACATCTCTCTTAATAAACTGCCGCAAACTCGTCCCTATAAAAGTTGGTTGTGGCTATTGGCTTTGGTACCCATGTTGTCTTTGGTTATGCCATTTAAAGAAATTCAAAAGCTGTATTCTGTGGTGGGGGCGTTCTTCATGCCCATATTAGCATTGAGTTTATTATGGCTAAACAACAAACATGTGACAGAGAATTTCAAGAACGGAAAATGGCTCAACCTCTCCCTAGTTCTGGTATTTCTATTTTTTATATTGGCGACACTTTATAAATGGTGGGGCTAAAAAAGGATGATGCTTTTACAGTTTCTATTATTGTAAACCCATCACCTAATTGATCATTGAGTTTTAAAGAGTCTCTAGTTGAAGGGCAAACTCTTCAGCAGCCAGAGCTAGCGCTAAACTGGCCGGTTTTAGGCGGGTAAAATGGGCGCTGAATTCACTTATGGGCGTCCAGTTGGCAAACCGTAATTGGCTTATGACTTCATGATTATCAAGGTCAATGGCTTCCAACTCCACAGCAGCACCGCCGTGATCCATGGGCACAAATAGTAGAATACTGCTAATCCAGTTAAGGGTGGGAGATACCGCCTCTATACGGGTAATGGCGGCTCTTATTTTGATAGGCTTATTTTGTCTCTCGATAGATTCACTCAAAGCACTTTCAAGTTTAGATAATAGTAGCGCCTGCTCTTCAGCGTTTATGTCATGTGGATCACTTACACGCCATACCACCTCAATATTTCTATCTGCATATTCTTCACTATGAATACCATCTTCTGCTGACAAAAAATCACTGTGAGTCTTGGGCATGGCAGTACAGCCAGCCAAGCCGTTTAGTGATAAAAAGAACAGCAAAAAAGTTATTACCCTTAGCTTTGGCAAGTTCATGATGTTTTCCCTGTTAATATAATTTCATTAATGATCAAGTTAGTTCTTTGAACACTAGGCCTTTTATACAGTGGATTTTAATAACGATTGCACCGTACGCCTAGGGCCATGAGGAGTAGCTTCTGCTTTGCCTATACGAAATAGCATTTGTACGGTGTCGGTTTTTTTAATGTTAAAAAATGCTTTAAAATCTTCCTGCAAGGCCAGCATGTCATCATATTCTTGCAATACTTGGCTCATGGGATGTTGGGCTAAACCCAGTGCAGTGGTCTTGAGGTTCATGCGACAGTATTCACGCCCCACCTTAACCTGATCTAAACGGCTATTGCCCTGGGTTGTCATCATGCCAAACGTTTTGGTGGAAGCTGCGCTTTTTTGTGTCATCTCTACGGCTTGTTCACCAAAAGAAGTCGGGTCTTTCTCAACACTCTTGCGCGACAAAATAATATTCTCTATTAAGATTTTTTTAAACCCAGTAACTCCAGCTTGCGCTACGCCAAAACCATCTCGGTATTGATTGATTTCCTGCTGATTGAAGCGAAACATTTTAATGGTTTCTTCATCTCTTGCCTTATTTCCCACTTCAATTTTCATGGCCTGGGTTAATACCTGCTCCATTTTTTGTTTAGCTTTATTTGAATCCACCAAGGTGAAGCTTGAAACCGAATTTTCTGCGTGAAATTTTTGCAAAGATAATTTGTGTTGTCCACTCAGAGTTTCGTTGCTGTATTCACGTTTATTAGATTGTCGGGCAAGCAGGTGAGCAAATAGAGGGTCGGTTTGAACCTGCTTGTCTTCTATTAAATGAATGGAGGCTACGGGTTTGTCTTGTAATTGGGTATTGCTGTACATGCCTTGAGGAAAGTATTGAATATCTGCCCGGTAACCAAAGCTAGTAGCGGCAATGGCAAGCGTTTCTAAAAAGGTGCCCTGGCCTATGTGTATTTGCCGATAAAAAGGGTCGGTGGCGGGTAATAAACGCGTGGGATCTACATACAAATCCAGACTGTTTGGGCTGGTGAATTCAATCAGCCAGGGTTGTTTGTTGTGTGGATTTGGGCAAAGCATGGCGTAGGCCAGCACTGCTAGGCGTATGTCACTCTCATCCGGACTGGGGCCGCTCCAGCCGTAATCCAGCTGTGTTTCCAAACTACCACAGCCCGTGAGTGTGGTACTTAGGGCCGTGGCGCCAGCGCCTAGGCCAAGCAGGGTGATGAAATTTCTACGATTAACATTTAATTGGCGACTCATGTGCTGCTCCTAGCTGGATCAAATAGTGAATAAAACAAGTATGCATTCCATGGAATATATATTATATTCCATGGAATGCAAGTCAAGCTATAATTTGTAAGCAGGGGAACCCAGTGAATAAACGGCAACAGACACAAGCGCGTACTATGGTGGTGCTGGGGATCGTTCAGCAGCTGTTAACCACACGTCAGGCCAAGCTGTTTGGCAATACACCATTAACGCCTTCACAGTTTGCCTTGCTAAATCACTTTACTCACTCACCCAAAAGAAGCTGGTTAGTGAGTGAATTGGCCGAGGTGATGGAAATGAATCAACCGGGTATTACCAAAACGGTGACGGTTTTACTGGAAAAAGATTTATTAAAAGCCACTCAAGATAAAACGGATAAACGTAAACGTCACCTTAACATTACGGCCATTGGGCTAAAGATGTGTGAGGATATTCTAAAGTCTTTATCGCCAGATATTTCCCATTGCTTAGCTGATTGGCAGGATGAAGAACTGAATCGCTTTAATAGCGATTTGGAGAAGTTAATGGGATGGTTAGATGATCATCGCGAGGATATAAAATATAAATAGTGTCGTGACAATAGTGTTTTTTCTGGCTGATGAATAAAAGTTCCCTAAAGAGGGATTCAAACTAGATCCCTCTTTATTGAATTTACAGGCTATTTTTAAGGCTCTTTTTTCTCAACTCTTGTTTTAAGGGCCAGGTTAAAGGCTTCGAATCCGGCAGGTGTGTTTTCCAAAATACTGCTCCACAAAAGCGGCAGTAACCAGCCATTAAATACTTCCCCGTGAATTAATCTTGTATGGTTTTGTGCCGTTCGCTCTAGTTTAAAATAGTGTTCCCCTGAGAACAAAAAACTCATACCGGCAATATTTCCTTTCCAGCGCAGTTGCGTGCTTTCATTAAATACCAATACAACAGGCGTGAAATCCATGCCGTCTTCATTAGGTGGCACCACTCGAATTTGTAATTGCTGCCCAACTGATAATGCTTGGGCAGTTTGCAGCTTTTCCCAGGAGATAGTTTCAATGAATTGGCTCCAATTTGGGTAATCTGAAAACTTTGTTAATACCTGCCACACGCTTTCAGGGCTGGCTTGGATTTCAATAGAGCTTAAGATCTCTTCACTGGCTTTGTCGGCAGTGACATTAAATATTATTAACATGCCAAGAATTGTCATAAGAGCAGTTTGTTTTATAGGGCTTATATGATTAGTTTTCATGGGGTTGTTCCTTTTGGCTAGGTGACCAGGTCATCTTGGTCGTATCTAAGCACAAATAAAAACACTATAAATTTGAAAAAAGTTAACTAAAATTTGTGTATTAAGCCAGTTGTTAGGGGTGTTTGAACATGATCATGGATTTTAATCGTCTGCGTACCTTTGCTGCTGTGGCCAAGGTTGGCAGTATTACCCAGGCAGCCCATGCCTTGCATGTCACTCAGCAGGCGGTGTCGAGCCAAATTCAGCTGCTGGAGCAGGACTTGGGTGTAAACCTATTTAAGCGTGCCAACAGGCGCATATACCTGACCATGGAGGGGCAGCGTATATTTAATAGCGTGCAATTCCACTTTGATCAGGTGGAGCAGGAAGTACTGGCCGTTGTGCAGGACCTGAGCGCCATGGACAGTAAAATTATCATTGGGGCCACTAACGAAGTGGCTGATATTTTATTGGCTAAACCTATTGCCGCCTTTAGGAGGCTTCACCCCAATATTCAATTTGAATTGGAGTTAAACAACGATGCAGCCTGCGAACAGGGTGTTATAAATGGGCTGTTAGATATGGCACTGGTGGTGTTTTCTAAAGAGGTTAAATTGCTAAGTGTCACGCCGTTTAAAAATGAGCAGTTTATTACTGTGGCCAGTGTTAAATATTTAAAAGACAGTCAAATTCCTATTCATACGCTTAAAGATTTATTGCAGCACGACATCATAGATTTTGAGCGAGACTGTCCATCTTTAAAAACCTGGATTAATAAAAATGACAGTAAACGTGTTGATCATTTTAAATATAAAACCGCCACCGTTTGCGCTAATGACGACCGCTTAATTCGCCGCTTTTTATTGTCTCACCTTGGGGTGGCCAATGTGCCTAAATCATTGGTGGCAGAAGAATTAAACAGTGGAGTGCTAATAGAAATTTTACCTGACTTACAAAGCATACAGGCAGGCATTGATATCATTTGCATGAAACATAAAACCCAGTCCCTGGCGGCAACCACCTTTATAAACTTTCTATTGCAGGCACGTGATAACGAAGGTGCTTAGGAAACAACCATTTTACTAGAGGGCTTTAAAGGGTTTTTTATTATACGCACCGCAAAGGGCGCCAGAAAAATAGCCACTACCAAAGCCGTGCTAAGCATGTCGGTATAGCTATGATAGTTTTGGTATTTCATTAGTGCACCGTACATAAGTAAAGAGCTAAATAGGGATGTCATATACCACTTAACAAAGGGTTTAAACATTAAGCACAAGCTGGCCACTAATGAGAACGCCACCGCTGTATGGGTGCTGTAATCAAGCCCTAGGGCTGGCCAAACATTGAATTGATTATCCCAAACCATAATGCCGTAGCTCACGACCAGAGCATAAATAATAAATAAGCCCTGCACTTTAACGTTTGAAAAATCTTTTTGATAAGCGCTTTTGGCTAAAAACCCTAAACATAATAAAGCCAACAAGGGCGTGTAGCTGTCGGCAATGGTATCTAGGGTTTGGTAATCAAGCATTTAAAATCCGTACAATTGGCTGCTGTGTGGCGTAGTATACGGGTTAAAGGCCTATTGAAAACTATGCAGCTAAAAATGCAGCTCTTAAAATTGCCTGATGGTGCAAAACTGTTTAGGGGTAACACCGCACCAGGTTTTAAAGGCGCGGTGAAAGGCACTGGTTTCCGAATATCCTAGTTGTTGGGCTACCGCATTAATACTGAGTTTTTTACTAATGAGTAAATGAATGGCCTTCTCTTTTAAAAGCTCTTCTTTAATTTGCCTAAAGCGTGTGCCTTGCTCTAATAAGTTTCGCTGTAAAGTACGGCTGTGTAAACCCAGTAGTGTTTGAACATCTTCTATAGAAGCCAACGAGAAGCCTTGCTGAATAATAATCTCTTTTACGGAATCAATTAGGGCCAAGCCTGCCCGCTTTGTGCGCAGTAAATCTTCGGCGTAACTTTTATTTATCTCATACAGATGGGCATCGCAACCGGGCACTGGCGTATCTAAATTTTCATGAGCGAAGGTTAAGGAGAAGTGTTCTCCTTGTGAATGTACTTGGCATTTAATTTGTTGCTCGTGTAGGGCCTTCTCTAAAAGGTTGGCATTAATAGATTGCTTAAAGGCGGCCGGAACCTGCAGTGTTTTAGCCTGCACTTGTCCATTGGAGATTGCGTGGATAATACCAAGGGTACCGCTGACCACCGCCAACACCTGATGCGGGTTTACAGGCACCACATTCGCAGTGGGAATGTACTCACATACTAGGTGATCAAGATTAGGCGGGTTAGCCTGATGCTTTTGTTTATCGGTAATTTTATAGGCGCCACTTTCACTAATGAGGGTTTGGAATGTGGCGATGTTATTTAGAGCCACTCGTACTGTGGGGCTATGCCAGATAACCGGTGTCAGTACCCCCACAGCGCGATAGTCTAGGCTGCCGCCTGCTTTCAGGCCCAATAGTGGGTCACAGGCTTGTTGATCGGCGCGGTGCCACATTTGGCGGGCCGATCCCACATCCAGTCTCTGGCCACTGACAAACCCTTGGCCTTCAAAACCGGGTAAATCTTGAATAATGGCTTGGGTATCTAGCCCTAAGTTGGTAAAGGCGCGCATGAGCGCGTTAATCCACTCACCCTCTATATAATTGCGTTTCATGGGTTTAAGTACAAATTACGACTAATTAATGGCTGGTTATGTGTCGTATAGTGTCAATTAGCTGCGCATCATGTCAATGACCCAAGAGTAGAAGGGGTAGATACTAAACTCATAACAAGAAAAGTAATGAGGAGGTGATAGGTGGGTGATTACAATATAAATGGGCTGGCGATACCGCTGTTTTTGGTATTCATGCTAATTGAGTATCTGGTATTAAAGCTTCAGGGCAAGAGCCTGCACCGTTACAACGATACGGTGACCAGTTTATCTATGGGCTTGTGTCTGCTCATATCCGATGCTTTGTTAAAGGCTTACACCTTTGCTGTGTTTATTTACCTCTGGCAGCACCACGCGTTGTTTGAATTTGATGCCTTGTCTCCTGTGACCTGGCTAGTGTTTTTTCTGGGCGTGGATTTGTGTTATTACGCCTTTCACCGGCTGGCCCATGAGATTAATCTTTTGTGGGGCGCCCACGTGGGCCACCATCAGAGCGAAGAATATAATCTCACTACGGCCTTAAGGCAGAGTGCGTTTCAGTACGGGTTTTCCTGGGTATTTTATTTACCGCTGGCTTTGTTAGGGTGTCCACCTCAGGTGTTTTTAGGGCTATTTGTATTACTGAAAATGTACCAGTTTTGGCTGCATACCCAGAGCATTGGCCGCATTCCTTTCATAGAGGGTTTTTTCTCAACGCCATCTAGTCACCGAGTGCATCATGCTAAGAACCCCATTTATATCGACCGTAACTACGGCGGCACCTTGGTCATTTGGGATCGATTATTTGGCAGCTGGCAAAGTGAATTGGCGCAGGAGCCTTGTCATTACGGCACTACTTCGCCGTTAAATACTTTAAACCCCATTAAAGCCAACTTGCAGCATTGGGATATGCTGGCCAGAGACAGTTTTCATACTAAGCTGTGGCGCGACAAGATTGGCTTGTGGTTTAAGTCTACGGGCTGGCGTCCACAAGATTGTCAGGACAAAGCGCTTAACAAAAAGCAACTGCAAAAGAGTGGTTGTGAAGACCGGAAAAAATATAATCCGCAAGTATCCACTAGCGTAAAAATGTACGTGGGGTTTTCCTTTTTATGCATAGTGGTCGTGGCGGTGATGTTTATCTTTTTGGCGCCCACTCTTGCAGGCAGCACTCTGCTTTTAGGCACTATTTTTCTGGTATACAGTCTTGTGGTGGTGAATGACTTGCTTGAGGGTAAAAAGCGTTTGGCTTGGTTTGAATTAGCTCGCTTACCTGTATTACTGTGGTTTGCCAGCACACTATGGTTCACTACATCCACCACTCGTAATATCAATACTCTGGTGATGGATAAACCGGCGCAACAGGTTTTAAACTATGCCAGCACCCCAGCCTTGTGGCCGCAATGGCACCCACAGTCTTCTAAAGTGTATGCGCAATCAATACAGCCTTTGCAAAAGGGAGATAAGTTTGAAGAAGATATCGCCACGGCTCTAGGGACTAATCACCTTTTATGGGATGTAGTTGAGCGAGGAGAAAATAACTGGCGGGCAGTGGCCATGAACAAAAATAATGGCGCCATCATTTCAGTTGAATACCGGGTGCGGCCCATAGAAGAGGGCAATAAAACCGAGTTTACGCGAGTACTGGATTACACTCTGCCCAACTTTATGTACGTGATGATTAATGCCCTGTATTTAAAACCCAAGGTAGAGAAAAAGTCTGATGAGGGCGTGAAGCGATTACAAAAGGCGGTGGCGGAACTGGAAAACCAAACTTCATTACAACTGGCTAATTAGAGCTAGAGCCTGAGTAGAGGTTATTGATACCGGGAAATAATTTCTTTCAGCTGGCCATCTTTTTTCATTATGGCCAGTTCTTGGTTAAATAATTCTACGAATTTATGCCAGCGCTTGTTAAACATAATTCGGTAATCAACTTGGTTAATGGCTTGCTTGGAGATATAAAACTGATGTTGCCACAGAGGATTATTTTTAATCAGCCATTGGCCCACTAACTCATTAAGTACAGCCCCCTGGGTTCGCTCATATATGAGCATGCCCAGCATTTCTTTTTCAGTACCGGCATCGCTTCGCTGGATTTTATTGCTGTTAAAATAATCCTCCAAGGTTGGGTAATGATAACCTAAGTGTGTTCCCAGCTTTTTTCCAAACAATTCTTTTATATCATTAAGCTGTACAGGGCTGGATTTTAACGAAAATAATACGTCGCGGGCTTTCACTACCGGATCGGTAAAGGCGTAATTCTCGGGGTGGGGCACCCATTCCATAGCAAGGGGGACGGCGTCCAATTTCCCCAAATCCAATTGGCTAATTTCACGCTTCTTGGGAATACCCACAGGTTTGACCGAGTAATTATGTTTGTCGGCAATGAGCTGCAGTACATCCAGCATAATTCCTGAGTCTGGCTGTCCAACTTTCTTAATCATATAAGGGGGCAATCCCTTAGAGGTGATATTAAATACAATCTGTTGGGCAGCATAGGCAGGGGGCTGAACACAGCAGGCAAGCATTAAAATAAAGGCTATAGGTTTCATGATCGCCCCATAATGAGCCGCCTGAGAAACAAGGGTATTTATAAGGATAGCAGGCCTGAAATTAGGCGAAGGGCAATAAACGGGCGGGAGGCTAACGTCTTATGGAATACACGCTTTATAGACAGGAGCGGGGTTAACTCTTTGCCTGCAGTAACTTGTAAAATATGTCATACACTTGGGAAGCTATTTCCACTCCATAACAACGGGTATGAATAAATTCGCCATCTTTTACATATACACTTGAATTATAAAGAATGTATTTAATTTCGTCCTTTGCCTGAACCTTGGCGGGATAATTTTTTAAAATTTCAAAGTCACCCAGTCTTTGCATCATTTCTTTTAAAGCTGATTTATCCATTTGAAATTTGGAGACATGATGGCCCACATATTCGTCTTCAGCGTAGCCTAGGGAATTAAGCTCAAACTGGTTGGCATATTCAATAATACCCTCCGCCGACACAGTATGAATGCCAATGGAGGAGTTATTAATGAAGTCAATTGAATCTTCTTTAATCATGTGATTCCTATCTCGGCTTTAATAAAAGCATAGTCCCATTATTACCTTGAAGCACTATGTGTTTGGTGATTGCTTAATTTGGCCATTGCGTAGAATTAAATATAAAGAAAACCCTACCGCAACCCCGGGAATAATGCCTAGCAACAGGCATAGCCACCCATGTTTTACGCCGAGATTTTTAGCCTCATATACAACCCATACTGCAAGTATTGCCCAACAGAAAAACACATCTAATGAATACCCTGTTGCATAGGGATTTACAAAACCGGCAGCAAAGGCACCAATAATGTCAGGGTTACTCAGCAAGGGCGGCAGCACGATAGTACAAAAGGCTAGAGTGAAAAATATGGCCAATATTAATAACGTATTTTTAAACATACGTGTCGTCATTTAAATGCTCGCTGTGGTTATTATTAGATGCTTATTTATAAACGAATTATGCGCATTTTAAAATCTAAAATATTGGGTGATATATATTGCTTAGGGGATAGCATCCTGCTTAGGCTCCATGCCCCCTATAAAGTCGGGTTTATAAAAGACCCTACCTGAAACATTGGCGCCTAGTAATTGCAGCCAGTGAGCCAATTCATGATTACAATTATGAAAGGCCCAATAGGAAACCGGGTATTTAACAAAATAAACATCTTCAGGCGCATTATAAACCTCAGTGGCCTTTTGGTTTTGATAGGCATGTTGTAAAGTATTTTGAAGTGCCAGCACCTTTTTAGTGGGGGCATAAAAGGGTACAGCTGTTTCACAGTCTTTGAATTTCTGACATAAATTATCCCCTGGCTGCCAAGATATATTCTTTTTGCCCAGTGCCCCTTGTGTGAAAAACGTCATATTTTTCCAGGCGGTCCAAGGATCTCTTTTATTAAGAGCGAATAATTGCCAATCACCATAGGTATACTCGGTTAAAATACCTTTCTCATAAAAAGCCAATGAATGATGTCCCCAGGTAGAGTATTTAAGCAGGTACACTTTAGTCATCTGAGTCATGCTGGTGGATTGCAGAGGAAGCTTAAGCGAAGTGGAGCAGGCACCTAGAAGAAAAAGACTGGCGGTGGTAGGAATAGAGAACATCTTTACTAACCAACTTTTGGATATATAAAACATGGTGAATATGTCCGTTTGATTCAGCCTAGGGTGTTCTGAAGTTAATGACTAGTACTAGCAAATCTAGACTAGCATGAAAAGTTTACTGAGATACTTTATAGAAACTGGCCCGAGTTAACTTTGCTAAATCCACAGGATTAATTTCAATCTCCAGGCCACGCCGACCAGCACTGATAAAAATACTGCTTAAATCCTTTGCCGAAGAATCAATCACAGTTTTTAATGTTTTCTTTTGGCCCAGAGGACTGACGCCCCCCAATACATAACCGGTGACACGCTCTACTTCAGCCGGGTTGGCCATGACAGCTTTTTTAGCCGCCAATGCCTTGGCCACTTGCTTCATGCTGAGTTTGGATGATACCGGCACCACGGCTACGGCTAATGCCTTGTTGTCCAAGCTCACCACCAGAGTCTTAAATACTTGGCTGGCACTTATACCCAGTTTTTCGGCTGCCTCAGATCCATAAGAATCACTGGCAGGGTTATGGGAGTATTCATGCAAATTGTAAGGGGTTTTACTCTTTTTAAGGGCGTTCACTGCAGGCGTCATTTACGTCTTGCCATTCTAATTACTCAAGTGGTTCACTAAATAAAATACTGCCTAAAACACTCTATCATAACAGGGGGATTTTTTATTCCTAAAGGGCTTTAACTAAGGCCATTATACAAGGGTTAGCGCAATCTAATGATTAGGAGTTGCTATACTGGTGTAAAGGCTTAATTCGGATGAAAAGATGGCGCGTTACCTTTTCTATTTAAAGCTGCTGCTGTTATCAGGTTTGTTGTTAGGGGCCAGAGTTCATGCTGAGCAAACCGTAGTTTTTGGGGTGATGGACATTGAATTTCCGCCTTTTCAATACATAGTGGATGGTAAGCCAATAGGCCCAGATGCGGACATTATCCGTGAAGCTTTTGCTCGCCTTCCTGATTATAAGCTGGCTTATAAAATAAGGCCGGTTAAGCGTGTTGCCAAAGAAATTGAAAATGGCAGTTTGGACATCACCGCTGTGTTTAAAACCCCTCCAAGAGAAAAGTTTGCACTGTTTACCAA